>CP064973.1 GCA_016699365.1 Candidatus Nomurabacteria bacterium | reverse complement strand
CATACAAGTTTAACCCTCGATTTATTATCGTTACGGATTTCGTAACGTTTTTGGCTATTGATACAAAAACAAAAGAAACACTCGATATTGAAATTAAAGATCTAGGCAAGCATTACGCTTTCTTTTTGCCTTGGTGCGGAATGGAGAAATCACAGCATGTAAGTGAAAACCCTGCTGATATCCGTGCAGCCTACAAAATGGATAAGTTGTATCAGGCTATTGTTAGTGATGATCCTGAGTACTATAAAAATAATAGTCATGATCTAAACATCTTTCTTTCAAGACTTCTGTTCTGTTTCTTTGCTGAAGACACTGGCATCTTTCCTGAAACAGGATTGTTTACTAATTCTGTGAACTCTCACACCCACGAAAATGGAGACGAGATGGACACTTACTTTTCTACACTTTTTAATATTTTAAATACTAAGGATTCTGATCGATCAAAATTTGCATCACATTTCTTGGAATTTCCATATGTAAACGGAGGTCTTTTTGAAAATAAGATTAAGTTGCCAACATTTACAGCAAGTTCACGAAAACTAATTATTGAATGTGGAAAGTTGGACTGGAGTTCAATCAATCCAGATATTTTTGGATCCATGATTCAAGCAGTTGTTCACCCAGGACAGCGTGAGAATCTTGGAATGCACTACACTTCTGTTCCAAACATTATGAAAGTGATTGAACCTCTCTTTTTGAATGATCTCTATGAGGAACTAGAAAACTCAAAGAACGATATCAAGAAGCTTACAAAACTCCGTGAGCGAGTTTCAAAAATTAAAATCTTTGACCCAGCCTGTGGATCAGGTAACTTTCTAATCATCTCTTATAAGGAATTATGTAAACTGGAAATTGAAATAATTAGGTTGCTAAATTTGCAAAATTCATTTGCTACACAAGAGGGTTGGAATAGTACTATGTCTGGTATTACTTTAAACCATTTCTATGGTATTGAAATAGACGATTTCGCACATGAAATAGCAAAATTATCTCTCTATCTAGCTCAACACCAGATTAATGTAAGATTTGAAGAAGAGTTTGGTAAATTGAAACCCACACTTCCTCTAAAAGAAAGCGGGAAAATTGTATGTTCAAATGCTACTCGTATTGATTGGGACGAAGTGTGCACTCGTAAGGATCAGTCGGGTAATGAATATGAGATATACGTAGTCGGTAATCCTCCTTACTTAGGAGGTAAATCACAATCTAAAGAGCAAAAAGAGGATATGGGTATTTGTTTTGACAAAATCGGTAATTATAAAGAATTGGACTATGTTGCTTGTTGGTTTATAAAAGCGGCCTTGTACATAACAGACAGTTGTAAGTTTGCTTTTGTTACTACGAGTTCGTTATGTGAAGGATCTCAGGTCGAACAGATGTGGCCTAAAATCTCTATTTTAAACAAAGAAATCTTTTTTGCATACAAGCCCTTTACATGGAGTAATAATGCAAAGAATAAAGCAGGTGTTACTTGTTCTATCATTGGCATAAGGAATAGATCTAAGGGTAAAAAATATCTTTATACAGGAAATATTAAATTGGAAGTAAAAAATATAAACGGTTACTTAGTTAATGGTGATGATTTTTATATTTCTAAATCTTTAAAACCAATTTCTAACTTCCCAGTCATGATTACTGGTAATAGTCCTTATGAAGCTGGAAATTTAACATTAAATACAACAGAAAAGAATAAGCTCCAAAATCAATACCCAGATGCAAGAAAGTTTCTGAGAAGAGCAATTGGATCAGATGAATTCATTAACCATATTGATAGGTGGTGTCTATGGATTAATGATGAGGACCGTAAGGATGCAGAGCGAATACCTGAAATTGCAGAAAGAATTAATCGAGTTAGAGAATTTAGAATGAACGGTGGCGATGTGGCAAGAGGTCTTGTTAAGAGACCACATCAATTTAGATATACTCATACTGCAAAAAATTCTTTAATAATTATTCCAATTGTTTTTTCTGAAAGAAGAGAATACATGCCAATAGGTTTTTCATCAAAAGATGTAATAGTTTTGAGTTCGGCAGCAGTTATTTATGATCCGCCAACCTACATATTTTCAGTAATAAGTTCAAAAATGCATCTACTGTGGGTAAGGTTGACCTCGGGAAAATTAGGAGAAAGTATTCGATACCTGACTGCGTTGTCGTACAATACGTTTCCTTTTCCTGCTATTACAGAAAAACAAAAAGAAGCACTTAGTACCCATGCATATAATATTCTCAGCGAGCGAGAAAGATATCCAGACAAAACAATAGCTGAATTATATGATCCAAATAAAATGCCTGACGGATTGCGAGAAGCTCACAAATATTTAGATCAAGCAATAGATCAGATATACCGAAGCAAACCGTTTGAAGGTGACGAGGATCGACTAGCTCACTTGTTCAAACTTTATGAAGAGATGATTACTAGAAAAACTAACAAATAATTTTATGAAAACCATTCAAGTTGCAGAAGCAACATATGCCCAAACAGGAGAAAGTACCAAAATCAATAATTTTGGTATGCGTGAAATGCAGGCAAAAGCATTTGAGAAAAGAACAGCTCAATACCTACTTTTGAAAGCTCCTCCAGCATCGGGAAAATCTCGTGCTTTGATGTTCCTTGCTCTAGATAAGCTGACTAATCAAGGTATCAAAAAAGTGATTGTCGCCGTTCCTGAAAAATCAATTGGTGGATCATTTAGCGAAACCAATCTAACTGATAATGGATTTTTCGCAGACTGGAAACCAAATGATAACTATAACCTTTGTACCCCAGGTCTTGATAATGCCAAAGGAAAGGTTGAGGCATTCAAGAATTTTATGGATAACGATGAGAAGATTCTTATCTGTACTCATGCCACTCTTCGTTTTGCATGTGAGCAAATTGAAGATGCAAAATTTAATGACATTCTCATTGCGATCGATGAATTTCATCATGTGTCTGCCGACAAGGAAAGCAGTATTTTGGGACGAGTTCTGCATGGAATAATGACGAACTCGAATGCTCATATCATTGCGATGACTGGATCATATTTTCGAGGCGATGGTGTTGCAGTTCTGTTGCCACAAGATGAGGCAAAGTTCCAGAAAGTGACATACAACTACTATCAGCAATTGAACGGTTATACCTATTTAAAAACCTTGGGTATTGGATATCACTTTTATCAAGGTAAATACACATCAGCGATTGCTGAGGTTTTGGATACGAATAAGAAAACGATTTTACACATTCCAAACGTAAACTCTGGAGAATCTACAAAAGACAAGCTCAACGAGGTTGATCTAATCTTGGACATTATTGGAGAAGTAGATCATCAAGATCATGAGACCGGTGTTATCTATGTAAAGCGTGACGGTGACGGAAAGATGCTTAAAGTAGCAAACCTTGTCGATGATTCAGTTGATCGAGATAAGATTTCAAACTACCTCCGCACAATGAAAAAGGAGGATGACATGGATATCATTATTGCTCTTGGTATGGCAAAGGAAGGATTTGACTGGCCATACTGTGAACATGCTTTGACTGTGGGCTACCGAAGCTCTCTCACGGAGATCATTCAGATTATCGGTCGCTGTACTCGTGACAGTGCAAACAAAACTCATGCACAATTTACTAATCTTATTGCTCAGCCTGATGCAAAAGACGGCGAGGTTAAAGTGTCAGTAAACAACATGCTCAAGGCGATCACTTGTTCTTTGCTTATGGAACAAGTCATGGCTCCGCACTATAACTTCAAACCACGATTCCCAAATGATGACACTACCTTTACTCCAGGTGAAATAAAAATAAAGGGTTTTAAAGCACCAAGTACTGATCGTGTGCGAGAGATTATTGAATCTGATATCAACGACCTCAAAGCTTCAATTCTTCAAGATGATCAAATGATTAAAGCGTTGCCTGGAAATGTTGATCCCGAGGTAATCAACAAAGTAATGATCCCAAAGATTATTCAAATGAAATACCCTGATCTAACAGATCTTGAAGTAGAGGAAGTTCGTCAACACGTTGTTGTTGATTCTGTAATCAAGAACGGAGAAATCAAAGAAGTTGGTGATAAGAAATTTGTTCGTATGGCAGGTCAGTTTGTGAATATTGATGATCTAAATATTGACCTTATCGACAGTATCAATCCGTTCCAAGAAGCTTTTGAGATTCTCTCAAAATCAGTGACTTCAAGTATCCTTAAGGTTATTCAAGATACAATTGATTCATCTCGAATCGAGATGACACCAGAAGAAGTTAAGATCCTATGGCCTAAAGCTAAGGAGTTCACAATACAAACAGGTCGAAAGCCAGACATATCTTCGTCTGACCCCCTTGAGAAGCGTTTGGCGGAAGCGGTACTGTACTTGAAGAAGCTCAAGGCTGAACAAATTCAAAATTAATATGGATAAAAACGATTTACTAGATTTAATAAATGATGATGACTTAGGTCTTCTCGACATAGACAAGAAAGCTGTTTCTGCTACGCCTGATGATCGTTTAACAGAATCATTTATGGAAATAAATGAGTTCTTTGCAGTACATAATGCTGAACCTAAAAGTGGCGGAGATATTCATGAACACAAACTCGCATCACGCCTTAAGCACATCAGAGAAAATAAAGAGCAACGAGACTTCCTAAGTAAGTATGATACTCATGGTCTTTTAAAGATTGAGAAAAAAGATATTGATACAGTAAGTGATATTTTTGAAGATGATGATCTGGACTTACTTTCTATTGAAGATAGTTCTGTTTTTAACATAAAGAATGTTCCAGAGATACGACAAGATCGTTCTGATCCTGACTTCGTGGCTCAAAGAGAGATTTGTGCTGATTTTGACCAGTATGAGCATTTATTTGCACAGACTCAGAGAGATTTAAAAAATGGTACTAAAAAACTTGCCACTTTCGTTGAAAGCGAGATGAAGCAAGGAGACTTCTTTGTTCTTAGTGGTGTCTTAATATATCTAGAAAAGATCTATGATCCATATCGAGGAAACAGTCAAAAGATAAACCGACGAACTCGTTGTATTTACGAAAACGGTACTGAATCAAGTGTGCTTTTGCGATCATTAGGAAAGAGATTGTCTGACGCGGGCTATGCCGTAAAAGATAATCAAGATATTGCAAGCGTTGAAGACGGAGATTCAGAAACTGGCTATATCTATGTACTTAAGTCATTAAGTGATAATCCTAGAATTTCTAGTACAAAAAATCTTTTCAAGATTGGGTTCTCGACTACGAGTGTTGAAGATCGTATAAAAAACGCACAGCAAGATCCAACTTATCTCATGGCTCCAGTGTCTATTGTTGCGACCTATAGATGTTTCAATATGAATCCTCAAAGATTTGAACGATTGATACATCGCTTCTTTAGTGATTCCTGTCTAGATATTGAAATCACTGACAACAATGGAAAAAACTACACTCCGAAAGAGTGGTTTATTGCACCAATTATGGTGATCGGAAATGTGATTGAACTAATAATAAAGGGAGAGATTGTTAACTACACTTACGATAAAACAACTGAATCAATAATTAAGATTAAGTAATTTTTATTATTTTATTCTTCAAAACCAACTCACTACTGATACATTCCAAGATGGATCTCTGCTCTAGTGGAGATCCCTCTTTTAGTACAAATTTTGTGTAGTCCTTGAGATCAATCGGTTCTATTTTTTCTGTCTTTTTCTTTCCTAAGAACATTGCCTGCAATTTCTTAAACTTTTGAATTTCAATATCAAGCTTTGCGGTGAGTTTTACCTTGTTTATGTTCAAGGTATCAACCATATCGAGTAGTGATTCGATAAGCTCAGTTTCGTTTAATGCAGGATTTTTACAATTCCTGTCTTTGGCTTTTGTGCATCGATAATATACATGTCGGTTAACTCCACCATTCAATAACTTCTTGAATTTTTCATCGGCAGTAATACCTGATCCGCAAGCTCCACATTTCATAATTCGCGTAAAGGCGAACTCCTTACCTTGTGATTTTATCGTCTGCGACTTGATAGAATTTCTGGTCTCATCAAACAACTCTTTAGTGATAATGGGTTTATGCTTTCCCTCATACCAAACACCTGATCCTTGTGGGAACTCAAAGCGACCATAGTAGAAAGTATTATTTATAATTTTGAATACATTTCCTAAACTTAGATGAAAACCTCTATGGGTTTTGAAATCAAGATCGTATCGTAGCCATGCGTGTACTTTCGATACGCTCCATTTTTCATAACTAATCTTCTCGAATATTTGTCGTATGGTATCAGATCGTTCTGGATCGATTTCTACCTCACACTTAGCTAGTCGTTGATTAGGCTTTCTGTATCCTGTTGGTGGTTGTACTGGCCATAAACCCATTTCACATCTAGCTCTCATACCACGCTTTACATTAATACTCTTGTTATCATTTTCGAGTTTTGCCTGACTACAAAGGATCATCAACAAGAACTTATCACTTGGTGAATTGGAAAAAGTCTGACCAAAAGTTTTGATCTGAATCAGTTTCCTTTGATCCATTCTATCTACAAGTTTTCCAAGATCACCTGCATTACGAGATAATCTATCAGGTGCCCATGTAATGATTCCGTTGAATATCCCCGTATCAATATCTTTTACGATCTCCTCAAATACTGGTCTTTGTCCAGATTCTTTTGCAGAGTGAGATTCCTTACGGATCTCAACTATGGTTAGATTTTCTCGCTCGGCAATCTGCTTCATTTCCTTGATTTGGGAATCAATAGAAAGGGCTTGCTTTTCTTCTGCTTCGGTTGATTTACGAGCGTACAAGCAATATTTCATCTGGCTTTGTTCGACTTCTGTCATATATTAATTAATGACAGACCAGTTGGTGGTGCATAGTCTATGCAGAACTAGAGATACGTCGCATACTCGCGACTACTTTTTTATGTCCATATCAACATAATCTCTATAGTACAAAGGTTCTTCATCTCCCATCCAGTACATAAGCCATGTTGAATCTTTGGCATGCTTATCCATAGTTGAGTTTATCAGCAACGAAAATGCATCGGCAAGGTCATCATGCTTTTCTACTCCAAACCCTACAAGTTGCTCAATAAGTCTCTCGCATCCTTGTCTTGGGAATAATATCTTTGATGATTTTATTGCAGTCGAAGTTAGGGCAAGTCGAGTTCGTTTGTCTCCTTTAGGTTTGATTGCTGTCGCCTTAACACCTTGGTGTTCAAGCATTTGCGGTAGTGCTTCCTGATACGCTACGCTTTCCACAAACAGTTCATCGGTACTTTTTATGAGCATGGTGCTACGAATATCTTTCATGAGATCTACTTGTGCAGGAAAGTTAAGTTTCTTTGCGATAGGGTTAGGCAATATGTATATTCGCATTTTCTCACGGCGTGAATATATATGAGCAAATACAACAGCAGTATCATCGGCAGTTTCTGAAGCTGAAATCGCAAGATCGACACCTGCATAAGTACCTCGATATCCTCGGTGCTTTTCGCCAGGCAATTCGTCATAGTAGTTGATCCATTCAGGATAAATAACTTGATCATCGTCTGGAATAATGCGTAACAGGTATTCTCGTTGCCATGATATATCGCTAGAAACCTTCAACTTTTCATCCTCAAGGTCTTTCTCGCTTTTGTATTTACCTGACCATAAGCACACGCCGTGATTATCTATCAGTGGGTACTCTTTGAATATTCCTTTTGCTTTACCTTTGGCAATTTCGTCTTTAATACGCATCAAGAGTGAATCTTCGTGGAGTAAGTTTCCAACAATAATTAGTCGAGTGTTTCTATCGCCAGCAGGGATAACTTCACCTCGAAGCCAGTGATATGTTTTGTCTCGTCCCTCACGGTTTTTGGTAGATTGCACGTCCTCAACGTCATCACAGATTATTAAGTCTGGACGGTGTTCGTTGTGGCGAATACCACGGATACTTTGCTCGGCAGAAGCTACGGTGATTCTTGCTCCGTGCTTTTTGAATACTAATGAGAACGAACCCCACTCATCACTTTCTTCTTGGAATGGTCCAAGATCCTTTTTAAGAACATCGTTACCCTCAAGCTCAGTACGGATATTCATCATGTGCTGTTTTGCTTGTGCACGAGTTTGGCAAAAGATAATACAGAACTTCTTTTGCTGTTTTCCAAGTATTGCCCAGATAGGATATGCAGTTGTTACCAGAGTAGATTTTCCTGATCCACGGAATGCGACAACGTACATATTCTCTGTCGAGCTTTTTTCAAGATTATGAATAATCTCTTTTTGAAAGTCAGCAGTTTCGTATTTCACATAGTGGGCGTAGTAGAAGTGGAAGAAATACAGAAAACTGTCTTTGGTAATAGAGGTACGAACAGAACGATCTTTGAGCATGGTATTCACCAATGCATTTGGAATTATTTTAGTCATGGTGCTTTTTAGAATTAATGTTTTTAATTGATTTCGACTTTGTGATGTTGGCAAGTTTAAGTGCCTGCTTCACGATTTTTGCTGTGACGGTGTAAGCTGTTCGGAATCTTCTTTAGTAGTGATCTCTAGCTTATTTTTATAGTTATCATTGCGGTGTTTAAGCCAGAAGCTAATTGCAGGATAATTCTTCTCCTTAATGAGTGTGAGTAGTTGGCTTTCACTCATGTCGTTTACCAATGCGACACCCTCGGCAAGGGCATCATCCATTTTCTTGAGAAATTCTTTATCATCTTTTCTCCAACGATAAATACTATTGCGAGATAATCCTGTCTTCTCACAAGCCACTTGAACAATCGGTACTTTTCGCAGTTCATCAAGGAACTGATCTTGAAATTTATTCTTTTTCATAGAAGTTCTTGATTACTTTTGCTTTGCGACCAGTCAGTTTTTCGTATCTGCGAATTGCCAAGTCGCAGAACACGGGTTCAATTTCAAGAGAGTACACCTTGCGATCCAATTGTTCCGCACAAATCATGGTGCTGGCAGAACCAGAAAAAGCGTCAAAGATTATGTCTCCTGGCTTCGTGCATCGCATGATGAACTTGTGGTGTAGTTCAGGATTTTTGCTTGTAGGGTGTTCCATTTGGTTCGATGGTAGTCGCTTGGTTGCCCAGATATTAGAGATATCTTCAAGAAGTTGATTGCCAGTAGTACAATCCTTGTTTTGAATCTCATTAAGATTTTTGATTAGATCAGACAAGTAAGGCGACCCTTTTGTCCCATACACGCAATACTCCGCACACTTGTTAAATGCGACGGTTGGTATAGGCGAAGAGTTGTTCTTGATCCAAATGTTCAGTCTTCGGTTCTTTACGCCTAGTTCCATATACAGGGTTTGAAAAACCCACACCCACGCTTCATCACACCAAAATGCGACATGAGTATCTTTGGTTGATATGGCGAGTGATGACGTAAGAACTTGGCGTATAAATTCCTTGTACGCTTCAGGCGACTGATTATCATCAAATGTCCCTCCGTAGTTGGATTTATTGCCGACACCTTTGTCATAGGAAAGCCCGATATTAAAAGGTGGATCACTGTAGATAGCAGTAGCTCTATCATCTCCGAACAGTTTTTTAACCGCAGTGATATCGGTCGAGCTTGAGCAAAGCAACTTATGATTGCCCATGACAATAAGATCACCCAACTTTGTTTGAGGTGTTTTAATTTTCTTAAGCTCCTTGTCTACATCGAACTTGTCGTCTTTAGTGTCTTTTTCTTCGTCCCAAAACTTCACTAATTCTTTTTCATCGAATCCTGCAAATTGGAGCAGTTCCAAATCAAATGACTTCAATTTCTCAAAATCCCATTCGCCGTCATTGATATTGCTTTCAATACCGATCCTTCTTCGTTCCGCATCACTTAGCTTACGACTAGGGATCATCACATCTACGGTGCTGATATCAAGTTCTGTGAGAGCGGTCTTTCTTTGGTTGCCTGACAGAATCGTATTGTCAGTATCAATCACTATCACACTGTGGAAGCCGTTTTGTACGATCTTCTTCTTTAATTTATCTAACGCAACCTTTGAGATTTTTCTTGGGTTTTCTTGCCAAGGGAGTAGGTCTTTGACCTCTCGAACTCCTGTAGTCCATGAAAGTTTTTTCATAGCATTTTATTAATTAATCTTTAATAAAATGTATGGATATAGAAAAAGCCTATTCCACACACGAAATAAGTAGAGGTCCGAAAAACCTCAAACTACTTCTTGCGCGGAATAGGCATGGCTTGTGGCGTTGCACTATTCGCTTTTACGACGCGTATTTATTTAATTTCCTTTGTCTTTCTTTATCTTCCTCAAGATTCGCTTTCCTCGAGTACTGTTCATAAATTCGACAGCATCCTTGCCAAGATGAATTGGTAATCCTGACTTCGGCATTTGAATCAACACACGATAACCTTGTTGTTGGTAATCATGGATTGTTTGTCTTAGAACAGGATCGTTCATTGCAAACGGCATTGTGAACTCTATTGAATTTTGATCAACACTCGATTCTTGCTTCTTCTCAAGAGAAGAAAAGATACGACCAGGCTTATTATTTTCTATGGAGCGTCGTATTGCACCACCAACCGATTGGGTAGGTCTTGCATTAGAGTGCAATTGAATGTCGGTAAGCTGAAGAACGATGACTTTTTCACCTTTCTTTGGAAGCTGTGCTACTCGATTTAATTGCAAACTTTGCTCCATAGGGAAAGTATACCAAAAGGGTGTTAAAACTGTCAAATGGATATTGTTGCAGGTTTAAAAGTATGCTATAATGAGTGTATGCACAACAAACAGAAACAGCTTTTAGCTCTCATAGATAGTGATCCGAACAACATTGGATCATACAGCCTTAGAACAATAGCCGATAAAATTGGCGTGCCTGACAAACCGCAGATAGTGAAATATCACTTATTACAGCTTGAAAAGGCTGGAATGATTCAGATGAACCTTGAACAAGGGGTTATAAAGCCTGTAAAGCGAGGTCTTGTGAAATCAACCGTCAATATAGTGTTCTCACTCCCTGTTGTTGGATCTGCAAACTGTGGTCCTGCAACTATATTTGCCGAACAAAATATTCAGCAGTATCTCAAGGTTTCATCTTCTATGTTGCCATACAACAAGAAAGATCTCTACTCTGTTATCGCAGACGGTAACAGTATGAATCTCGCAAAAGTAGATGACAAGAATACTATAGAGAGCGGAGATTTCGTTTTGGTAGATAGTGGGTATAAAAACTACAAGAACGGAGATATCGTTGTCGCTGTTATAGACGGAATGGCAACTATCAAGAGATACAAAAATGACAAAGCAAACAATCGTATCGTTCTTGAAGCGGATTCAACTGATAAATATCTCCCGATATTTATTCATGAGGGTGATGATTTCCAGTTAAGTGGAAAGGTTGTCGGAATTATTAAAAGTTAATTTATAAATATATGGCTAACAAAAATATACACACGGTATACAATTCGGATCGTAGTATGTGGGAAAATAAAAAAGAGGGATCATCAACTCCTGTCTCTTCACATCATACAAAAAATAATGCTCTTGATAGAGCTGAAAAAGTTGCCGAAAAATCAAAGGTTGAACATTTTATTCATGGTAAAGACGGAAAGATCCAAGAGCGTAACAGCTATGGAAATGACCCATTTCCACCTCGTGGATAAACAATATGTCCTACAAGAATAAAACTTATGTTGCTTTCGATGGAGATAACAATATGAAATATTATCGCTTAATGACTGCATGGAAAGAACATGATCATATTGAATTTGATTTTTTAAATGCTCATGACCTAAATAGTGCGAGGGATACAAGCACCGAAGAATCAATAAAAGCTCAACTTAGAGTACGAATGGCAAACTCTAAACAAATGCTTTTATTGGTCGGAGATAATACTAAGTATCTGAGAAAATTTTTACCATGGGAAATTGAGTTGGCAAGAAAAAAAGACATACCGATAGTAATTGTTAATTTAAATAATAAAAAAGGTTACGATGATAACCTTTGTCCTTCTGCCATTAAAGACTGGAAATATACTATTTCAGTACCTTTTAAATTAAAGGCGATTCAGTATGCCTTAGATCATTTTCCAGATAATTATCATAAATGGAAGAATCATATAGATTATCAAGATCATCGATATACATATACTGATTCTGTGTATCAACAACTCGGCTTATGATAAATTCTATTCTTTCAAGAAGAATGTTTCGTAAATTTGGTACGAACTTTCTTGTGTCAGTTGGTGTGATTAGTGGGATCATTCAGGTAGTTACTTTTAGTTATACAAATCTTCCTAGTTATGGATGGAAAGGGTGGGTTTCAGTGATCATTATATCTGCGATTATTGCTCTCTTTAGAGCATGGCCACAAACTAGTTTTTCTGAATCATTTTCAAATCCTGATGTAAAAATCGGTATAAAGGTTGGTAATATATTCGACCAATCTGGACATCTTGTGATTGGGTTCAGTGATACTTTTGATACAGAGATAGGTGATGTTGTAAGTAAGGATAGTATGCAAGGTCAGTTTTTAGTTTCAATGTATGAAAATAATCAAAACAAACTTGATACTGATCTTGATACATTATTACAAAATGAAGAATCAGAAGAAGACACAGAGAAAACTCGAGGTAAAAATAAGAGATATAAAATTGGCACAGTAGTAGCACTCTCAACACCGAATAGGAAGTTTTTTTGCTGTGCTTATAGCCGAATGGGATCTGATCTAAAAGCCACCTCGGATATAAATAGCCTATGGGTATCGCTTCAAAACCTTTGGACTAAGATCAGAATTGAAGGAGAGCAAAAAACTATCGTTATGCCTGTTATGGGTACAAACCTAGCAAGAGTTCCTGGTATTTCATTTAAGCTACCAATCAATCTAATTCTTTTGTCATTTATCATTAACTCAAGAGTTGAGACAATTTCAAAGGAACTGGTTTTGATAATACGAGAAGAAGATAAAGAAAAGGTTAATTTATTAGAAATTCAAGATTTTTTAAAGTCTTTACATAATTAATTTATGGCATACAGAAGTGGAACATACATAGCTTTTCATGCAGACGGAGAAACAAACCCAACCGCTTCAGATATGAAGTACTACAGTTTACTGAAAGGTTGGAGAGTAAGAGATGATGACTTTAGCTTTGCTAATAGTCATGAAAAGACAGGAGCTGTTAGAGATTCAAGTAGAAAGGAAACTCTACGTCGAGCATTGATAGCAAGAATGAATAATTCAAAACATTTACTTTTGATTATTGGTCAAACTACAAAACTGGATACTGACTGGGTTCCTTTTGAAATTAAGTACGCTGTCGAAACTTGCAAAATCCCAATTATAGTTACTTACACTGGATACAACAGAATTATGGATCCATCAGCTCTTTCGCATCTATGGCCTGCTGAATTATCTAAAGCAATAAGCAACAGGCAGGTTGGAATTATTCATATCCCTTTTAAAAAGGAACCGATAGCAGATGCAATCTCTCAATTTGATATGAATAATCACCCAAAAACAACTTTAAATCATTACACAAAAGAAGCTCATGATTCTTGGGGTTTGTAGACTATAAAAGTTACAGTAATCTGTAACTTTTATAGTCGAACCTGTGTCACTTTTGTCACTTTTTATGAACCAAGAAGATAAAAGAAATCCTAAAAATTGGACTAAAGAAGAAAGTGATAGAGTGGTCGCAGTATTTCGATGGTTACTAGATCAAGATAGGAAGCAAAACCCTCATTTGTATACAAAGAAAGCTACTCTCGAGAAGGGTCGATCTGACGCCAAGGAAAGGTTAAAATAATCCTTACAGGGCAATGAATCTTTGGGTCGCATCTCGATTAGGCTCACACATAACAAAAAGACTGGACTGCTCCAGTCTTTTTGTTATGTGTGACGGGCGCAGTGATGTTTTGTGAGCACACAAAACCACGAGCCGGGGTCGCGAACACTTTGTATTTTATGAGTAATCGAAATAAAATACTTAGTGATTCGTGACCACAAGCACAACAGAAAAATCCCAACTGCTTGGGATTTTTTGCTACGCGGTGAAGCCGCAGTCATGTCGCCCTGCGACAGGCGAGGTGGGGTCGCGAACACTTTGTATTTTATGAGTAATCGAAATAAAATACTTAGTGATTCGTGACCACATAGAGCGATGGCGAACAAATTATTGTGGATCACAAGCAAGTACTTAATCCGTCCAGTGTTTCGAAGTAATACTAGTAGACTTAGTATTCGTGACGCAAATCAAATAAAAAAGCATCACTTTAAAAATGATGCTTTAAGAAGTTTAGTTATTGTATTTTTACAACATCTTTACTTCACCTTTCTTTTTCTCTATCTCTTCCTTATACTCTTTTGCCTCTGCTTCAAGTATTTTCTGCTGTTCTTCTGCCCATTTGAAGTAGTCTTCTATGTTTGGCCAATCATCCTTGAATTTTTCAAGGTTTGTATTGTAAGTGCAAGCATATCCGTTATATCCAGAGGAGTCGAGTGTTCGTCCCCATAGCTTGTCAAAGTAAGGGTACCAAACATTGGTCCATGCGCTTAATTTGATGAGCCCAAAGAATACTTTGTAGGTGCGATAATATTGTAGAAATTCTACATGTCCATCGGAAATAGTGCGGTATCTGGTTTTTTCTGTCTTCATTATTTGTACTTTTTATATTAGTATTGTATAACATTATTTCAAATAAGTCAATAACTGACATACCTCACCGATTTGAAAGTTGGAGACAAATTGGAGAAACTTTTCTCTAAAAATATTAAAACCCGAGATTAACTCGGGTTTTTGTTTTATACAGTTTGCAGACTCTTTATATCAATATACTTTTCGCACTCTGGTCCGTTTGATACTCCAGCCAGTTGAACACCTGTGTTCTCGAGTTTCAATCTCATGAAGAAAATAAATTGCTTCATACCTTTTCCAAACTCTTCTTCGTCGGTGATGTTTCCGAGATTCATTCTTTCGTGTTCGTCGAATTCAAATTGTTCATACAGAGGTAGGGCCTTGTCGCAATCCACTGGATATTCTCTACTTACTTTATCTTGCACCATGTATTCGCTACATACCTTAAAACCAGAGAGGTTTTTGAATACATCAATTTTAGTGATGATCAGATCTGTCACGCCGTTTATCAAAAACGAATATTCAAGAGCAGGGAAGTCCATCCAGCCACAGCGACGCGGGCGACCAGTAGTTGAACCAAACTCATTTCCGTCTTTGCGGATCTGTTCACCGATTTGGTCTGTAATTTCTGTCGGAAATTCTCCGTTGCCTACACGTGTACAATAGGCCTTGGTTACACCGATCACTTTGCGAATCAAAAGTGGTGATATTCCAAGTCCTGTGCAAGCTCCACCAGCAATAGTGCTAGATGAAGTTACAAACGGATATGTTCCGTGGTCGATGTCGAGCATGGTCCCTTGTGCGCCTTCTGCGAGAACTTTTTTGCCTTCACGAATTTGTTCGTTCAGCCAATACTCAGTCCTCTTTATCTGTCGAATCATTTTTCTTCTGATAAAAAGAATTGATCTTTTGAAGCTGTAGCATTGCTCTTTGATCTCAGCATTGATTTGCTCATCGGTGTACCCATATTGTTGTTTGAGTATTTCACGATGTTTGTTTTCAAGTCTTAAGTATTCTTCGTTGAATTTACTCAAGTCAATCAATGATTCAAATCGAATGCCGTTTCTGCCAGCTTTGTCCATATAGCATGGCCCGATACCCTTACCGGTTGTCCCGATTGCGCCTTTACCTTTTGCAATCTCACTCGCTTTGTCTAAAAGCCTGTGAGTCGGAACAATCATATGTGCGTTTGTAGAGATGATGAGTTTTTCACATACATCAATACCTGTTATATCAAAGATGTTTTTTATCTCATCCTTGAATGCGATAGGGCATATCACCATACCATTTCCGAGAACCCCCATGAGCTCGTCTTCTCTTGTAAGTCCAGATGGGACAACGTGCAGAACTATTCGTTCCTGTTTCCCTTCTTTGTTTTTTACATACAAGGTATGTCCAGCATTTGGGCCGCCTTGGAATCTGGCAATGATGTCATATTGTGGCGAAAGATAATCTACGATTTTTCCTTTGCCTTCGTCTCCCCATTGGAGACCTAAAAGTACGTCTACGTAACCTTTTTCCATATTTGTTTTTTTAAATGAAATGTTTTTGTGCCGGAATGATAATACAATACTTTTAGTTCAAAGGGAATATACTTGCAGAATACTAATATATGTGGTATAATTCAACCAAACGTACACTATGAAAAACTTTAAAATCTTTGATACGGTCGAGGAGTATGAAAACTATATTTTCTCGCATGTATTTCGTACACGCGAATTTAAATCAAATCCTTTCTATAAAGGTTTGATTCAATTTGTGATCGATAACCGGGCGCCGATATTCTTCGAACAATCGACCCCTGAAGAATTTTCTCATTTCACCCAGTACTTCAATTTTGTGCTGGACAGAGGAGATTACTATAAAAATGATTTCGTGCGTGATATGTATTTTGCTCACGACTTTACTCACATGCTTTTCCGCAATCCGCTTTCACCGCGGGCCAATATGACCTTTGAGTCATTTGCTGAAATCATGAATGTAAACGAATGGGTTGCGTCAAACGAGACCGAGATATTCACTTATTACCGGATTCCGGAGATGCGTGAAAAATCTCTCGATTACACAATCATGTACGATCTCCTTAGGTTTGCTGGTCGTCATAAAAAGCCTACTGCGAATGAAATGCTCGACTTTCGACAGAGGATTATCTTAAGTGCGCCGGAAGATAACGTTATTGGTCTTATGAATCAGCATCCAGACGCAGATAAGGTTTTAGGTTATTTGCGCAAGTTTCGTAAAAACAATGCGGCTTGGTGCAAGCTCTGGTATGAAAATCTACCAACAATAAACAGATCGTATTCCGAAGAGCGCTTAACTTTACCTGTGCTCGAGTATGAGCGGATACTGGAAGACTATATTTCTTTTAGTGTAATCGGATTGCGCCAGGAGCGTTACGAGATGAATGTGTTGAAAAACGTACGATCAATGATTGCTATGCTTAATCTTCCAAAAAATTATATGCCAATATTTTTCAGGCATTGCAAACAAGCATTGGCAGAATGTGAAGGTATGGTAGTAATGCCGGAAGTGGCAAAAGAATTTCATTTCACATATATTACCAGTAAAGAAAAAGCTGGTGAGAATGTTGAAAAAATTAAATAACAAAAAGGCGGACAATTGTCCGCCTTTTCTACTATTTGAATGTGAATTTTTGTTGGATACTTTTGAAGAAATAATCTTTTTCTATCTCGGCGAGTTTTATTTTCCCGCGAGCGCGCGCTACATGGACTATGTCGCCTGGAAGCAGGCGCATGACGAGCACTCCATCGGTCCACATACCTACGTCAATATCTAGGCCATCTTTTGCGAGCAGTACTTCGTTGCGTCGGCGGAAATTTTTAATATGGAAAGAAACACGTTTAGTTTTCTTGATAATCATAGAAGGTGTCGGAGTGTTGTGATCGAGGATTTCGTTCACTACGATACAGTTTATATCTGGCATAACTATCGGACCATGTAGTGACAAGTTGTAGGCCGTAGAACCACTCGCGGTGCTTGCTATAGCACCTGTTCCATGAACACGCTGAACTAGATGCTCATCGATATGGATATCGAGATCGAGAAGTCCTGTGAGGTTTTGAATATACATATCGCCGAGAGCTTGGGTCTCGTAGATCTCTTTGCCTTTACGTACGACTCCGACGTGGAGCATCATTCGCTCTGAAACTGTATATTCACCTTTGTATATTTTTTCGATGCCTTTTAGAAAATTTTTCTTCTCGCGAATAGTCGCGAGGAATCCGACGTGGCCCAAGTTCAGTCCTATAAAAAGAGGGGAGAAGTGTTTAAAATTGCGGATGGCTTCCATGATTGTTCCATCTCCACCTAGAGCAATAACCACCTTCGGACGCTTAGACCCGATTTCAATTTTTTTATTTAAAGATTTTAGTTTTGATATGATTTTCTTCTCCCATGTGCTGCCGCCAGAGATGTCGGGTCTGTAGAAAATAGCTACTCTATCGAATTTGTGTGTCATATAGATTGATTATACATTAATAATAAAAGGCGGGAATTTTCCCGCCTTTGTGAACTTATGAAATACAAACTTTTGCATACTCGCCTTTGTAGTTGAGCGCTTCTTTGTATTTTTTAACAGTTCCGTATTCACCGATTGCCTTTTCGACATTGTCGGAGAGTTTTACGCAAAACTTTCCATTTGCCGAATATGGTTTACAGATAATTGAAACTTTATTGAAACCAAAGTCGTTTCCAAATCCTCCACCCCAGCCGTGACTAATCATACTCGATGCGCCGAACGCATCACTGATGGCGATCATCTTGTCGAGATTGAGTTCATCACTCGGCACGAATAATTTGTTTTTGTAATCGATACCGGCTCTGACGAATCTCTCTTGAAATCTCGGGATCGATACAAACGGATCTTCAGAATCAATCCTGAAACCTTTTAGTTTGCTCACGATTTCATCTGGCAGTGTATCCAGTGTGAACTGTGTGCCGTATGTGTCTGGCAGTGACAGGGCGATACCCTCACCGAACTGGTTGAGCCATTTTGTATGCAACTCTATCTGAGCTTGCTCGATTGATTGGCGGCTGCCATCAAAACGAAGTGCTGTGATAATCATTGCAAGCTCATGGGCCCCAAGTTCCAATAGGGTCAAGTCCGTGCTTCATCGCAAGACTCGTTTTGGAAGTTCCTTTGAACTGTTTGCCGAGTTCTTCAGCGGCTCTTACTACCATGTATTCATGAAGTATTGGCGAAGGTGTTCTGCGGTTTGCAAAATCTGAGAACACAACATTTTTGTGTTCTTTCAACCTTGCTACTTTTAGCGCAAGTCTTTTGATTCCTTCGGCATAGAATGCTTCGCGTTCGAGCTTGCTCTTGTTTTTGAGTTGAGCTCGAACATACAGACCACTAACAATACGTAGTATTGGCATTTCTGCATGCATAGAAGTGTTCCATGTATCTTTCCACTTTATATCAAGCTGGCCTTCATCGGTTCTTCCGAAACTAATTTCCGGGAATTTAATTCCTTTGAGGAAATTTAGATAATCATCGGAAAACATTTTGTCTCCGTAGATTTCAAGCCCTCGCAAGAAACGAAACCCTGAACTATCGATCCCGAAATTTTTAATCCCTTCGATTTGATCAAAGAAATCTTTTTCGGAAATAATATTGCCCAGCTGTATCGATTTTGTCCGATTGTTGAAGTGCCACTCAACTTCTGTTTCTTTCAATTCAGGATGATCCCAGATAAACTGGCCCATCGAGAATTTGTAGAAGTCATCGTCGAGTACTGACTCAACAATATTGCCTTCCATAGTCTCTTCATCGAGACGATGGAAATTAAAGTTATCGTTTTTCATTGATTACCTCCGTTGTTGTTGTGATGATTGCACCGGCATTTTGCATTTCTGCAATTGCATTTGCGCCATCATCGGGTTTAAGATTTACGGCTTTGATGGCATCTTCTAAAAGATACACACCATAACCATTTTTTAATGCATCCAGAACTCCTGCTTTTACGCAATAGTCTGTTGCAAGGCCTCCGATAAATATATCGGTAATACCCTTGATGTTTAAAATTTGAGCAAGGGGTAAATCAAGTACAGTATCGGTTCCTTCAAAAGGGGAGTAACCATCATCTTTTTTAGAAGTACCTTTATTGATGATTACTGTTTTTTCTGGAAAAAGAAGTCCATGTTTGAACTTTGCTCCACCAGTACCTTCGATACAATGTGCGGGCCAGATACCGCCGAATTCTTTGAAGTGGGCAGTATCTTTTGGGTGCCAGTCACGAGAGGCGATGACAAGCCAGCCGTTTTCGCGGGCAAGCTTGATCATGTTGTTCAATGGTTCTACCACACGATCACCATCAGTGACAGCAAGTGAGCCTCCAGGACAAAAATCGTTTTGCACATCTATGATTAAGAGTGCTTTTTTAGCTTCTTTCATATATTTGTTTTTTAATTTACTTAATGTATTATATACACTATATCATGCACTTTTTAAAAGTGCAACAAGTGCACATATCTAACAGTATTCTATCATATTTAGGTCATTTTGTCAAAGAGAAAGCTTTATAAATTTTGATATAATCCACCATATGAAACACATAGCTCTATACTTTGGATCTTTTAACCCGATTCATGACGACCATAAAAAAGTAATTCAAAAGGTCAGAAATCATGAAAATTCTCCAGATGAAATCTGGGTTGTTGTGTCTCCAATAAATCCAGACAAACCCGCAAACTCGCTTGCTCCTAGTGAAGATCGTGCACAGATGGTAGAGCTTGCGGTAAATGACCTAGATAGCGTATTTGTGTCTAGGGTTGAATTTGATTTGCCGACCCCGTCATATACATTTCAAACACTCAGGCATCTTCATAAAAAATACTCTGATCACAAGTTCTCGATTATTACAGGTACCGATGTTGTAAATTCTATTCCAACTTGGGAATTTGCAGATGAGATACTTTCGCACCACTTTTATGTTGTCGGACGTGATGGAAATATAGATGGGGAAATTCTAGCTAAGATTTCTTGTACCGAGATAGAACCTGTCGGTTCGATGTCTGCAACCCTGATACGTGAAAAAATTAAAAAAGGAGAAAAACCTGACAGTATTGCCGACGGTGTCTATGAGTATATAGTTAGTAAAAATTTATATTCCTAGAAAAACTTTTTTAGCTCAGCTGGTTTGTGTGAGATAAATTCATATAGTTTTGCAGGACGCTGCTTGCCGCCGCGAAGCATTTTCTTGGTTTCTTTGATCAGACCAAGTTGCATGAATTTTTTACGGAAGTTTCTTTTGTCTATAGCGCGTTCTAGTATCGCTTCATAAACTTTTTGTAATTGAGAGAAAGTAAAAAGTTTTGGAAGTATAGAATATGCAGCGTTCGTGTATTGAATCTTTGCTTGCAGACGTTTAATTGAGTAATTCACAATATCTTTATGATCAAAAGCTAAGCGAGGTAGATGGTTTATAGATATGAATTCTGGGCTCTCAGTTTTGTCTGTTTTTGCAAATTTGATATCTTCGATAGGCACAAGAGCAAAATAAGTAATAGAAAACACCGGAGCGCGCGGATCGCGTCCCGGTGTATCAAAAGTATAAAGTTGTTCTAAATATACATCACTACTAACCCCAGCTTTTTGCTTGAGTACTCGACGTGCAGCAATTTCTGTAGTTTCTCCTTTTAACAGGAATCCACCAGGAAGAGCCCATGATCCCATAAATGGATCACTAGCGCGTTTTGTAAGAAGTACTTTGAGTTCGTTGTTTTCCAAAGTGAAGACAACTACGTCTACAGATACCCACGGATTTAGAAGTTTTGATGTATCGAATTTCATATCTTAAATAATAACATTATTCAATTCTTCTATCCACATTTTGGCGCTAGCATCAGATGGCATGCGCCAGTCTCCGCGTGATGATAGTGTTACCGATCCAACTTTTGGTCCGTCTGGGATGATTGAGCGCTTGAATTGTTGAGAAAAAAATCTTTTCAAGAATTCCCCCAACCATTTACGGATTGTTTCTGTCTCATACTCTTCACCAAAAGCATATTTTGCTAGGTAAAGAATTTTTGATGGATTCTCTCCGCGACGTAAAAAATGAAACAAGAAGAAATCGTGCAATTCATAAGGCCCGACAACATCCTCTGTCTTCTGCGTTGGGTTATCTTTGTCTCCACGTAAAAGCTCTGGCGATATCGGTGTGCCAAGGATTTCATTCAAAACTTCTTCAATAGATCCACCGTAAACTTTGCCTGCATATCGTACGACATGCTGAACAAGTGTTTTTGGAACTCCACCGTTCACATTGTATGTAACAGTGTGGTCTCCACCAAATGTACACCATCCAAGTGCAAGTTCTGATAAGTCACCGGTTCCGAGTACAAGCCCACCGCGTTCGTTTGCGATATCTTGCAAGGTCATCATGCGATAGCGAGCCTGTACATTTTCAAACGTTACATTTTGTTTTTCGCCATCATGTCCTACATCTCTTAACTGAATTTTTGACCCATTTTCGATACTTATGCTTTCGAGTTTTATTCCGAAAGCTTCTGCAAGTTTTTCGGCGTTAGTCTTGGTCTTTTTTGTTGTACCAAATCCTGGCATCGTAATCAGTGTCAGATTCTCTTTTGGTAGACCAAGGATCTCCAAGGATCTTATAGCCACAAGCATAGAGAGTGTAGAATCCAGTCCACCTGACAGACCCAAGATGAGTTTGTGGATGTTTGAATTGCGCATTCTAGTCGCGAGCGCTGTCGCTTGGATTTGGAAAATCTCTTCCGTGATTTCAAAACGAGTCTTTTCGTCTGTAGGAACAAATGGTGTCTTTGTGATATTTCGTCCGAGCGTTTTGAACTTTTCGTAATAACAATTCATGTTTACGATTACAGTTCTAAAGTTTTCAGGATTGATTTCACGTTTCGACTCACCAAAACTAATATTTCGTCTGCGATTCATCGCTATCAAATCAATATCGATATCAGCATAGACAATTTGACTATCGAATTTGAAGCGTTCGTTTTCAGAAAGTATCGAACCGTTTTCAGCGATTATTGCATGACCCGAGAAAACTAAATCAGTACTTGATTCGCCTGGGCCAGATGAAGTGTAAACATAAGCACTTATCGTATCAGCTGACTGTTGTCGCACAAGGTCTCTTCTATAAGTGACCTTGCCTACAATTTCGTTTGATGCTGAAAGATTTGCAAGAATAGTCGCTCCAGCCAGTGCTAATTTTGAGCTTGGCTTGATCACTGTCCACACGTCTTCACAGATTTCGATTCCAAGAACGAGATTTTTGTTGTCCCTGTCTTCAAAGATAATGTCTGTTCCAAATGGAATTTCTTGTCCCAAATAATTTTTCTTGATAGTTGCACCTTTTGGAACATGAATGCCTTCTGTGAACCATCTTTTTTCATAAAATTCACTGTAGTTTGGTAAGTAGCTTTTTGGCACAATACCGAGAACTTCACCTCCTCCTATTAGAGCTGCGCAGTTATATAGCGCACCCTGATATTCGATAGGTAGGCCTACAATGAAAACCCCTGATAGGTTTCCAGTTCTACCTGCTAAGTCAAAAAGACCTTCAAGGGATTTTTGAATCATGATTTTTTGCTGAAACAGGTCACCGACCGTGTATCCGGTGATACAAAGCTCAGGGAATACAGTGATAGATGATCCATTTTGGAAACTTGCCTTGGCGAGCTTTTCTAGCTCGTCTAAGTTGTGGGAGATATCCCCAATTTTTAAAGAGGGAACGGCTGCGCCAACTCTTACAAATCCTAGTTCTCTTGGTGTTAGTTTTGCTTTTTTCATATCTTTAGTATATAGTATTTAGAGTATAAAGTACACTATCTGAGGAAATAATTTAAAATGACCTCAGGTCTTGATATATTGTACGAAATATTGTATACTTTGTCAAATTCATAATATGCCAAGAAGAAATTTAGAGATATTAAAAAAGGTTCATAATATTGCTAGAACAAAAAAGCCGGATAGTTATCCAGAAAGGTTTTTCGTTCCAGAAGATAAAGGGTGCTGGGCTATTGATTGGCCTGAGTACGATCCTCCATATTTTGTGCATGATTCTGTTCTTAAAAAGAGCATGGCTGGAGAAATTGAAGCCGAGGATGCTTATAAAAATATCAACCAGAGATTTAGTAAAGTTATCCATAGGATAGCTCACGATATAGAAGGTCGACCCCTTAATCCTTGTGGAAGAACAGGTATTAGAGGTAGAGGGCTTTTGTATCAATGGGGAGCCAATCGTGCAGTGGATATTGTCATGGTTACAGTTCATCCAAGAACTGGCTTGCTTTGTTTTTTAGCAATCAAACGCGCAGACAACGGTATGAATGCTGTTGTAGGTGGAATGGTAGACAAAGGTGAGTCAAAAGTCACAGCCGCTCTACGTGAGCTTGGCGAAGAGGTTCCTCAATTTAAAAATTTCGACCAGCGTCTTGTGAAGAGAATGTATAGGAAATATTCCGATGATTATCGGAATACCGATAACGCATGGATTGAGACAACCGTATTCTTTGCCTTTCTTCCGAAGGATAAATTTATCGACACCTTTTACGGTCTTGATAAAAGTGAAGTTGAAAGTGTTAGCTGGATTCCTGTATCAGAAGGACTTGCTCTTCATGCAGGTCACGAAAGATATGTTTATGATGCAGTGAGATATTTTATTGAACGCAACCACGGTCCAATAGAAGTTATCAGGCAATGCAAATTTATTTTAAATATATAAAAAGCAAACCGCTCAATCGAGCGGTTTTAATTTTGTGTTATTAGAGTTTCTCCGTCTGTAACTCTGTCGCCTATACGGATTTTTATATTTAGTGTATTAGGTAATATAAGTATTGTCTGAGATCCGAAAGAGATTTTACCGATGACTGCACCTTTTTTTACGAATTGATTTATATGAACTCGAGATCTTATACGTCTGGCTACAAAGCCAGCAACTTGGATTACACAAGTCGAAAAATCTCTACCTTTTATAACAGTGATTTGTTTTTCGTTTATGTATACAGAATCTTTTTTGCCTTTGCTGTGGATTACATTTTTGTGTTTTCCAGAAAAATGTTTTGAGTAGGTGACTACTCCTTCGATTGGTGCGCGCTGGACGTGGACATCGCGGATATTCATTTCTATTACAATCATTTTAGCGCTTGTGCCAAGCCCAGGAAGTGAGACAGAATTCTTTATTTTCTTTTTTACAAATTCAAATTTTGTCGGATCTATATCTACAATTTCAATTACTTTTCCTGAAGCAGGGGAAACAATTCCACTCTCTGGGATTTTACGTTTCGGAGCTCGGTCGAAAACTTTTTTTAATCCGGCAAGTGCGCTTGCGCCGGCTATTGTTCCAATTATAACTTCCATTATTCTTCTTTATCTAGTTTTTCTAACAACACGGGTTCAATTTCATTTTGCATTCCAGTAATGCGCAAAATATCTTTGTCTACTTTCTTGAGTTCTTTTCCGGCGTTGTTGTAATGATTGATTGTTGTGCCGAGAGCGTTCCCAAGTTTATTGTGAAAATCTTCATAAGATTTTAAATGTTTACCGAGTTCTCCTACACGTTTTACTATATCCTTTGCGCTTTCTTCTATTTGCATTGCTTTTAATCCTTGTAGAACAGTCTGCAAGTATGCAAGGAATGAAGTAGGTGAAACTATAATTACTTTGTATTTACTTGCAGCACGTTGAATAAGATTTTCCGTGTCTTCAGTAATTGCTCCGATTTTGTTTACTATCAAATCATAGTAGATCGCTTCATGAGGTATAAACATAAAAGCAAATTCCATAGTTCCATTTTCTGGTTGTATGTACTTTGAGGTTTCTACGATACGATTCTTTAGGTCGTTTGTAAAAACTTTCTCTAAGCGCTCTTTCTCGTTTGGATCATTTGTTTCTGATATTCGGTTATAGTTTTCAAGAGAGAATTTTGAATCGATTGGAATAATTTTGTCTTTTACAAAAACAGCTGCGTCTACAATCGTCCCGTCAGAAAAAGGATATTGCATCTGGTAGGATCCTGGGGGCATTACATTTTTCAAAAGTGTTTCTAGATAGTATTCGCCTAGTATTCCACGTTGTTTTGGATTTTTTAAAATATCTTGCAAGCTCTGGAGTTGGTCAGTAAAAGATACAACCTGTTTGTTTGTTTCGTCGAGTCGAGTTAGACGCTCTGTTATGTCGGCGATGATACGTGAAGTCTCTGTAGACTGGAAACGCATAGATTCGGAAACATGCTTTTGAGATTCACCGAGTTTTGCGTCTACTGTGCGAGTAAGTTCGTTCATTTGTTGCAACAACAGCCCCAGACTTTTGTCGTTGGTTATACTTGAGTTATCTTTTTTATTTCGAGTTAGAAAGTAGACTAGAAGCCCGGCTACTATTGCCCCAATGATTCCGAAAGTTATATTTTGCATTTGTAAATTATAACAAACATTTATGAGATTAGCTGCATTTGACGCAATCTGTATATAATGGTATTGTCATACAAATGTTCACACTATGAATAAATACATACAAAGCGTTCTAGAGTTCTTCTACGACATCATTTCAATACCTGTTTTTTTATTTCATTTCTTAGGAATACCATTTATATGGGCTGAGTTCACTAGTCGTTTTTTGGTCTTTATGACAGCCGGGGAGAACGTGTCTCACGGAGTTGCGATTTTGATATTTATACTACTTATAGTTCGTCGGATTTTTAAAGCGATGAACTGGGAGGATAGATATGATATGCCAGAATGGCTGCGATGGTTCGATCAGGACCTAAGACACAGAATCCTAAAAAAAATAAAAAATAAAAAATAATTTAAAATCCCTCACTCAGATGGGGGATTTTGTTTTATTGACATTTATTTATATTTAAGTATAATTATAAAAAATAAAGATCTATGCAAATTTCATCGTGTACTGCCGCAGGACTGGTTGTAATGGCAATACCATTTACATTCATTATTGCCGCATTTGTTTTGGCAAAAGCCTCTTGGTTTAAGATGGTGTGGGGTAAATTTATTTCCCCATTTCAAAGTAGCCGCAGACCTATTCATAGGCTTGCTTATATGATCGTTATCTTAGTGGTTTTGGGAGCTATTTTTTTCGGCATCCGAAGTACGCCGAAACCACAAATATCGGTCTACCAATGCACGTCACAAGAAGAAGAAAATACAACTGCATTCTTCGACTGTGGCTGTGGTGATTAATCAAGAAATTCAAAAACGACCCCTGGTGGTCGTTTTAATTTTTACCTAAAAAGTGATTCAAGGTGTAGATCCAATCTTCTTCGCCACTATCTACTGCAGATTTTTGGGCGAGCATCCATTCTAGATATCCGCGATCAATCTTTGCCACTTCTTCTACTTTTTGTCCGTTATATTTTCCAAATCTGAAAGTTCTTATAAGTGAAGGTGTTTTAGAAATTTCAATCATCTTTTCATATGTTTGAGATTCGGTTAGTTCCTCGCTATCGGCAATCTTGCGAAACAATCTTTCAAACAATTTTTCTAGCACGAGTACATCTCCAAGCGCATCATGTGCAGTTGCTTCAATTTCAATATCTAAAAAGTAGCGTAGATATTGAAGTCTATATGAAGGGATTTTTTCTTCTGGGTCTAAATATCTAGCTACGCGAAGTGTGCAAATAAATTTATCAGGAATCAAATCCTCTTTGGCGAGCATTTCTAGGTCAAATATTGCATTGTGGGCGACTACGATAGTTTCTTCTTCTTTGAATTTTTTAGCGAGAAATGCATGCTCCTCACTAAATTTGAAAGCCGGCTTATCTAGAACCATCTTTGGAGTTATGTGGTGGACGGCCATGGATTCTATAGATATAGGAACTGGGGGCTTGAAGAGCGCCTCGATACGATTTTTTCCATCACTATAAGCAACCTGGCAAAGTCGGTCTTTTGCTTCGTTGCCAGTTGTTTCTGTATCTAAAAATAGAAGTTTGTATTGCATATAGTAGATTCTACCATGATTTGATATAGTTAAAAGATGCAAAACCTTCAACAAAAAATAAAAGAAAGTATAAAAGAAGCGATGCTTGCAAAAGAAGCAGTGAGGCTTGAAGTGCTCCGAGGTATCAGTGCCGCTATGACAAATGAACTTGTTTCAAAAGGACGTACTCCACAAGATGCACTCACTGACGAAGAAGTAATCGCAGTTATTACAAGACTCGCAAAACAGCGCAAAGACTCTATTGAGCAATTTAAAAATGGAGGAAGGGAAGACTTGGTAAAAGAAGAAGAAGCTCAACTTGCTATACTTGAAGTGTATTTACCAAAGATGATGGAAAAATCTGAAATTGAAAATATTGCTCGCGCAAAAAAAGAATCTCTTGGTATCACCGATGCAACAAAAAAAGGAATGCTTATGTCTGAGCTTATGAAAGAGCTTAAGGGTAAGGCAGACGGAGGAGATGTAAAAAATGTAGTCGATTCATTATTTATTTAATTTTTTAAACAATATGAAAATTTTAGCTCATTGGCTCATAATCACACTTGCGGTTTTAGCTGTACCTTATGTCGTCGACGGAATACATGTTGATACATTGCTTACTGCAATAATAGTTGGTGCGGTACTTGGTTTTATAAATTTGATTGTAAAACCGGTAGTAAAAATACTTACCTTGCCTATAAATATTTTAACACTTGGTCTTTTCTCAATTATATTGAACGGATTGTTTTTCTGGTTTGTAGCAACACTTATAGACGGATTCAATATAGACAATTTTACAGCAGCAATAATCGGAGCGCTCATTGTATCTATACTTAGTTGGATCGGAGATAAGGTGCTTGGTGATAGAGATTAATATGGAGAAGATTTTACTTGCACACAATGGAACTTTTCACGCTGATGATATTTTTGCGTGTGCAACAATACTCGCAAGTTTTCCGGATGAGAAAATAAAGATAGTTAGAACTCGAGATGAGGAGATAATAAAAAGCGCAGATTTTGTTGTGGATGTAGGAGGTGTGTATGATGAGGGTATAGAGAGATTCGATCATCATCAGAAAGGTGGAGCGGGTATCAGAGAAAATGGAATTCCGTATGCATCGTTTGGGCTTGTATGGAAAAAGTATGGAGAGAAGCTTTGTGGAAGCAGGGAAGTTGCAGGTGCTGTAGACAAACAGCTTGTGCAAGCGATCGACGCTCCTGATAATGGAGTAGAGCTTTATAAAACAACTCGAGAAGATGCTTTACCTTTTGATTTTCATAATTTATATTCACTCTTTCTTCCGAGTTGGAAAGAGGTGATAGATGTTGATGCTGAATTTGTTAAATTGGTATCATATGCACGAGTTGTGCTAGATCGAATTATAAAAAAGACAAAAGATCTGATTGAAGCACAGGAGCTAGTGCGAGATATATACAAGAATACTTCAGATAAACGGATTGTTGAGTTACCACAATATCTTCCATGGAAAAAAGTTTTGACTGAATATGAAGATTCGTTAATTGTTGTATACCCGAGACAAGATAAAAGCTGGGGTACTGAGATGGTGCCAGCTGCGTTTAGACAATTTGAAAGTCGGATATATTTCCCCGTAGAATGGGCAGGGCTCGTCAATGAAGAATTGGAAAAAGTTACTGGAGTTGAGGGGGCGATGTTTTGTCATAACAAAAGATTTTTCTGTGTCGCAAAAACCAAAGACGGGGCCCTGGCTCTAGCCCAGCTTGCTTTAGAAGCGAATAAAATGTAGGGTAATTATGCAACTAGACATATTTAAGCATCAAAATAAGGATATTCCACAAATTCCACCTAGAAATGAAAGGGAACTTAGTGAAGTTGATAAACTGAAGAATACTCTCACAAGGATTGAAAGTATTTACCCAGAGCTTAAGGAAAAGTTTGTTTTGACGAATAAATATGAGTCTGGAGTAAGGGTTACAGTAGATCAAATAAACAAAATATACGGACAAGGTTTTGCATCGTATATGAGATCTAGTTTCCCAGATCACAAAGGAGATTATATGTACAACATATCGATATTAAATTCTCGAGAATTACAAGATCATATAGACATATTAGAGGGCAAGAAAAAAGAAATTAACTAATAAAAAAACATGAGATTTATTGATGAAATGATAATATCTGCAGAAGCAGGCCGTGGTGGAAACGGTGTTGTTCGATGGCGCCGGGAAAAATTTATTCCAAAAGGCGGTCCATCTGGAGGTGATGGTGGTGCTGGTGGAGATGTATATGTACGTGCAATACGTGATTTGGATGCACTATCGAAATATGTTGCCGAAAAGGTTTATAAAGCTTCTCCAGGTGAGGCTGGTATGGGTGGCAAAAAACACGGAGCAGATGGAAAAGATTTCATCTTTGATTTCCCAGTAGGAACTAAAATTACAAATCTTGGAACAGGTCTTGAGATAGAGCTCACAGAAGAAGGACAAGTAGAAAAGATTTTGAAGGGTGGTCCAGGAGGAAGAGGAAATGAACAATTTAAAAGTTCTCGTAACACAACTCCAGAAAAAGCTACGCCAGGTAAAGCAGGAGAGAAATCAAAATTTAAAGTAGTAGTAGAGATACTTGCTGATATTGGTTTTATAGGATTACCAAATGCCGGTAAGTCTAGTCTTTTAAATGCAATTACAAATGCAAAAGCAAAAGTCGGTGATTATGCTTTTACAACACTTGACCCAAACTTGGGAGATTTATATGGATATATCATCGCTGATATTCCTGGTCTTATAGAAGGTGCACACGAAGGTAAGGGTGTAGGAATAAAATTCTTGCGTCACATAAAACGCACAAAAATACTTGCACACTTGGTTTCTTGTGAGAACGGAATGAACATGATGAAAGCTTATAAGCAAGTTCGTAGTGAGCTTGAAGCTTATGGCGAGGGATTGTCTACAAAAGATGAGATAATAATTCTTACAAAAACTGACGCAATCGATGAGAAAGAATTGAAAGCAAAGATAAAAGAATTTACAAAACTTAAAAAACCGATTTACACTGTGACTCTTTTTGATGAGAAGTCTGTAAAGAAAATTTCGGATGAACTTGTTGCTTTACTAAAAAAATAAATCTGCCCATAGGGCAGATTTTTTTTATCGGATGAATTTTTCTTCAAATTCATCAATTATATATAACATTTCTTCTGGAAGTCTCATTCTACAGAAGCCCACCATATGATCTTCGGTATCTTTGTAGTAAGTTCCAGCAAGTACTCCGGCGATCATTGCCATGGTGTCTGTGTCACCGGCTAGTGAAAGCGCGTTGGATATAGCCTCCTTTGAAGACCTTGCTTCGTAAAAACAGATTATTGATTCAGGGACACTTTTTAGTGCTTCTGAATAAAAATTGTAATTTTTACGAATGTCACTCAATTTTCTTTGCATGTTGTAGTTTGGGAATCCGGATATGTATTTGTGAATATATTTTTTCCCAAATTGTCTTTTTGCTAAAAAGACTGCTCCGGCTACAGCGATCGCACCGTCGATTCCTTCGGGGTGGTCGTGCGTTACTCTTGCAGATAATTCTGCGAGTCTTTCAACATCAAGAATATCGTTTGATATAAAAGCTACAGGAGAAACTCTCATCGCTCCACCGTTACCAAGACTTCCGTATGGCTTTGGGTCGTTGCTCTCAATCCATTCACGGAACACTCTTCCATATCCAGTATTCGGATAGGCACGTGCCCATTTCAAATAGAATTTTTGGAAATCTGGATTTTCATTGTCTTCCAGTAGTGCGTCCATAGTTGCTACAGTGAGTACTGTGTCATCTGTGAAAAAGTGTGACATTTTTTTCCCATATACAAATTCTTCGAGTCCCTTCAATTTTTTTGGAAAGTATTTTTCTACACCTGCATGTATTTTTTCATACATACCTGTACGTAAAATCGGCAGAAGCAAGGAGTACTTTTCAGGATCGATATCTTTGTCGTTTAGAGGGTTGATCACTTTTTCAACATAAAAATATGCGAATTCAAATGGACGTCCCATCATCTCGCCATAGATACCAGAGTAAATTGGGTTATTTTTTATTTTCATAAAGGTGCGTTTGATTTCAAAGTACTATTTTTTAATTAGCATGTCAATTAATAGAAAAGTACTATTTTTGCTATACTTTTTTCGTGAGTAAAACTTTCTATACAACTATAGGTCTTGAGATACATGCAGAGCTTTCTACGAAAAGTAAGATGTTTTGTGCTTGCTTCAATGACCCTAACGAGAAAAAACCGAATACAAATATCTGTCCTGTCTGTATGGCGCATCCAGGTACTTTACCAGTGCCAAACAAAGCCGCTATAGAAAATGTGATTAAAGTTGGTTTAGCTATCGGAGGCAAGATTGCTGATTTTACAGAGTTTGATCGCAAGAATTATTTTTATCCAGATATTCCAAAAGGTTATCAGATTAGTCAGTATAAATTTCCAATTGTTTCAGGTGGACACTTGGCAGATTTTGATGTGACTAGAATTCATCTAGAAGAAGACACTGGTACATCCAAGCATGATAGAGGTGATTTTTCTCTGGTAGATTTCAATCGCGCAGGTGTGCCGCTTATGGAGCTTGTAACTGAACCACATACATTTGATAGTGCAGAATTGGCTTCAAAGGCTGCTGGAAGATTTGCTCGTGAGTTGCAACTTCTACTATTGGCACTTGGAGTATCAGAAGCAAATATGGACAAGGGTGAGATGCGTGTAGAAGTGAACATGTCTGTATCAGATGATAAAAGTGTTTATGGAACTAAAGTTGAAGTAAAAAATTTGAACTCTTTTAGAAGTGCTGAACGTGCAATACTTTTTGAAACAGACAGAATGATAAAGCTTATAGAAGCAGGTGAAGGGGATAAGATAGTCCAAGAAACTCGTGGGTGGAATGAGGCAAAGCAAGCTACTTTTTCTCAGCGTTCGAAAGAGAATGCAAATGACTATAGATATTTTCCAGATCCAGATATCCCGAAGCTTTATTTGAGCAAGCTTTTTGATATTGAAAATTTGAAATCAGAACTTCCGGAATTGCCTGCTGAGAAGAGGGAAAGATATCGAACTGAATTTGGGATTAAAGATGAGGATATAGAGAGTTTTGTAAATGATTCAGAGCTTGGGTTGTGGTTTGAGGATGTTGCAAAATTGTTGGGTGATAAAGATAAAATGAAGACTGCATCAAATTACGTTACTTCTGATTTTCTTGGTTTGAAAAAAAATAACTCTGAAATTAAAGTACCTTCATCTGAAAATTTTAGTGAACTAATAGCTCTTGTTTCAGATGGAAAAATAAGTTCCCGTGCAGCAAAAGATATTTTGGCGATGATTTCTTTGGACGATGAATCTCCGCTTAAAATTGCGACTGAAAAAGATTTATTGCAGAAAAATGACGAAGGTGCACTCAAAGAGATCGTACAGAAAATAATCGATGCAAATACAGAAATCGTTGCTACATATAAAGGTGGTAAGGAAAATGCACTCATGTCTCTAGTTGGGGCTGTTATGAAAGAATCAAAAGGCTCTGCAAACCCTGCAATCGTACAAAAAATATTAAAAGAAATGCTACAATAAAATATATGACAAAATGTGAACTATGTTCAATGGATTCCACCCATCTATTTATAGACAAGGATGGTTTGGTGCATAATTATTGCAAACACCATGCTCCGTCTGGATCAAAGAGAATAAATCAATCGAGGATTCTATCTGGCTTAAAGACTTATCGTATACTTTTTGTTTTGATTGGCTTGATATTTTTGTATATGCTCGGTAGATATTATTTTCTTTCAAACTACGGGCTAGACAACATTCTCAATGACTTTATGGCTGGCTTCTTTATGTTTTTTGGAGCAATGCAACTTTACTCTCTGTCTTCTACTAGTGAAGTTCTAAAGAAATACCATCCAATAGCACAGAAGTTTTCGTGGTATGCAGGCCTGTATCCTTTTGTATTTTTTTTCTTTGGCTTACTGCTGCATTTTCACAAGGCCTCTATGATCGTATCTATACTTACAATCCCAATGCTTGGTATTCAAACTCTCGGTATTATCAAGGTTTTAAAAAATGGTGCAGATATCAAATGTTCTTGTGCGGGTACAAAATTTTCCTTGCCATTGTCTTATGTGACAGTGGTTGAAAATGTGATTATGGTATTTATGTCGATTGCTATGATAATAATAAATCTAATATAAATATGAGTAAAAGAAGTATATTTGTTTTAATTTTTGTATTAGCTATGTCGATCCTAGCTTTTAAAGGTTTTTTTAGATTTGAAAATAGTGATATAAGTGAGCCACTTACCAACAGAGAGGTTGCGCTTCTTTGTACTACAGACATGGCAACAGAGTTTCATATCCATCCCAATCTGACCATAATCATAAATGGACAAAAACAAGAAATACCTGCAAATATAGGTATAAATGTTACTTGTATGAACTCTATTCATACACACGAAGGTGGTGGTGTGATCCACGTTGAATCACCGATACAAAGAGATTTTACACTTTCTGATTTCTTTGCAGTTTGGGATAAGCCTTTTGATAGTCAAAATATTCTCTCTTTCCAAACAGATGATACTCATACAATAGTTGTATCTGTGAATGGGGAGATTGTAGATACTTTTGAAAATACAGTATTGCGAGACAAAGATGATATAGTTATTTCATATCAATCAAAATAAATATGTACGAACCAAATAAAAAAATAAATTCAAAAACTGAAACCATTGTCGGATTTCGTGCTCGCATAAAAGACAAGAAAACTAAAATGGGGCGCTTTGCGGACATGTTGACTGAGAATTTTGGATCGACCTGGTTTTTGGCTATAAATACTATTGTTTTTATATTTTGGATAGTCTGGAATATGGGAATCATACCAGGCTTGGTGCCTTTTGATCCATATCCGTTTACTTTTCTTACAATGACAGTGTCCCTCGAAGCAATTTTCTTGTCAGTCATAGTTTTAATGAGTCAGAATAGATCATCAAAGATTGCAGATATGCGTGAAGAAGTTGATTTTGAGCTAAACTTGCGCGCAGAGGCAGAAATCACAAGAATATTAAATATGTTGGATGAAATCCATGATCACTTGGGATTATCACCAGAGGATGATGATGAGCTTAGGGAAATGAAACAGAAGACAGATATCAAAGAGATAAAACGAGCAATAGAAAGTGAAGATAAATAATCAAAAAGAGGCATAAGCCTCTTTTTGATTATAAGGAATACTAATTGCACACTATTGAACACAATAATCTAGTGTTATAATAGGAAAATGAAAAAAACACGAGTTGCCATAAATGGCTTTGGACGAATTGGTCGAGCATTTTTAAAAATTGCCTGGGAACGTCCCGAGATAGATATAGTTGCAGTAAATGACCTTGGCTCGATCGAGAGTCTTGCGTATTTACTCCGCCACGACACTGTATATAGAAACTGGGGACATAAAGTTCTAGTCGATGGTGCGGACTTGATTATAGATGGCAAGCGAGTGAAGTTTATATCAGAAAAAGATACTTCTAAACTTCCGTGGGGACCACTAGGTATAGATGTTGTAGTAGAATCTACAGGATTGTTTGCTGGTTTTGATAAAGCACGATTTCATATAGACCAAGGTGCAAAGAAAGTTGTGATTTCAGCTCCTGCAAAATCTGAGGATCCATCTGCTCCTGGCGAAACAATACTTCTTGGTGTAAATGAAGACAAATTTGGAACATGCGATATAACTAGTAATGCATCTTGTACTACAAATGCTGCTAGTCCTCTTATTGCTATCATGCATGAATCTATAGGAATTGAAAAAGCTATTTTAAACACAGTGCATGGATATACAGCGTCTCAGGCGCTAGTAGACGGTCCAAGTAAAAAAGATTTACGCGAAGGTCGTGCTGCTGCGCAGAACATCGTGCCGTCTTCCACTGGAGCCGCAATTGCAGTTACAAAAGCTTTTCCTGTTTTGGAAAACAAATTTGATGGAATATCAATCCGCGTTCCAGTACCAGCGGGATCTATAGTAGATATTACATTTATTGCGAAGCGCGATACTACTCGCGAGGAGGTAAATGAAATTTTAGTGAAAGCTTCAAAGGATTCTCGGTGGAAAGATATTTTTGCAGTTACAGATGAACCACTTGTATCAAGTGACATACTTGGTGAATCACATGCATCTATTGCAGATTTGGAACTAACTCGTGTTGTTGGTGGCAATCTAGTGAAAGTGATGGGTTGGTATGACAATGAAATGGGGTACACATACACACTTGTGGATCATGTGATCAAGACAGGGGAGACGATTGAATAATTTTATTAACTAATAAAAACACATGAACATAATTATAAAAATTCTATCAATTATCGGAGCGCTGACTTTTATTGTCGCTGGTGTAACTGGTGCAATGCAACCATTTGGTGATTTATTTACAAATAGTATTTGGTTGAGAGCTTTTGAGGTATTGTTGGGAGCGGTCTTACTTTATAATGTCTGGAAATTAAAATAGAAACAAAAGGTGGTATTTAAGAAATTTTAGAATAACAAATAAAGATGAAATTTTTACATCCCACAAAAAAACATTTGATCACTTGGCTTTCCGTTTTTGTTGCGAGCGGATTGATTTTACTTGTGATATTCAATAAAGGCGAAGATAATTCTTTTTCTGAGTTAATTCAAAGTACTACAAACAGGAATTTACTCGAGGTTTTTTTGTTGCTTGTAAATTCATATATCTTGTCTTATTTTATATCCCTTGTTCCAACTATTTCATCTAAAAAAGATGATTCTGTTTCGGAAAATATATCTGCAGTTCAAATAGGAGATATGGTAAAGATTTCTTATGACAAACTTGTTAGAGATCTGATCCCTGAACATTTGGCTAGTAACGGAGTTGAATTTAAAACACATATAGCAGATGATATAGAATATGAAGATAAACTGTTTGCTAAATTAAAAGAAGAAGCATCTGAGCTGGCTAAAGATAAGAATATTGATGAGGTAGCTGATGTACTAGAAGTTGTAGATGCGATCTGTGCTTACAAAGGTTTTTCCAAAAAAGAAATAGAACTTAGGAGATTAGAAAAATTTGAAAAGAAAGGTGGGTTTAGTAATAAGATTATTTTAGAAGAAACATTAAACTAATATATATGATGGGATTAAATTTTAATTTAAAAAAAGCACCAAAACCAATAAATACAACAAGCGAAGAGCTCAAGGTGCCTATGAAGGTTCTAAAAACTGTTGAAGGTGGAGGTAATTTGGTAAAAAAATATTTTAACCCAAAACTAAACATAAGTTATGAAATTGAATTCATAGAGGAGCAAGATGAAAATGGGGTTACAAAAATAAAAAAATTATTGAAAAATGTATCACCTGTTGATCTAGGTACGGTATTTAAATTAAAAGATAGTGGTCCATTGGATAGAGAAGATTATATAGTGAGTGAGACTTATCCAAAGGATACGAATTAATTATTTATGAAAAAGATATACATAGGTTCAGATCACGCAGGCTTTGAGCTAAAAGAAAAATTAAAGCCCTTTGTCACTTCGCTCGGGTACGAGGTAATTGATCTAGGTTCTGATACGTATGATTCACAAGATGATTATCCTGATATGTGTAAACCTGTTGCCGTAGCAGTGGCAAACGAAGCTCTGTCTCGTGGAATTGTTTTGGGCGGTTCTGGACAAGGGGAGGCTATAGTTGCAAATCGTGTAAAAGGAATTCGGGCCTGTGTTTATTATGGAGGTCCACTTGATATTATAGCGCTCTCTCGAGAACACAATGATTCAAATATATTGTCTATCGGAGCTCGAATGATACTTGAAAGTGAAGCTATGGAAGCGGTTAAGCTCTGGCTCGATAGACCTTTTTCAGGTGACGAGCGTCATGTACGAAGAATTAATAAAATTGACCAAGAATAATATGAGTGTAGAAATAATTCCTGCAATTATGCCGAAGGGCATAGAAGATATTAAGTCAAAAATCGGATTAGTTTCTGATCTTGTTTCTACTATTCAACTAGATTTAATGGATGGAGATTTTGTTCCAAATCAGACTTGGCCGTATAACGGAAACGATGATTATCAATTTGAGCAGATTCTCGCTGAAGAAGAAGGACTACCTTTTTGGGATAGAGTAGATTTCGAATTTGATTTGATGGTTAGGAATTCTGAAAAACAATTTGATACTTTTATAAAAATGGGTGCAAAGAGGGTGGTTTTTCATCTAGAGGCTGAAAATTCTGAACCTGGCGCTTTCAAGGAATTTATAGAAGCGATCGATGTGTATACTCGTGAAATTTTAAAAATTGGCATATCGATTGGAATGGATACACCTCTTGAGGATATATATCCGTTTTTGAATCATGTAGATTTTGTTCAGCTTATGGGTATAGATGAAATAGGTTTTCAAGGTGAAGAGTTCGATGAGCGAGTTCTAGACAGGATTCGCCTCCTCCGAAGTCAATATAAAGATTTGTCTATTAGTGTAGATGGCTCTGTAAATTTAGAAACTGCGCCGAAGATAATAGATGCAGGTGCAAATATACTTGTAGTTGGTTCTGCAATTTGGAAATCACAAGATCCTCGTGCAGTTATAATTGCTCTAAAAGATCTAGGATAATGCTATAATATTTTTATAGATGTTGAGTGATAAAAAAATCGAAGAGCTTGAATTAAAGGCAAACGATATTCGTAAGTCTATAATTGAAATGTTACTAGAAGCTGGAAGTGGTCATACTGCTGGACCTTTAGGTATGAGTGATATTTTTACTCTACTTTTTTTTCATATACTAAAACATGATCCTAAAAAGTCTGATTGGTCAGAGCGTGATCGAGTGGTGTTATCAAACGGACATATTTGTCCTGTGTACTATGCGACTATGGCGCACGCGGGGTATTTTCCTCTGGAAGAATTGAAAACTTTACGGAAGTTTGGTTCTCGCTTGCAAGGCCATCCTCATCGTGAATTCATGCCTTGGCTTGAGACAAGTTCTGGACCTCTTGGTTCAGGGCTCTCGCAAGCAGTTGGTATGGCAATAGCAGATAGAATAGACAACACTAACAGAAGCGATAAATATTTTTATTGCTTGTTAGGTGATGGTGAGCTAAACGAAGGAAACAATTGGGAAGCCGTGATGCTTGGTGCAAAGGAAAGACTCCACAATCTGATCGCTATAGTTGATAGAAATAATATTCAAATAGATGGATATACCGAAGACATAATGCCGCTCGATGATTTGGTAAAAAAATTCGAGAGTTTTAACTGGCATGTTCAGGAAGTAGATGGACATAATTTTTTGGCGATGGAGTCTGCGATCATGAAAGCAAAAGCAGTTTATGAAAAACCATCAATCATAATCGCACGTACAATTCCAGGTAAAGGTGTAAAAGAATTTGAACGAGATTTCAAATGGCATGGAATTCCGCCAAACAAGGAGCAGGCTGATATGGCATTAAAAGAACTTCGAACTTTGGGAGGGAAAATTAAAAGTGAGCATCAATAATATGGAAATTAAACCTGGACAAATTTGGAAACACTACAAAGGAGATACGTACAAGATAGTAACTCTTGCTAAATTTAAAGACGCGGACCTGACAGATGTTGTAGTTTACGAGAGACTTACTGATCTAGCGCATACAGGCTGGAGAATATACTGTAGGAACAAAGATAATTTTTTAGGTAAAAAAGATATAGATGGAAAAAGTATAGAAAGATTTACTTTTGTAAGTGAAAATTAAAAATGTTAAATCCTAAATTAAAACTGAATACAAAACTTTTCAATGATGATGTGGAACAAATTCCAATTCGTTCTGGCTTTGGTGATGGCTTAGTAAAAGCTGGGGAAGAAGATAAAAATGTTGTAGCGCTCTGTGCTGATCTGACTGAGAGTACAAAGATGGATAAGTTTAAGGCAAAATTTCCGGAAAGATTTGTAGAGATTGGTGTAGCAGAACAAAATCTTGTAACTGTTGCTTCAGGTATGGCTGCGATGGGGAAGGTTCCATTTTGCTCTAGTTATGCAATGTTTTCTCCTGGAAGAAACTGGGAACAGATACGCACTACTATCGCTTACAATGATCGACCGGTGGTAATCGTCGGAAGTCATGCAGGAATCTCTGTCGGCCCAGACGGTGGAACGCACCAGGCTATCGAAGACATGGCTATCATGCGCACGATGCCAAACATGGTTGTAATTTCGCCATGTGACGCAACAGAGGCTCGCAAAGCAACTTTGGCACTTGCGAAGCTTGGAAAGCCTGCATACTTACGCCTTGCTCGTGAGAAGACTGGTATTATGACAACAGATGAGACTCCATTTGAAATTGGTAAGTCACAAATCTTTTATGAACCAGACGGCATCGCACATGTTGGTGTGATCGCAACTGGTGCACTTGTTCGAAATGCAATACTCGCTGCACGCGATTTAGAAAAAAAAGGAATAAAAGTGAAAGTGATGAATCTTGCAACAATCAAGCCGATAGATAGGAGTGGAATCATAGCGCTCGCAAAAGAAACAAAACATATCGTGACTGTAGAGGAACATCAGGTTATGGGAGGTATGGGTTCAGCTGTGGCGGAAGTACTCGCAGAGGAGTTCCCAGTACCAATAGAATTTATCGGAGTAAAAGATAAGTTTGGTCAGTCAGGAACGCCTCTTGAGCTCATAGAGCACTATGGTATGGGACGCGAAGCTATAAAAGACGCAATACAAAAAGTTTTGAATAGATAAATTAAAAGGTCCCAAATGGGACCTTTTTTTAGTTTAGAAGTCTATTTCGCATTTCCATAAGTGTATTATGGGAACGTTCTTGAGTAGACTTCATAGAAAAAATTTTTTCTTCTATTTTCTTTAATTCGTCTTGTAGATATTGCCGAGATATATTTAGCTCCGCAAGAATCCAGTCGAGGCATTCAGCTTTAGCTGTTTCTTTTTTTGATAGATGCGATTTTTTCATTGCGCAGATATCACGAAATAAATTTATATCATTTAGATGCCATATCAACACTTTTCGGATTTCCAGTTCAGTGTCGATGTCTCTTAGAAGCGTTCTTAAAATTGCTTCTTTGCATACGATATCTCTGTTTATTTCTTTCCATCGCAAGGGTAGGTTTTCCCCAATAGATTCAATATAAGGAAGGAATATTTTGAATCTTCCTCCAGTTATATGAGTCTTTCCCTCGCTACTTTTTATACAAAAATTTATCGCTCTTTCTGCTGAATCAAAAGAAAGGCGTTTCAATGTACCTTCTGTAAGTTCTCCCATCTTTTTACTTTTTTAAAACTATACTAGGAAATTCTAGTTTGGTCAAACTAGTTACGCAGGTTTTTGAGTTTGTAGTCGCTAGGTGCTTGTGCGAGAAGCTCTTCGATTTTGTTTTTTGTTAATAGTCCTTTTTGCGCGCCGACTTGTAGTGTTACTGACATTGCGTTTATAGGTGCCCAATACAGAGCTTCTTTTAGACTTTTACCCATAGCAATTGTACTTGCGATAGTTGAAGCAAAAGCATCACCCGCTCCAGTGCGCTCAAAAGGTGTGTGAGGGTATACTGGCATAAACCAGCTTGTTCCAGATTCTTCTCGTGCATATGCACCCGCTATCCCGTCAGTCATTACGATTATCTTTGGTCCAAGTACGTGAAGCATGTCCATAAGTTTCAACTTGTCTGTTTCGGTTGAGTTTAGAATTCTCTGTGCTTCTTCTACGTTACAGAAAAATATTTCCGTAACTGAATAGATGTGTTTCAGTTTTTCAGTTCCTAGTTTTATTTGGAAAGTTCCCGGTTGAAATGCGAGCTTAGTTTCTGGATGAGATTTTAAATAATTTGCGATTTCTTCATGAAATTCTACAGAATTCTCACCGAGAGATGTTAGATATATCCACTTTGGAGCTCGCATATTTTTTGGAAGAGAGTGGGGGAATGGTGCATGCTTTACAAGTATTGTTCGCTCCACGTCATACCAAAGTACATAGTGATAGTTTGTTGGGAATTCACTATTGGTGCGCATATAATCTGTAGAAACTCCATTTTTTTCTAGAGCCATCAGACAGTCTTTTCCGTTTTGGTCATCTCCAACGGTTGACACTAGAGCACTTTTTAAACCAAGTCGACTTGCAGATACGGCCGCATTTGCACAGTTTCCAACAGCAGGAATTATTTCTACAGATTCAAATGGTACTTTGTCTCCAAAGCGCACACAAAGCTCACATGCACTCTGGTCGAGCTTGCAGTGTGTAGATGCATCTTTTAGTTTTATAAATGCGTCGGTTACAATATCTCCGATCGCGACAAAGTCATAGGGTTTTTTACTAAATAACATATGGATATTATAACAGAGTTTGAGCTGATTATTCTATAGGGTATACTGTGCATATGAAAACATTACGTGAATATATACAAGATGCTGATACGAAGGGAGTTGCTATAGGGCACTTCAATATTTCAAACCTAGAGGCATTGCATGGAATATACAATGCAGCAAAGAAATTAAATTTACCAGTTATAATCGGAGTTTCAGAAGGGGAGCAAAAATTTGCTGGAATCGAAGAGGTTGCCGCACTTGTAAAAACTATTCGCGAACGCGATGATTATCCTATTTTCTTGAACGCTGATCACCACGGATCATTCGAATCAGTTAGGGTCTGTATAGATGCAGGATTTGATATGGTTATATTTGATGGAGCAAAGCTATCTTTCGATGAAAATGTAAAAATAACTAAACAGTGTGTAGATTATGCACGCGAGGTTAGTAAAAATACTGGCCGAGATATTTTAGTTGAAGCTGAGCTCGGCTACATAGGTTCTGGTTCAGATATAAAAGATTCTATTCCAGAGGGTGCTGGAGTTTTGACTAAACCTGAAGACGCAAAGAAGTTTGTTGACGAGACAGGAGTGGACATGTTCGCTCCATCTGTTGGTTCTATCCATGGACTTATAAAATCCGGCAAGCCTCATATAGATGCAGACTTGGTGAAAGAAATAAAAGACACAGTAAAGATTCCTCTTGTATTGCACGGTGGTTCAGGTCTTCGAGATGAGGACTTTACGAATGCAATCAAGGCTGGGGTTTCAGTTGTGCACATAAACTCAGAGATACGTCTCGCCTTCAGAGATGAAGTAAAAGAAGCCATAGAAGAAAATCCAAACGAAATAACTCCAGCAAAGATTTTAGGACCAGCAGTAGATGCAATCGAGGCAGTAGTAGAAGCGAGATTAAAATTATTTAATCATTTACAATAATTATGCACATAAGGAATAAAATCGAAATAATCCTAGTCTTACTTTTTATTGTTCTATCATATATATACTTTATGGTGCCGGTTGGAGCTGAAAATACAGATAGAGTTTTTATAACTATTACAACTTTCTTTTTCTCAATCTTTACTGGATTTTTCATAACCAGACAAGGGAATCGATATACAAAAATACGAGAAATTATAAGTACTTTTGACGGTAAGATGTCAGGTATATATAGAGTTTCTGGAAATATTTCAAAAAGTATCCAAGATAGATTTGGAGAAATAATAAAAGATCATTATCAAAAAGTTGTAGATTCCAAATCTTGGGATTATCACTTTACTCACAAATCCAATACCATAACCAGAATGCACGATATTTTAGAAGAAGAAGTAGGAAATAACAAGCAAGAAAGTTTACGTAACCAATCTCTAGGGAGAGTACTCTCAAACTTGAGTGATTGTCAGGTTTTGCGAAAAAATATGGTTATGATTTTTCAAGAACGTATTCCCGTATTTCAATGGTTTTTGATATTCTTTTTTATGTTTATACTATTGGCAACAGTTACAGTTATTCCTTCTGTTGGCTTTCTTCTTGGTTCAGTTTTAAAATCCGCATTCGTGGTATCAATAATTTCTGTTGTAGCTATACTTTACAATCTAGACAATCTCCATTTGTTTGAGAAATTTATTGGAGAAAATTCTGCAAAAGATGTTTTAGATATAATAGAAGGATCCAAATGAAAGAAGAAATAAAAAAGTTTTTTGCGGGCGATGTTGAAGACAGTGATGAAGTACTTACGAAATATTCGCACGATGCGAGTTTGTTCGAAGTACGCCCAAAGCTAGTCGTTTTTCCTAAAAACGAAAAGGATATAGAAAACTTGGTTCAATGGGTAAACGATAACAAGGCAAAATATCCCGATCTTTCGCTTACTGCGCGTGCGGCAGGTACTTGTATGTCTGGCGGTCCACTCAATGAATCTATAATCATGGACTTTACAAAGTACATGAATAAAATCAAAAAGATTGAACGAGTAATCCCGTTTACTATTCAACCTCTCTTTCCTGGAGCGAAACCGGTGACAGTTGTAGGTAAGGCTGTTGTTGAACCTGGATGTTTTTATAGAGATTTTGAAATAGAAGCAGATAAATTGAATCTTTTACTACCTTGCTATACGGCGTCTAAAAGCATAAACGCAGTTGGAGGAATGGTTGGAAATAATTCTGGTGGGGAGCTAACTCTTCGCTATGGAAAGACTGAGGACTATGTTGCAAGTCTCCGAACTGTTTTTTCTGATGGACACACATACACAGTTGGTCCAGAAAATCGCAGAGAACTTTATTCAAAAATTGCTCAAGTAGATATAGAAGGTCAAATTCATAAAAAAGTTTTTGATTTAATAGAAAACAATCAGGCGCTTATCGATGCTGCGCGACCAAATGTTTCAAAAAATTCAGCAGGGTATTATCTCTGGAATGTTTTAAAGAAAAATACAAACGAACAGGAAAATATATTTGATCTCACTAAACTTTTGGTTGGTTCTCAGGACACTCTTGGTATAAACACAGAGATAACTTTTTATCTAGTCGAAAAACCTTCTGCTTCTAAATTGGCAGTAGTATTTTTAGACAAGCTAGACAATCTCGGCGAGATTGTAGATACAATACTTGAGACAAACCCAGAGTCTGTAGAAAGCTACGACAACAAGACCTTTATGCTAGCTGTAAGATTCTTTATGGATTTTATAAAAACCAAAGGATTATTTGGAACTATAAAATTTGGCTTATCTTTTCTACCTGAGTTATGGCTTGTTCTCACAGGTGGCGTTCCAAAATTGATTTTATTGATTGAATACACTGGTAGCACCGAAGAAGAATTGGATGTTAAATGTAGAAATGTGCTGAATAAACTCACTCCATTTAAATTACGTGGACGTGTTACAAAAAGTATCCAAGAAGCGGAAAAATATTGGACAATACGTAGAGATAGTTTTGCACTACTTCGCAAGCATGTTAAGGGTCGGAGAACTGCACCTTTCATTGATGATATTATTGTGCGCCCAGAACATCTGCCAGAATTTCTCCCAAAACTAAACACATTATTGAATCAATATCCTACAATTACTTATACAATTGCAGGACATGCTGGTAATGGGAATTTTCACATAATTCCACTTATGGATTTCAATGATCCAAAAACTAAGCCTGTAATTCTAGAGCTTTCAGAGAAAGTTTACGAGCTCGTGCTTTCATATCATGGTTCAATAGACGCAGAGCACAATGACGGCCTGATTCGTACACCATTTTTGAAAAAAATGTATGGCAAAGAAGTCTGTGCTCTTTTTGAGGTAGTTAAAAATACGTTTGACCCCAAAGGTATATTCAATCCTCACAAGAAGGTTTTTGAGGACAAAAACTACCTAGAAACCCATATTATTGACCCAAAACAGCCCATAACCCAGCATTCTTCTTAAGAAAAGCTTTACAATTTTAATTTTTGAGTATACTATCCAGATATGTTTAAACTTAATGCATTAGCTCGCAAGGCGGGAGACAAACTAATAGATATTAGAAAAGAGGGTAGAATACCAGCTGTTTTTTATGGTTTCAAAAAAGAGGCAACGTAAATAACAGTAGATATGAAGGCGTTTAAGAAAGTATGGAGAGAAGCAGGAGAATCTTCACAGGTAACACTAGAAACTCCAGATGGAGAAGTTGCTACACTTATACACGATCTACAAACTGATCCAGTTAGTGGCGCTCCTATACACGTAGACTTTCTTGCTATCGATACAAACAAGGCTGTTACTGTAAATGTTCCTATAGAATTTGAAGGTGTTTCAGATGCTGTAAAGGATGGTCTAGGAACTCTAGCAAAGGTTATGTACGAAATAGAAATAAGTGCTCTACCAAAAGATTTACCACAAGAATTGCGCGTAGACTTGAGTGTTCTAAAGACTCTCGACGATCAAATACACGCTAAAGATGTATCTCTACCAAGTGGAGTTACTCTAGTTACTTCCCCAGATGAAGTTGTGGCGTTAGTTACTCCTATGCAAGAAGAAAAAGAAGAAGCTCCAATCGATCTATCAGCAATTGAAGTTGAAAAGAAGGGCAAGAAAGAAGAAGAGGAAGGAGCAGAGGGAGCAGAATAATATTTTTGAACCAAAAAGAAATCCACTTGTCACAAGACAGGTGGGTTTTTCGTTATGTTATAATATAACCCACATGTTCAAGAACATAACCTCAAAAATAATAGTGATTTTAACTCTGATTAGCTTGGTCGGATCACCTTATTTCTATGCGGCGGGTCCAAATACTGTCTACGCCTCAGAGCTTTCTATAGCTGAAGACCAAAAGAAGGTTTTGGAAGCAGAATTGGCCAAACTGGAGGCAGAAATAGCCCAAAAGACATCCGAACTAAATAGTCAAAAAGGTCAGTCAGCATCTATATCTGGTGACATAAAAGTGCTAACTACTCAAATTGAAAAAGCTAAGTTAAATATAAAAGCAAAAAACTTGGTTATAAGTAAGTTAACGAGCGAAATAAACGAAAAGAATAAAACAATAACCAACTTAGATGACAAACTTTTCAAAACTAAAGAATCTTTAGCTCAACTAATTAGAAAGACTCATCAAATTGATGATGCAAATTTTGTGCATGTGATACTTACAAATTCTACTGTTTCAGATTTTTATAACGACGTAGATACATTTTCTTCAATCCAAGAATCTATAAAAGAATCTGTAGATGAGATAAAAGAGGTGAAGGGTATAACTGTAAATGAAAAAGAAGAGTTGAGAAAGAAACAAGATCAAGAGCTTGATGCAAAAGCAGAGATAGAAAGCGCTAAGCGTAAAGTTGAGACATCTGAAAGTGAGAAACAAAAACTTCTCTCAATTAGTAAAAACAAAGAAAAAGAATACCAGGCACTTCTAGCAGAGAGACAGAAAAAAGCTGCGCAAATTCGTAGTGCACTTTTTGCTCTTCGTGATACAGGTGCAATTCCTTTCGGTGATGCTCTAAAATACGCAGAGGCTGCTTCTTTGAAAACAGGTGTGAGACCAGCCTTTGTGTTGGCGATTTTGACTCAGGAGTCTAACTTGGGTAAAAACGTCGGTTCATGTTATTTGTCTGATCCTTTGACTGGGGCTGGTGTAGGTGCAAATACTGGAACTACTATTTTAAATGTTATGAAACCAACTCGTGATGTTACTCCATTTTTGAATATTACAAAAGCATTGGGAAGAGATCCGTATAAAACTCGAGTTTCTTGTCCTTGGACAGTCGGTTATGGAGGAGCTATGGGGCCTGCGCAGTTTATACCTTCAACATGGGCGCTATTTCAGGCTAGAATCGGTGCTGCTGTAGGAAAAACTGTACCTGACCCATGGAATCCAGCTGATGCTTTTATGGCTTCATCTATATATCTAGGAGATTTGGGTGCAAATGCAAAAACCTATACAGCTGAAAGAAATGCTGCTTGTAGATACTATTCTGGAAGATCTTGTGACGCAGCTTCACCAGCAAACTCCTTCTATGGAAACCAGGTTATGGTCAAGGCGGCTACTATCCAAGAAACTATGATAGACCCGTTGCAAGGTTTATAAAATCGTGCTATTGTACTCAGATATGAAGAAAGACATACACCCAACACACTATACAAACGCACTTGTTTCTTGCGCATGCGGAGCGTCTTTTCCTGTAGGCTCAACAAAAGAAGCAATTACTGTTGAAATCTGTAGTCAATGTCACCCATACTTTACTGGAACTGAAAAGGTTCTAGATACGGCTGGACGTGTTGATAGATTCAAGAAGCGTGCTCTAAAAAGTGCTGCAAAAAAATAACTAAAATTAATTTATACAAAAAAGAGGCCAAAAGGGTTTCTTTTTTGTATTTAGGACGTTAATATAAGTCTATGGAAATAAATCGAGAAGAATTGAAGAAGGATTACAAAACAAGTTTTCTAATTGAAAGTCTTGAGCGTATCGAGGAGAACGAAGCATCTGTAAAAGAGTTGCTTGATTCTGATCCGAGTCTAAAAGAACTTGCAGAAAACGACCTTGAAACACTTCGTATAGAAAAAGAGGGTTTATTTAAACAGATCGAATCAATACTCGCGCGAGAAGTTGAAGAAGAGGAATTCCCAAATGAAATCGTACTTGAAGTTAGAGCTGGAGCAGGAGGTGACGAAGCTTCGTTGTTTGCATTTCAGCTTGCTGAAATGTATGAACGATACGCAGCAAAAGAAGGCTGGAGTTGGACAAAAAACTATGAATCAATGAATGATACTGGTGGCTACAAAGAAGCCTCTTTCGAGATTAGGGGTAATGATGTATATAAAAAACTTCGTTATGAAACTGGGGTTCATAGAGTTCAACGTGTTCCTGCTACCGAAAAGAATGGACGAATACACACCTCAACTGCTTCTGTTGCAGTATTGCCTATAAAAAAGAAGATTAAATTCCAAATTAATTTGGCAGACTTAGATATGGAATATTCCCGTTCAGGAGGAGCTGGAGGACAAAACGTAAACAAGGTTGAGACTGCAGTTCGTCTTATCCATAAACCTACAGGAATAGATGTGAGATGTACTTCTGAAAGAACTCAGTTGAAGAATCGCGAGAAAGCTCTTACTATTTTGTCGGCAAAATTGGAGCAAATGAAAGAAGAAGAGGATGCAAAAAAATATTCAGCAGATAGAAAAAGTCAGATTGGAACAGGGGATAGAAGTGAGAAAATTCGCACATACAACTTCCCACAAGATCGTGTTACAGATCATCGCATTAGGCAGTCTTGGTCTAATATACCGAACATAATGCTTGGAAATATTGATAAGATTGTAGATAGTCTTATGTCAGGAACCGTAGGAGATGCGGAAGAGGAATAACTTGTTCATTTAATACAACTGTGGTATATTTCTAAACGTATTCTCGCGTCTAGTTAGTCTTGTTCGTTTCGGGGGTTAAACCTCAACGTTTTAAGTAACAGTGCTGTGAGTACTTTATTAATTTCTAGGTTTCCTAGAGTAGTTTGTCCGCACTATCGCAAGATGGGAGCGTGATGCAATGTATGGCAAAAAAATTATACGTTGGAGGTTTACCTTATAGTACAACTGACAACGAGCTCAAATCACATTTTGAGCAAGCAGGAGCAGTTCTATCTGCAACAATTATCATGGATAAGATGTCTGGTCGCTCAAAAGGTTTCGGCTTTGTTGAGATGGATCAAGACGCAGATGCAGATTCTGCTATCCAAATGTTTAACGGCAAAGATTTCGGTGGACGCAATCTAACTGTTAGCGAAGCACGTCCTCTAGGTGATAGACCACAAGGCGGAGCACGCTCAGGAGGTTTCAGACCACAAAGACGCGAGTTCTAAGCTTTTATACAAAAAACCCTTACGAAAGTGAGGGTTTTTTGTTTGCTAATATGAGCTTTTTTTGCTATAGTTTTTTCGCCAGTCATTTGGCATTTTTAATTCAAAGATTGGGTTTTGAGCGTGTAGTTCAGTGGTAGAACGCTGTCCTGATAAGACAGAGGTCGATGGTCCGATTCCATCCACGCTCACAATGTGTGGGGCACATTGTGAGAGCCGCAGACCCGACGGGGTCGAGGAGGCGGGATCGCAGAAATTTACGAGTGGTGACGAGTAAATTATCTGTGATCACAATGACAGTAATAAAAAACAAAAAATTAAACTATTCAAATAAATAATGGATCAAAACAGTACACAAATAGAAAAGGATAAAAAAAATAATACTATTTGGTGGCGCGGGGCTGTTTTGTTTTTTGTTCGAGTATCAGGCTATATAGCCGGTCCGATAATTATTGCGGTTCTACTAGGTAAATTCTTGGACAATTATTTTTCTACAGGTAGAACTTTTTTCTTTTCTCTTATTGCCCTAGCTTTTGTTAGTTCTCTAATTTTTATAGTCAGAGAGTCCAAGAAGGCGATTGCAGATATTGAAAATGAGAATAAAGTTAATTTAGAAATAAAATAAAATGTCAGTAGCTACAGAAACAACCAATATAAATACTGAATTGGAAATATTGGATGAATCATCTACTTCGCATAGCGAGGAGATTGTTCACGAAATAACTCTCTTTGCAGAGCCTATTGGAAGTATAAAAGAATTTCCTATTACAAATTCTCTTGTAACTTCTTGGGGTGCTGTTTTGATAATTGTAATATTGTCAGTTCTATTAAGAAAAAATCTAAAAGAAGTTCCAGGAAAATTACAAAATATTTTTGAAATCATAGTAGAAGGAGCGCTTAGTCTAGCAGATCAGGTTACAAATGATCGCAAACTTACTAAAAAAGTTTTTCCATTATCTATATCACTTTTCTTCTTCGTTCTTATAAACAACTGGCTAGGAATTTTACCTGGTTCAGGTTCTGTTGGTCAGGTTGTAGAGCATCACGGAGAGAACCTTCTTGTGCCATTTTTACGTGGCGGAACAGCAGACATAAACACGACAATTGCTCTTGCGATAATAGCAGTTATTGGTGCAAATATTTTCGGTATCATCACAATAGGTGGGTGGAAAATGTTCAACAAATATGTTAATTTAAAGGCATTGGGGCATATATTTACAAAGGTTCGCCACGAACCAACCATTTTGATTGTTGCGCCAATTACATTCTTTGTTGGAGTGCTTGAGATAATAGGTGAATTTGCAAAAATAGCATCTCTATCTTTTCGTTTGTTTGGAAACGTATTTGCAGGAGAAGTCTTGCTCGCATCTATGGCAGCGCTTGTTGCATATGCCGTACCAGTACCATTTTTGTTTTTAGAAATACTAGTTGGTGTAATACAGGCTTTGATATTTTCAATGCTTACGCTCGTATACTTTACTATTGCATCACAAGATCATGATGAGCACGAGCACGAACATCATGAGTCACCAAAGCAAGTACACGCATAGGTGTTTGCGCATACTCTATGAATATCGTAGAGCATGCGCAGCCACTTAAGTGGAGCAAATTATAAATTAACATATAACTATATTATGGAAGGAATAGACACACTCGCAAAGGCGATTGCAATAGGAATCGGAGCAATTGGACCTGCGATCGGTATTGGTATGATTGGTTCAAAGGCTATGGAATCTATAGGAAGAAACCCAGAAGCTGCAGGAAAAATACTTGTTCCTATGCTTTTGGCTTGTGCTTTCGCAGAAGCTATCGCTATTTACGCACTCGTTATTGCGTTCTCAATCTAGTTAGTAGATTTTAGGTTTACGATCATGGTCCTATCAATCAAGATCGTAGATCTGTACCTGCTAATTGCAGACTAATATTATGGTTAGAGAAAACGAGACAAATAAAAATTTTACAAAAGAAGGCCTAGTATATGATGAAGAGGGTTTTGTAAAGCTTGCTGATATAGCCTACAGACTTCTGGGTGGTAGAGATACTGAATACATAAGTAGACTTGTCGACAAACTTGATTCAGAGTATGAGTTTCTTGGTGAGGGTTTAAATTTTAAAAATGTTTTCGATAAAAATGGTACAGGGACTGGTTCATATCATGATTATATGTTGCATAAAGACGATATCGAAGAATTTGTAAAAAGAGTTAAAGATTATTACGGAGAAGTATAAATTAATTTAAATAAAAATGGACGCACTTATAGACACATTTCATATAGACTGGAAACTTATCATTGCGCAGATGGTGAACTTTGCGATTGTGATTATTGTTTTATACAAGTTTGCAATCAAGCCTCTCGGTAAGCTCATGGATGAACGAAGCGTAAAGATTGCAAGTGGTCTTACTGATGCAAAAAAGCACAAAGAACTTCTTTCTGAAACTGAAGAAGAATACAAGAAAGTTATAGCCGAAGCTCGCAAGGAGTCGCAGGTTCTCTTATCAGAGGCAAAGAGGGATGCAGAGAGAGTCCGTGAGGATCTGATAGTAAAAGCAACTCTTGATTCACAGAAGCTAGTTGAAAACGGCCGTATGGAATTAGAAGCAGAGAAAGCAAAGATGATAGTTGAAGCCAAAAAAGAATTGGCGAACTTAGTAGTATCTAGTGCAGAAAAGATACTGGGCACTGTTATGGATGAAAAAATCAAATCAAAAATATCAGATGAAGCAGTAAAAGAATTTAATTAAGGATGAAAAAACACAGCACAACAGAATACGCTGATATTTTGTACGAAGTATCAAAAGGACATAGCGTAGAAGATGTATCAAAGATAGTACATACATACGCGCGATTTCTAAAAAAAAGAAAGATGCTCGGTAAGCTTGGTAGTATACTTACCAAATTTGAGAAAATCGCATCGGGTCAACAAAAGATAGTGTATGCGAAACTTATAACTCCTGAAAAAATATCCGAGTCTCATGAAAAAGAAATAATTCGCATTTTTAAAAAAGAAGTAGGAGCAGATGATGTAGAAGTAGATAAAAAAATAGACAAAACACTTCTTGCGGGATGGAAAGTAAAAACAAACGAGTACCTGATTGACGCAAGCTTGAGTGGTCGAATAAACAGATTTAGACAAGCACTAACCAAATAAACATATGTCCAACACAAAACACATAATTGAACAATTGAAAAGTGAAATCGCCGGTTTCCATGGTGATGTTACTCGTGAAGAAATCGGAACAGTGCTCGAAGTCGGTGACGGTATCGCGCGCGTGTCTGGTCTTCGTGGAGTTAAAATGTCAGAAATGGTTACTTTTGAAGGTGGTGCAACTGGTGTTGCTCTAAACCTTGAAGACGACACAGTGGGTATTATCGTCCTAGGAAGTCAGACTGGTATCAAAGAAGGCCAGGAAGTTCGTCTTACAGGGCGTATTCTTGAAATCGGAGTAGGCGACAGTATTATTGGACGTGTTGTTGATCCACTTGGAAAGCCAATCGATGGTAAGGGTGATTTTAAAGTTGAAAAAACAATGCCTATCGAATCTGTTGCTCCGGGTGTTATCTCACGACAGTCAGTCGACCAACCAGTGCAAACAGGTATCAAGGCTATCGACGCACTCGTACCAGTTGGACGAGGACAGCGCGAACTTATTATCGGTGACCGTCAAACTGGAAAGACCGCTATTGCTATCGATGCAATACTAAACCAGCGTGGTCAGAATATGACTTGTGTGTATGTCGCTATCGGACAAAAAGATTCAAAACTTCGCGCACTCGAGACTCGTCTACGTGAAGCAGGGGCGATGGACTACACTGTTATCGTCTCAGCTGGAGCATCTGATCCATCTCCGATGCAATACCTTGCACCGTACGCAGGTGTGACTGTTGCAGAATACTTCATGCACAAAGGACAAGACGTACTCATTATCTACGATGATCTTTCAAAGCATGCAGTTGCATATCGCGAAATCTCACTTCTTCTTCGCCGTCCACCAGGACGTGAAGCGTATCCTGGAGATGTTTTCTACCTTCACTCACGACTTTTGGAGCGTGCGTGTCGACGAAACAAGGAACACGGAGGCGGATCTATCACAGCTCTTCCTATCATCGAAACTCAAGCTGGAGACATCTCTGCATACATCCCAACAAACGTGATCTCTATTACTGACGGACAAATATTCTTGGAAACCGATCTTTTCTACAAAGGTGTACGTCCTGCGGTCAACGTCGGATTCTCTGTGTCACGTGTGGGAGGTTCTGCTCAAATCAAAGCTATGAAGAAAGTTGCAGGTACACTCAAGCTCGACCTTGCACAGTTCCGTGAACTCGAAGCGTTCTCACAATTCGGTTCAGACCTCGACCAAGCCACTCGTAACCAAATCGAACGCGGACGTCGCGCAGTTGAACTATTGAAGCAAACACAATACTCACCAATGCTCGTCCAGCACCAAGTGGTATCTCTCTACGCACTCACACGTGGATATATGGACACGATCCCTGTAGCAAAGATCAAGGAATTTGAAGCAGGGCTTATCGACTATGTAGAAGCAAACTGTAAAGAATTTATTGCTGATGTTGTTGAGAAGAAAATGTGGGAGGATGCAAGTGAAGCTAAATTAAAAGAAACAATTGAGAGTTTTAAGAGTACGTTTAATTAATTATTTTTATGAAAAATTATAAAGATATTATTTTTAAAATTTTTATTCTTGGATTACCAGTGTTTTTTGGAATTTGTGCAATTATTGGATTTTATTTTAATCAAAAGATTATTTTTAAGGCGTATGAGGAATGCATTACTAATATATCAAAAGAAATTGATTGGATAAATATAGGTAAAATAGAAAGAAATAATCCTCTGGACTACTGTAAGCAAGTAATTAGATAATATTTATACCAAGGATAAATTGATATGAAAAACGGACTGCTAAAAATTAATATTGGACTTATGATTCTCTGGATTGCAGAATCATTGTCTTTTACTTTTTTGCTCGCCAAACAAGATGAACTTGGCGATTTGGTACGCCTACTTTTCCTTGCGCTAATTTCTCTATTAGTTTTAACTATTATTTTTTCGCTTACCGGAGTAATTAAGTTCCTGATAAACTATGTGCGAAAGACTGAGAATGTTGGACGTATAAAAGAAGATATAACATTGATGGCTGTTTCAACTGTTAACTGTGTATTTGCAGTGGCAGGAATAATATTATTATTTTCAGTAGGTTCCTAATTTTATGGCAGGATCACTAGACATTAAGCGCCGAATCAAATCGGTCAAAAACACGAAGAAGATAACCAAAGCGATGGAGCTGGTTTCTGCTTCCAAAATGAAGCGTGCAGTCAACGCAACTCTTTCTGCTCGTCCATATGCACGAGCATCATGGGAAATACTCGAGTCTTTGTCTGCTATTTCAACAGAAAGCGAGCATCCGCTACTCAAAAAGCGCGAGGTCAAGAATGTTCTTGTTGTTCTCATTTCATCCAATCGTGGACTCTGTGGTGCATACAATGCACAGATCATCCGACGTGTTATTGATATGATAAAAAACGACACAGAAGTTAATCTGAGTTTCGTTGCTGTTGGAAAAAAAGGAGAAGCAGCGCTTCGTCGTATCGGACAAAACATCGTAGCATCATTTACAGAACTTCCAGACAACGCAACACTTCGTGACGTTGCACCAATCGGAAACCTTTTGATTGAAGATTTTGCAAATGGTTCATTTGATAAAGTGTATATTGCATATACAGACTTTGTTTCCGCTCTCGTTTCCAAACCAACAATCAAACCAATTCTCCCAATATCTAAAACTGAAGTGAAAGAGTCTGTTGAACATTTGGGTAAAAATGATTCTGAGCCTTCTGTAGTCTCAGAACCGTCAACTGTAAGTTATGTCTTCGAACCGGGCTACGACGCTCTTATGTCAAAGCTTGTTGAAAAGATTGCACGAGCGCAGGTATACCAGATGATTCTAGAATCTTCTGCATCTGAACAGTCTTCTCGCATGATGGCGATGAAGAATGCTTCGGAGGCTGCTGGGGAGATGATCGACGATCTGACACTAGCGTTCAACAAAGCACGCCAGGCTGCGATCACAAAAGAAATATCAGAAATTAGTGCCGGTATGGCGAGTGTGAGTTAAAAAATATATGAAAAAAGATTTAAAATATTTAAATAGTAAATGGTGGTATAGACTGATGAAAGTACTCATTTTCTCTATTTTGGTTTATGCCCTGGTTGGAATTCCTATAGCAGTTTTTGATTCTTATGCACCACGATTCGATTATGAAAATTCTTATATATCTTGCGCAAATGGAAAAACTTTTTCATTAAAGAATGGTGGAATATACGCCTTTAGTGATAATTTAGGAGCACACAATGTAGATAGAGCTATAGAGTTATGTGTTGATGTTATTAAATCATCTACCGAAGTATCTTATGTTCCTGTGTCAGTTCGCGAGGCGCTCACACTTAAGTATGGTACTCCAAGCATTAATTCTGGAAAGTATGAGTTCGTGGCTATATATACCGACCGAAATTGGATCGCTTCCTTGAGCTATTCAATAATGGCAATTATGGCTACTTTGCTAATATTTGAGTTAATTCGAAGAGTTTTCTACTACATAGTATTAGGGTCATTTTTTCCAGACAATCCGAAGAAATACTTTATGTTTAAATTGAAAGATAAAAATAAAGAAAATTAATTATTAAAATCATTATTAATCCAAGTACAAAACATATGAAAGGAAAAATCACATCAATTATTGGGCCGGTCGTCGACGTAGAATTCGCTGAGAATCTACCAGCCATTTACAATGCGCTTACTGTAGACAATGGAGGTAAAATGCTCACACTCGAAGTCGAGCAACACGTGGGAGGCAACGTTGTTCGTGCCATTGCTATGGATACGACAGACGGTCTTGCTCGCGGACAGGTTGTTACAGACACAGGAGCACCTATTTCTGTTCCGGTCGGTGCGCCTGTGCTTGGAAGAATGTTCAACGTACTTGGAGAACAAATTGACGGAAAAGAGGAAGTGAATAAGACTGCAAAGCTCTCTTCTATCCACCGCAATGCACCAGAGTTCGTAGATCAGTCTACAAAGACTGAGATTCTCGAAACTGGTATCAAAGTTATCGACCTTATCTGTCCGGTTGTAAAAGGAGGAAAGGTGGGACTCTTCGGAGGAGCGGGTGTCGGCAAGACTGTCGTCATCCAAGAGCTCATCCACAACATCGCTAGTAACCACGGAGGATATTCAGTGTTCGCCGGTGTCGGAGAGCGTACTCGTGAAGGAAACGACCTCTACCACGAAATGAAAGACTCAGGCGTGCTCGACAAAGTGGCCATGGTGTTCGGTCAGATGAACGAACCACCAGGAGCTCGTATGCGTGTGGCTCTCACAGGTCTTACAATGGCCGAGAACTTCCGTGATGAAGAAGGAAAGGATGTGCTTTTCTTCATCGACAACATCTTCCGCTTCACACAAGCAGGTTCTGAAGTGTCAGCGCTTCTCGGACGTATCCCGTCTGCTGTGGGTTACCAACCAACACTCGCATCAGAAATGGGAGCGATGCAAGAACGCATCACTTCAACAAACAAAGGTTCTGTTACTTCTGTGCAAGCAGTCTACGTGCCAGCTGACGACCTTACTGATCCAGCTCCAGCTACGACATTTGCCCACCTCGACTCTACAGTGGTTTTGAACCGTTCACTTTCTGAGCTCGGTATTTATCCAGCTGTGGACCCTCTTGACTCATCTTCTACCATTCTCGATCCAAACATAGTTGGAAAAGAACACTATGAAACTGCTCGTGAAGTACAACGCATCTTGCAACGTTACAAGGATCTTCAAGACATCATCGCGATTCTCGGTATGGAAGAACTTTCTCAAGAAGACAAAGACCTCGTCACTCGCGCGCGCAAGATCCAGAAATTCCTCTCACAGCCATTCTTCGTCGCAGAACAATTCACTGGAGCGCCGGGACAATATGTCTCACTTGCTGACACAGTGCGTTCATTCCGTGAGATCCTCGATGGCAAGCATGATGATAAGCCCGAGCAGGAGTTTTATATGAAAGGGGCGCTTTAATACTTATGAGTATTAAACAATTACAATTAAAAATAATCACTCCAGAACGTATCGTCCTCGACGAAGCAGTCGATCAGGTTGTTTTGCCGACAGGAGAAGGGGAGATAACAGTTCTTCCAGGACACATCGCACTTATCTCCTCACTTGCTTCAGGCGACATTGTTGCTCGAGTAAATGGTGAAGACGTGCCGATGGCAGTCTCAGGAGGATTCATCGAAGTATCAAACGATCAAGTCAAAATACTTGCTGACTTCGCTGAGCATGTTAGTGATCTCTCAGACGATGCAGTAACCAAAGCTCGCGCACGTGCAGAAGAGCTCAAGCGCATGAAAGACGACGCATCTGTTGTCGACTTCGAGCACTACGAAGCCGAACTCGAACGTTCTCTCACTCGAGTCAAAATCGCTGACAAATGGAAGAATAGAAAATATCGAATGTAATAAAAAATGCTGACAATCTGTCAGCATTTGCGTTTTGTGCTTTTTATTAAGCAATTTTTTTGTGATTATACACTCTCTCAAAATATTCTTCCCAATAGGGTCCGTTACTTTCAAAAAATGTATCTTTATTTGAATAAAATATTCCAATACGTGATACATGTTTTTCGACGCGAGTATCACCTACAAAATTTCTAGCGATTTGGTTGTTTGCCCACAATTGGATTACAGACTCACCATCTTCATTTTGCATATGTACTTGTCCGGGTTGGTAAGAAATAAACTCAAGAGCTTGCTCATAAGTCTCACAATTACCATTACTTTTGACGATTGCGAAGCCACGGCCATGCCTATCTCTGTATGTATACTTGTTTTCCTTCCAAGCATATCCGTAATCATTCATTTCCCAACGTTTTGTATATACATCCAAACAATCTTTCAAGAGTGGTGTCCAGATAATGTCGGTCACTTTACGTTTTTCTATAACGAATCTCTCTTTATTTCCAGATTTGTAGGCAATAATGCGGTATTCCAAACTTATGTTGTTCGGTTCAAAAGCTTTGTAATACGTTTTGCGAATAAGACCAAGTCCTAAAATCTTCAGAACCAGGTTGATTATGTTTCTTAGCATATTAAATAATTTTTGTATTTATACTACGGATCGTTAATATTGTAAATGCCAGTAAAATAAAAGTACTATTATGTATTCATAGTTCAGAAACTTCAAACCTCAAAACGGGAACCCGAAAGTACAAAGTATGAAATAGCTGTTTGGGACTATTTTTGTTAAAATTGGTTTATGCAAAACATTTTCATAATTTGTTCATTACTCATATTTGTTTACATGTCTCTTTTGTATGTTGCCGCTATCATAAACAAGCGCAATGATATTGCAGACATAGGTTGGGGGCTCGGTTTTATAATAGTTGCTGTAGTTTCTGTTTTTTATGGATATATAATTAGCGGCTCTTTAGATATCCGAAGTGTATTTTTGGCTTTATTAGTTTTCATCTGGGGTATGAGGCTCGCTACTCATATATATGCTCGTAACAAAAACAAAGCCGAAGATCCTCGTTACGCAAAATGGAGAATGGATTGGGGAAAGTGGTTTTATTTACGAAGTTACTTACAAGTATTCTTGCTTCAAGGTTTTTTACTACTTCTCATATCTATACCAGTGATGCTTGTGTCGAAAAATGCAGGCAATATGTTTCCGACAGTTTTGGACATAGTTGGCCTTGGGAATATGGGTGATTGGATTCATATATGAATCAGTAGGAGATAAACAGCTTGCGACGTTTCTCAAAGATCCTGCAAACAAAGGCAAGATTATGAAAAGTGGCCTTTGGTCCCTCACTCGACATCCGAACTATTTCGGTGAAGTGACTATGTGGTGGGGAGTGTGGATAGTTTCGCTATCTGCGGGCGTTCCTTGGTGGAGTATAGTTGGACCGCTCACTATCACATATCTCATAACGAAAGTTTCCGGTGTTCCTATGACAGAAGCAAGATACAAAGGTAATGCTGAGTTTGATGAATACAAAAAAGTAACAAGTTCTCTTATACCACTTTATCCAGGAAAGAAGATTTTCGGTAGATTTCATAAATAATCACTAGTTTATAGTTTTTTCTAAATATTACTTTTAAACACACTTTACTAAATATGTAAAGTGTGCTATGATGTACCTGTTCTTTTCACAAAAAATAAAGATATGAAAAATGGCAAATTAAAGATTTTTGCAGGGAGCACTTCTCATGATCTGACAACAGAGATTATTGCTGAGATAATCAAAAATAATAATGATCTTGGTTTGAAAATTACAGACAAGGAATTTTTCAAATTTAAGTGTGGCGAGATTATGACAAGACCTCTCGAATCAGTCAGAGGCTGTGATACTTTCATAATCCAGTCAGCGTTTGGGGATGATGTGCATTCTCATATTTGGGAATCATTGATTCTGGTTGATGCTTTGAAATTGGCGTCAGCGGGTTCTATATGTTTGGTAATGCCGCATATGCCGTATACTCGTCAGGATCGTAAAGACAAGCCTCGTCATCCGATCAGCGCAAGATTACTTGCCAATCAGTTAGAAAGAGCAGGAGTGAATCAGTTTGTAACAGTAAAACTTCACAATCCTACAATTCAAGGTTTCTTTGATATCCCGTGCGATAATATCAGCACGAATTCTTTGATCATGGATTACATTGTCGAAAAATATGTAAGACATAACCCTGACGGATATAGATTGTGTGGTCCTGACCTAGGGTCAACTAAGCCTACAAGAAAAATTGCAGACAGGTATCACTTATCGAGAGTAATTTACGATAAAGATCGTCCTGGTACAAATATTGTTGGCGAGATGACGTTGATTGGAGATGTCGAAGGATGCGATGTGATATTGATCGACGATATTTTCGACACTGGTAATACCATTTTCACCGCCAAAAAATCTCTTATGGAAAAAGGTGCTAAAAGCGTAATTCTCGCTATTACACACATGATAGGATCTGATGGTGGCTTAGACAAATTAGCAGATCAAGATTTTAAAGAAGTAATCATTACGGACACCATTCCTATTCCAAAAGAAAAAATGTTTCCAGGTTTGAAAATACTTTCTGTTGCTCCAAGACTTGCCGATATTATATATCGTATTCATACTGGAGAATCCGTTAATGGTCTAGTAGAAGATTTCTAATGTACTTTAAACCCCTCAATTGAGGGGTTTATTTTTTTATCCAAAACGTATATATTAAAAGGGTGAAATACACAATACTACTATTTTATAAATACACGAAGGTCAAGGACCCCAAGGTTGAAATGGGTATGCAAAGGGGCATATCTGAGGTTTTAGGGCTTACTGGACGCACTATAGTGGCAGAGGAGGGAATCAATGCGACTCTTGAAGGTACGACTGAGAATATAGAGAAATACATAACATGGATGAGTGGACGCCGAGGCTTTTCTGATATTCACTGGAAGAGAAGCGAAGGTACTGGTAATGCGTTTCCAAGGCTGTCTGTAAAGGTTCGTCCGGAAATTGTCTCACTTCATTTAGGTGAGGAGGGTGATATAAATCCAAATAAACTTACAGGTAAGAGATTGAAACCATACGAACTCAAAAAATGGTATGAAGAAAATAAAGATTTTTATATTGTAGATATGCGCAACGACTATGAGTTGAAAACTGGAAAATTTGAAGGAACGATTTTTCCTGGACTAGAAAATTTTCGTGATCTACGCGAAAAAGTAGACGCACTAGCTGAATTGAAAGACAAGACCGTTTTGACTGTATGTACTGGCGGAGTGCGTTGTGAAAAGGCTTCAGGATTTTTGAAAAAAGAAGGATTCAAAGATGTATACCAACTCGACGGTGGGATTGTAAGTTATATGGAAAAATATCCAGGTGAAAATTTCAAAGGAAGTTTATATGTTTTCGATGGGCGAGTGACTATGAATTTCAATGGTGATAAACACGAGGTTGTAGGTCGCTGTGATAGGTGTGAATCTCCATCTGAGCATTATGTAAACTGCGGAAACCTAGCATGCCACAGACATTTTATTTGTTGTGAAAATTGCTTAACAGAAAGTGGGGAAGGTTTTTGTTCAGATGAGTGTCTAGCCAAAAAATCTGAAAATATCTTAACCAAATAAAAAAAACGCAGCTATCTTGTAGGATAACTGCGAGTCGACTGAGGGGTTTATTCCTCTAAGTTGTTTTTTGCCGAGACTGTGGGTCCACGGCATTTTTCGTAAGCTTTCATTTGTACTGGTATGTGTATATAGTATCATATTGCGATACTTTTGTCAAGTACTTTAATTCTTCAATAAATTAAATAAAAAAACGCGCCCTTTTTTCAAAAGGCGCGAGTCCACGGAATTTCTTCCAATAATTAGGTGTTTTTTACAGACACCTGTAAAGCAGAGAACATTTCTTCATACCCAGAAAGTATATCATATATATATGATATTGTCAAGTATATTGATTTCTTTATAAATTAAGCCTTTTTTGCTAAAATAAATCTATGCAATATATATATTCGTTTCTAATATCGTTTGTTTTGTTTATTGGGCTTGATTGGGTTTGGATAGGTAATATAACTCGCAAATTTTATTCAGAAGCACTCGCTCCAATAGGTAAAATGAAGGATGGATTGTTAACTGTAAACATAGCACCAGCTCTTGTGGTGTACGTACTACTTTCTTTTGCGTTTGCGTATTTTATATACCCAGCAATTGAGACTAAAGGGCTTTTGACAGGTGTAGTGTCCGCGTTTATTTTGGGGGTATGTATATATGGTGTATATGAATTTACAAATTACAGCACCCTAGCATTTTGGCCAAAGTCACTACTCATTGTCGATACTCTTTGGGGAGGAGTCCTGTCTGCTATAGTAGCCTTCATGTATTATTGGATTATGAGATTGTTTTCCTAATGTCTACACTTTTTGTTGTCGCAACTCCTATAGGCAATCTAGAAGATATGACTTTTAGAGCTATTCGAATACTCAAAGAAGTTTCTATAATTGCCTGTGAAGATACAAGGACCACAAAAGTTTTATTGGATCATTACGGTATAAAAACTCCTACTACTAGTTATCACAGTCACAGTACAAAAGGTAAAGAAGAACACATAATTGATCTTTTGAAAGATGGGAAAGACGTAGCACTCGTATCTGATGCAGGAACTCCTGCGATTTCTGATCCAGGAGTTTTACTTGTAGAGCGAGTTCATAAAGATTTGGCAGGTGAAGTAAAGATAGTAGCGGTTCCTGGTGCAAGTGCGCTAACTAGCGCTTACTCAATATCTGGTATAAGTGGAAATGAATTTACTTTTTTAGGTTTCTTGCCTCATAAAAAAGGTAGAGAAACTTTATTCAAAGAAATATCTGAATCAAAAAGGACTGTCATGTTTTATGAATCTCCTCATAGGATAGAAAAGACTATTGCAGAGCTTGTAAAATATTTAGACAAAGACCGTATAGTCGCAATTAGTCGGGAGCTTACAAAGCATTTTGAAGAAGTTGTTAGAGGAGATGCCGAATATATACAGAATTACTTTTTAACCAACAAAGACAAGGTTCGCGGAGAATTTGTGGTAGTGGTTAGTGGTAGATAATCCCGAGTTTCTTTATTATTTTAAAATAATATATAATTATGAATATGTCATACGAAAGAATTTTATTTTTCCTAGGTATTTGGATAGCGTTATTATCATTTTTAGGGTTTCCAGTTTCAGTACGAAGGATATTATTTATCATATCAGGCTTAGGAGTGTGTTTTATAGCATACGTATTTTATAAAAAATCTATACGCTCAAGACCAGATATAAAAATAAAAGAAAATAATACTCCGACAATAGAAAGCATATGAGAAATTTGGCGCACAAGGCAGTTACAGCAATATTTTTTGTTTCTATAGCTGTAGGACTATACTTTGCTGTGCCATATGTTTTTGCAAATAGATATAACTCAACAAATTTTGCAGAAGAAGCTGCAAAACAAGAGGTAGAAGACAGTATAATAAGTGAACTTGTAGAGACAAAGAAAGTTTCTCATATAGAAACTCCAGAAGTAGTTAAGGGTTTGTATATGTCTAGTTGGGTAGCAGGGACTACTGATTTCAGAGACAGTATGATTGAGATTATAGATACTACAGAAGTAAATGCAGTAGTTATAGATGTTAAGGATTCTACAGGTAGAATATCTTTTGCGACCAACGATCCTTATTTAACAGAAATTGGTGCTTCAGAAAATAGAATCAGAGATGTAGATGGACTCATAGAACTACTACACTCAAAAGGTATATATGTAATAGCTCGAATTGCAGTTTTTCAAGACCCTTATTTGGTAAAAGAATGGCCATCTGAAGCAGTAAAAAAATCTAGTGATAAAAGTATCGCTTGGGGAGATAGAAAAGGAATGCACTGGATTGATGCAGGTTCTACCAAGGTATGGGACTACAATGTAGCCGTCGGGAAAGAGGCTTACAACAGAGGTTTTGATGAATTAAATTTTGATTACATTAGATTTCCGTCTGATGGAAACATGAAGGATATATATTATCCAGTAAGTGAAGGGTTGGTGAAAGCAGATGTAATGAGATCTTTTTTTGAACATTTAAACAGTTCTTTTGAAGAAGAGGGTATACCTATTTCAGCAGATATATTTGGTATGACGACAACCAATACAGATGATCTCAACATAGGTCAAATACTAGAAGATGCAGTAAGAAATTTTGATTATGTTTCTCCTATGGTATATCCCTCACATTATCCGGCAACATGGAATGGATTTGCAAACCCAGCAGCAAATCCATATGAAGTTATAAAACTTTCCATGCAAGGTGCGGTAGACAGAACTATTGCAATCGGAGAAGATATAAACAAGTTAAGACCTTGGCTACAAGATTTCAATATGGGGGCCACTTATACGCCAAGTATGGTTAGGGAGCAGATAGATGCTACAGAAGACTTGGGTATAGACTCATGGCTTCTATGGGACCCAGCAAACACTTACACTAAAGCAGCATTAAACGAATAATAAAATTATGGAAAAGATTAAAACAAATTTTAAATATGTATTTGCAAGTCTAGTAATAATAGTAGTTATATTTTTTGCTGGTGTATCTTTCGGCTATAACAATCGGCCTGCTGTAGATAAAGTTATTGCAGTAACAAATAAAGAAGCAGAAATATCTACTGAAGAGGCAGATTTCGCTCCGTTTTGGGAAGTGTGGAATGAGATTGAAGAAAAATATCCAGATGCAAAAAATATTAGCAATCAGGACAAGATTTGGGGAGCAACAAAGGGTCTAGTTGAGTCTTTGGGTGATCCACATTCAAATTTCTTTGATCCAAAGGAAACTAAGTCTTTTGAAGAAAGTATAAATGGTGAATTTAGTGGAATAGGAATTGAGATAGGTCAGAAAGACGGTGTTTTGGTTGTTATTGCACCACTAGAGAATACTCCGGCAGATAAAGCAGGTCTTAGATCAGGCGATCTTATATTGAAGATAAATTCAGTTTCAACTGCAGATATGACCCTTGATGAGGCGATTGAGCTTATTCGTGGAGATATAGGCACAGAAGTTAAATTGACAGTTTTGTCGCTCGGCTCTGAAGAGTCTAGAGAAGTTTCTGTGGTCGGTCAGATAATAGAGATACCCACACTTTCATATAAGATGAATGATGATGGAATATTTGTGATATCTTTGTACAATTTCTCTTCTAACGCAACAGATTTATTTGATCAGGCTATGTATGAATTTAGTAAATCAAATACAAATAAACTTATCGTCGACGTGCGCGGTAATCCAGGAGGATATTTAGATGGAGCTGTTGATATATCTAGTTGGTTTATACCAAAAGGTCAGGTTGTTGCCATAGAGTCATATGGTGGAGATGTAGAGGATGTAGTATATAGAAGTCACGGCTACAATATTGGCAAAGGTGCCTTAAATATGGTTATACTTGTAGATGAAGGATCTGCATCTGCATCAGAGATATTTGCTGGAGCTCTCCAAGAATATGGAAAAGCGACCCTCATAGGTAATAAAACTTATGGCAAAGGATCTGTTCAGCAGTTGATTCCTATAACTGATACTACATCTCTGAAGTTAACTATTGCCAAATGGTTGACTCCAAATGGAGTTTCTCTTACTGGTAACGGTCTTGATCCAGACATAAGCGTACCTGTGACCAAAGAAGATTTAGAAGCTAAGAAAGATACTCAGATGCAAAAAGCGATTGAGTTTCTGAAATAATATATGAAAGTAATTTTATTGAAAGATATACCAAAAATAGGCAGAAGAAATGCTGTTGTTGATGTAAACGAAGGTTATGCTAGAAATTTCTTGATACCAAAAAGATTTGCTGAAATCGCTACAGACAAGGCAATAGCTCACCTAAACCATATAGCTGAACTAGCCAGAGTTGATAGGGATATCGAGGATAGTCTGCTGAAGAAAGTATTATCAGATCTAAGTTCAAAAGATTTAGTAATTGAAGAGAAGGCTAACGAAGCAGGGCATCTTTTTAAGGGTATAAACCAGATCCTAATAGCAGAAGCTCTAAACAAAGAATTTAGAGTAAATATAGACCCTAAATATATTAAGTTAGACAAGCCACTAAAGACAGTCGGGGATTATGTAATTCAGGTTGATATAGAAGGGAAGACTGGAACTTTTAAACTCACAATAAAAAATAAAACCTCTTAACGAGGTTTTATTTTTTATTTAGATTACTGTTACGATTTTCTTTATAGATTTTTGTCCATCGTAACCAACTTTTCTTTTTGAGCCAAATTTAACCTTTCCTGGTACTAGAGCAAAAATTGTGTGATCTTTACCCATTTTTGTTCCTGCTCCAGATAGTATCTTAGATCCTCGCTGTCTGATTATTATATTTCCAGCACCAACAGCCTGGCCGTCGTATTTCTTCGTGCCAAGGTACTTAGGATTTGAGTCTTTTAGGTTTTTAGCTGATCCGCCCGCTTTTCGATGTGCCATATGTTCGCTTGATTACTAAAACTATTATAATATAAGTATTAATGAGTATACGTGATTATACAAAAAAAATCAAGGGTTATCTAGGGGGTTACAAAATTGGCCTAGAAGAGGTATTTTCGGTCATTTTGGTATTGACATGTTTAACTTCTTTTGGTCTGGGTAGGTTGTCGGTCCCAAAAACACTAGAAAGTGATACAGTATCTATTATAGGAAATGTTTCCAGTTATGAAGAAATTGGTGGCTCCGAAAAGGGTGGGGGATATGGGTCTTCTTACTCCACAGGGGGTGCCTATGTCGCTTCTAGAAGTGGTACAAAATATTATCTTCCTACCTGTAGTGGGGCTTCTAGAATAAAAGAGGAAAATAAAATTTGGTTTAATTCGGAATCTGAAGCTGAAAATGCTGGTTTTACAAAATCCTCAACTTGTAATTATTAAATAAAAAATAAATATATGTGTGGAATAATTGGTATACTAAAAAAAGAAAATAGTGAACTCTCAGACAACTTAGTTCAGTCTTTGATTGATTTGGAATATCGCGGATATGATAGTGCTGGTATTGCTATAGTTCACAACTCAAGTATCAAGATAGAAAAATGCTTAGGTGCACCTAGTCAGTATATGGACCTGGATCGTTTCAAGAAAAATATAGGAGAAGAAAAGATTTTGACTACTGTTGGAATAGGTCACAATAGATGGGCAACTCATGGTAAGCCTTCAATATCAAATGCTCACCCTCATCTTGATTGTGGTGGAGATATTGCGGTAGTGCATAACGGTACAATACTTAACTACGAATCCCTAAAAGAAAACTTAAAGAAACAGGGACATAACTTTAAATCAGATACTGATACAGAAGTAGTCCCGCACTTGATAGAAGAGAATATGAAAAAAGGTCTCAGTCTAGAAGATGCTATCGTTGAATCGGCCTCTTTATTGGAAGGTAGTTTTGGATTGGCGATTATACTCAAAGATTATCCAAAGACTTTGTTTGTTCTAAAAAATGGTAGTCCTATAAGTATTGGTATATCAAATGAAATGTTTGTGGTTGCTTCTAGTACAAATGCAATACTTAGATACACTGATCGATATTTGGTTTTAGAAGACGGTGAGATGGCTAAACTTGATGCAGAAAACATGTCTCACAATATATTTAAATATAAACAGCCAGCAAGATCTAGATTGTATAAGGCTGAGCAAGTAATCGAAGGAATATTGCTAGAAGATTTATCAAAAGGGGATTTTGATACCTTTATGCAAAAAGAGATATTTGAGCAGCCTGCTACAACTCGTTCAACAATACTAGGTAGAACAAATACAGAAGAGGGATTGGCTGTATTGGGTGGGCTTATTGATTATAAAGAAAAACTAAGGAATATAGACAATCTATATATCGTGGGTTGTGGTACAGCTTACAATGCAGGAATGCTTGGAAAAGAATTGATTGAAAATCTGACTCCAATAAATGTTTCTGCACAAATTGCTTCTGAGTTTAGATATAGAAAACAAAATTTTAGTCCAGACAATTCAGTATTTTTGAGTATCAGTCAATCAGGTGAAACTGCTGATACATTAGAGTCTTTAAAAGAGATGAAGAGAAAAGGTTTTACTACACTAGGAATAGTAAACGTCGTAGGAAGTGCAATTGCGCATGAAAGTGATGCTGGTATATACACCCGAGCAGGAACAGAAATCGGTGTCGCTTCTACAAAAGCTTTTACAGCTCAAGCAATAACACTTTATTTGTTTAGTCTATCTCTAGCTAGGGTTCATGGTATGAGCGAAAGCTCAGGTATATCTTTTATAAAAGAGCTTGAATCTATACCTGACATAATGAAAAAAGTTTTAGAAAATCACCAAGAGATTGAAAGAATTGCAGAAGTTTTTAGAGATATAGAAAAAATCCAATTTCTAGGTAGGGGAATTCACATGCCGATTGCATATGAAGGTGCTTTAAAATTCAAAGAACTGACTTATATGGAAGCTGGTAGCTATCCTCTGGGAGAACTGAAGCATGGGCCTATGGCTGTGATAGATGATATGTCTCTTTCGGTTGTTATATTACCTAAAGACGATTTATTTTCTATCGGTTCAATTTCAATCGAACAAATAAAATCAAAAAGTGGAAGATTGCTTGTTATTACAGATGAAGAGGGTGCGAAGAGTCCTGTGATGAGACTTGCAGATGAAATTATTGTTATACCAAAACTAAACAACCCAGTGATGTATCCTCTTATAGAAGTTTTACCGTTGCAACTTTTTGCATATTATTTTGCAAAACAATTAGGTAACAATATAGATAAGCCTAGAAATCTAGCTAAGTCCGTAACTGTTCAATAAAGATGCGAGTAATCTGGATTACATCTATCATAGGTATTATTCTGGCATCGTTTTCGGTTTATGGAATTCTTAATAAAGAAAATAATTTTTTATTTTCCAAATCAGAAATAACTAAAGATATAGAAAAAATAGGGGATCAGGTTTTTTCTATTCCAAATGAAGATTTTGACTTGAGAGTTTTCTTACCATCTCCGCTTGTATTTGATAGAGATGAGTCTGGTGTAGATAGTAAACAAACAAATAACAGCACCAGCCAAATCAATCAGGTAAATATTGTCTACCATACTAACTTGAATAGACAATCTGAAGGATTTTCAATTTTAAATCAAAATACTAGATTGGAATCCTCAGCTCAAAAAAAAGCACAAGATATGTTAGATAGGCAATACTTTGAACATGATTCTCCAGATGGTATTGGAGTGGCTGATTTGGCCGAAGATTCTGGCTATGAATATATTGTTGTTGGAGAAAATTTAGCCAGAGGTGATTTCAAAACAGCAGATGAAGTTGTTTTAGCATGGATGAATTCTCCAGCGCACCGTGAAAATATTATGAACAGTAAATATACAGACATAGGCATTGGTATAGTTTATGGAAGATATGATGGATCAGATGTTTGGATACTGGTGCAGCATTTCGGTGCTTCTATTGATACTTGTCCAAAAATAGATAGCTCTCTTGAATTAAAGATTGAAGACGAACAGACAGTAATAGATAGTTTGGAAAATGATATATATAAAAAATTGGATGAGATAAATAGTACAAATAAATGGTCTAGTGGGTACAATGACCTAGTAGAGGAGTACAACGCGCTTATATCAGAATTTAATTCCAAGGTGGTCGCAATAAAAGAAGATATAGCCTTATACAACGAGGGCGTGGTGCTATTTAATGCCTGTGTTTCCTCATAGGGAATTTAGAATACTAACGTCGCACAATATATCTTTTGCGACGTTATATTTGAAAATAAGCCCTTTGTTTACTTGGTTTATTGTCTGGTTGTCTTGGATGCTTTCGTGCATATCTATTACGTCATATAATCGTTTTTAAGCCCATCCTCTACCCTAGTGTTAGGATTTATATAGAACATACTACCTTTAATCAATTCATTGATTTTTTATCATCTGGCTACCCTATTTATACTTGACTCTAGTTATAAATGTGTTGTAATACATAAAATAAAAACATCCCGTGGGATAGGGTGTTTTTATTAGCTTTTGATCATAGAGCTTGTGTAGCTTGGCATATAATCTAGAGGGTTTAGATATGCATTTGTTGCTGCTCGGGGTTGCACTAGTATCTTTCCTTTACATGCGATACTTTCTTTACCTGATACATCCACAGCGTCTGCTGGGTATAGACTGACATGTAAGTGTGGAGCTGTAGAATGCCCAGTGTTACCACTATAGGCCACAATTTGTCCAGGACTGACCCTAGCTCCTTTTGCGGCGCTGACGAGTGACAAGTGTCCATAAGTACTAGCCAGTCCATTGTCGTATTTTATAAATACCCATTTTCCAAAAGATGCACCGCGACAAGTTGCGTCCGTATCTCCACTAGCAACAACCACGCCACTTGCCATAGCTAATACTGGTGTTCCGATACTAGCTCGGAAGTCAGTTCCACTATGAGTTCCAGATGTATACAGTCTAACTGAATCTACAGTTTTACCGAACATCTGAGTTATGAATACATTTGTGAGTGGCCATCCAAGTGAATGAGAGCCTCTTGCTGGTATACTACTTGGATCAAGAACGTATTTTAGTTGAGACTCGTAACTCTGAAGTTCTTTTTCGAAAGCTGCTTTAAGTGCGAGCTTGTCAGCTAGAATTTTTTTATAATTTGATTCTAAGTTTTTTGTTTCGCTTAGTAGCTTGTTTTTATCTTTTATATTTATATCCAGTACTTTTTTCTGACCATTCAGCTCATCTTTTAGCGCGAGTAATTCTTTTTTTGCTTCTAATTCTTCGTTTCGGTCGCCCTCTAATCCGTGGCGTACCGCGATCACATCTTTTGTGTGATTGTATACATCAGACTGTATTCGTTTTAGAGACTCTATTTCATTCCATACATCAGCAATCCTGTCGTTTGAGAGCATTGATACAATTAGAGGATTTGCGTCTAGTTCATTTATCTTGGCTATGTTTCTAGCTATAGCAAGCTGGTTTACATCTATAGTTTTTGATTTATCTCCTATATCCAAATTTAGACTTTGAATCCGGAGTTCCGTAGAACTTATCTTGTTTTCAGTTACAGATATTTCAGCTTGTAATTTTTTCTTTGATATATCAAGTTCATTGATGGATCCTTTTAAAGATAGTGCATCTTTACTTGTATTATTTAATTGAGTTTGATACTGAGCGATCTCAGCTTCCAATTTGTCTATTTCGCTAGTATGAGATTGTATTTTATTTGATAGGTCTGTAGCTACATCAGCTTCTACGTTTTTATTAACGTGAAGTACGAGTAATGACAAGACAATTGTCGCAAAAAGGATTGATTTTATATCTTTTTTTGAGCTCATATTACTATATCTTAACCCGCGAGGAGTTCCATAGCAATTTTGATTCTTTCCAATGTCTCTGATTTGCCCAATATAGATGAAATAACAAAAGGATCTGGTGATTTATCTAGTCCGGATAGTGCTATACGAATAGGATGAAGTGTCGGACCACGCTTATCTTTATCTAGATTATTCATAAGAGTTTCTTTTATAGAATCTTGTGTAAATTCAGTATCTTTTATTCCATCTATCAATTCATATCCATGTTTTAGATTTTCAACAATAGCTTCTTTTGTGGAATATTTAAATATCAATTTAGTCGCATCGTATTTTGGTCTATCAGAAAAATAATCTAAGTCCCCTATCTCTATCATATTTTTTATATCAGAAAATTTCTCTATCCTTTCTTTGATTAGTGGTACTAGTTTATTTATTTTATCCCCTATCTTGTTTTTAAAATCTTGCGGTATGTGTTCATCTAATTTAATTAAAAATTCAGACTCTGTAAGACTTTTCATATGTTCACGATTTATCCAATTTAGTTTCTCTGTATTAAAACCACCTCCAGATTTTTGGACCTTTGTAATATCAAAAGATTCTATAAACTCAGAAGGGCTAAGAATTTCTCTTTCGTCTCCTGGGTTCCATCCAATAAAAGCCAAAAAATTTATCATGGCTTCGGGTAAATATCCTTCGTCTTTGTATTCCAATATATCTTTTGCACCGTCGCGCTTGCCGAGCTTCTTTTTTCCATCAGGAGCCATAATAGGCGGAAGGGTCGCAAATTCAGGTCTTTCAATACCAAGTGCTTCGTATATAGACAAAAACTTTGGAGTTGAAGATATGAATTCATCGGCTCTCATGATATGTGTTACTCCCATTTCTAGATCGTCGATTATATGTGCAAAATTGTAAGTAGGATATCCATCGCTTTTAATTAGAATTATGTCATCTAAAGCTTCCGGTCCAGCAGAAAGTTCTCCTCGAACTAGATCGTTCCATTTATAAGATTTTATTTCAGATACTTTTAACCGAAGAGGTTTTGTTCCATCCCAAGCTGGAGGATTTTCTGGTCTGTAATCTCTGAACAAAAAAGGTTTTTTATCTGCTTCGGATTTTTTTCTAAATTCTTCAACTTCTGCTTCTGTATATGGGTCTGCGTAAGCAAGACCTTTTTCGATTAAAATGTTTGCGTATTTTTTATAAGAGTCCAATCTTTTTGATTGAAGATATGGTGCATTTGGTCCGCCTATATCGACTCCTTCATCCCACTCAATACCGAGCCACTTTAAAGATTTTATTATATGTTCAATAGAACCTTCTACTTCACGGGCTTTGTCAGTATCTTCTATTCTAAGTATAAAAGTTCCTTTATTTTTACGTGCAAATGCCCACGCAAAAAGCGCAGTGCGCACACCACCTATATGCATATAGCCTGTTGGGCTTGGTGCAAAACGAGTTACAACTTTTTTTGATTCAGGCATAGAAAAAGTATAGCAAATAAAGGCTTTTTTGAGGATACTTGACTTTAGAATATTAATATGTTAATATCCTAATTACGGATTAGAGAGTACAGGCATAGCAACGACCCTCCCGGTTGCTGTGGCCTAATGAGCTGACAGTGGAGGTATCCAGGGGTGTGATCAGACCTCGTTTGCGTCGATCTCTTTTTAGATCGGCGCTTTTTTTATTGTTCGTGCTTGAGTGCGATATTTATAATTTCTCTTGCAATAGTATTTGCAGCATCTGGTCGCGCAAAAGAAAGCGCGGCTTTTTTCATTGCTTCTATTTTCACACTATCCCCTACCAATTTTTCGATTTCTGCAACTAGAAGGTTTGGGGAAAGATTTGTTTCCTCTATCACCTCTCCTGCGCCACTTCTTGCGTATGTATACGCATTTTTACGTGAATGATCTCCGTTTGATTTATCAAAAGGAATTATTATAGCTGGAACTCCCCAGCCTGCTATTTCAAATATGGTTGAACCAGCACGAGATACTACTATATTTGCAGCACCAGCTGCCATTTTTATTCCCAATGGATTTAAAAAACCAATAGGTTTGTATCTTTTTTTGAATTCATTGTTTGCAATTATTACGTTTGCGGTTTGTGTTATGTCTTCAAGATTTTTAGGACCAACTTGATGAATTATTTGGAAATTTGGAAGAAGAGCAGGAAGTGCGTCTATAAGAGCGTTGTTTATTTTTTGAGCACCTTGAGATCCACCTAAAATTAGGATCACTGGAATGTTTTGATCAAACCCAAAGTATTCATGAGCTCCTTCTTTTACTCCTCGTGCAATATCTCTACGCACAGGCTGTCCTGTCCAAGCTGTTTTATTTTTTGGGAAAGAGTCTATTGCTTCTGGGAAAGATATTGCTATTCTTTTTGCAAATTTACTTGCCCATTTGTTTACTCTACCCGGGGCAGAGTCTGATTCATGGATAACTACAGGTATACGTAGAATCTTTGCTGCAAAAAGTGCTGGGAAGCTCGCAAAGCCACCTTTACCAAATACAACATCAGGATATAGAGCAAATATTTTAAATATTGCTTCCATGCATCCAGTCGCTGTTTTAAACATATCAGTTATGTTTTTTATAGATGGGTATATCCGAAGCTTACCTGCGTTTACTTGTACAAACTTTATATTATTTTCAAAAAGTGCCTGCTTGTCATATGGCTCGGTAGACATATAGTAAAGTTCCGATTTTAAAATCTTTTCCTCGTCGACTATCTTGTTCAATGCTTCAGCAATAGCAATGATTGGGTAAAAATGCCCGCCGGTTCCTCCTCCTGTAAAAAGTATTCTCATAATTAATTAATTTTGCGTTGGTATTTTGACATATTAAGTATTATACCAATCGCAGCCAATGAAATAAGTAAAGATGTTCCTCCGTGACTAATAAAAACAAGCGGAACTCCGGTTAGCGGAAAGAGTCCAACTATAGACGCTATGTTTAGTAAGGATTGCGCTCCAAAAAGTATAACAATTCCAACTATAAAAAGTCTACTGAACGAATCGGGTGCTCTGTATGCAAGATGTAAACCCCTCATCACAAAAGCCACATATAAAACTAACAATAAGACAGAGCCAACAAAACCGAACTCTTCACCAATCACGGCGAATATGGAATCTCCTTGTGGTTCTGGTAGGTAGCTAAACTTCTGGATACTTTGCCCAAGACCTCTTCCAAAAACCCCACCTGACCCTATGGCGATAAGTGATTGCTGGAGTTGGTAAGATGAATTACTAGGATCACTACTTGGGTCTAGAAAAGTTTCTATACGCTCTGTCAGATAAGGAGTAAACATTGCTAGTGCTATGAGGCCGGCAGCAGCGATAGAAATCAAGAAAACTATGTATTTTATAGGTATACCGGAGACGAAGAGCATAGAAGCTCCAACTGCGATAATCAGCATCAGACTTTTTGTATCTGGTTGAGCAAGTAGTACAGACGCAATAACCCCGATCATTAGTATTAGTGGTAAGATACTAAATTTGTAATCTGAGACCTTGCTTTTTATCCATGACAAATAAGCAGCAAAATATATAACAAAACCAATTTTTAAAAATTCTACTGGCTGAAGTGAGAATCCAAAAATAGATATCCAGCGTCTTGCTCCGCCGTGACTAAGACCAAGTCCTGGTACGAATACTAATAGAGTTAATACAATAGATCCTAAAAATATTATAAAAGAATTATTCCTCCAAAAATCATATTTGTATTTCATGCAGATTAATAGAGCTATTGAACCACCTAGTAACCCCAGTACTAATTGGTTGAATAAGACGCCATAAAATTTTTCTTCATTTTTTGCGAGTATTCCTAGAGATGCAGATACAAATGATATTAGTCCAAAGATAACTAGCGCCACCACAATACCAAGGAAGACTTTGTCTATTGAATTCTTGCTGGTCTTGGACATTTTTATAATAGAGATAGAACTATTCCAATAATCGCAAATATTATAGATATAACCCAATACCGCATTGTAATTTTCGCCCTTGACCAACCTAGTGCTTCAAAGTGATGGTGCAGAGGTGCAACTTTAAATACTTTTTTATTGAAATACTTTTTTGAAAATATTTGTATTGCAGAAGATAGGGCTGTAGCAAAAAGAGGAAAAGCAACTACTGGTAGAAGTAGAACTGTATCTGTAAGGAAAGCTACTATAGTTAATGTGACAGTAAGTCCGAGCATGCCGGTTTCTCCCATATAAAATCTTGCTGGTGGAATATTGAACCACAAGAAAGATAATATTGCTCCAGTCACAACAGCGCAAAATACTGCTATATCAATTTGATTCTGCAAAAGAGCAATTGTTGAATATGCTCCAAATATAATAGCCATCACGCCTCCTGCTAGTCCATCTATTCCGTCTATTACACCACTTGAAAAAACTGCAAATATTACTGCCATAAAAACTGGTATGAACAGCATACCAAGCGGAAGTATTCCAAATACAGGTATTGCCATGCTAGATATTCCAAGTTTGTAGTAAAACCACAAGCCGCCAATAAGCCCTATAGATAGGACGATTGAAATCATGTATCCTCTAGGAAATCCATTTGCAAAAGTTCCTGGTTTTGCAAAAATTGTAAGCAGATCATCTGTTAATCCAACAAGGCTGGCTATAAGCATTGCGAACAATAAAAGTAGTGTTTGATTTCTACTTATGAAGTTTAGTTTTTCAGTTATTTCGTTTGGTATAAATACAGAAATCAGGAATATTATCAATGCTGTACCTAGTGTCGCTAACCAAATGATTGAACCGCCGACTCTTGGTGTAGCTAGCTCTTCTTTTGTGTTGTGTATGGCTGTAAATGTTGGCGAAATTTTATCGGCATTTATAGTTTCATCTATTCGAGCATGTCTTTTCCAGAGACGGTTTTTTATAAACAGTCGCATTAGAAAAGGGGTCATACCAATACCTAAAAAGAATGCTATCGTGGTCGGTATAAATATTTTGATTATATTTATTATCATATTTAGAAGTATAACAATTGTATAAGTTATTTGCTAAATTTTAAAATCGTAGGCTGTTTTTATGGGTAGGTATTCTTCTACAGCTCTAGCTAAGATAGACATATCTATAAACCTGCCCTCATAAGTTGAACCCATTACAACAAATACAAATTTTTTGCCCTGTATTTCTTTTATAATGACAAGATTGCCCCCAGTTATGTTCGTATAGCCTGTTTTTGATGCGATTATTGGCGATAATGAATCTATATAAGTATTTGTATTTATAGATTCATACTCTTTGTTTGAAAGAGATATAAATTTTGCTCTAGAGGAAATAGTATCTTTCAAGACATGCGGGTATTCATTGAAAACATGCATCGTTAGACTAGCTACATCATTTACAGAACCATATCCCCCATTTGTATTTTGGTTTACATCGAGGCCTGTAGCATTAAAAAATTCCATACTATACAAACCTAAAAGCAGAGCTTCTTCGTTCATCTTTTCTACAAATTTATTATTTCCACCAAAATATGCTGACAGATTTCTGTCTATTGATTCTATTGCGTCGTTTGATGAATTTACCATAGCAAAAGATACAATATCATTTAAGTTCCATGTATCTCCAGGATACAGCTTCGCATCTCCAACTGCTTTTAGATCTTGTTCATTTATTTCTACTTTGAAACTACTAGGAGCATATTTTTGTGATACATATGCGGTCATAAGTTTTGTTAGAGAAGCGAGTGGCATTTTTCTGTACATCCCATATTCGTAGATTATTTCACCTGAATCAATATCTTTTATAACAAATGCCTGCGCCTGCAGCTCTAGATTTTCGAAAATTTCTTTTTTAGAATTTTCCAATTGAGATTCTAAAATTTGTCTTTCAGTTTCTCGAGCTTCATTTATTTTTGTTTGATATATAAAAACTACCAAAAGGCAGAATGTTAAAAACAGTGTAGAAAAAATTGTTGGCCGACTCGGATACATTGTTAGTCTATTCTTTGGTGTTTTCTTCGGGCTTTGCAGACCTAAATGCATTTAATTTTTCTTTTGTCTCTGAAAAATTTTCTAGATCTGATACGTTGGTTATTCCCAAGAATCTTAATAGGTCTAGAGTCGGTTTATATATGAATTTGCGACTATCTTCAGGATGAATATCTTTTTCTATTATTCCGCGAACGAGTAAGTTTCTTAATATAAAACTGGAGTTCACTCCTCTTATGTAATCTATATCTCCGCGCGTTGGTTTGTCTGTATAGAGGATTATAGATAGTGTTTCTAAGCTTGCCTTGGAAAGTTCTCTTGATAATTCTTCTCTCCTAATTTCATCTAAGAATACAGCGCATTCTGGAGCAGTAGATAGTGTTACTAAGTTCTCGTGCGAAATTAATCTAACTCCTCTGTCAGAAAGTTTTTGTTTTAATTTTTCCAATGCTTCACCGATACTAACTTCACTTTCGTTGAAAGTACGAGCAAGCTCTTTTATGCTTACTGGTTCTGCTTTTGAGAAAAGCAGGGCTTCAATTTTTGCATCAAGTTCTATGTTCATATATTTTCTATTCGTTTACTAATTGTCATATCATCATACGCGTTTGTTTGCATAACATCAATAATCCCTGTTCGCACAAGTTCGAGCAGTGCCAAGAATGATACTATTGTATGAATTTTAACTTCCTTTACCTCGGAACTGTCTGAACGACTAAACTCCTTAAAAGAGAGTGTCATAGTGCTAGTTATGCGCTCTTCAAGTGAAGATATCATCTCTTCGATACTTACTATTGTTTTTACTGTTACCTCAGGTAGATCGACTTTTACCGGTAGAGATCCTAGAACATTTAATATTGCAGATTCTATACTTTCTTTTTTTAGATTTTTATCTGGGCTAAAAAGTGCTGTTCCGATAGGTCTGTCTGGTAGTGGCAGTAGGACAACTTTTCCATATTTTTCTTTTATATACGGAGCAATATCTTTTATAGCTTGGTAAAGTTTAAGTCGAAGTTCCAGGTCATCGATTGAAGTTTCTTCTTCTTTTGTGAGTGGTAGATTTGGTAATAGAGATTTTGATTTTATTAGGATAAGGGTCGCTGCAACCACAGCAAAATGCGTAGCCTGACCTAGATCTAAAGACTCCATTTTGCGCACATGCTCAATATAATCAGCTGTTATTTCAGCAAGCGAGATTTCATTTACAAAGAGTTTTTTGTTCTCTATTAGTTCTAGAAGTAGATCAAATGGACCTGAAAAAGCTTCGGTTTTTATAGTGTATCCAGCTTTAGTAATTTCTTCCATAAAAACTATTGTAAGCTAAAAAAATGGATATTAAAAGCTTTTTATATTTGACATTAGTAAGATTGTTTGTTATTGTTTTAAAAAATATTCTATGAAAGTGTCAGCAAATACAAGTACGAACTTCAAAATAATTCGTTTAAGTTCTTCTTTGAAATTAAGTGAAGATGATATATACATGCGAAAATTCTTTCTTCTTGATGAGGGTAATTTGATTGCAAAATCGATTGAAGAATTTGAAAAAATGGTGGGCGCAAATCTAAATCATCTTTCATTTCGCAATAGACTAATTCCTGAAGAAAAAATAGTAAAAAGACTTGAAATAAATGAATTGTATACTCAAGATGAAAGCTCAAGCGCACTTGCGATAAAAACCAAGCTCGTGGATTCTGTAGTAGAAGAGCCTGAAACAAAACCACTTGAGGATATTGATGGAATTATTACAGATCTATATGTACGACGATACGATTATTTTGATCCTAGATATCCAGATAATTTCCCGCAAGGATTAGGGATAGTTGCATGGGCAATCATGCATTCTATACCTGTAGGACTTATTGCAGACAATCACCAGTTTGGAGATGATCGAATGAAGAATTTCTGGTACGAATCAGTTTTAGATACCTTGGAAATGCATCCTTGTTGTATACTTGGAAAAATCCCAAGTGGAAGTATTAATCGTGTCTGTCATGATATGCGCGAACTAATACTAAATCAGTATGATTTATCAATAAATGGTAATTAAATAAAAAAGCACCCGCAATGGGTGCTTTTATCTTTTACGGATTAAGTCTCTTCACGTCTCTCGGTAGATATGTCGCCTCACGGACGTTTGGAAGGTCTAAGATCTTCATTATAAGACGTCCTGGGCCAATTCCAGCACCTCCATGTGGAGGACAGCCGTAGCGGAAGAAATTTAGATAGTCAGACAGTGCTTCAAGTGACATTCCCTTCTCCTTTGCCTGAGCTTCAAGTATGTCTATACGATGCTCACGTTGTGCAAGTGTCGTTATTTCGATACCTCGGAAAAGTAAGTCTGCGCGACGAGATCTGTCAGATCCCTCTTCCAATCTCATGTGGTAGAAAGCAGATTTTGATTTGTGGTAATCAGTTATGAAAACGAATTCGTGATTGTGTTCTTTTTTTACATATTCACATATTGCGCGTTCTTCTTCTGGTGATAGGTCATGGTCTTCAGAACTTGCAATTCCTTCTTTGGAAAGGATTTCTTTTGCTTCAGTCATTTTTATTCTTGGAAAAGGTATACTCGGAACAGTAATATCAAGCTCTGGGAATTTAGCTTTTAGATTTTCAAATCCAGAAACAATCATTCCTTCTTCTTGGTCCATAACATCATGGTGTGAATCTATAAAACCAATCTCGAAGTCCCAGCCAGTGAACTCTGTCATATGACGAGTTGTGAAAGATTCTTCTGCTCTAAATACTGGACCTGCGATAAATACGCGCTCAAAACCAGATGCAATTCCCATTTGTTTGTAGAATTGTGGAGATTGTGCGAGGTATGCCTTGCGGTCAAAATAATTTACCTCGAAAACTTCTGCTCCAGTTTCAGACGGTGTAGACATAAAAGATGGTGAGTAGAGCTGGGTATACCCATTTTCATCCCAATATTTTCTGAAACCTTTTTCGAGCTCAGTCCAAACTTTAAATATTTTTGTTTTTTCTGGCTTACGTAGGTCTATCCATCGATAGTCAAAACGTGTTGGAGCTTCTGTTTCCTCATTTCCCTTTCAATAATTGGAATCGGTAGTTCAGGGTTTGCAACTGAGAGTACTTCGATAGATGAGACTCCAATTTCAAATCCACCTGGAGCCTGAGGTACGTCTTTTACTAAGCCGGATATTCTAACAACAGATTCATGAGAGAGATTTTTTGCAATTTCAAATACTTCAGGATCTTTGATCTCTACAACTGTTTGTGCGATTCCAGTTACATCACGAAGTATCAAGAAAATAATCTTACTTTGCACGCGAAGTGTATGAACGAAACCTTGTACGGTTGCGTCTTCACCACTATGATTTTTCAATTCAGAAACATGTATAGCTTTTACCATATGTTTTTGAGCTCTAGAGGAAACAAAAATCGCCTCTTCGAACTTACATTAGTTTGTAAATTCGCAGGGGCGATTCATGTTTGAAACGCGGTGCCACCCTACTTCGTCAGTCTCGTTTCGAGCGAGATGACCTTGTAATCTTGGTTTTCCTCCCCGTTGTCAGCGGATCAGTGGATATCTTTATACTACTACCAAAAATAAATACCCGCAAGCGGGTATTTTAAAAAATATAATTCATTTATCGTGTGCATGAGCCGGCACATGTACTAACGCAATTTCTACAACTATTCGCGTTAGTAACCTTCTTGTGAGTATAGATGCTTACTTTAATGAATGGATTGTCCACTTCATATCCAAACTCGCTAACCCACAGTTTTTTGGTTGCTGTAAACGAATCCTCAAGATCCTTTTTGTCACTCTCACCTCTTAGTCCAAAGTACGGAAAATGATGCAGATATTCTCCATAAATCAATTTACAGTCCTCATGGTACTTTCTGGTATCAAGGATGTGCGCATGCCAGAATTCATCTATCATCGTAGTGGGCACAATAGATTTTTCTGGATACTTCAGCATGAGGACGAGAAAATCTTTATAGAGCAATTCTAGGTCATTACACTCGTCTTTGGACCAGCCTTTGCCTTCATTGGGGTCCATAAGTTTTTCTTTTAATTGAGTGAAATCGATTGATTTAATTAGTTCAACTTTTTTAGCGATTTCAGTTTTTGACTTATTCATACGTTACAATATTTGAAATATTTATAACATCAAATATAAAAAACCGCAAGATTAGATCTTACGGTTTCACTAAGCTATAACGGGCATACCCGTGCCGTACTTACGAATTCGAGTTCTGGCCATCCTTTTCGAAACGAAATCTAAAGGACTTTAATCTTCAAGCTCATGCTCAGCAATGAGGATTTCCTCTTCCTTGAACTGCAGGTCATAGAGCTTTTTGTAACGTCCATTTGCAATCTGTATCAGTTCGTCGTGAGTTCCCTCTTCGACAATTTTACCTTTGTGCAATACACAGATTTTATCTGCATTGCGCACAGCACTAAGTCTATGAGCAACTATGAAGGTAGTTTTACCTTTCATTAGTTCTTTGAGGGAATTTTCAATTGTTCTCTGAGTCTCTGCATCGAGCGCTGAAGTTGATTCATCCAAGATTAGAATTTTTGGATTGGCCACAAGTGCTCGTGCAATCGCGATTCTCTGTTTCTGTCCGCCAGAAAGCTTTACCCCTCTGTCTCCAACGATTGTCTCCCATCCATCAGGTTGGTCTTTTATAAACTCAAGCAGGTCAGCTTTTTTCGCTGCGTCGTTCAATACTTTTTGATTTACATCTTTGCGAGGATACATTATGTTCTCGCGGATTGTAGTGTCAAAAAGTACTGGTTCCTGTGGGACAATTCCAATCTGTGACCGCAAGCTTGTGAGATCATATTTGTCTATTGGAATTCCATCCACGAGTATCTCGCCAGTCTTTGGGTCATGGAATCGATATATCAATTCTGTAAGCGATGTCTTACCAGAGCCAGTTTTACCTACGAACGCAATTACAGATCCCGATGGTGCAGAGAACGATAGGTCATCGAGCACAAGCTTGCGCTCATCATGAAAGAATGCAACGCTCTTGAATTCTACATCTCCGTTAATCTGCTTTTTTACTGCACCGGGTTCGTTATAATTTTCTGGTTCAATAGAAAGTATTTCATGAGCATCAGAAACATTTATAATTGAATTCTGAATAGTGCGCCACATATTTCCAAGTCGCAAGAATGGATTAAATACCATGCCTACGTATGCATTGAATGCAATAACCTGACCTGGTGTTAGTGAGTTCACTTGAAGCATTTTTATAGACAAGATTAATATAACTGCTTGAGTTGCTAAGACTATTATTTTTTGAGATATATTAATTTTACTCCACAACTCCCAAAGTCTTCTTTGGGCACCTAGTACTTTAACTGTGTAGTTTTGTCGATTCTTTTCAGTTTCGTACTCTTCTGCGGCAAATTGTTTTACTGTCGCAATATTGTTCAACCCATCGGACCTTGCCCTCCATGCATGCACCCATTGCTTTTGATTTTCTCTTTGGAATTTTGCACCGTCTCCAACTGTTCTTAGAACAATCAGCACATATGTTAAAACTCCAGCCAAAAGCACTAGAGACATATTTGTGTTTATCGTAAAACTGTAACAAACGCAACGATGATCCCCAAGAATGCTGGTAAAAGTTCCATAATCACATCACTAAACATTGACTGCAGGTTATTACCCGCTGTCATGGTCTTTTGAACCATTTCAGACATTGGGTGATTCTTTAGGTATGACACAGGAAGTTTTACAAACTTTGCGGCAACATCAGAATGATAAGTCGTGATTATTTTATAATTCACCCAATCACTCTTTGTTACTTTAATTTTTTGACCTATAGCTGAGAATGCAGTTACGACTAATAGTAGAATTAGCGCAAACCAGACACTCCCAATATCAGTAGATATATTTGTTATCGCATCAAAAAAATGTCCTGAGATAAGTGGAACAATACCGTCTAGTATGGCAATAAAAAAAGACAGAATTACCAATGTACGCACTTCCCTTTTGTGGTTCACAGTAATTTGCTGCCAGATGAGTTTGATTCCGTGTGCATAATCTTTCAATGCCAACTTTTTTTCTTTATTTTCTTTTATATTCATATTGTAAAATATCTTTTATTTGTCTATATTATATCAGGTTTTTTATGTAAAGTCAACCTTAGAAATAATCAATTTTAAGCGCACTTCGTACTTCGCGCATAGTTTCAGCTGCGACCTTGCGAGCTTCTTTAGTTCCCTCTTCGAGTAAATCCATAATCATCTTTGGATTCTTTGCAAGCTGTTCACGTCTTTCGCGAATTGGAGAAATTATTTCTTTCAATACTTCTGCAAGTCTTTTTTTAAGTACTACGTCTCCAAGTCCTCCCTTTTCATATTGTTTCTTTAGTTCAGCTACCTCGTCTTTGTTTGGATCAAAAATATCTAGATATGTGAAAACAACATTGCCTTCTACTTTTCCTGGATCTTCCACGCGAATATGACTCGGGTCTGTGTACATACTCATAACCTTTTCTTCTATAGCTTCATCACTATCTGCTAAGAAAATACAATTACCAAGAGATTTAGACATCTTTGCGTTTCCATCTGTGCCGACTAGTCGCGCAGTGCCTCCACTAACATGTTCTATCCGGTCAAAAACTTTTCCATACAATCGATTGAATGTATCGACTATTTCGTTTGCTTGTTCGATAACCGGATATTGGTCTTCTCCAACTGGGATTAAGTTTGACTTCATGACTAAAATATCTGCAGCCTGGGATATCGGATAAGCCAAGAAACCAGCGGGTACATCTTCACCATAACCTTTTTGCTGCATCTCTGCTTTTACTGTAGGATTTCGCTTTAGTCTTGCTACTGTAACTAGGTTCATAAACAAAACTGTTAACTCAGCAATCTCAGGAATTTCAGATTGAATATACATGATTGTTTTTTCTGGTTTTAGTCCACACGCAAGATTGTCTAGAGCAACTTCGAGTACATTGTTTCGAACTTTATCTGGGTTGTCGGCATTGTCGGTAAGTGCTTGAATATCAGCAATCATGTAAAAAGAATGCTTCGCGTTCTCTGCTAATTCTATTCTTTTTTGTAGTGATCCAACTAGGTGACCCAAGTGAAGTCTGCCTGTTGGTCTATCTCCTGTTAAGACAATTGATTCTGGTTTTTGCATAAGGTAATTCTAGCAAAAATATCATTTTTAATGAAGTATTGCTCAATCCACATGATACCAACCACTTAATGCACTTTTTATATTTTGCAAAAAGATTCATGTGGTACAATCAAGCCCAATGGCAAAGATGCAAGACAACAAAATCCGCGTTCCTCCACAAAGTATGGAGAGTGAAAAGGCTGTTCTAGGGTCTCTTATGGTTAGACCTGGAGCGATTATTGATATTGCCGAGACATTGGCTTCAGATGCCTTTTATAGCACAAGACATAAGCTTATATTTCAAGCTATGCTTGATCTTGCTTCAAAAAACCAACCTATAGACCTTGTCTCAGTAACAAACTTACTATCTGAGAGAAAAGAGTTGGACAATATCGGAGGTGCAAGTTACCTGTCTGAGCTGGTGGCTTCTGTTCCTTCTGCTACAAATGCGATGCACTATGCATCTATAGTTTCAAAAAAATATATACTACGTGAATTAATAGATGCAGCTGATTATGTTTCAGATTTAGGTTTTAGTGAATCAGATGACACGATTGAAGATATTATGGACACTGCTGAAAAAAGAATTTTCAGTATTACATCTAGTCCAAAGGGTCAAAAATTTGTAAGTATTAGACAAACGCTCTCTACAGCTTGGGAACGTATTGAAAAATTACACGAAACAAAAGGTGGTCTTCGTGGAGTTCCTACAGGATTTAAAGATCTTGATACTATGCTTTCCGGATTGCAAAATTCTGACTTGATTATCTTGGCGGCTCGACCTTCTATGGGTAAAACTGCGCTTGCGCTTGATATTGCTCGTATGGCTGCAACAAGAGAAAACATACCAGTTGGAATCTTCTCTCTTGAGATGAGTGCTCAACAGTTGGTAGACAGAATGCTCGCTTCTGAATCCAGAGTAGATGCTTGGAATCTTCGAACTGGAAAACTATCTGCGGACTCAGAATTTTCAAACTTGCGAGATGCTCTAGACAAGCTTTCTAAGGCTCCTATATATATCGATGATCAAGCTGGAAACTCAATAATGAGAATGCGTGCTACAGCTAGAAGATTGAAGAGTGAGCATGGTTTAGGTTTGATCATAATCGACTACCTACAGCTTATGACAACTTCAAAAAACTATGATTCTATGGTTAACCAAGTTACCGAAATATCACGATCTCTAAAAGGTTTGGCTCGTGATTTGGATGTGCCAGTACTTGCCCTATCACAGCTTTCTCGTGCGGTTGAGTCTCGTGGAGGCAAGCCTAGACTATCTGACCTTCGTGACTCAGGTTCTATCGAGCAAGATGCTGACGTGGTTATGTTTATTCACCGAGAAGATAAGTACAAAGATCAATCTGAGAGAACAAACTTAGCAGAAATATTGATAGAAAAACACAGAAATGGTCCTACTGGTAAAGTAGATTTGTATTTCGATGATAAGACTGGTTCTTACTTACCGATTGAAAAAGGAGACCTTGGAGGATTCAAGCCACCACAAAAACCAAGACAAGCAGATGATGCTGATATGTTTTAAGATATAATCAACAAACATGGATCCAATAGACAATCTCGCAAATATTTTTAAAAGATTCCCTGGTATTGGTGTTCGCCAAGCAAGGCGTTTCGTGTACTTTCTACTGAATGCTCCAGACGAATACAAAAAAGAACTTATAAAAGAACTTTCAAATCTAAATTCCAATATATCCACCTGTCCATCTTGTTTTATTCATTTCGCTAGAAACGAAGAAGATTTTTGTGATATTTGCAGAAAAAAAACTTTGGATACTACTTCCCTGCTTGTTGTTGAAAAAGATTCTGATTGTGAAAGCTTCAAACGTACACATGCTCATAAAGGTAAATACTTTATTCTGGGTAGTCTTGTTCCACCGGTTGAAAAAAATGTACAAAGTCATATCAGAGAGCGTGAATTGATAAAGATTATAAAGGATAGGACTTCAGAAGGTTTAAAAGAGATTATATTGGCATTTCCGGCTACTCCAGATGGTGAGCATACAGATTCTTATATTCGAAATACTTTAAAAGATCTTACTGATGAAAATAATATTAAAATAACTTCACTTGGTCGTGGACTGTCTACTGGAAGTGAGCCAGAATATGCGGACAGTGAGACTCTGAAGAGTGCTTTGGGTAACAGACATTAGGATTGATTATAAAATAAAAATATCCCGCAATTGCGGGATATTTTTATTTTATAACTGTGATTTTAACTTTTGTGAATTCTTGTCTGTGGCCGTTTGTTTTCTTGTAGCGACTCTTTGGTTTGTATTTCATCACTATGACTTTCTGATGTCGTCCGTTTTCAATAAAACTTGCTGTGACTTTCGCTCCAGATATGTGAGGAGTTCCGATAGTTGTATCTTTACCGTTATCTACAAGTAATACCTTGTCGAATACTATTTCATCCCCTGCACTGTATGTACCAGGTAGTTTTTCGATTACTAGGACATCCCCAGCACTTACTTTGTATTGTTTTCCACCAGTAGAAATAACAGCGAATTCTTCGCTCTTTGACACTGATTTTTTTGTTGCTTTTTTCGTTGCCATATAACAAGACCATATTATGCTAAAGAGCCAAAAAAGTCAATAGTATTTGGTCAGATTACATAATCAGGCTATAATCGACTCAATGAGACTATATAATTCACTTACTAAAGAGATCGATGAATTCAAGCCCGCTAGCCAAATCGTGGGGCTTTATACATGCGGTCCTACAGTATATGACTATGTAACTATAGGTAACTGGAGGACTTATATTTTGGGTGATATTGTCTATCGCGCCCTGAAATACAATGGCTTAGAGGTCAATTACGTTATGAATCTAACAGACGTAGGTCACTTAACTGGAGATAACCTGGGAGACGCGGACACGGGCGAAGACAGAATGGAGAAGGCTAAAAAACGTGAAGGAAAAGGAGCTTTTGAGATAGCTCAATTTTACATAGATGATTTTCTATCTTCTTATAAAGATTTAAATTTACTTCCACCAAATACTTTTGCGCGAGCAACAGAACATATTTCTGAACAAATAGACTTGATAAAAAAATTAGAAGAAAAAGGGCTAACTTACAACATAGACGACGGTGTATATTTTGACACTATCGCTTTTGAAGCCAAGGGTTATAAATATGGAGAGCTTTCAAACTTAGATAAAATTAAAGCGGGTGCTCGCGTGGAATTCAATCAACAGAAAAAGAATCCTCGCGATTTTGCTCTATGGAAATTTAGTCCAAAGGATGAAAAACGTGACATGGAATGGGAGTCTCCTTGGGGTACTGGCTTCCCTGGTTGGCACATAGAGTGCTCTGCTATGAGTATGAAATACCTAGGTGAGCAATTTGATATACACGTAGGAGGAGAAGACCTGAAGAGTACTCATCATCCAAATGAAATAGCTCAATCCGAAGGAGCAACTGACAAATCCCCTTTTGTAAAATGCTGGATGCATGGTGCATTTTTACAAGTTGATGGAGGTAAGATGGGAAAAAGTCTCGGCAATGCGTATTCTCTACATGACATAGTGGAAAAAAGATTCTCACCTATGGCTCTAAGATATTTTTATTTCTCTAGTCACTATCGTTCATCTCTAAATTTTACTTGGGAAGCTCTAGAGGCATCACAAAATGCATACAATAGACTTCTTGTTCACATAGAGAATCTAGGAGAAGAATCTGGGAGTGCTGATTCAAACTATTTAAAATCTTTCAATGACTTCATAGACAACGATCTTGAAGTTTCAAGAGCACTTGCTCTACTTTGGGATTTATTGAAAGATGATTCTATTGAAGACTCTGTAAAGCTGGCTACTGTTGCCGAATTCGACAAAGTGCTTGGCCTTGATCTTATAGAAACATCTCGCAAAAATAAAAATCAACAACTACCAAAAGAAGTTGAAGACCTTGCTTCTAAAAGACATCTTGCTCGTGAGGATAAAGATTGGGTCTTGTCAGATTCTCTGCGTCAGGATATAGAGAAATTGGGTTATGAAGTAAAAGACCTACCCAACGGTGATCAGATGATTCGAAAGAACAATTAAAAAATCCAGAACATATTGAATGTTCTGGATTTTTTAATTACTTATCTATCTAGCGCGGAAAGCTCAACATAAAACTCTGTTCCCTTTCCTTTTCCTTTTGATTCAAGCCAAATCTTGCCTTTGTGTGCATCAATAATTTCTTTTGCCAAGTAAAGTCCCAGCCCTGATCCACCAGTATTTACCTTACCGCCTTCTCCACGACTAAATTTCTGAAACAAAGTTTTTGCAATACTCGGTTCGATTCCCATACCAGTGTCTTTTATAGAAAGCAGGACTCGATCAAGAGGAGAATATGTTACGGATACATCTATTGAACCACCAGTTTCTGTGTATTTAATTGAATTGTCTATTAGGTTTATTATAACTTGGCAGATTTTCTCCATATCTCCGTTTACAAAGTAATTATTACTACTATCAGTACTGAATTTAAGCTTCAATCCTTTTTTCTCGGCCGTCACAGATAAATCAGCAGAAAGTGTACTAACGGCTTCGGTGAAATCAAAAGGCTTCATCTCATATTTCATTCCACCTTGTTCGATTTTTGAAACGTTTAACAAATCTTCAACAACCTTTGTTAGGTGCCTACTTGATTCAAAGACGCGATCAATAGCTTCTTTTTGTTTAGGTTGAACTTCTCCGAAAGATCCATCTAGGAGCATAGAAGTGTACCCAGTAATAGCTGTTAGTGGGCTTCTAAGTTGATGCGATGCAAGTGATAGAAACTCAGTTTTCAGTTTATCCAAATCTTTTAACTTCTCATTTGCTTCAGAAAGACTATTTGATAGCACTGTAAGTCTTTCTTTTTGTCTTATTTCACGCATAACACCTCGAATCAAGAAATATCCCACAATAGATAACAATCCTAGGGTTATAACTATGATTACATGGATAACATCTAGGCTATTTATAAACAATAGAGAGAATACTAGAGCGACTAGTGCTAACACTAGTACCTGCACTCCAATCAATCGCATATTAAATGCTTTATAGCGAACCATTGAATATGTAACTAATCCTAAAAACAAAACCATTCCAATAGGACCAAAAAGATTGAACTCATATTGTTGAGTTATTTCCCCCACTATGTTTGATAGTGCAAATATAGCTAGAAACAGAACGTTTCCAATCGTAATTATCATAGATTGTTTACGTTCTATAGGGTCTGGGATCTTGTGACTTTTACTTATACCCAAGAATAAAATTATTGGCAGAAGTGCAAATTCAAAAACATAAATCGCACCCCAAAACAGACCAAGTACTGATTGGCAGTTTATTAGATCAAATTCTCGCATCATATATTCGGAAGGTAAAAGCAAGGAAACTACTATCAAGAACAAAAAGAAAAATATTTTCAAGAAAGGACCTAAATCTTTTTTGTATACATATACATATACGAAATAAAATGAAGATATATATACTAGAACCTCAAACAATGCCAATATCTGCCATGAAAAGTGTACCAATCCAGCTCCAGCTGCAGTCCATTGGAACAAGATGCTTAGCACCCAAAAAGCGAAAGATATTGTAAGAGTTAAAAACAAAGATCCTCTAAGGGAAAATTTATCTTTAAAGAATATTAAAAATCCCATTATGAGACTTATAAAAACAATAGGGATATAAGAATAAAACAGTAGTCTAGGTGCTATTGAAAAATCAAACATTCCTAGTACGTTTGGTATTGCGTCTGGGCAAAGTAGTACTTCGTTCATATTTATTCCTCCGTTACAATAATAGAAAAATTTTCTCTAACTACTGAACTATAAAAAGTATATCCGACTGATATACCCATGAGTATAAATAAGAGCAATATAAAATATTTTGTCGTTTTATCCATACAAGTGTATAATCGATATTATATCATGAGAATTTTATTTATATCAAATGACCTTATAGCTGGAAACTTGGCCCGTCGACTTGTAGATGAAGGTCATGAGGTAAAGTTGTATGTTCATGAGCGCGCTCGTCGCGGAAACTTAGACTTTATAGTTCCCAAAACAACAAACTGGAAAGCAGAGCTTCCTTGGGTTGGGAAAAATGGACTTATTGTATTTGATGATGTTGGTTGGGGCAAAGAGCAATCAAAACTTAGAAAACAAGGCTATACAGTTTTTGGTGGATCTGTTGAAGGAGATAGGCTTGAGACCGATCGTGAATATGCTCAAATTATATTTAGTAAATACGGACTTAAAACAAAGGAGACAAAAGATTTTGAAGCAATGTATGACGCTATTGAGTATGTCGAGAAAAATCCAAAAGCTTGGGTTGTTAAACAAAACGGCCACGCTTCTAAAAGTATAAACTACGTGGGTTTCTTTGAAGACGGAAGAGATGTTTTAAGTGTGTTGAAAAATTATCTTACCAATCCAAAAATAAACAAAGAAAGGATAACTCTACAAGAAAAAATAAACGGGATTGAGATTGGAGTTGGTAGATATTTCAATGGCACTGATTGGGTTGGACCAATAGAATTCAATATAGAACATAAAAAATTCTTCCCAGGAGATATTGGCCCAACAACCAGTGAGATGGGTACCTTGGCTTGGTACAGCGAAGATGAAAACAACAAGCTATTCAAGGAAGTTTTAAATCCCCTAGCTCCCTATCTGAGAGAGATTGATTTTAGAGGAGATTTTGAAATTAACTGTATTGTAGACGAAGAAGGTGCGTGGCCACTTGAAGCTACTCCTAGGTTTGGATCACCTATTATTCACCTGCACGATGAAATACATGTATCGCCTTGGGGAGAATTTTTATACGCAGTGGCTCGAGGTGAAAAATATGATTTAAAATACAAGAAAGGCTATGGATTGGTCGTACTAATTGCTGTTCCACCTTTTCCTTATACAAAAAAAGAACCTTCAAGTGAGTTTTATGGGATGAATGTATTTTTCCACAATCTAACAGGTGAAGATCCTGAGCATATTCATTTTGAAGAAATTTCTAGAGATGTAGACAACGTGAATCAATTTTATATATCAGACAATCGTGGTTATGTGCTTTACGTCACCGGTATGGGAGAAACCTTACCTCTAGCCATAGAAGATACCTACAATCGCATAGACAAAGTTATCATTCCTAAGATGATTTATAGAAATGACGTTGGTAGACGTTTTATGGACCGAGATGAAAAGAGGCTTCGTGACTGGGGTTATCTATAGTAAAAACCGCTCATACGAGCGGTTTTTTATGTTTTAGTTTCGCATCTCAAGCATTGCGCCTCCGACAATCATAAGTACAATTGCAATTATTTTTGGTATAAGACTTGCTTTCGATAAGTTTTCATTGAAAATTTTTGGCAACAACAATGTTCCAATCACTCCAATTAAAAATACGTATAGAAATTGTAAAGATCCTACAGCATACACTTGTGCAATTTGAATTTTCAAGCTTGCGTACATTACTGCCACAAGACCAATAGCATTAAATACTTCATTTGAAATATTGAGTGCGATTGTAGTTTTACTCTTTCGATTTTCTCGCATAGTATCATGGAGTTCTTTTCTAAAACTAGGTAGAACTATATAGCAAACCAGAGCTGTTATCGCCATACCCAAGCTCATCCAAAACATTGCACTCGGGAAAAGAGATAGGTCATCCATCGCCTGAGTCTTGAAGAACACAGAACCGAGTGCAATTATGAGAGCTGCTATACTCATAAGCCCTGCCTCACGAGCTCTAAATTTAAACTCCTTGAAGTCTATTGTTAGCAAGGCTCCACCTAGAAGTACCAAGAAAGCGTAGAACAGGTTGTCTAATGCAAGTCTTTCGTCCAGAAATATTATTCCTAGTATGTATATGAAAACTCCTATTAGCTGAAAGAATGGAATGATTGATGATACTGGAACGTCTTCATTGTCTAGGGCTTTGAGATAAAACCATAGCCACACAAACTCCAGAAATCCAGATACTAGAAGAATTAAGATCGTAGATGTTGGTAGTATTATCTCTATTCCAGTAGACAGACTAATTACAAGAAAGACTATTGCAACCACAAAAGTAAACAATCCAGAAAATAGGAAGAGTGCTTTTATAGGAGCAACGTGCTTTACAAGATATGAATCAGATATATTTACAAGAGCAAAACATAGCGGTGCTACGATTGCGGCTAATATAAACCAAGTTTGCATATTTTTATTTATTAATTAATTAATTTTATAACCCCTCTTGTCTTAATTCCTCTATTTTTTCACGTGTTTTTTTATTTAATTTGTTTGGGAATTTGATTAGAATTTTTATGTGCAAATCCCCTCTTTTACCTTGAGATTTTGGTACACCTTTTTCTTTTATGCGTAAAATCTCTCCATGAGTAATCCCTTCGGGTATTTTAAGTGTCACCTCTCCGTCTAAAGTTTCAATTTTATAATCAGCTCCGAGTAAGGCGTCAGTAAGCTTTATACTCAGACTCATGTTTAGATTTGACCCTTCTCGAGTAAAGGTCGCATGTGGTGTTACGTTTATTTTTATATATAAGTCTCCTGTTGCTCCATGAGATATAGCTTCTCCCATACCTGTCATGCGTATCATCTCTCCGTTCTGGATACCACTAGGAATCTTTATAGAAACCTCTTCCTCACGGCGTCGCACACCAGCACCACGGCAATCTGCGCATTTTTCTTTTGGCACTTTTCCACTACCTCCACAATCATCACATACTCTATTTGTACTAATAGTTCCCAAGAAAGATCTTTTCATTTCTCTGATCTGACCATTTCCATTACAAGTCTTACAAGTTTCAGTACTAGTACCCTTTTTTGCACCACTACCTTCACAAGTATTACATGAAGAAACTTTTGTAATTAGTATTTTACGATTTACTCCAAAAACAGATTCATAAAAAGATATACTTAGTTCTGTGGAGATATCTCTACCTCTTCTGGATTGTCTACCGTGCCCCATTCCTCCTCCAAAGAATTCTGAGAATATTTCGTTTAGATCTCCCATATCAAAACCCTGGGCTCCTTGGAAACCCCCATTGAAATCAAAACCTCCAAATCCACCAGCTCCTGCTCCGCCACCTGGAAAACTCTGACCAAATTGGTCGTACTGAGCTCTTTTTGTTTCATCAGAAAGTGTCTGGTAAGCTTCGTTGGCTTCTTTGAACTTCGAATCATCCCCACTGTTTTTATCAGGATGGTATTTATGAGCTAGCTTGTGAAAAGCTTTTTTGATCTCATCTTTTGTGGCGGTCTTTGATACGCCAAGCACCTCATAGTAATCTTTTTTAGACATAGTTTTTATTTTATATCAGATTTTATATATAAAACCTAGAAAGAAACGAAAACTGAAGCAATCATAATCAAGCTCGCTCCTATAAGTGCCATATTTTTAGTAAAAGCGATTGTCTCATTCATTTTTGCACTAGGATCTTTCTCTTTCCAAAAAGCATGCATAATAAAAGTTGTAGGTACCAAAAATAGTACTATCAACCAAAAACCAAGTATCATTCTAATGTTTAGTAGTACAGACAATCCTCCAAGTAACATTATAATTCCTGATAAAACAACACTAAAACTAGCTGCTGGTACGCCTTTCATCTTTGCGTATCCAGTAAGGTTTTTGTAGTGAAAAACGTGATTTACTCCGTTATATATAAAATATCCTCCAAATATGATGCGTCCGATTAGAAATATAGTGTCCATAAAATGTGATTTTGTTACTTGTAATGTGCATAGAATTATACCATATAATGCCCTTTTAGATATAAAAAGTAGTTTTCCCCTTGACAGAACAGGCTTTATCCTGTATACTTGACATACAAAAGAAGTTGTGGTTCGAAATAAGTCGATTTCTCAAACATACCTTTCATTTGTAATTTTATTAGCTAGCAAAATTTTCATGACTGGTACTATAAAAACACTCGTAGATGGTAAAAATTTTGGATTCATCACTGCAGAAGGTTTCGATAAAGATCTTTTCTTTCACGCAAACTCTCTTTCAGGTGTTGATTTCTCAGATCTAAGACAAGGTGACACTGTGTCATTCGAAGTTGAAGACGGACCAAAAGGCAAAAGCGCTGTAAACGTTGCACGCGCATAATACCTCCGATTAGAAAAGAAAAACCGCTCTCACGAGTGGTTTTTCTTTTTACCAAATTATTTCTTGTCTTTCTTTGGCTTCTTTTTTTCTTTTCTTCTTGATTCGTTTCCTTTTGCCATGTTCTAAAAATTAAATTTATAAATACAATATATATATTAACACTTATTTTAATAAACAATATTCACAGTATTGCCCTCCTGTGTATATTTGAATTTTTCTGATTCTTGAACATGTCCATCTTCGTACACAACTGTTGCTGTATCTTTGGATGTACTTATATCTACACTAACAACATACCAGGATCCTCCTAAAACTGGTGCTTTTGTAGATATTGTAGATATGTTCTTGCGTATATAATCTTCTACAACAATCTTCTCAAACAAGTCTTCACAAGACACATCATTTAGTTCTAGGCTGTAGTCCACTGTATTTATATCTTTGTATACATAAATCCCATCACCTCTATCTACCATTTCCCCAAAACCGACACTAGCAACACCTTCGCCAAATATTATAGATAGTTGCTCCTTGTTTGTCATACCCTCACCTGTTGTTTCCCACCATACATCCGCTGTGCGTGCCATTGCCATCTTGTCTACATCCCCGACACTTCCAATAAAAGGCCCTCTTTTACTATCTTTTTCGGCAGGGATATTGTGAAGCTCACCTGTAACTTCTGTACCCTTCAGATACATTGTTAGCCAAGTCTTATCTATTAGCTTACTTGATGTTATATTTTCTCGGTAAAAACAAAGCTGTATCCCACCATTTGAGTCTGTCACGGGCTCTTGGTTTTTTGCAGGTCTATTGATTAGTAAATATCCTAGTATCCCAGCAACAACAATCACGCAAACAGCTAAAATTATTTTTTTATTTTTATTCATAATTATTTTTTGTTAATTCTAATTTTTAAATCAATTTATTTCAAAGATTTTAGTTTTTGAAGATTCTCCTTTGATGAGGTTTACTCTGCCTTGAGGGACATCAAAATATTTAGACAGTGCTTTTATGATTGCGCGATTAGCTTTTCCATCAACAGGGACATCTTTTACAAGCACTTTGTAGATTGGACTCTCCCGCACCAACCCCGGAAGATCCAACGGCTCTTCGGTTATACGCTCTACTTTTTCTACCTTCGAACCTGTCTTGGCTTTTACGACAATTTTCATTTTACTTAAGATATTTTAAAATCAGATTCAGCAAGTTCTAGGAATTTAATTTTTGTCTCAGGAGTTTTGTCATAATGCATAGATACCACTTCGTTGATTTTGCTAAATTTTCTTATAAATACAGAAGCCTCTTCTGGTCCAAAAGTATAAAATCCTCCAACTGGAATAAGTGCTAGGTCAACTTCTAAATTCGAAACATCTATACCTGATTCATAAAACATATCTCCAGCAAAATATATTTTTTTTGAATCGACTTCCAATAAAAATCCAAAGTTCTCTTCTAGTGGAGCAGAAACATTTGGGCCATGATCCACATTAAAAACTTTTAGATCTATATCACCTATCTTCAGATTGTCCCCATCTTTTATAGTAACAATCTCAAAAGGTAAAACATCTTCCCCGAGCGCTTCCTCACACTCATTGTTCACATAAACCTTCTTTGGACCAAGTGCTCTTATGTGATCAATCGAAAAATGATCTCCGTGAATATGGGAAACTAGGAAGGCGTCTACTTCTACACCTTCAAGTTTTTCGATTGGTGTAAATCTGCCTATATCCAAGGCTAATCTAAAACCATTTTCCGTTTCAAAAATAAACCCTGATTGTTCAAGCTTTTCAATCTTCATACTATATATAATAGCATATTTACTATTTCTTATATTTACCTCCAATTATGATTCCTGCCATTATTGTGTTCAAAATTATCATAAAAATTGAATGTAGCATTGTTGCTATATTGTAAGCCTGCAATGAAAACAGTGTCAGTATGTGCCTTACTACATTCATGCTGTATAAAACTGGGGTTTCTGTGCTGGGCTTTTCCCATGTTTTTCTAAGCGTAGGAATAAACGCAATCAAGTCTATACAAACCACAATAATCACAGATATGGTTGGGTCTTTACTTAAAACCCACGGAATTAAACCTAAAAGTGCAGCGATTAAAAAATATGTGTCTGTTTTCTTGATATTTTTAAATCCATATCTTAATGAGAATAAAAATATAATTAATGTAAAAATTTCGGCAGCCCCGGTTGGAATAGCTCCGACGCCTGCACCACCCGCAATCTGGCCAAAAAATATTACCCCCGATACAATTGTCCAAACAAGCCACGTATATGGATGCGGTTGAATTCTGTGCTTCAACACATCAATTAGGTATGGAATATTTCCCACTACTGCAATCACTCCTCCTAAGATCGCTAAAATTTCTTTCATATGTTAAATATAACTTTTATGTAGATAAAATAAAAATAATCCCCAGAAGAGATTATTTTTATTTCGCACAGACAGATTGTGATTATGAAAGGTGTTTTGAAACGAGCTTTGTCATTTCGAACATGTTCACTACTTCCTTCCCTCCAAACACAGCCTTTAGATTTGCATCTGCAATTATATTTCTCTTATTCTTTGGGTCTTGAAGATCATTCTTCTTGATGTATACCCATAGAGCTTTTACAACCTCAGAACGAGGCATTGGACCCTTTCCTACTACAGCTGCTAGTTCCTCACTAACATTCATAGGTTTCATAAATGCAGAATTTGCTTTTTTTGCTGGCATATTTTACTTTGGCCGAAACACACCTTTTAATGTGCTGGCTTACTAAATTAATTATTAAGTTCTCTAGCAAATACAATTATACAATATTTAGTATGGGTTTGTATATATGTAACTGGATAACTCTTTATTTGACAAAATTCAAATAATACTTTACTGTATGGACGAAATTGTAAACATATGAATGGAATAAAGATAACACTCGGTACCACCAGCACTCTAAAAAGAAGCGCTGTAGAGGAAGCTTGCAAAACACTTGGTCTTGATCTGATCTTAAGTGCAGTCAAGGTTCCTTCTGGCCAGAACGAACAGCCAGCAGGTTTTACTGAAATATATGCTGGCGCTTTGAACAGAGCACAGCTAGCCAAAGAAAAAGCGGATGATACTATCGCAATTGGTATTGAAAATGGAATTATCCGCCTTGCTCACAATTCACTTACACTCGAATTTGCTATGATTGTGGTCTTAACACCAGAAGATCGCGAGATAGTAGTTTCTTCTCCGGGTATAGTTTTTCCCGAACAATATGTTCGTGAAGCAAAAAGCCGTGGGTTTGAGAAAAATACCGTAGGCAGAGTTATTGCAGAAAAGCTTGGCGGAGACCATCAGGACCCGCACTCAATACTCTCTAAAGGTAAAATAACTCGAAAAGAAACCTTGGTGAGCGCATTGTTGCTTGCTCTAAAGCAAATATAAAAACAATCCCCGTATTTTACGGGGATTTATTTTTTTACTTATATAGTCTCAAGTATAAAAAGAGCGCTCAATTATTCTCCTTTGCCTGATAACTAATAAGCAACTCTATGTCTTTAAAATCTTTTTTACGCCCAAGTGCTTTTTTAAATTTTTTAAGTTCCTCTATGTTCATATAAGGGACACCGTCAATAAAAGTGGCTGATTGTATAGCATCTAGTGTAGTAGTTTTATATTCTTGCCACGAAAGTTCTGAATTTATTTCTACGTTATCTTTTTTCAAAAAAATCTTTCCATATCTGGTTTCCTCCCTCCATGCGTTACTAGACCTAAGTGAATTAAATAGTTCTTCTGTCACTGAAATATCAATATCAACAGCCTTTCTAATCCCAAGCTCCTCCATTAAAGCACTTCCTATTACAACATACCCCCCAATTGGTAGGCGTAAAGATTTAATCTTTTCACTAGTTTTCATACTTAGTATTATTACATTTTTGAAATAATTTGTTGATATTAATTTAGAATGTATACTTAATTCTAAACGTTCTAAAACAACCGAATATGAATATAAAATACAACAACACCGACAATTCATTCAAAAATGATTTGCTTCGCGAAATCAATGCTTATTTTGAGAAAAACAATATTTCAAAATACGGGAATTGGAATCTGCGTATTAAAACTATTTTTTTCTTGATCCTAATACCAGTTCTCTATGTATGTATAGTTTTCTATACACCTGATAGTACTGGTGCTGCTCTTTTCCTTTGTGCACTACTGGGACTCGTATTTGCAGGAGTTGGATTCAACATCATGCACGACGCATCACATGGAGCATATTCAAAAAAGAGATGGGTCAATGAAATCATGGTCCGATCTCTTGAGTTACTAGGTGCTTCAAGTCCACTATGGAAGAAGAAACATGTTGTCCTGCATCACTCTTATGTAAATACAGTTGCCGATGAGGATATAAGTTTCTATCCACTGATTCGGACACTAAAAGATGAGCATAAAAAATTATTCTTTCATCGCTTCCAGGCATTTTATGCGCCACTCTTGTATTGCTTGCTCTATATATCCTGGGTCGCAATCATGGATTTCAGAAAATACTTTTCGGGAAAAGTTCACGGTCATAGTATAAAAATGAGCAAACTCGATCACGTGTTATTTTGGGTTAGTAAGATAAGTTATGCTTTTATTTTTCTAATCTTACCTTGGATATTGATTGGATTTGTTCCTATGTTAATCGGCTTTAGCGTGTGCGGTGTAACTTGCGGATTTGTAATATCAATAGTATTTCAACTAGCGCATGTTGTAGAGACGAGCACATTTCCTATGGTAGATAAAGAAACGGGTAAGATTGAAGTATCTTGGGCAGAGAGCCAAGTTAGAGAAACTTCAGACTTTGCGGTAAATTCCAAAGTCATATCTTGGTTAGTAGGAGGTTTGAATTTTCAAACAGTTCATCATCTATTTCCAAACATATCTCACGTGCATTATCCAAAGATGTCAGGAATAGTAGAAAGTGTTTGCAAGAAACACAATATAACCTACAACAAAATATCCTTTTTTGGCGCCATACGGTCACACTTCAAAACATTGTACAAACTAGGCGTCGCCTAAAAACAAAAGCCCTTGCGCATGCGAGGGCTTTTTCTTTATACATTTTTACCTGCGACATATCCAGTCGTCCAACAAAGCTGTAGTGAAAAGCCACCCGAAGGCCTGTTTATGTGGAGTAAGTCTCCTGTTAGATATAGATTGTTGTAAAGCTTGGAGCGCATAGTCTTGGTGTCTATCTCGGTCAACACAACCCCTCCATCGGCCACCACAGCTCTGTCATAGCCCATTAGGCCAGATATTGTTACAGGTAGGGCTTTGAGAGTCTGGACTATGTATTTACGTTCTTCTTTTGTTATAGAGTGAACCTTTGTATCAAAATCTATATCCTTGAACAACATTTCCAGTCCCTTTGTCATACCTGGTGGAACTATATCCTTGAAAACATTTTTAAGAGCTTTGTTTTTGTTTGCGTCAAAGACTTTAATTATTTTCTTTTCCAAATCACCAAGTTCTGTATCTGGGTATGCATCTATCTTTGCAGTTACAATACCGCTGTGTAGTAAATCGGAAACTTTTTTTGAACTATTTAAAATCAGTGGTCCAGATAAACCAAAGTGTGTGAAGAGTACTTTGCCAGTTTTTGAAAATTGCTTCTTGCCGTCCAGATAAAATATTATTTTCATAAAAGACATAGAAACCCCCGCGAGTTCGTGTACCCATTTCTCTGGAACCTTAAGTGGTACGATTGTAGGTGTAGGATTTACAACTTCATGACCGAGATCACGAAGCCACTTGAAACCATCGCCAGTAGAACCAGTTTCTGGATGCGAAACTCCTCCTGTAGCAAATATAAAAGATTTGGATTTGTATATTCCATCTTTTGTCTTTACACTAGCAATATTTTTACCACTACCATCGCGCACAATCTTTAACACTGCTTCACCGAGTCTGACTTCTACCTTGCCTCTATCAATATATTTTTTGAGTGTTTGATACACATCATAAGCCTTCTCGCTTTCGGGGAATGCACGTTTGCGGGCTTGGACTACTATAGGTAGGCCCAGTTTTTCAAAAAAAGTAAAAGTATCCTTGTTGCTAAATTGTGAAAATGGCGAAAATAAAAAATCCGCCGATGAGTCATATGATTTTAGGAGTGTACGCAGATCTTCTTCGGCATTTGTTATGTTACATCTACCGCCTCCAGTAATCTTGAGTTTTTCTCCGAGAGATTGATTCTTCTCAAGTATCAACACCCTCTTGCCGTTCTCTGCAGCAACTCCAGCAGCCATCATGCCACTTGCACCACCTCCAACTACTATACAATCGTATATTTCACTACTTTTCATCTCTATCTAGATTATTCAGTAGTTACTCCATCAAATTCTGCTTCTTCGGCCATGGCGATAGCTTTTGTCTCACGTATGATTCCGTCTTTGTGATGAGCTGGAGAATATATTGTGTACAGCTTTAAACTTTCAGTATCAGAAGTATTTATAACATTGTGTTCTGCGCCACTTGGAACAACAACAGCATCACCGTCAGTCACATCATAAGTATTGCCATCAATCAGCACTTTACCATTCCCCTTTTCAAATCTAAAAAATTGATCGTTTTCAGTGTGCACTTCAAGACCAATCTCTTCACCTGGTAAAAGACTCATCAATACAAGCTGTGAGTGCTTGCCTGTATATAAAACCTTGCGAAAAGCTTCGTTTTCTTGTGTTAATTTTTCTATATTGTCTTTGTATCCTTTCATATCCTTATTATACAACAATCTTGCTTTACTAATCCATCAAACAAAAAACCGCTCCGGTTATGAGGGTTTTTGCGAGAATTTACTTTCTTCTCTTGCTTTTTCGATTTAACTTAGGCTTTCGAGCCGCAAGCATCGCCTTCTTTGCAGCAAGACGCTTCTTTGTCTTGCGAGGGTGATGATTTTGAGGCTTGATATCCTGACTTGTTCTTTTTGCCATATCCCCAATATTAAACTAATTTTGATAAATAGTACAGCATACTACCCTCTTATTTTTAAAATGAAATCCGGAACAATTTTGTTTTTCTTGTATATATCTTGGGTTTTTTTGGATAATTTTGCAAAATTCTTTACAATCTTTCTGCATTTATCACTTCCACAGTTACATTTCATCGTCCAAATATCATCCTTGGCTATGATCGTCGAATAGTCAATAAAAACCTCACTCCATTTTAATATCTCACTGATTGAATATACATAGAGCTTGTCGTTATCTTTAACAACTTTGGCGTTTGGCGTACACGAGTGATTGACCATATCAGCCAATCTGTCTTTTGGGCTAATAAAAAGGTCTCTGTCGAATCGGTATGCATTTGACCTTTCTGTTTCATCCATATCATCATCTTCATCGCAGGTCACAAATCTACCTTTTACTTCGAACAATCTTTTTCCTTCTCCGAAACCAATACGTGTAAAAACACCTTTTCCATTGCGTGTTTTTCTAATAGCAAAAAACTTTTTCTCTCTTGAGTCCAAAATAGTAGGCATAATCAGATTTACTTTATGTTCATTTTCTTCGCGGTGTAAATATACAAATCCTCAACCTTTTTTCTGGCCCAAGGAGTTCTGCGTAAAAAAGTAAGACTAGACTTGATACTTGGGTCATTTATAAAACAATTGATATTGATCTGGCTGCCGAGCTCTTCCCAGCCATATTGCTCAACTAAAAACGTGAGTATGAACTCAAGCGTCTTGCCTTGCAATGGATTGTTTGGGTGTTCTTGCATAGATATCGCATTCTACCATTTTTACAAAATCCGGTATACAATCATTGTTATGAACAACACAAACAACACAGAAGAAGATGAAATAGAAGATTTGGTTGAGACAAAAGACAGCAACGGAAACACTCTCGCACACGGAGATTCTGTAATCTTGATCAAAGACTTAAAATTAAAAGGTAGTTCGATTGTCATAAAGAAAGGCACAAAAGTTAAAAGTATTCGCCTAACTGATGAACCAAACGAAATAGAGTGTAGTGTAGACGGCATGAAAGGTATTGTTCTAAAAACAGAATTTCTAAAAAAAGCTTAGAGTATTTTTACTTTTATATTCACATCGTCTCCTTCGAAAATCCCCTCCTTGGAGCGGATTTTCTTATTTATGCAAAGTAAATATCCAGATTCTTTGTGAGGAAAAAGCGAAGTATCCCAAGCACTGTCGCCAATCTCTGCGCGGATTTTAACGAATCCTTTTGTAAAAACTTTACGTATATCTTGAGATAGTTTTTTATCCAAAGTAACAAAGTGCCACCCTCCGTCACCCGGCCAGCGCCAAACTTTTGTTTTGATTGTAAAATTCTTTTTCATAAAAACACTATATCCTTATTTTAAAACTAATCAACAAAAAACGCATAATTTTATTTATGTGTTTTTTGTTGAACTTCTATTTTCTTGAATGAATTGCAATATACCCGAGTAGTACAGCATATACGATGTGATCATCGACAAAAGGATTGTTCTCGGGGAAAAGTAGTGCTAAGTACATAAGTATTAGCATCATTATACCAGCAAGCGCTCCCCATTTAACATATCTATTTAAGATAAGGGTTACTCCAACAAAAAGAAGTCCCAACATGAACAACCAGTCTACTAGCGCAATTCCCGCTAGGCTATTGAAAAATGTAGCGAAAGGACCAACAACTGCATGTGTTAGGAATCCGCTTGTCGGACTTCCTCCTAAAATCCAAGCTTTGTCAGCGGTCGTAGCAAAACCTAGGCCGAAAGTCTTGTCTAAAAAAGCCCAAAGAAAAATAAAACCCATCAACAAACGAAGAGTAGTAATAGAGAATACTTTTGTAAAAATGTTTTTCATATAACTATATTTTACACCCATAAATAATATGGCTCAAGGAAACTTACCGTTTATTATTAATAATTGACTATATTTATAATTTATTGTACAATAGTAAAAATATTCTTTCCATGAACGAAATCATGAAGTACCTTTATACTTTACAAAACGTAACCAAGAAACCCGTAAGTCTCAAAACTGCCGAAATTTTCTTTAAACAGAGGGAGTATGCGTGGGCAATACAGGAGATCAAAAATGTTATGCAAATCCCCCACAAGATAAAGGTTGTCTCTAAAAAAGACCTGAACAAGCCGGCGCATGTACTCGTACCTTTAATATTTATTGAAGGAAAAAATAAGCTCCTTGATCACGTGTTTATCATAGAGATATCCAATACCATAACTTTAGACTTTGATGTATTCGTAACTACTATAAGCCACGAGCTCTCTCATATATATTTGTACTATCACAATTACAAAGATATAAAACACATAGAGAAAGCTGTGGATGTCACGGCTATGGCACTTGGCTTCTCGGCCAACTTTGTAAGAGCAAGGAGAAATCATAGCAATCTTTTTCCAGGACTCGCACTGAGATACGGATACTTGTCAGACGAAGAAATAGAGTTTGTACACGACTCGATTATTAAAGAGCGTAAATTCAAACCAAAGGAAAAGAAATCAGGATCAGAACAAAAGAAAAAAGGTTTCTTTAATTTGATCAGAGAACTATTTCAATAACCAATAACCCGAAAGGGTTATTTTATTTTATTCAAAATACTCGAGTAATATTTATCTGTTTATAAAAGTAATAGTGAGCTGGAGTACTGTTGCAAAAGTAACCCATAGTAGATATGGGATCTGGATGTAAGTGATCCAGCGAGCGTGCGGAAATATAGCAACCATCGCCCATACGAGCGTTCCGAGCACGAGCAATATGTCTATCGCCGCGAGGGTATTGTTCTTGAGCCCAAATTGGAAATATGTAAATGAAAAATTGAAAACCAAGTTCAAAATAAAAGGCAATGCCACAATAAAAGGAATTTGTTTGGTTACTAGCTTGTAAAACACATTTCCAAAAGATATTGCGATCAATACATACAGAAAAGTCCATACAGGGCCAAATATCCAAGATGGCGGTGCCCAAGAGGGTTTCAACAGCTCAGAATACGATGTGAAGTTTTTCATATATGCATTATACCAAAGTTTGACTCAAGTATTCTTTTGCATCCTCTAGCCCGCCGAGATTTGTAACATTGGTGAAGCCCTCTTGCTCGAGTATGTCCTTTGCTCTGCCTGATCTACCACCACTACGGCAATACAGTCCGATCTCTGCATCTTTCGGTAATTCTGGTATCTTACCCTCCATCATATCTGCAAGGTCAAAGTTCATCGCTCCAGCGACAGCTCCTTCTTCAAATTCTTCTTTTGTGCGAACGTCGATTATGTATTTCATGTGTCTATTTTAACATTTACAAAAATAAAACACCGCTATACACGGCGTTTTCTTTTTATTTTATTTTTTCTTCTGTTTTGTCTTTTTCTCTCTTTTCTCGTTTTATTTTCTAAATGAATCCTTGCTCCTAATTCTCTGATTTTATTGACCTCTTCTGTTGTCCAGAAGATCGTCGGAACGACGCCACCTATCCCAGATACGGCATTTGGCTCAAAGCCTAAGTGACTTGTGCACATATAGCATATGACTTCAATATCTTTTGACGAGACACCAGAACTACTCCTGTTGTCATATCCCAAGATACAGCAGTTTTTGTACGGTGATATATTTTTACTACATCTTACACAAACGACTTCTTTTGGAGCTTTTTGTGTTTTATTTTTCAAAAATGAAAATATGTTCATTCCCATAAGAACTTTTGTTTTTTGTGATATTAGCATACCTAAAAATGATATCAAGCAAACAAAAACCCGGCGTATCCTCGCCGGGGTTTTGTTATCTACTTTTCTCTTCTTTCAAGCGGAACTTAATAATCTTGGTTATGAGCGAGACTGGCAGTGGTTTGTTGTACGGGAATCTGATGCAACCCTTGGAATACTCTATACCTGCTTTATCGAGCTCGCTTTTGAATGCGATGATCCCTGATGGTGCAGGATAGAACCCAAAGTGGGCTTTCATGGCTGCGTAGTGGAGCAAATTCTTGCCATCGATCTGCATAGTCGGCATACCATAACGGATAGCTTCCTCGCCTTTTGGCACAAGCTTCTTTGCAAGTTTCCGCAAGGTTTTAACATAGCCTCGGTGCTCTTTTGGAATATCTTTTATATATTCAGTTATATTTTTGTATGATTTCATAAATTATTATTTAAATTTCAGTTTCTTCAAAACTCCTTTTCTTTTCACAATGTTTTTATAGTCCCACTGTATCTCCTTGGCCTTTTTGAGCCAGCGCTTGAGATCTTTTTCATTGATCTCTGATACATCTGTATATCTGATTTCAGAAGCCTTGAAACTTCCACTTTTTTGCAAATCTTTCTCACCAAACCCCTGTCCGCTCCAGAAAAGCAGTCTCACACAATCTTTCAACTTGTCGTATCCAACAATAGGATTGCCATCGAGAAACCATACCGGCGCCCCATGCCATATCTTGTTCTCGGCTTTAGGTAAATTGGCCATTATGATTAAAGCTAAAACATTACAAATTCTTTTGTCACGTAATGGTAGTGCTTTGTTATATTTACGAGTATCAATATTTATTTTCTGAATTACTTTTTGCATATTTATTTTTTATTCTGTGATATAATATATCTAATGATAATCTCTAAAGCTTCTAACAGATCGTTCAAGTTTAATTTTTCAAAATTATTTTGTGGATATTTGACTATTTTGTCAATATTGACAATCTCAACTCCGCTAGTGCAAAATGGGCATAGCCCATTTTGCACTAGCCCTTTACAAGAATGCCACGAGTGGCATTCTTGTAAAGGTGTGGAAAACTTTGACTTTTTGAATAGATTTGATATACTCAGTTTGTCTTAAGGTTTACCATAAACTTTAAGGGTATTACATCCAAGGGTAGCCCTCCGAAAGGAGGGCTACTTTGTTTTTTAGGTCTTATTTTCCTTATATTTAAGATCTCTACCCCAAATATCCTGACTAATATTTAAAACATCAAAATAACCGTCACTCCCTGTTCTTAATTCTTGAGACACATTGTTTTTTGAAGAAAAAATATATACTTTTTTATCACCGTTTCTCAAGTAATTAACTAAAGCGAGAAAATCAGAATCTCCCGTAAAAAGAACCGCGGAGTCGTACTTTTTACAATGATGAATCGCATCAATGGTCATTTCAACATCCATATTTCCTTTTTCCTGTATTGAATCACCCAAATCACTATGCTGAACAATTCTTTTTAATTCCTTTTTACGCACAATAAAACCAAGTCCCTTTTTAAGATATGTGTAAAATTTATGTTTTCCATCTTGACTTTGTTCTCGTGTCCCTTCTTTCGGATAAGCGGTATAGTAAAATATCTGGAGCTCCTTAGCATTAAATTTTTCTTTTAAGAATATTTTTAATTTCTCAAAATCAAACATCCTACCTTTCACTTTTTGTGACTGCCATAGATTGGATGCGTCAATGAACACATATACAATTTTACTGTCTTTAGTATTCATAGACATATTCTATAATAACTGATCTATTTTCTTCATAATCTTATCTGTCTCCACCAAAACTACAATAATTTTCTGATAATGCTCAATATCAGAATTAGTAAGAGTTCGTCCTTTTCGGTCTTTTAACCATTTTTGAGCGGGTTGATAACCTCCTATATAGAAATTCCATGCAACTTCTGGGACACCCCCGAAGTATTGAGTTTCGTTTATATACACCTTTTCATTTTTATATATAATTTTTTCAACAGTATCACTGCCTTTAATACCGTAAGTAGTAATAAGTTTATTGCATTCTGGAGCAGTCATAAGATGCAAATCACGCAGTTTTGTGCCAAGTGGAACAAGTTTCCAAAATTCTTCTTTGTTTTCTGGATATGGAATTCTAGGAAAATCAATTTTTAAGAATTCTTTATACTCGTTACGATATGTAGACGAATGTAAGACAGCATAAATATAATCCAAAATATTTTCTGGTTTAGTTTCCCCCACTAATTCATTTATCTTATTCCAAATTTCTTTATTCAAGTTTGGTATTTTTTCATTTTGATCTGTGTAAAGATATAAAGGAAAATAATAATTTGCCTCTTTACCCTTATTTGATATAAGACATCTATCTCCCACAAGGTTAGTTAAGAAAGAGTGTTTGTATGAGTCACTTGATAATATTTTTGTTGAAATTAATCCAATATTATCATTTTTAAAATGCTTCATTATTTTTTCCCGTAACCTTTGTATAAGTTTATTATCATACACAAAGTATCTTCTATCAAATATCCTATAATTATATTCAACGATATCAGATTCATCAAATATAATATTTTTATTGTTTAATTTATCGGTTAAATCTTTTTGTTAAAATTTACCAATAGATCATCTTTACCAGTAGCACATCCAGCATTTTGATGCATAAAAATGTCCGATAAAATAAATCCTTTGCTGTATTCCTTAATATTTGAGAAATCCTTTGGAACAAAAAAATAATATGGATCTGAATAGTCTAACTTTTCATACTTTATATTATTATCATCCAATACCCGAAACTTCTCTTCTCTTTTCGCAGCTATCTCTGCATAAAAAACATCTCCTAAAACTTTGTCTTTTTTCGAGTTTTTAACAAAAATATTTATTGAAACACCTTGTTTGATATCAAAAACATTTTGATCTTCTTTATGATTCCTAGGACTTAAATTAAGTATGTAAATGGTATTAAAAGTCTCGAGTAAATGTTTTCTCATTTGCCTATGAATAATCCCGTCAATAAAAGAATTATTTGTAATCATTGCAACAACTCCGGAGTTATTTTTTTCTATTAGGTTTTCAGCAAATCTAATAAATTTAATATAATCATCTGAAATTGGTTGTATATTTTTTTCTTTTAGTTTTGTTTTATATACATTAATTAAGTCAGTAATATATTCACCCTTGTTGCTAGAACTAATGGAATACGGCGGATTTCCTACTACACACATTATTGGATATTCAGATTTTACCCTTGAAGCACTTTTTGACTCTTCAGCAATAGCATCCATAAATCCAAAAAGTGAACCTTGATTTGAATAGTCTTTTGGCTCATCGAGTGTATTTGTCAAATAAACACCCAAACGTTGGTTTAAATTAGTAACCCCAGAATCAAATAAAGTCATCCCAAGCTTTAAATGCGCAATTGTGTATGAAGCCATCATAAGCTCAAAACCGTGAAGGCGAGGTAAAAGGTTTTCTTTAACATAACTCTCCCAACGCCCTTCTTGACCTATAAAGCTCTTGTGAATATGTTCAATAACTTCGTTTAAAAATGTTCCTGTTCCTGTCGCTATATCCAAAACCTGTACCTTGTGATATTCTTTTTGAACTTCTATTATTGAACCATCTTTCTTTTCTTCAGCCTTTGTTCTTTTTTGAGCTTGATAGATTTCTTTTTTATTTATTTTAATTTTCTCTGCGTCAGCAAGACCTTTAGCAAGACCAAATTCTTTTTTCAAAATTTCATCAACAGAACGCACAATAAACTTCACAACTTGACGAGGAGTATAAAAAACTCCCATTTCCATCTTCTTTTTTGAATCATATTCTTTCAAGAAATCTTCATAAAAATGAATTATTGGATCTTTATTATCTTTTTCTTTTCCATAAAAATCATGAAGAATTTTTTGAATATCTGCATGAGAAAAAACTTCGCAAAGTTCGTCTACAATAAACCGCAATCTATCAGGAAAAGACGCTCCTGCGATGTGATCAAAAAAAGAATGTAGGAATGGGTTTGTTTTTGGAACCAAATCTCGAGCTTCAGCACGAGAAAAAGTATCATTTGTCTTATCATTATACCGAGCCGCAAAAAGTCCATATACAAGGGTTTGCGCGTACATATCAGCAAAGTCTTCATCTTTTAAATTCGAAACAAGATTTTCAGTAACTACTTTTTTTATATTTAAAAGTTCTGCATATTTTTCATTATTAGAAGTAAGCATGTCACAAACATTGTCACGAATGCGTTGAGCTTTTCCACCCATAATTTGAGCAAGACGCTTCCCTCGTTTAATTGGTTCTTTGTGAGAAAGAGTGAAATCTATAATAGTTTTTTCTAGAAGTGTAAAATTTTCTGGGATAGGATTAATCGTTCTATTTGATTTATCGTATGTTGCGATTTTAATTGATTCATCATATTTTTCTCCGTTTCGATAAAATCTAAATTCTATTTGGTCAGTCAAAATAAGGTTATCATATCCAAAATATCTATCCATCTGATTAGACTTCTCTATTTTATCTAAATCAATACCAATATCTTTATTTTCAATATACAAAACTGGTATTTGGTTTTTAAGTACAACGAAATCAGGCTTATTTCCACCCACAGCTTTTGCATCATGATGAATATGGTATTTTTGCTCTTTTGAAAAAATAGTTTCGAGAAAATTTTCAAAATCCGTACGATATCCCATTTCACTTGTTTGAGTATCTAAGTATTTTTTAGATATGCTTTGTATGTATTTATCCATTATATTTATTTATCATCCCACAAATCCCCTCTCAAAACAATGGTATTTTGGGTGGAGAAACCGCCTCGAGGATACGAGGCGGTAGGGTTGTTTGACTATCCAGATTTATGTGTTATCTTTACAAAAAGCTCTTTATCTCCCAGTAGTGGCGAGCGAACGGAGAAATAGTCTAAATCAAGCAAGTCCTCACTTGCTTGAGGTTGCGGGATACGTATCGGGTGTCCCAAGTATGCGGAATTGGAGAAGATTTCGCAGAAATCTGCCGGCACCATCCGGAGACTTATAAATAGGAGTTTTAGAAGGCTGTTCTACGGAACAGCCTTTTTTCTTTGGGAGATAATTTGTCTACACAAGCATATTAAAAACCCTCCGCAATCGGAGGGTTTTGAAAAAATTTAAGGCTTCACAACAATTCCGGCAAAGCCACGGATAGGATCTCCGTATGCGTTACCGACCTTGTTAGGAAGAGCATTTGCCCATTCCATGAAGGAAACGACCATCTCAGGATCAGTACATCCGCCGATAACAATTTTCATGTTACCTGTAGGAACCTGATTCCTATCACGGTCTTGTATCTCCGAGATGTAGGCCAGTCCCAATCTCACTGCCGACTCAGGCAGTTCTTCAACGAAGCCCTGTCCTCGCATATCAACCAGTCCAGGTTCGATAATAGGAGCCTTAGAAATTTTCTGCATTGTCATCTGGATAATTTCTTCCAGCTCCGACGGAGTTGATTTATGCGCATTACGAACATCTGTTGCATAAAATGCAACTTTCTGCGAGATTCGAAATTTCGCAAACTCCTCCGGATTAATCCCCGGACATTTTCCTGCATATGCAGCAGGAAAACAGTGATCAGAGGCAGCTACCATAAGAAGTTCCTCTGTAGGTTCTTCGTTAAGATATTTGCACAATTGGCCGATAGAACTACCTCTCCAGAAATTTTCCGGAGGAAACCCGAAGCCGGGATCGCCAGGGTTGTGATGGTCACAGACCATTATGATCTCGCGATTTCCTGCAACCTTTTCTGAGCATTCGAAAACTATAACTATGTCTTCGTTGCTCTCCTTGCCTTCGTCTACTACAAAGCCGTTTGCTTTGTATGCGTTGCCTGCATGACAAGGAACTCCATCCACCGTCGCGGTGGCAAGTACGAGTCCATGTTTTTTTGCAATCAACCTTGCAGCTGCTTCTTCGAAGTCAGCTCCGCCAAACACGACAATTATATTCATATTCGTTTTTATTTAGTTTTAGTGAACTTATGCCTAGTATTATATCACATAAAAGCATATAAGTCAACTAAATAATCACCAAAAAATATATATTTGACAACGTATAAAAGCTGTAATAGAGTTCCTAGAAATAAGTACCAATGGGTAAAAAAATTAATCTAGCCAACATATGTGTTGTGTTGATAGATATGCAAAAAGATTTTCTATTCAAAAAACCAAACAAACTCAAGCTAATCCCCCCTCAAGTATCCGTTTTAAAGTTTTGTATATCAAATAAAGTTCCTATAGTTATATTTGAATACATAGGGTATGGAAATACAGCCCCAAAAATACAGGAAGCTGTGAAGGGTAATCCAGAAGCTCGTGTGTATTGTCTAAATAAAAAATACGATGACGCTTTTTATAAGACGGAATTGAATAAGATTCTCGTAGCGCACAAGACTAAAAATATTCTAATCATGGGAGTAAATGCAGGCTTTTGTGTTTACGAAACCGCAAAAAGCGCAATAGAAAATGGATATCAGGTTGTTACAAGCAGAGACCTGATCGCAGGATATAGATCAAAAGTAAATAAATCACCTTGTCCAAGTGTGTTGTGGTACGAGAAAAATACAATTTTCTTTGATAATCACAAGATAATTATTGAAAATATAAATTAAACAAAAGCCCTCCAGGATAGGAGGGCTTTTTATTTTATTAATTAGGATTTCTTGTATTCGTAAACTAAGGCAGATAGGACAACTGCCGACACTATGAATCCGACTACAAATATCACAAGCTCAGACATTTAGTTTCGGAAAAAGTTGGACAAAGATAGGATAGATGGAACCCAGAGTCCGACAAACAATGCAGATTCTCTATCCGCCATGAACCACAAGTAGATAGCAAACGCAAAAGATATGAACGCTGCAAATGCCAAAAGTTTTTTTGATTTAGACATGTGAAATTTTTATTAATTTTCTAATACTTTTATTATAACAAAACCTTTTTTAAAACGAATTATTTTATTCTATACTTCGCAGTTTTCTTGGCAATCTTTTTTGGTTGCTTCACCCACTGCGAACCAGCCTTTGTTCCTGCATTCTTGGCTCTATCGGTCGCAATCTTCTCTCCGACAGTCATATGCTCTCGTGCCTTTTTGGGTAGATATCTAGACCTTTTGGGTTCTGCAACATACCCCCAATCTTCTTTTGTCCATTTCACCAGAGAATTATCCTTCGACTTCTTACCTTCATATCGTCCACCTCTTTTCTTATACAAGGAGACAGCATATTGCATCGCACGAGCAGAAAACTTCCCCATCTTTGTGATCGCTTCTTCTTTGCAATATTCCCACAGAGTTTCATCGAGACGCTTTGCAGTAACTTTTTTAGTTTTTTTAACAGCTGGTTTCTGGGGCATTTTATTTTATTAGGCTATTTACAACATACGCCAACAGTCCCCACCAGAGAATAAAAGATACAAAAAAACTAACAACAATTTTGTTCTGCATTGTACTTGGTAGTATCTCACTAGCTCTCCCATCTTTTTCTCTCTTCAAAAGCTCCGGAGAAATTACAAAAGACAAGAAGCTTCCATTTAAAATCATGAGAAATATAATTCCAAGTCTAAAAGCAAAATCTAGAGATGAAATAAGTTCGTTTACACCAGATATGAAAGTTCCGATTGCTACGAGAAGTATACCGATCCAAATAAGTGGCTTGGTAACTTTGTGGGTACGAATAGTTGCTTCTGTCCAGTACGGAGATTTACGTCCAAGAAATCCATGCAAGTCAATAACAGTCACAGCTCCAAGTCCGATGACAAACCCCGCGAGGGTTATAAATGTAGATATGAATTCCATAAAGATTATTTGAATTCGCAGACCTGTACACACTGCATAGTACATACTTCGGCCGCTGGGTTGTTTCGACAAGCACTTGCACACTCATTGAACATTCCACCAATTTCCTGACACATGTTTGCGTCTACTTCGAGACACTCACTGTTCATTTCGTCCCATGTTCCACCTACTGCACTACAAGGATTCTCGCCTGCAGGAACAGTCCCGCCAGCTGCTCCACTGTAATCTGGATTGTCTACAGCACCAGTTGCAGCACTTTTTATATTGAATGTAACTACATAACTAGTTGGATCGATAAACTTTTCTGAATAAATATCAGGAGATACTCCGACTATTGAAATTTCATAACCGTTGAAAGAATAAGGAACTCCGTCAGATGAATAGTTTGCAGTAACTTCTCCTTCGCTGTCTTTTAGGGTTATGTTTGTATTTACTGCCCCGCCTTCGATACACTGTACATCTACTGGGCAACGATAATCATTTACAAGTGCATTGAAAGTAACACTAAGTCCTAGTGCCTCACCACTGTCACCAACTCCCAAAACCAAATCCACTGGCGCCATAACACGACCTCCAACATCAGATCTGTCTTCTGTGTATGTAAAAGCTAAAAATCCAAAAACAATAATACCTAAAATCGCAATAATGTTTTGTGTTTGTTTATTCATGCGAATATTATAGCAAATGAAGATTTTTAATCATCATCGCCTTCGTCTTCTTCGTCATCTCCGCCATAATCCTCATCTTGATCATGTCCATCTTCATAGCTATACACATACTCTGTTGGTACAGGATCACTGATAGTTTCTGTACTTTGTGCTGGAGCCTGCGTGACAACAGATACAACTGGAATGTTTTCTGCAATCGGCTTTGGATCTTCAAATACATCGGAGATAGCTAGTGTGTCTGAAACATCAAAAGCTTTCTCGACTTGAGCAATCTCCTGCTCTGGCTCGACTGTATCAAGCACTGATTGTGTTTTCACTGTCGCATATGCGACAAAGCCTGAGAACAAGAGAAATGCGAATGTGGGTATTAGGTATTTTTTCATAATTATTATTTATTAGATTAATTAACTTGCACGTGACTGACGTGAAGGTTTGGTTACTACGACTTGGACTGGAGTTGGTGGTGTGTACACTGGCTGTGACACCTGGGCAACTTGAGGTTGTGGAGGAATATAAACTTGTGTAGGTATGGCAGAAACCGTCTGTGCCTTGGCGATAACTTGCGCAGCCGCTAGTCTTTTTTGCTCAGCGGCAAGTTGTTGTTTACGGATATTTTCTTGTTGTATTGCAAGTAAGACAATTCTATTGTCTTCGGCAACTTGTGCTATATGCTGTGCTTCAGCTTGCACCAGTACATACCTGTGATATGACAGACCTCCCCAAAACAAAGTCCAGGTTATCATGCAAGTTGTTATAAATACATTTCTAAAATCTTTTTTCATATATTTTTTAATCAATTTTCTGCCACATGTGTGTATCGCTTTTTCGTACACTGCAATCTGCGCATTTGAAATCATCTGGGAGCTCTTCCCATTTTGTACCTGGAGCTATTCCGCGAGATGGATCACCGTCTACCTCAGAGTAAATCCATCCGCAATCTAAACATACATATTGTGCCATATATTTATTAGTTAATTATTACTAATGCTTATACTCTACAAAAAGATTATGAATAGAAAATGAACGAGGATGCCTTTTATACACAAGGCAAATCTATGGAGAATGTAGTCCCTTCTCCGAAAATACTTTCTACTCTTATCTCACCACCGTGAGAGAGTACTATATCTCTTGCTATAGCGAGCCCTAGCCCAGACCCAGAATTAGAATCTTCTGATCTTGCGCTATCAGCCTTGTAAAAACGATCAAATATATAAGGTAGTGCTTCTTTTTTGATTCCTATTCCATTATCTTTGACGATTATGTGTGCAGTATTGTGACTTTTATTGAGCCCTATATCTACAGAGCCACCAATCTTATTGTAATCAATAGCATTTTTGACCAAGTTCATAACCAGTCTTGTGATGTCGTCTTTTTTGCCATTTATAAAGATATCTCCATCAATCTTTGAATTTAGCGTTATGTTTTTACTTTTTGCATATACCTCCATGATATTTATAACGGCATTCAAATTATCTGAAAGGCTAATCTTTGCAAGAAGTTTCTTGTTTTGATTGTCACTACGAGCCAAAATCAAAAGGTCATTTGAAATATTTGTCAGTCTCTCTACTTCGCCAAGATTCTCCTGTATATATTTTTGATATTCAGAGACTTTTCTGTCGCTCCGCAATATAACCTCTCCACCGGCACGCATAACAGCAAGCGGTGTGCGAAGTTCGTGCGCTGCATCTGCAACAAAGCGTGCTTGTTTTTTATATGCAATCTCCAGAGGTGCAAGTGTGCGTTTGGATAATAAATATGAAATCAACACTGTCAAAAGAAGTATGATTGCATCTGAAACTACAAATATACCCAGTAGGTTGCCTTGGGTTGTTTCCACTCTGGATTCAACCCCCTCTTCAAAATCATCTTCGTGTTCATAAGAAGAATTCTCGCGCTCTTCTTCGTACTGTTTATATAAAGTATTAGAAAAAAGACTATAAACTATCAAGTTAAAGACTAGGATCACAGCAAAAACACCCAACGTGTAATACACAGTCAGTTTCAATACGGCTTTTTTAAAATTACTTGGAGTTGAAGACATACCCGACACCTCGAATTGTTTTAATATATTTTTCATCTGTATCTTTAAATTTTTCACGCAATCTTTTTATATAAACATCTGTTATGTTACTAAATGCACTATATGCAAAATCCCAACAATGTTCGAGAAGTTGCTCACGCGAAACTACTGTATCGACATTGCGCATAAGATATTCGAGAATCGAATATTCTTTTAGTGTTAGAGGGATCAGAACACCTTTTTTGAAAACCTGATGCTTTGTACTATCCAGGGTTATATCTTGAATAGAGAGAGTCTCACTAATCTTTGATTCTGGCCTACGGAGTAGTGCGCGAATTCTGGCTAAAAGCTCTTTCATCTCAAACGGCTTCACTAGATAGTCATCGGCACCACTATCGAGACCTAAGACCCTGTCATCTACCTCTCCCCTTGCTGTGATCATGATTATGGGCAAATTTACATCACTCTCGCGGAGACTTTTGCAAACTGCTATGCCATCCTTGGACGGAAGCATAATATCGAGGATTAAGAGATCATGCGAACCGGATCTTGCCATACGTTCACCGGCAATACCATCAGAAATCACATCTACAGAATACCCCTCCTCGTAGAGCATTTGCTTGGTATATTTGGCCAATTTTTCGTTGTCTTCGACTAAAAGTATTCTCATATCTATATTCTACACCCCGTTCATTTATTATTCATCTCTTTGTTTTATAGTTGCATTATGAATAAAGAATATGAATTTAAGATGAAAGCGATGGGCACAGAGTGCTTTATATCAATCATATCTAATGATGAGGTAAAAGCAGGTGTACTTGGAGTGCAGGCGCTAAACACAATAAAAGAATATGAAAAAAAATTCTCTAGATTCCTACCTGACAGTGAACTATCAAAGCTGAATGAAAAAAAAGAGATGAATGTTTCTAGAGAGTTTATGGAAGTTATAAGTGAAGCATTTATGCTTTATAAAAAAACGAAAGGAATATTTAATCCGCTCGTACAGATTGAGCGTTTCGGGTATGACAAAACATATACAGAGCTTACACCACAAGACACCCCGATAGATCTATGTTATGACATTGATTTTGATAGTGTAAAAATCGATATAGAGAATAATAAAATCACTCTAGCTGATTGCCAAAAATTGGATTTCGGAGGAGTCTTGAAGGGATATCTCGCCGAAAAAATAGCCCAAAATATAATTGAAAATGAAAGTGTAAGTGGAGTGATTGTAAATCTAGGCGGAGATATATGCACACGAGGTCTAGACGAACACAATAGAAAATTTATCTTCAGTATCTACAATCCAGTCAATCCAGATAAAAATGAACCCGTAGAAATATTCAACCAAAGCCTAGCCACAAGTGGAACATACAAAAGGGTTTGGGATAGATCTGGCAATAAAATAAATCACATACTAAACAAGTCTGGAACCGGCAATACTGACAGTGGAACAATCTCAGCAAGCATAATACACGAAAGTGGATCTAGCGCAGAAGCGTTCGCAAAAGTGTTCTTGAGCTTACCTATAAAAGATGTGAACGTACTATTTGCAGAATCAAAAATAAAATATATAACCATAACAGAATCTGGGGTTGTAAATAAAAATATATGAAAAAATACTTAACTACAATAAAATACACACAGGAAATATTACTCGGGATATCTATACTGGCGATGATGATCTTGCCACTTGTCTTGGTGTTTTCGCCAAATACATTCAACGCAACCGACATCACAAATATATACAACATCTCACACGTAGCTCTATTTTTCGTGATGATTGTGAGACCAATGGCAGATATATTTATGGAAAATAAATGGATCAGACCACTTGTGATACTGCGAAAAGGGGCGGGTGTTCTGTCTGCATCTATAATCGTATCGTTTATATTTGCTAAAATAATCATGGACCCAGGCGGATACCTAAACAGCTTTTTTACGCTAGAATATTGGTCAATGGTGAATTATGCTGTACTTGCTCATATGGGAGATATAACCGCTATAATCTTGCTCATAACATCAAATAGTCTTTCTAAAAGGTTACTCGGTGATAATTGGAAAAGAATTCAGAAGCTCTCTTATGTATACTTCTACTCGAGTTCGCTATATGTATTTCTAACTTATGGACACATAGACCTAGCAGTATCGATGATCCTCGTAACGATATTTACTGCACTGGCCTACTTTAAAAATCGAGAGCGAAAAGCGCTAATAGTAAAAACTATATGAAAATAAAAATAATAAAAGGAAAAATAAATAAAATTGTCGACTTATCGAAGACTGCAAAAGAAGTTGAGATAAAGCTCAGTGAACCCCTAGATTTCTCGGCTGGAGCTTTTGTAAATCTGTTTATAAATATCGATGGCCAGAAAATTCGCAGAGCGTACTCGATAGCTTCTAGTCCAGAAGAAAAAGACATAATAAAAATAGCCATGCGACTTACTCCAAATGGTAAGATGTCTACCCTCTTTTGGACCAAGGATATGACTGGAGAAGAACTCGAAATAATGGGACCACTAGGACTAAACACTGTAGATAAAATGAATCGGAAAAAAGTATATTTATTTGGATTTGGTATTGGTGCTGGTGTGACAAAGGGACTTGTAGAATATTTCAAAGATATGCTCGATCTGGAAAAACTCACTATATTTACTGGAAGTAAATTTGAAAACGAAGTCTTGTATAAAGACTATTTCGAAAATCTAACTCACCAAAATAACAAAATAGAATTCAACTTTACAGTTTCAAGACCTGAAGAAAATTCAAATTGCACAAAAGGCTATATTCAAGATCATATAGGCAAATATGATTTCAATAATTCAGATATATACATATGCGGCCAAGAATCGGCTTGCAACGAACTTGTAGCTAAAATAAAAAGTTTAAATCCAATCGATTATGATTTGTTTGTAGAAGGATTTCACTAGTATAGAATCCTCGCAAGCTTGAGTTCGTCGTATGTATATGTACCTTTTAGATATGCATGCACGGGTGCGAGCTTTTCAAAACCTTCTGTCTTGAAAGCCTTGAATATAGAAGGTAGGCAATCAAGCAAATCTTTTGAACAAAGTTCTCGGACTCGATCTTTTTCAAATTTTCCATTTTTTACAAGGTTGGCGATATGGTCGATGATTGTACCTTCAGTAAAACCTCTTCGCTCTTTTATATCTTCAATAGAGCAACCCTCTTCTAGTAACGCTAGAGTTTTCTCTTCAGTTTTATCTTTGGTTTTTTTAGACATCTTGTCGGCTGCTAACTTTTCAACACTACCACCACAAGCTTTGATAAAGTTATCATGCATGATTTTTATAGCAGAGCTATCAAGTGACTCAAAATAATATGCAGCGTCTGTGGACTTGTTGCGAAAAGATTCATCTGTCTCTAGAACCCCTGGATGAACCTGGAGAGATTTCTGGTTTATACCGTGTAAATATATCCCAGCGAGTGTTCGCACACGAGAAAGCGCAACGTAGCCTTGGCCGTATTCAAATACATCACGCAAGTCCATCACTGCTGCGTCGAGTGACATACCTTGTGACTTGTGAACAGTGATCGCCCAAGCGAGTCTGAGTGGAAGCTGAGATATACGCGCGCGCACTTTACCGTCTTCTTCGATTAACCATTCAGCAGGTTCGACAGTGATCCGTCTACCACTGCGAGTTAGAACTATTGGGTAGTGAGACAAGCTATCGAAATCTACAACCTTGCCTAGTGTTCCGTTTGCAAAACCAGCTTGTGGATTGTTCTTTGTGAACATAACCACACTATCTTTTTTTAGTACTAAAACCTCCGGAGATAAACATCCTTTTTTTAGAGCTTCGACCATAGAAGCTTTGCCTTTTGAATCCATGTTGTACTTGTGATCCATACCAGTAAGCTTGCCTAGAGATTGTGAATTCAATGCATCAACAGAAACATTTTTTGTAAAAGACGAGTTATAGATTCTGAAATTTGTTCACCTGTGTTTATACGAGACTGTATATATTCAAAATGCATTTCTTCGACTTCGTTTCTGCGGATTGCTGATAGTAATGACAGCAACTCTGGATCTTCTTGGCGATGTTGTTCGGATAAATAACAAACTACAGGAGCAAGAGCAGTCCATGCCTTAGAATTATAAGCAAAATCTTTTAAACTATTTGCGTTTGAAATCGGTGGAAGTTGGAAAAAATCTCCTACGAGTACAACCTGAACTCCACCAAAAGGTTCGTCTGTATCTCGAAGTTTACGACAAACTTTGTCTACACAATCTAGAGTAGAACTAGAAAGCATAGAAATCTCATCGATTATAAGTGTAGTTGTGTTCTTCAAGCGTTTTACTAGATATTCTTTTTCTGACAATGCCTCCAAGTCATATGGAGACAAAAAATCTTTTATTCCAATACCACTCCATGAGTGAATAGTCTGCCCGTGTATATGTGTCGCAGCAATACCGGTCGAAGCTGTAATAGCTGGCTCAATACCGTGCTCATGGAGATAATCTACGTATTCACGAATAACATAAGACTTACCAGCGCCGGGTTCGCCAGTTAGAAATACACTCGCACCAGTTTTTAGTATGTTTAGGGCTTCGCGTTGAGTCATTTGTGGAGATAGTATAACACTTGAAAATAATAAAATCCCCAAACTAATTTTTGGGGATTAAGTGGATTTTGTTATTTTAGCTTTCGCTTTTTTCTTTTGAATTGGGCGGGTTCTACAACCTTGTTTTCCTTCTTCAATTTCTTATAGTATCTCCTGCGAGATTTACGATTTTCATCGACAAAAGATTTGGCTTTTTTCGGCAAACCATAATCCCAATTGCGAAAATATGGACGAGTGTGAACTGCTTTGTTTTCACATTTCCATACCACAGCACCAATTACAGAAGTTTTCGAAATCTCCATAAAACGCTCACAGCCCGGATGTGGGCAGTGCGGACGATTGCGAACTTTGTATATTGTGACCCAAGCTCTGCGCTTGATATTGATAATATAATTTTTTGTCCGCTCCATGCGTTTGGCAAAGTAAACTGGCTTGTCTCCTTTTAAAACTAGCACCCAACCATAATCGGATTGCTTCACTCCGCCATCTTCCTTGGCAGTACCCCAGATGATTACACGATAATCATTGTCCGGATCTTTTGGAATAAACACAAACCCGCGTTCAATACCTTCGGTTTTTCGAGGTGCTTTTTTCTCGTACTTCGCTAGTGAATTGCGAATATCAGTATTAGAGAGCTTTACACAATTAAAATCGGGTCCTTCTAGATCCCTTTCAAGCTGATCAATATCTGCCTGAGATGGTAAATATTTTCTTTTATAAAATGCCATATTCTTACAAATTTAGCACTTTATACCATATTTTTTAGAATTTGTAAAAGTTAGATTTTCCTAGAATCATACGCCCAGTGGAGCAGGGCTTGGCGCTGACGAGGTCGGCAGTTTATATCCCCTGGCCTACAATTGGCAACAATCTGACCGACGTGCCGACGAATAGCACGGTAACGTTTTATCTGAATAGCATCTTCGGACGGAATTCTTCGTCCCATATAATATCTGCAATACCACTGGAACCATCCGCGTGGATCCTCTTTGTATATCCAACCTTTCTTTCTCCAAACAGACAGAGGCTGAGAGGCATTCACTTTAAAATAATTTATTTTTGCATCACGCTTACCCTTTGCAAATTTGGCGCGCGTAAACCAATCACTTGGAAACTCTCTTGTGCAATCACGCATATACACACCTCCAAAAACTCCTAGCGCGAGCATCTGCTTGGGCGAAAGCTGTGGCTTGAAATCTTTTGCAAAATTTTTGCCCATAGGTTCAGTTAGGATATAACTATACCCTTTTTGCATTTTGTCATTTACTAATACTTTTTTTGGTTTCATTTTTTAATCTTTCCAATTTATCTTTTTCTCATCTCTAATCGCACAAACATTGTTTACAAAATCTTCTCGGCCTGAACCTTGCTTGTATATACTATAACGTACCGGATTCTTTTCCGCATAATTTTGATGTTCAGATTCGGCTACATAAAAAGGCAGGGTTGGTAATATTCCAACTGCAATCGGCTTGTCATAGATTCCACTTTCTCCAAGCTCTACCAAAAGTGACTTAGCAATACCCTCTTCATCTCCGTTTGAAAAATAAATAGCAGTTTTATAATTTTCTCCTCGGTCAAAAAACTGCCCACCAGCATCTGTCGGATCGATATGGTCTAGAAAAAACTGTGTGATCTTTTTGAAAGATGTTTTCGTATCATCGTACTCTACTTTTACCGCTTCACGATGAGAAGTTTTGTGTGTGGCTACATCATCGTAGTTTGCATCGTTTTCACTACCACCTGTATAGCCAGGCATGATATCTATAACACCGTTCACTTTGCGCAAATCTTGCTCTGTACACCAAAAACATCCTCCTGCGTATATTGCTTCTTTTTTAGACATATTTTTATTTTAGCATATTAAAAATCCGCAGATTGTGCGGATTTTTAATATTTGATTGATAATTATTTTACTTCACTCTCACCTGTCTCTGCATCACGAATCGGTTCCTCTGTTTTTGGCTCAGATTCTGCCTCCGTGTTTGGAGTAGCTTCAGCATTTGCCTTTTGCATAGCCTCACCGATTTTACTCATTTCGCTTGAAAGTTCTTCTGTAGCTTTTTTGATTTGTTCCATGTCGTCTCCATCCTTTACAGCCTTGAGTGCATCGATCTTTGATTGAACTCCGTTCTTTATTTCATCAGATACTTTACCTTCGCTATCTTTGAGAGCTTTTTCAGCAGTGTAGAGAATCATCTCTGTAGTATTTTTTATATCAACTGCGTCTTTTTTCTTTTTATCTTCTTCTGCATGAAGTTCTGCGTCTTTTTGCATTTTCTTGACCTCTTCGTCTGTAAGACCACTTGATGCTTCGATGCGGATAGACTGAGTCTTGCCAGAAGTCTTGTCTTTTGCAGTTACAGAAAGGATTCCGTTTGCATCAACATCAAAAGTAACTTCAACCTGAGGCATACCTCGAGGTGCAGGCGGGATTCCGTCCAAGATAAATCTTCCTAGAGATTTGTTGTCGGAAGCCATTTGACGTTCACCCTGAGAAATATGAATTTCTACAGATGTTTGATTGTCGGCTGCGGTCGAGAATATCTGTGACTTAGATGTCGGAATAGTTGTATTTCGTTCAACAAGCTTTGTTGCGATACCTCCCAAAGTCTCAATTCCAAGTGATAGTGGGATAACATCTAGAAGTAGCACATCTCGTACATCACCTTTCAAAACTCCACCTTGCACTGCAGCTCCGAGAGCTACAACTTCGTCTGGGTTGATAGAACGATTTGGCTCTTTACCAAAAAGTTTCTTTACCTCTTCAATAATCTTTGGCATACGAGTCTGACCTCCAACCATTATGATTTCGTTTATATCACCAATTTTAAATGGTGAAGCTTCGATTGCACGTTTTGTGATCTCGATAGAACGAGACACGAATTCATCGGCCAAACTTTCTAGTTGCGCGCGACTCATCTTGATCAGTAAGTGTTGAGGTCCTGAAGCCGTAGAAGTAATAAATGGAATATTGATTTCAGTTTCTGTTGTAGTAGAAAGTTCATGCTTTGCCTTCTCAGCAGCTTCCTTCAAACGCTGAAGAGCAAGAACATCTTTTGTTATATCTACACCGGATTCTTTTTTGAATTCTTCGGCGATCCATTTGATGATTTTCTGATCAATATCTTCTCCACCCATGTGAGAGTCTCCGTCAGTAGACTTTACTTCGATAACATCGTTTCCAACTTCTAGTACAGACACATCGAAAGTTCCTCCTCCGAAGTCGTACACAACAATCTTTTCATCTTTTTTAGTATTGAATCCGTATGCAAGAGCTGCTGCTGTCGGTTCGTTGATAATACGCTTTACATCCAAGCCTGCGATAGCTCCGGCGTCTACTGTTGCTTTGCGTTGTGAGTCGTTGAAATACGCTGGTACTGTGATAACCGCTTCTGTAACTTTTTCTCCGAGCTTTGCTTCTACATCAGCTTTGATCTTTGCAAGTATCATAGAAGAAATTTCTTCTGGACGATAAGTCTTGTCAGACATTTTTACAACAACTCCATCGTTCTCGCCTTTTTCAATTTTGTATGGAGCAACACCTCTGTCTTTCTGAATTTCTGCATCATCAAATCTGTGACCCATGAAGCGCTTGATGCCGTAAATTGTATTTTCTGGATTTGTAACAGACTGACGCTTTGCTAAAAGTCCGACGAGACGATCGCCGTTCTTTGCCATAGCAACAATAGAAGGTGTCGTACGATTACCTTCAATGTTTTCGATTATTTTTGGCTGTCCACCTTCGATGATAGATACAGCACTGTTTGTAGTTCCCAAGTCTATTCCAATGATTTTTGACATATTTTTTATTAGCATTACTGATAATTTAATAACTATAGACCTATTATACATGTGGATAACTTTTTGACAAGTATTTTGCGTTCGTGAAAAGTATGTTAATATCTAGATATGCAAAAAAAGCCAGATTTCTCAAGGAAAATACTCAAAATACTGTCTGAAAAGCCAGTTATTTCGCTATCTGAGCTCAGTGAGCGTGTTTCCCCTCGCCCTGCCACAAAAGTGCCTGTATACGCTATAAATCGCTCTCTGAAGGGCCTAAAAGAGGCAGGTCTGGTGGAGAATCTGTCTTCAGACAGAACTAAATACACACGTCTAACAAATGAAGGAAAAAAGAAGGCCAATAGTCTAAAGCTAGAAAGTGACAGCGCAATCCTAGACCCAAAATGGGATGGTAAGTGGAGAATTATACTTCTGGATCTACCTGAGTCTAGAAAAAATGAACGCGATAGTTTGCGCTATCTGCTAAAGAAAGCAGGTTTTGTATGTCTAAAAAATAGTGCTTGGATATCTCCCTACCCCCTTGAGCATTTGTTTGAAAATATAAAAAAAGATCTCGGCCTTACGACAGAGATCATGATTTTTACGACTGATACAATAGATTCAGAGACTGGAAAAGTTTTGTTTGGAATATTTGGGAAATAAATAAAAAAAACGAGCAATGCTCGTTTTTTTTATTTATTTTTTGAATTCAAACACTTTTACTCTCGCTGCTCTGAGTACTCGCTCGCCTATTATGTATCCGGACTGAGTAACTTCGGCTATAGAGTGGTCTTGTGCTTCATCATCGGTAGAAATATTTTCAACTGCCTCATGAAGTTTTGGGTCAACTTTGTCCCCCACAGAAACCTTTATAGGATTCACACCGTTGTCAGCAAGAACTTTCAAAAGCTGTGCGTGGATATATTCCACACCTATACGCCAGTTTTTATCTACCTTCTCCCATGCCTCACGGTTTGAAAAAGCCATATCGTATGCGTCTAGTACTGGTAGAAGTTCTTCGGCAAAATTCTCCCGAGCATAAGCGAGTGTACTCTCACGTCTTTCTTGTTCATCTTTTTTGTAGTTTGTAAAATCTGCGCGCTCTCTCTGCCAGTTTGTAAGATACTCTGTCTTTTCTTTTTGAGCTTCTTTTAAGTCTTTTCTAAGCTTTTTTAAAGTGGCTTTTATATCTTCTTCTCCATCATCATTGAAAACAAATTCCACTACATCCTCGTCAGTTTCTGTGTCAGCATCCTCCACCACAGTCTCATCTATTTTTTTGTCTTCTTCGTCTTTCATATACACGATTATACTTGGATTTGAAAAATTGGCAAAATTAAAACCCTCGTACTGAGGGTTTATTTTTTAATTGAATTCGAATGGAACTTTCTGAAGCTCCCCAAGCGTCGCAAGGAGCTTTTCCTTCTCCTTTTGTAGGTCGTAGAGGTCTGCCTCACGTTCATCAAGAAAACGTGCTGGAGCTGGGTTCTTTGCGATCTTATCGCTAAGCTCTTTGATCTCTACCTCTATGAGGAGGAGTTTTTCACCTATTTTAACCTGCATAGAATCAGACGCCGATTCTATATCTGAATATGTAACCCTACCAAGTAGGTATACAAAAACAATAGATATAAAAAGGGCGACTATTAGTGGCACCAGAAGATTTAGTGGATAATCTTCCACCGTACCATAGGTAAAAATCCCATATACAAAACTCATACATAGCGCCAATAGTATAGCTGTGAAAATATTACCTCTGGAAAAAAGAGAATATATCCCGGCTTTGTGGCGTAATTGGTTTTTCAATTTTTTATTCATTGTGTGTACATTTTTTTAAATAATACCGTAAAATAGGATTTTGTCAAACAAAAAAATCCCTTTCGGGACTTCTTTGTTTTAACGTTTACTCCATTGTGGAGCCTTACGAGCTTTCTTGAGACCGAACTTGCGGCGCTCTTTTGCTCTAGGATCACGTTTTAGGAAACCAAGTTTTTTGATATTTGTGTGTTCATTTTCATCGAGCTCTACGATCGCACGAGCGATACCGTGACGGATTGCTTCAGCTTGAGCGTGGATTCCTCCTCCAGTTACGAGAGCTGTGATTGTAAACTTTGAATCAATCTTGCCTTTTACAAAAGGATCGATAACTATTGCTCTGTGTGAGTCTGTAGGGAAATATGCTGAATGCTCTTTTCCATTTACTTCTATTGAAAGCTTTGAACTTGGAGTAAGTCTTACGCGAGCACTTGCTGTCTTTCGACGTCCGATTGTTTCAATATATCTTTTTGTTGTAGTTTTTTCTGACATATTATTCTGTGATTACTAGATTTTTCATAATCTTATCGCGAAGTTTGTTACCTGGAAGCATTCCGTAAACTGCAAGTTTGAAAAGTTCTGAATGCCCCTTCTTTGAAACAACCTCATCAATATTTTGTAGTATAAGACCACTAGGATATCCAGTGTAACGCTCAAGTACTGTTTCGCGAGCTTTCTTTGCACTTATCTTTGCCTGTGAAGCATTTATGATTGTAACCTTGTTTTCTGCTATAACGTTTTTCTTGCTTCCTGGCTTGTTTTTGCCCATCAAAATAGTCGCTGCTTTTGTTGCAGTTCTTCCTACTGTTATTCCTTTTGCATCAAGTGTGTATTCCATAGTTGTGTTTCGATATACTACCGTATTTTTATATATTATACAAATTCAATAATAGCCATTTTACTTGCATCGCCTTTTCTCTGAGGAAGTTTCAACACACGTGTGTATCCACCTTTTCTCTTTGCATACTTTGGAGCGATCTCATCAAAAAGCTTTTTTGTCTCAGTTTTTCTATTCATAAGACGAGCAACGATTGCACGGCGTGTAGCTAGATCACCTTTTTGTGCACGAGTAATTAGCTTTTCGATATAAGGACGCAATTCTTTTGCCTTTGCCTCAGTTGTTGTGATTTGCTCGTGTTTGATAAGCGAAAGAGCAAGACTCTTTAGAAGTGCTCTTCTTGCGTTTGCTGTTCTGCCAAATTTTCTTACGTTGTTTGCGTGTCTCATAGTAGTAAAAGTGATTAGTAATTAGCGAATGGGATTATTTTAGGGTAATGCCAAAATTTGATAACATACGACGGATTTCCTGAATACCCTTCTCTCCGATACCTTCAAGCTCGAGTAAATCCTCTTTTTTCTTGCGAGCAATACCTCCAACTGTTCGGATGTTTGCAGAATTTAGAGCGTTTAGTGTTCGAGTAGAAAGCTCTAGAGTATCAATACGAGTTTTTAGGATGTCTGACATATCTTCTCCTGAATCTTTTTCTCCTTCAGATTCTTCTACAGATGCATCAGCAGACTCCTCTTTGATAGCAGGCTTTGCTTCATCGTCGAATTTGAAATCAAAAATAGCTTTGAGCTGAGTGATCATGATTTCGATAGATCTCTTTAGAGCTTCACGAGGATCAACACTACCATCAGTCTCTATGATCATACGTAGACGATTGTGGTTTGTTTTGTCACCCACGCGCATGTTTTCAACTTCATAAGCTACGCGGCGGATTGGTGAAAATAGTGCATCTAGAGCGATTGTACCGATATCTGTCTTTGACTTTTGGTGCATATCTTTTTGCACGAAACCAAGACCAGTTTCGATGTTCATAGTTATTGAAAGTTCTTTACCTTTGCCTGTGATTTCTGTTATGTATTCATCAGTATTTATAACTTCAACTTGTCCAGGACATACTATGTCTCCAGCAGTAACAACCTTTGGTCCTTTAACCTTTAGTGTTACTTGTTGAGGTTCATCACTACTAACTTTAAAACGAACTTTTTTAAGAGCAAGGATTATCATAATAACATCCTCTTTTACTCCTTCGATTGTAGAAAACTCATGTGAAATACCATCAATAGATATTGATGTAAGTGCTGCACCTGGTAGAGAAGAAAGGATTATGCGGCGTAGAGAGTTGCCGAGTGTGTGTCCGTAGCCTGGATATAGATTGTCGATTTCATAAACACCTTTAGTTGCATCTTCTGAAACAACACGAGGCTTTGAAGGTAACATAATTGAATGATCTAACATATATATTATCTCGATTAGTTTAACTAATAACGATTAACGACTATAAAACTCAAGCACTGCATTAAAATTGAGGAACGCATCTGCATTTTTTGGAACACCGATAACCTTGCCTTCCATGCGAGCTGTGTCAAAAGACAACCAGTTTGGCATAGAATAAGTTTTTTGCTTCTTCTCTAATTCTGCGAACAAAACGCTTTTTTTCGACCCTTCGCGTATTGTAATAACATCACCAATCTTAACTTTAAATGAAGGCACTGTTGTGCGTTTGCCGTTTACCAGTATGTGGCCATGGGAAACCATCTGTCGTGAAAGATTTCGTGTATGAGCAAGTCCAAGTCTGTAAGTTATGTTGTCGAGACGAGCTTCTAGAGATTCGTATAGCTTTTCTGATGCGTTTGCACCCTTAATAGAACTAGCGTATTTAACGTAGTTTTTAAATTGCTTTTCACTAACTCCATAACTGAAGCGAATGCGTTGCTTTTCTAGAAGTTGTTCTCCATATCCAGAAAGTTGTTTTGGTCTTTTTCCAGATGTAGATTTACGACCCTCAGAGAGAGTGTATTTTTGAGTTTGGCATTTTTCAAAAACACCTGAACCCAATCTTCGACACATTTTATATTTTGGACCTGTAATCATAACTCAATCGTTTTAAATACTATTAAAAATTAAACTCTTCGTGGTTTTTTTGGTTTTGGACCATTGTGTGGGACAGGAGTCATATCGCGAATACCTGTAAGATCAAATCCTCTTGCCATGAATGTACGAATAGCACTCTCACGACCTGAACCAACACCTCTGATAATTACATCAAATTCTTTTATACCTAGTGCACCAGCTTTGTCAGCCAATATTTCACCTACTTTTGAAGCAGCGAAAGGAGTTCCCTTCTTTGCACCTTTGAATCCCATAGCTCCTGCTGAAGACCAGAAAAGTGTATTACCAGCTTTGTCAGATATTACTATCTTTGTATTGTTGAAAGTAGCGTCTACGTGCATTGTCGCAGCAGTGATCTTCTTCTTTGGAGTTTTTGGTGAAGCAGAAACAGGAGCCTTTACTTCAGCTTCTACTTCTGTACCCTCTTTTGTTGTAATTTTCTTTTTACCCACGGTTTTTATAAATTAGGAAGTTAAATAAAATCTAAATCTTAAGTCTTTTCAAGTTTTCGGCGTCCACTTGCCATTGTCTTTCGAACGTTTCCTCGAACAGTTCTAGAGTTTGTTTTTGTTCTCTGTCCCCGTACTGGAAGTTTGCGCATGTGGCGAACTCCTCGGTAAGCCTTGATATCTTTTAAGCGTTTGATGTTTGATGCAATTTCACGCTTTAGATTTCCTTCGATCTTGTAGTCTTCGATAAGCTTACGGATTTGATTTTCTTCTTCAGGAGTAAGTTCACTTGCCTTTTTGTTGTAAGGGACCTTAACTTCATCAAGAACCTTTCTTGATCTAGTTAGTCCAATACCATAAAGGGATGTAAGACCTATCTCAATGCGCTTTTCGTTTGGAATTGTTATACCTAGTATTCTCATTTGATTTTATTGTTTTTGTTTATGCTTTGGATTATCACAGATAACGCGAAGATGACCCTTGCGCTTAACAAGTTTGCATTTATCGCACATCTTTTTTACTCTTGCTCTGATTTTCATGAAATAATGGAAAATGAAGGGTATAAAACCCTTTGTTTACAAGCATTTTTGGGTTATTTGATAAAATGCTTGTATATAATACTCTATTTAAAGTCTTTTGACAATACGTCCTTTTCCACCGTATGGGTCTATCACAACCTCTACTCTGTCGCCGATCATAACCTTTATACGGTGCATGCGCATTTTACCTGACAAGTAAGCTAGAATAACTTCACCGTCTTCAAAGGCAACTCTAAAAAGAGTACTTGGTAATGCTTCCTGGACGGAAGCAATTCGTGAAATTTCTTTTTTATCACTCATGCGTTAGCTAAATAACAATAGCAAATGAAAACGTATTAGTCAAATTTATAAGAGTATAAATTAACTTTCCTTTACCAAAACCTCAATTGACTCTGGCTTGGTTGGAAATTTTCTCTCCCAAAATGGTTTTATAACCACTTCAGCACTTTGAATGTTTGGATTTATAGACATGATGGATTGAAAATCTTTTTTACGCTTGCCAACCAAAGAAGATATGATTTCCTCTGTATTTACATCCCATATTATATTTGCACTTCCAGTTAAGTTTATAGTTATATCCTCAACTGTAGCGGGAACTATTGTGTCTTTGTTTCTAAGCTCAAATACTAGGCTATCTAGCTCTGGGATATGCACGAGATCACCATCGTAATCCTGTATGAATTTACGAGCAATAACTTCGTGTAAGTCAGATCTTTTAAAGATAAAAGCTTGGGCTGTGCCTGTAGCTACTTGAGTTATCTCAGTTTCTTTTGATTCGGTAATCGGACTATCTTCATCTATAGATATAAATAATGCGTTATCAAAGAGAACAAAACCTTCTGGTAGTTCAGTGCGAGCTTGGGTCATAAGTGTTTGATTCAATGTTTCTCGAGCTTTTGCATATGAAGCACTAGCTTCCTCTGCTGAGACTGTATACATGTTCCCAGTAGCACCTCCAGATATTTCAGTTCTACTTCTTCCATACATCTTTGCATATTTGTCGGCATTGGTTTTAAAGCCAATAATTGTGAAATCTGTAAGTGGACTGTTGTACTCTTCTCCTGCTTCGGCTGCTGTAACCTTCACGTCGACTGATCCAGGTGTAATAGTAGTTCCAGTCTTTTTATATCCTGGTATTGAAACTGCTTTATCGGTATAGTAAATTTTTCCATTTGGAGCCTCGAGTCGAGTATTTATAAGAAGATTCTGTGGAGTAGTGCTGTATTCGTTGAATAAGACAACAGTGCCTGTTGCCTTACTACTAGCAACTTTTGAACCAGTAGAAGGATTTGAAACTTTTTCAGAAGCACTTATAGCCATAAGCTGAAACGGTAGACTAGGCAGTATCGCATCTTTTTCTGAAGCAAAATCTGTAGCAATGTCTACAGAAACAGTCTTTGGTGAGACTGACACGCTTGCACCTGAAAACAAAAAGGATAGAGCGAAAAATAAAATAAATACTGAAACAGCAGCAAACACCCATATACGTGCATGTTTATGATATTTTCTTTCTGTGAAAACGGGACTTATGGGATCCTTTGGAATTCTAGGCGGAGGAGATTGTCTTGCAGAAGTACTTCTGGATGTACTTCTTGGACTTTTCGGCTTAACCTCTTGTGTGGATAGAGTTTTGTTAGTAGCTTTTGCAAGCTCAGAAAAAAATACAGAAGGTTCACGCTTTGGTGTCTTTATGATATCTTCTACAACATTTTTTGCCATAAATATATTATACTCGAATTCTAGTAATAAAAATAGTTTCTAACATTATAAATGGATCTCTAATCACAGAACCAGAAAAATTTAAATACTCACTAGTAGCAACAGACCCAAGGGATATAACTCTAAACTGATGTTCGGTTGTGGTGTATTTATGAAACTCCTCACTCTCTAGGGTTGCAATAAACCAACTGGACGTGTCTTTGTCTGCAGTCAAAAAAACAGTATCAGGTATACCTAACTCTACAGAAATACCAGCAAGTGCGTTGCTAAAATTACTAAGCCACTCTGATTGAGCCTCCTTCAATACTTCTGAAAATTTATCAGCCAGATTTTTCTCCAATTTTAGATCAGAATATATACGATACAAAGACAATGCTTCCCCACCAGTTCTCTTTAGAGCGCGACTGACTTTTCGAAGGAGAAAATTCTTACCATAAGGGAAAGACACGCTCTCTATCAACATTCCATCTTTTATAATTGATATATCGGTAAGCTCTCCTCCAATATCCAAAAGAATAAAGTTATCTTCATGTACAAAAAGATCTCGAGTGGTAATAAAAGAAGCAAAAGCAAAAGATGAGTAAGATATCTTCTTTAGTCTAAAGACTTTTTCTATAACTTCTTCTATCGACACTAGGATTGCCTCAGGAGACATAGACAAGTATAGAGTCATATCTAAGTCGGTTGCTTTTACACCGATTGGATCTTTTACTCTATAGCCATTCAAGGAAACACGGATTGTCTTTGCTTCCAATATGCGGACATTCTCACCGAGCTCTCGATATCTTCCTGCGTGTTCGTTCTCAAAATTTTTACGCTCTTTTTCTATTAGCTCATCGGCAAGTTTGTGAGAAAAAACAAAAGGAGTATTTTTGGATAGCTTTATAATTCTAGTTTGAGAAGCATACCAAGGACTAGCTAGAGTACAGTAAGCAAACTTTGGAGCACCAATTCTCGCATCGTGAACTTTCTTTACAACGTCAGCGAGTGCGAGCAACATCTTTGCCAAGAAACTTTCAAAATTTAAATCTTCTTCAAAAATAAGATCAGTGCGTACGCTATATACAATAGTAGGCTTTGCTGGATTTTTACCTTTTGGAAATTTAACCAATGATCCTCCAACAGAAGCAGATCCGATATCTAATACCAGAGCAAGATCTTCGCTATTTTTATTACTAAAAAAATTCATATATCTAGTATATCAAAATATAAAAAATAAAAGAGCCTTTTTAGGCTCTTTGTAAATTTAGATATTGAATGCGTGCTTTATGACCTCAGATTCATCGTCCATCAAATTCACAAGAAGTGCATCTGATGGAGTCTTCCATTCATAATCAACATGTTCTTCGATGTTGATATTTACGGCAGGCTTGGTGCACATCCTAACAATAAAAACTTCATAAATGAAATCATATTGTTTCTTTTCATTTCTTACATAGAAAGTGTGCTTATGTTCGAATAGATGTGGCCATAAGCTTATACCGGTCTCTTCAAGAAGTTCACGTCTTGCGCCTGCCTGACGATCTTCAAGGTGATTTATCTTACCTGCCGGAACTCCCCATGTTTCACCTTGCGGTTTATGAGCTGCTCTCTGTAACAGGAGAATCTTCTCTCTTACAAAAAGAAAAGTGCCGGCAACGGCAAATTTTGGGTTAAAGTCTGGTATGTCTTCAATTTTTAATGAGATCATATATATGTACGTTTTGGTTTCCCAAACTATACAATACTTTTATGTTTTAAGCAAGTTTAATCCAACCTCTTCCCAGCGCTGTCATAAGTAGCTGCTACTTTCCCTTCGGGTTTTACTGATTCAGATTTTTTTGCAAAAAGAATCGAATATAATTTTTTAATTACCAAGATAGATGTAATGGCCGGAAAGATTACAATCCAGAAAAGTATTTTAGCAAGCAAGTATGGACCTCCTAAGAGCGAACTAAAGGAAAAAACAGCCAGCACAGCAGTCAAAATAACCACTGGCAAAAGTAGCGGTAGAACTGCGCCAATAAAAAGCTCTTTGCCTTGTGAAGCAGCGAAGCCACTTGGATTTGCACTAGCCTCTTTGATATCGCGTATAGTTTTTCGAACGTGAAAAATTTGAAGAATCATAATTTAATTTAAAACTGCTTTTATGCGTCGAATACCTGCAGAAGAAGCTTCTTCTTTTTGGATTTTGAATACTCCGAGCTCTTTTGTATTTGTTACGTGAGGTCCACCGCAAAATTCTTTTGATATTGCATTGCCGTTTTCATCTTCGATAAAGTAAAGAGATACGATATCTGGATACTTAGCACCAAATTCCATCTCGGCTCCAAGCTTTTCAGCCTCTGTAAGTGGCATCTCGCAACGAAGAACGTTCAATCCGCGAGAAATATACTCGTTCACAATTTCTTCAACTTTTACTTTTTCTTCATCAGTCATTTTTCTATCGAATGCAAAGTCCATACGAAGACGTTCCTCTGTTATATTTGAACCTCGTTGTTTTACTTCTTTACCTAACACTTCCTGAAGTGCAGAAAGTAGTAAATGGTGAGCAGTATGGAGCTTAATAGTTTGCTCGTTGTGATTTGCAAGACCACCTTTGAACATACCAGCAGAAGAAGTCTGCGAGAGCTTCTGGTGTTCGGACATTTTTTGATTGAAATCTACAATATCAATCTCAACTCCCTTTTCTTTTGCAAGCTCAAGAGTTACTTCAATAGGAAAACCATATGTTGTAAACAAGACAAAAGGATCTGTTCCTTTTTCAAATTCCTTGAGTCCTGATTGTAGTGTTTCTTTAAACTTTGAAACTTCTTTTTCAATCTCTGTCTTTATGACTTCTGTTTTTTGTTTTATTTCTGGATAAAATTCTTCATAAAAATTTACTACAGAATCTACAATGGTAGAAATTTTTACACTATCGATTTCTTTGTTAGCAGATTTCAAAACTGCTCTGCGAATAAGTCTTCTCAGAACATAACCTTGCTTTGTATTTGAAGGTATTACTCCATCGGCAATCATAAATACAGCAGTTCTCATATGATCAGCAATAACCCTCTGTGAAGAAATTTCTGGCGAAAGAGTTTTTGCATGAACCATAATATTTTCAAAAATATCAGTATCATATGCAGTATTTTTTCCTTGCATCACCGCTGTCATGCGCTCTAGCCCAGCGCCTGTATCTACATTTTTCTGAGCAAGTTTACCAATTACTTTTCCTTCTTTCTTTTCATATTCCATGAAAACATCATTCCAGATTTCTATAACTCGCTCGTCTTTTACTGCTTGGATAAATGAATCTTTGTTCAAATCTCCTACAGACCCACTTGTCATGTCGTAGAACATTTCACTACATGGACCACAAGGGCCATTGTCTCCAGGACTCCACCAGTTGTCTTCTGCAGGTAAAGCATAGATACGATTCTCAGGTATACCAAGACTCATCCAGATTTTTTTAGACTCTTCATCAAGTGGAGCATTTTCATCACCTTCGAAAATAGTTACATAGAGCAAATTTGGATCGAGACCTAGACCTTCTTCTTTTGAAGTTAAAAATTCATAACTCCATTTTATTGCATCATCTTTAAAGTAGTCTCCGAGTGACCAATTCCCCATCATTTCAAAAAAAGAAAAGTGTCTGTTGTCTCCAATATCTTCCAGGTCTCCGGTTCTAACGCACTTCTGAATATCTGCAATACGAGAGCCTAGTGGATGTTTCTCTCCCATTAGATACGGCACAAACGGCTGCATACCAGCTGTATTGAAAAGCACAGAAGGATCGTTCTGGGGTACGAGTGGAGACGAAGGCACAATAGAGTGTCCCCTTTTTTCAAAAAAAGCTAGAAATTTATTCCTTATGTCTTTTGATTGCATCTTTTGAATATAGCGTATTTTTGCAAATAAAAAAAGCCGTCACGAGACGGTTTTTTTTATTCTTATAAATCTAGATATTAAAATCTTCGGGATCACTGTGCTGCACCAAAGATGAATGGCGTAGTCTGTTTTCCAAAAACCACAAAACTACGAATATAAAAAGTGTGAGTATGGTTGCAAGGACTGCAAGTTCGAAGAATCCGAATCCACACGCAATACCAATACCTGCTGCAACCCATATACTTGTGGCCGTAGTAAGACCAAAAAGCTTTGAATCTTTCCAAATCATAAGACCTGTTCCCAAGAATCCGACACCACTGATAACAAGCGATGGAATCTGTGCAGGGTTGTTGTCGAGCCCTGGGTGCATGTCTATTATCATCTCAGAGATAATTACAAATAATGCAGAACCCATAGCAACAAGTGAGTACGTTCGCATGCCGGCAGTTTTGTGAGCTATTATGCGCTCCGCACCTATCGCCATACCCAAGAGCATCGCAAAGCCAAGTCTTTCAATAAAAAATATATTTTCTGCTGTAAATATTTGTTCCATATGTAAGCCTAATTATACTCGATACAAAATAAAACAAAACCCTTCCGCTGTGGAAGGGTTAAATAATTTATACATAAGGCAAAAGTTGTGTTAGTAACCAAGGCTCAAGAAAATGTATGAGCAAGAGCGCAACTGCGATTGTAACCACAGAATATGTACTCTGTGCGTAAACATTTCTTTTTCTGCCATAGTATCTTATGAGTCCTACTATCCCGGCACTTACAAGCATACCTGTACTAAATGCTATGAGTGCACTACCGAAATAACTGTAGTACATATAGCAGTGGTATGCCGCAACCATCAGGTAAAAAACAACCCAATACCCCCTGAACCACAGATAACTCCGGAGCTCAATAGATATAAATTTATATTTTGTACGGTACCAATAGTCACTGTACCATGCGTACAGTTTTGGAAAAATCCATTTTACCGGTTCTCCGACGATAAATACCGCAAGAAAAAGTAGTAACCATCTTGTTACAAGAATCTGCAAGAGCAGGGCGTTGTCTATGTTCATAGCTTAAAGATTTTGTCTTTACTATACAATATTTACAGAATTATGCAACAATACCTCCCCCTAAGCAGACACCATTCTCGTACATAACTATAGACTGCCCACTTGAAACCAAGGGCTTGTCATCTTCAAACAAAATAACTGCATTATTATTTTCTATTTTCGACAAAACAGCAGGGTGCAATTCTCCATGATAACGGATTTGTGCGTATAATTTTTTACCACCCTCAGGCACACCGCTAATCCAATTTGTATTTATAATTTTTATATCCTTTGTGTTGTCTAGAGGCTTTGGTTCATGGCTAACTGTTATAGTATTCTTCGTAATATCTTTTGATACAACATAGTATCTAGTATCTTGATTGGTTTTTTTTGTAATAGTAAAACCATGTCTCTCTCCAAGTGCAAAGAAAAGTGCCCCCTCATGTTCACCGATTTCTACACCTTGTTCGTCCAGAACTATTCCCTTTTCACTTTTAATATAGTGCCCGAGAAAATCCTTCATATCCAAGGGTCCTAAAAAACAAACTCCTTGAGAATCTTTTTTGTTGCCTGTAAAAAGTCCTGCGCGCATAGCAATATTTCTAACTTCACTTTTTTCCATATGCCCTATAGGTAAAAGAGTATGTGATAAATCACTCTGATTTAGTCTATACAAGAAATAGCTCTGATCTTTGGATTCATCTTTTCCAACTAAAAGCTTGTGCACCCCGTCTTCTGATTTGTTTTGTGCGTAGTGACCAGTGGCTATAAAATCTGCGCCGTGAGCTTTTGCAAATTCCCAAAATATACCGAACTTTACTTCTCTATTACACATCACGTCTGGATTTGGGACGCGCCCTAATCTGTATTCTTCGATCATATAATCTGCAACACCTTTTTTGTAAACATCTTCTGCGTCGCATTCTAAATATGGAATATCTAAGTGCGCACATACACGCATCGCATCACGACGCTCCTCTCTCCATGTACACTCTATCCACTCTGGAGTCCAGGTACGAATAAAAACACCAGTTACATCGTAGCCAGCTTTTATAAGCAGGTGGGCTGAAACCGACGAATCTACACCGCCAGATATTCCCACAAAGACTTTTTTAGATTTATTTTCTCTCACAATAGACACTCTACCTTTATTTAAAAATTTTGCAAAAATCAAAAAACTATAGATTCATGAGTTTTTTATACAATTCGAAAGTAGCACGACAATCTGAGAGAGCTGTGTGTGCCTTCTTGTTATCTATTTTAAAAACCTCACATAGAAATCTCAAAGAGAATCTACTTATATCATCACGTTTTTTTGCCTTTGCGTATGCAATAGATATAGTGTCGAGCTTGTGATAATGAAGTTTGTTTTCAACTTTTGTAGTGGAAAAAGCTTTTAATAAAAAAGCAAAATCAAAAGGCATATTATGAGCTACCATAATCGCATCTTTAGTTTTATCAGAAAAAATCTGCATCGCTTCTTTTAGAGTGTAGGCAAAAACCCAATCAGCCTCATTGTAACCGTTTATACGCAAAGCAACCTTGTCTGCATTTTCAATTTTTTCTGGCTTTACCTTGAGCTCAAATTCTTCGACAATTTCATAGACTTGATTACCATCAGCGTCTTGGTTTTGCGAAACCAATACACAACCAATTTGAATAATCTCATGATTTTCTGGATCAAGACCTGTAGTTTCCGTATCAATAAAAGCCAAATTTTGTTTGTGCATCTTTTTTAAATATAAAATTATTATTGTAAATATAGAGCCTTGTTTTGCTTGTGCTCTTCGAAGTTTCTTGCGTAATGAATACCCCCATTGCTATCGTGCAAATAATAAAGATACGGACTCTCTGTAGGCTCTAGAGCAGCTACAATAGACAAGATACCGGGATTCGAAATCGGAGATGGTGGTAGGCCCTTATTCTCATAAGTGTTGAATGGAGATTTGCTATCAAGATCACTTAGAGTAAGCTCACTTGAATCCCTACCAGTTATATAAGTCAGTGTTGCGTCTACTTGCAATGCCATACCGATCCTAATTCTCTTCCAAAGTATTCCGGATATAACTGATCTATCGTCGTCACCACTCGCCTCTTTTTCTATTATAGAGGCCATTATGATTATATCTTCGAGAGAATGTTCAGATTCTAGAAACTTTTCTTCAATTTCCGAAATTCTTCTTTCAAAATTTTTCTCGAGCTGATTTATTATATCCTCTTCATCTGCACTTGGAGATATAAAATATGTATCAGGAAAAAGATACCCTTCCTTTGCTTCTGCTATCTCTAAGAACTTCTCTTTATTAAAATTTGAAATCTTTTTGTCCAATAAATTACTCATTTCGTATACAGTCATACCTTCTGGAAAAGTAACCCTAATCTCTTCCTTGTTGTAGTCACCTCTAACCATACGCAATGCTACATTGATTGTAGAAATAGGTCTATCAAAATAATAACTACCAGCTAAAATACTCTTGTCGTTTCCATACAAAACTACAAAAAACTGAAATACTGGTATAGATTCTATTACGCCAGCATCATAAAGTTTTTCAGATATAGTCATAAGACTATCTCCGTACTCCACCTCAATAGAAGAGCCAACATTGAAACTACTCGAGGGAACAAAAACAGATCTAACTGTAACTAAAAATAAGGCAAGTATTAAAAACGAAATTATTAGATTTCGTTTTTTATTATTAAACCATTTATTTGAAACTACTTGGTTTATATCAGGGTTTGTTGAAGAGTCTTGTGTGTCCATAAACTATATAGGCAGATTGACCGGTGGCTCAACTTTCTTTGAATCAATACGTTTAAACGAAGGTGTCTCAGCCACACGACCAGGGAAATGAAATACAGTAGCAAGTTCTTCACTAGATAGAACAAAAGGTTTTCTATGAACAGACTTATTTGCAACTTTTTTCGAATGATGTGGTGGATAGAAAAAAGATCTTTCGCGATATGCGTTGTACATTTCAAGTTTTAGAGCTTGAGTACGACGACCTTTTGGATCCTGCCAAGGATAATCAAAACCAGTTGCATTTGTAGGAGCAAATCCATTTAGTGATGGTGAGTTATATTGCTTAACCATACTAAGCACTCCAGTTATGTTTATTGGATTGAATCTATCTTTTTCAGCTAAGTAAATAACTCTCATACCACAATCAAAACCTTGCTTGTTTACATTGCGTTCGATAGCCGCGATCACATCTTGCTGACCTTTTGTAAGGTTCATAGTTGTTCGAGTAACAGCATCATCGGTGACCATTAGACCACCCTTTATAACTTTTTGGATTTCTTCTTTTGCTAAATCTTTCCAGTCACGAGTTTCAAACCATGTTCCTGGTTTATGGTATCTACTAGTATGAACTTTTATTAAAATCTGAAACCAGATCTGCTCACCCTTTCCAATAGAACCCATGAATTCTAACATCTGAGTTATAGGATCTATTTGTTGCTCCGGGTCAAGAGAACTAGATGATTTATCTAAACCATAATCAACATAAGTTTTTATAGGATATGGGTCTGGCTTGGTTAATCTAAATTCACTACCAAACATACTCCACTCACCAATCTTTGAATGAGGAATTCTTCCTGTGTAATCATTCACTTCATTTATCTCAGCTTGAGGATACTGTGCGTATATTTGAGATTCTACTAGAGTACGAAAAAGTTTTGGGGTTCTTATGAAGAAGTAAACCTTGCCTTCAAGCGATACTATTTCCAAAGAAAACCACATATGAACACGACCTTGCCAGTATTTTTGATACCAATTACCCATTCCTCCTCCTTGATGAAAAGCATTTACTAAAGCAATCTCCATAGCTTCTGGAGATTTGAAGACATCACGCGGAATACGGATTTCAATAAGAGTCCATTCTAGACTTGCCAGATAACTAACCCGTAAATATTTTACCCACATTTTCCAAGCTACCAACATAAGCACAATCGGCACCCATATAGGAGCGAGTGATGATATGAATAGTACGAGTTGGATTAATGTTCCGGTAAAAAAATCAGGTTGCATATATATATCTTACACGATTAGTGAGTTTATTTGAAATCTATGGGTAAAACTATAAGTTGTGTATCCTCGGTATTGCCATTACTTCTAAATAACAAAGAACCTGTATCAGAAGTTTGTCCGTTTATATATAAGGTAGCGTTGAAATAAGAAGCACTAAAAGGAGAATGTTTTGCTACGTAAAGATTGTATGTGCCACTTATAACTTGCCCCGCAGAATTCAATGCTTGAACAGTACCAGCACTAGAGCCTTCTAATTTCCACCCACAACCATTTACATAACCACTTATGTTTATAGTTCTACCAACAGATTCATTCATGGAAGGATCAGTGATCGAAAGCCCGCATTTGTTTTGACTATACATTGTAAAAGGAGAATTGCTGTCTCCTGTAACATTTGGAAACATTATAGGAGAATAGCTCTTGCGAGAAGCGAAGAAGCCTATTATAAAAGCAACCAGGATAAACCCGAAGATTATTAGAAGTAGATTTGCAAAACCTTTTTGGTTCATTGATATTAGTATAACAAAAGTAGTGAATAGTGCTAAGGGTTTTGTGTGTAAACAAAAAATCACATATATATTATAAAAGTATAAAAAAGAAAACCCCTCTAGGGGGTTTCTTTTTTATACTGGAGTATATAGACCTTGTTTATTTTTCTTGAAATATTTTGGATTTTGTAGGTTTACTAGGATTGTATTCTTCTTTAGGAATCTTTCTTTCATGACCTTCTCTACAACTTCGTCTTTTGATAGTGGGCCTTCTTTCTTAAGAATTTCCTTTATAACATCTTTTACAACACCTGGTTTGTAACCCCACTCTTTTAGAGCATACTTTCCTCGTCCAACGAGTACAAAGCGAGAATCTTTTATAAGCTCATTGTGACATGTAGCAACATGAGTTTTTTTACCAAAAGTTTTACATATTGCATCAGCAACTTCACGGAAGTGCATAGGTTCACCATTTTTTCTCATCATAAGAAAAGCATAGTCCTTGATACCACGAGTCTTAACGTTTGAAGAATCTGCTTTACCCCATTCACCTAGAGGATTTTTATTGATTGTTTTTGAAATAGATAACCAGCGACGAGCAATTTCTTCGTTGCGATATTCTGCTGAGATATCTTTTACGTAATCCAAGAATTTTTCTATTAGATCACTTTCTGGAATAAGTTCTTCGTCTTTAAGTGAAGTGTATAGTTTCTTCAAAGAATCATGAACTTTATCAGTTGTGTCGTTGTCTACTGACCAGCGTGATTTGAAATGCTCATCTTCTTTATGTTTTGTAAATTCATCACCTAAAACCAAATATAGATGAAAATGATTCTGAGTTGATTTGTCTTTTGATAGGTTTGAAAGTAATTCATCTTCAGATACAACACCACCAAGATCTTCTATTATTGAACGAAGTTCACTAAAAACTGGAGCATGTTCTTTGTATGAATCAGACTTACGAACTGATTGTAGAGCTGCATTTTCAATCTGGCGCACACGCTCACGTGTAATACCATATATCTCGCCGATAGCTTCTAGAGTTTTTCTTTCTGCACTATCATCAAGACCAAATCTACTTATGATTACATCATAAGCTCTGTCCTGCAATGGAGATAGGATTTTTTTTGTGACCTGTTTTGGTTTAAAAGTCGTGGTTGCCATACTTTTTTTCTTTAAAATGTTTAAAATTAATTAAAATTGTATCTAAACTATACTTTAGAATATAACAGAAGTCAATAAATTAGTCAAGGACTGTGGAAAACCGGACAATATCCACTATCTATTGGATTTTATTCTATCTTGCTCTGTTAGACACTTCTTGCGAAGACGTATAGATTTTGGAGTTATCTCTAAAAATTCATCATCACTCATTGTCTCAAGACCTCTTTCTATAGACAAAGTAAATGGTGGCTTTAGAACAATAGCTTCATCGTTTCCAGATGAGCGCACGTTTGTAAGATTTTTACCCTTGATAGGATTCACTGCCATCTCATCACCCTTTGAAGTATTACCAATAACCATACCTTCGTATATTTCTGTACCGTGACCAATATATAGAACTCCTCTATCTTGAAGATTCCACAGCGCATACCCTGCAGCTTTTCCAGATATCATTGAAGTCATAGATCCAACTTCACGAAGTTTTATTTCACCTGCATAAGGCTTAAACCCTAGAACACGTGAAGATATAATCCCCTCACCTTTTGTATCGATCACGAATTGTCCACGATATCCAAGCAGACCTCTTGTAGGCATCTCAAATACGAGACGATTTATACCATCCTTTTCATGCATTTCAGTCATAGAAGCACGACGCTTTGTAAGTTTCTCTATAACCGCACTCGCACTCTCAACTGGGACATCCACTATAACTTCTTCGAATGGTTCAAGGTCAACGCCGTTTTCATGCTTCACGATTACGTGTGGCTGTGACACAGAAAGTTCAAAACCTTCACGACGCATTGTCTCAAGCAATACTGCGATATGGAGTTCTCCACGACCAAAGACTGTAAGCTTGTCCATGTTGTTGAAATCAATTTTTAGTCCAACGTTTATTTCAAGTTCTTTTTCTAGACGTTCACGAATCTGACGACTAGTTACGAACTTACCTTCACGTCCTGCAAAAGGTGAATCGTTTACAAAGAAATCTAGGGAAATAGTAGGTTCGTCTATACCAATCGCTGGTAGTGCTTCTGCATTTGCTTCTTCACTTATAGTCTCACCAATATACACATCGCTGATTCCAGCTATCATGGCGATATCGCCTGCAAATATTTCTGGAACTTCTTTGCGAACCAAGCCTTCAAATGTATTCAACTTTGTGATTTTAGCAGTACGAACTTCTCCATCAGGCAATCTAACAAATATAGACTTCCCTGTTTTCATACTTCCAGAATATATACGCACCAAAGCTAGACGTCCTAGGAAATTGTCATATGCTAGGTTGAAAACCTGCGCGCGAAAAGGCTCACCAGCTTTCGTACTAGCTTCTGGAACTTTTTCTAAAATTGTATCTAGTAGTGGAGATAGATCTTTTGAATCATCTGTTATATTTTTCTTTGCAATACCATCACGACCAATAGCATATAGAGTCGGGAAATCTATCTGTGACTCATCTGCACCGAGTTCTATAAAAAGCTCAAGTACTTGATCGTGTACGCGATTTATATCAGCAGCTGGTTTATCTATTTTGTTTATGACAACAATCGGCTTTAGACCTAACTCTAGAGATTTCTTCAATACGAAACGAGTTTGTGGCATAGGACCTTCCTGCGCATCAACAAGCAAAACAACTGAATCCACTGCACGGAGTACGCGCTCAACTTCAGACCCGAAGTCCGCGTGACCTGGTGTATCAACTATATTGATTTTTGTTCCTTTATATATAAGAGACGTATTTTTAGAATATATAGTAATACCACGCTCTTGTTCTAGAGCGTTTGAGTCCATAGATGAACCAACTTCAAACATTCCTGCCTGGCGCATGAGAGCGTCTACAAGAGTTGTCTTTCCATGGTCCACGTGTGCGATGATTGCAATGTTTCTGATTGACATGAGTTTTGTGAGTATAAAAATAAAATGCCCGAGATTTAAGGCATTTATACTTTACCAATATTTTTGAGTTTTAGCAATAGTAAAAATTAGAACAACTTTACTATATCGTGATAAGTCACAATAAGCATGAGTCCTATTAGAATACAGAACCCTACAAAGTTTGCTGTATTCGCAAATTTCTGATTTATACTAGAACCTTTTATCTTTTCAATAAGTAAAAATAGTAATCTTCCTCCATCGAGTGCTGGGAATGGAATAAGATTTATAACCGCCAAGTTTACAGAGATTATTGCAGTAAAAGAAAGCAAATATATAAAACCAATATCATAAGCTGAGCCAACGATCTTTACTATTCCAACTGGACCAGTTACAGAACTAATATCTCCTGAGCCAACAACTGCATCGTGAATAAGTGTGTAAAACCCAACAACTGTTCCCCAAGTAGTAATAGCTGTATATCTAGCACCTTCAGCTACTGCTCGGAAAAAAGGAAGCTTCACAATTCCAACTGTATCCATAGAAATACCAATTACTTTTTTACCAGAGTCATTGGTTTCTGGAATTATTTCAGCAACCTTGATTTCTTTTCCATCATCATGAGTTACAGATATAGAGCTATCTTCATGTGCTTGTATAAAAGTCTGAAGCTCAGTCGGAGTTATGAGCCCGTCTAATATTTCCTCTCCTGAAGAAAGCGAAAGAATTTTATCGCCCGGCATAAGTCCGGCTACGTGCGCAGGAGAATCTTTTAAAACATCCGTGATCATGAGTGAAGGATTTTCAAGAATTGTATTTTTAGGCAATGAGCTAGAGGAAGTAGGCATGCCACTTGCAAACCCAACAGTAAACAAAATCCATGCCAAAACCAGATTGAAAACAACTCCTGCTACAAGTACGAGAGCCTGTACGTATGCAGGCTTGTTTATCATGGCTCTATCCTTGTCTACGCCATTCACTGATTCATCATCTCGGTCTTGACCAAAAATCTTTACGAAACCACCGAAAGGAATCCAGTTCAAGCTGTATATAGTCTCACCTTTTTTAAAAAGAGTTTTAGCACGAGGTGGAAAACCAAAACCAAATTCATCAACGCGAATTCCAAAACGCTTTGCGACAAGAAAATGTCCCAACTCATGAACTAAGACTAGTATTAGTAAAACGAGAATAAAGATTATTATAGACATACGATATTAGTTCATTACTTCCGCTTCTTTTTTATTGAATATAGCTTCTAGATTTGCGTTTGCTTCACCAACTTTCTTTTGTAAGTCTTCCTTCATTCGAAACTCTTGATCTTCTGGTAGATTGTCAGCTTCCATCTGACTAATAGCCTCTTCACGCTCTTTGCGTATTGTTATACGAGCATCTTCTAGTTTTTCTTTTAGAATTTTTACTAACTTTGTTCTGTTCTCGGTTGTAAGTGCAGGAAATATAACTCGAATACCAGAATCATCTGTCGCAACAGACAAACCTATATCTGCAGACTGTAAGGCTTTTTCTATAACCTTAACTAAAGTCTTGTCCCAAGGTACAACACGTAGAGTTTTCGGATCTTCGATAGTTATAGATGAAATATTTTTTAAAGGCTGAAAAACTCCATAGGCTTCTGCACTAACCCCATCTAAAACAGTTGGACTAGCTCGTCCAGTGTGAATTTGTGAATATTCTTTTAAGAGCCATTCGCCGGCTTTTTTTGCGTTTTGTGAAAATGTGTCTATTGAATACATGGGACTATTGTAACATATTTTTTATTAATTCTAAGCGGGTATTTTAGGTAAAACTAGAGCAAGATGTTCAAGTAGCATTTTTGGATTTGAACCCCTAAGTCTAAGATAATTCTTGTACTTGGATATCAATTTTAAAGAATTTATATTGTCTGCGACACCTCCAGATTTATTTAAAATAATTTCTATTGAATCTAGTACTCTGACTACGCTATCTCTCTTGATTCCAGTATCCTCTTCATCTTCAAATTTATCCAGAAAAGAAACTATAAATTCCAATCTATCAGAAATACTCATGCTTAAAAATTCTTCTGCATTTTTATCAATTTTTTCTCCTGAGAGTGTGAGCACTGTCGCTCTAGATAAAAGAGTCGGCAATATATCTATCTTTCTAGGAACTACTAATATAAAATGTTTGTCTTTTTTAGGATCTTCGAAAAGTTTCAAAATTTTATTCATTGCCTCAGATGTCATGGATGCGCAATAAAATATATTGAAAGATTTTTTACCTGAATAGGATAGTAGATTTGAACGAGCAAACAAATCTTCTGCATCTTCAACAGTAAAAGTTGAGAAATCTTCTATCGAAACATCTGGATTGCCTATACAGCTTATACCAGACTTATCTAAGAAATTTTTTATTATATCTAGAACCTGATCCTTGTCTCCTTCTACAATAAGAGTGGAGTCTAGTTTATCGAGGGTGATATTTTCAAAAAATACTTTGAGCATTTTATCTTTTTGAAATAATTGCTTTCTTGTATGTATCTAGATGGTTTAGCGCTACACCTGTTCCCTTTACTACACAATATAGAGCGTCATCGGCTAACCGTGCCTTTACTCCAGTCTTTCTATATACGAGATCGGGCAGAGACCTGAGCATGGAAGATCCTCCTGTCATGATAATACCCTGATCGATAATATCTGCTGCAAGTTCAGGTGGAGTTTCTTGTAATACATCTTTGATTGCGCGAACCATTTGCTTCAATTCTGCATCTATAGCTTTTACAATTTCATTTGTTGAAACTTGAGCAGTACGAGGAAGGCCTTGGATAAAGTCTCTACCTTTTATTGTCATAGTGAATTCTTCTTCAAGCATAACCGCTGCACCTATATTTATTTTTACTTCTTCTGCGGTCTTGTCTCCAATAGCAAGTGAAAACTTTTTCTTTATATAATCAGCGATTGCGGCATCGATTTTATTTCCAGCGCATTTAACCGAAGTACATGACACTATACCTCCAAGTGATATCACAGCAACGTCTGTAGTACCTCCACCAATATCAACAATCATGTATCCACGAGATTCGTGAATCGGAATACCTGCACCAATTGCAGCAAGTATCGGCTCCTTCACAACATATGCACTTTTTGCTCCAGCCTTGATTGCAGCTTCTACGACCGCACGACGCTCTGTTGATGTCACACCTGCTGGAACTGAGATCATAACTTCTGGTTTTATGAAGTTCCACTTCCCAAGAGCCTTGCTTATAAAGTATCGAAGCATCGCTTCCGTAACTCTATAGTCTGCTATCACTCCATCTTTCATTGGACGGTACGCGATAATACTATCTGGAGTTCGTCCTATCATGTCTTTGGCATCATTGCCCACAGCCAAAATTTTGTTGTCTATCTCTGAAACAGCCACAACAGAAGGTTCGTTCAAGACGATCCCCTTGCCTGGTACAAACACGAGCGTGTTCGCGGTTCCTAAATCTATACCCAATTTTTTAGAAAAAAATCCCATCAGTCCCGATAGTATAGCATACTTAAAAATTTCTAATTATATTTTTGACAAATTTAATAAAATATGTATAATGTAGAAAATTGTTATTATGGAAAAAGATAAAGGAACAAGACTAATTTTTGACCTTGGAGGAAAAGTAAAAATTTCTCCACTAATATGGCCCAATGCACGTGTAAAAACACAGCCAGGAGATTTATCTAAATTATTACCTTCAGGAAATGGAGTGTATGGATATCAAAACAAAAATGTACCCAATCCATTTAAATCCGCACCTCCACAAGAGGCTACGGGCGGATATGTTTATTTTGGTAACGAAATCACCGAAGAAGACTTCGGTGCACTCTTGCGTATAACTGAAGTTAATTCAAACGATAAAGATTATTCGGTCTTCATTGAAGAATCCAGAGATCCCCAATCCGATGGATTCCTGCTTCAAATGCGAGTTGTCCCAAAATTTGCACTTCAGTTTATGTTCCATGTAATTGATGAACAAGAATACGAATCATTCCCTGAACAAGAATTATCTATAGGTGACCTACTCTATACATTTATCGAAAGTGAACGAGGAAATTGGGGGACAAGCTTTTCTGATAGCCCAAAACTTGATGGGAAATTTGGCGGAGACGGCGACTTTATGCGAGAAGAGCTCTCCTTCGGCTTTATGGTAGAAAACAATTACTATGGCGTGTGCCGAATCTGGTCACGTGCATGGCTTGTGACAAAATAAAAACAAAGACCTCAATTGAGGTCTTTTAATTTTTCTAGGAGTTTTTTGTGTATTCCATCAAATGAACTATTGCTCATAATTACAACAACATCATCTGACTTCAATAAAGGAAGTGCTTTCTCTAAAACTTCACCGGCATTATTCAATGCATAAACCTGTTTACCTTTTTCTCTTATCAATCCTGCTACAATATTTGGATCAATAAAATCTTTTGGATCATCTACGCTGCGGAGAGCAGGTGTAGATAAAAATATCATGTCAGCATTTCCAAATGAACTAGCGTAATCAGCTTCAAATATTTTCCTTCTACTAGTGACTGAACGAGGTTCAAAGAAAACCACGATTCTTCTGCCTAAAAATCTTTCTCTTATCCCAGAGAGTGTCTCTCGTACAGCAGTCGGATGATGTGCAAAATCATCTATAACTGTAATTCCGTTTACAATTCCTATTATTTCCTGCCGTCTTTTCATCCCATTAAAAAGTTTCAACGAATGCGAGATATTTTCAAAATCTATGCCTTCATGGAGCGCAGCTGTTATAACAGATAGAGTATTGAGTAAGTTGTATTTACCAAACAAAGGTGTTGTTATCCTGCCTAGTAAAACCTTATTCATATATATATCTGCACTCTGACCAGACTCATCGTTTTTTATATCTTTTGCAAAAATATTTGCACTTTCATCAAAACCATAAGTTACAACTTTTGCTTTTGTGAAATTCATAAGTTCCAAAGTATTTAAATTTTCTTTGCACAAGATTAACAAGCCTTCTGGTTTTACAATCTGTGCTAAAAATCTAAAAGCCTGTTTGTAGTCTTCCAAGTCTCTATATATATCTACATGATCAAGTTCTATAGAGGTAACTATAGCGATATATGGATTGTAGTGTAAAAATTTCGGACTCTTATCAAAATATGAAGTATCATATTCATCTCCTTCAATTATGAAATATTCACCAGAACCTACATGATAACTTTTTTCACTCCCCACAGGTATTCCTCCTACTAAATATCCTGGATCCCTACCACACACAGTAAAAACATGTTCGAGTAATCCTGTTGTCGTAGTTTTGCCATGCGTACCACAAACCACCAATGATTTTCTATCTCTAATGAAAAATTTGTTGATTGCGCTAGCCATCGAAAGCTGTGGTAAAAAATTATTCCTCACTACCACTGCTTCTATATTATCTGCACCGAACATATTTGCAGTTACTGACAAATCTTTTCCTACAACATTGCCAGCATCGAATCCTTCATAAAATTTTATGTTATTGTCTTTTATAAAATCGCTCATCGGCGGATAACATTTTTCGTCACTTCCACTTACTTCATACCCCGCCTCTTGAAAAAGTCCCGCGAGTGATCCCATAGCAGTACCACAAACACCTGTGAGGTGAACTTTTTTTATCTCAGATATACCCTCTGGTTCGTTTCTCCTTGCACTTCTAATATCCGCATCCGCCAAGACTCTAAGTTTTTCACCATAATATTTTTCTGCTTCAGGTAACATAAGGAAATAATAACAAAAAAACGACTCTTTTTCGAGTCGTTTATAAAATCAATCATCGCAATGTTTACAATACACAACGAGATTTGCAATACGCTGACGGAATTCTTTCATTGCCTTATCAGTACGTCTTTTGGGGTGCACAACGTTTGAACAGACCACAATACCAAGCTTCTTCTCAGTATGAAGTGTTACTGAACATCCTGTAAAACCTGTAGCCACAATCGCATTTTCAGTGAAACATTTACAATGTGAATATTCAGGAAAAAATTTATCCCACCCAAATCCAAATCTATGCCCAGGCAAATGAGTTAGTTGATCCTTTTGCATTTGAATGCCGATATTTCTTTCATCTTGAAAGCCATTTGGGTAAAGCTTGTATCTACCACTCTGACATCCTCGCAACACTGCTTTTGCAAACTGCACAAGGTCGTTTGGTGTAGAAAATACTCCAGCTACTCCAGTACATCTTTTATTGTCCTGATAAAACTTCCAAGACAATTCATCATGTACCTCTCCTACAATCATTCTCTTTCTAAATTTTTCATCGAATTCAGTCGGAACAATCGCATCTTTCCACAGGCAAAAGTCACTTGGATGATACGTAGTGTAGTGCATCCCAAAAGGTTCGAAAATTACCTCCTTCATCAATACGTCAATTGATTTTTGAACCACCGTCTCAATTACTAAACCTAGAAGTAAGGTTGTAGAATTTCGATATTGGTGATGTGTCCCGGGAGCTTCTCGAAGCCCTGCAGTAAAAATAGTATTCAATATTTTTTCTGTAGGCATACTCCATAAGACATCTATACCTTCACGCAAATTAAATTCAACAGTAAAAGTAAGCAGGTGGTATAAAGTTACGTCTTCTGTGTGCTCACCTTCTAAAGGTAAGATACTTGCAATCTTTGTATCGAGCGAAATTTTACCTTCATTTACAAGCTTGAGGGCAAGCATTGCTGTGAAAGTTTTTGTGATACTTGCAATATCATATACAGAATACTGTCCCAGGAACGGCGAATGGTCGTATCTTGAGGCCCCATAACTCAATATGAGTGAATCAAAAACATCATCGATATCCTTACCGTTATTTGCGCTAGGTTTAATCAAACCAATCACACAACCCGGAAATATTCCTGCTCTAATGGCAAGCTCAGCCTCGTTCTTGATTGAGTCAATCAAGTGAGTAGAGAAATTAGTCTCTGTGGTTAATCTTTGCATTTATATTAAGTTTTATTTTAGTGAGCAATATTAATTCGGATAGTACAGAATAAAATAGACTTTGGCAAGAATAGTTAGAAAACAACCTATATGGTATTTTTTAGTTATGTACAGCATCCGAGTCGTCCCAATTAAAAAGGTAGCTAAGTTAGAAGAACTGACTTACTTTTCCGCAAATCCTATAGAACCTGGAAGTGTGGTTGTTGTTGAAATTGGAAGAAGAGAGATAGATGCACTCGTACTAGAATGCAAAGATCTAAAAACTGATAAACAAGAATTCAAGAGGGCTTCTTTTAAACTCAAAAAAATACTACGTGTAAAAGGTCACTCTTTTTTAAATGAAAAATTTCTAGAAGTCGTGGAGATGACTCGAAGATATTTTGCTACGAGTAGTCCTAGTGTTTTTGGCACGCTTATACCATCTATATTTGTACAAAAAATAAAACTAGATAAAAAATCTGAGCCAACTACTGCAAACACAGATAAAAAATCTATAGAAAAATTTATTCTGCAGGCACCTAGAAGCGAGAGACAGAGCTACTACAAAACACTCATCCGTGAATCTTTTGCTCGAAAAGAATCAGTTTTCATAATGGTCCCAACATGGTTCGACGCACAAAAACTTTATGACTTTTTGTCACGTGGCATAGAAGAGCATTCAGTGCTTTTGTATAGCGGAGAAAAAGATTCTGTATTGATAAAATCATTCAAAAAAATTACTGATGAACCTCATCCTCTTTGTATTATAGGTACGGGAAGTTTCCTGTGTATACCGAGGAAAGATATTGGAACCCTGATAGTAGAGAACGAGAGTTCCGATGCATACAAGACTATATCTACTCCTCATATAGACATGCGAACAGTAGCGTATTTTTATGCACACACCCACAGAATAAGATTGTTGCTATGCGATACAATACTCCGTTCTGAAACTCTATATAAACTTGAAACACATGAATTTTTAGAAATTCGGCCTTTGAATTTTAGAATCGAAAAACCAAAATCAGTAACCCTAGTAGACCGTTCTATAAAAACTGACAAAAAGCAGGGCTTCATATTTTCAGAAGAGGTAGAAAGCTTACTAATAAAAACTGACAAAGAAAAAACGAATGTTTTTATGTTTGCACTTCGAAAAGGATTTGCCCCCACAACTGTTTGCAATGACTGCGGAGAGCGTGTTCGTTGTCCAAAATGCAAAACTCCACTTTTCCTACTTGGGTCTGATAAAAAAAATGATGATCCTATGCGAAAATTTATATGTCAAAAATGCAAATACAAAGAACGCACCAACATAACCTGTTCATCTTGTGGAAGTTGGAATCTTGTAGCTCTAGGAATCGGTACGGACAGAGTTTTTGAAGCACTAACAGAGCGCTTCCCTTCTAGAAAAATATTCCAAATAGACAAAGAGCGCGTAAAATCACACAAAGAAGCTGTGGCACTTATAGAGGAATTCGAAAATTCACCAGGAAGTATCTTGGTTGGAACCGAACTTGCGATGTACTATTTTACAAAAAAAGTCCCCGTGTCTGTGATTGTATCTTTCGACACACTATTTTCGATTCCATCTTATACAATTAGTGAAAAAGTTATAAGACTTTTAGATGATGTATCTGTAAATACACAAAATGAATTAATCATCCAATCGAGAAGTGAAGAGGATGTACTAGAAGCATACATGCACGGAACTTTACACTCATTCTTTAGAAATGAACTTTCTGATAGAAAAAATTTCTTTTACCCGCCATATTCAACGATATTCAAAATTACAGCAAAAGGTAAAAAGGAAAGAATCGGAGAAGTGACCAATATATTAAAAGAAGTGTTCTCGGGAGTACAGTTTGATATATGGGAAAGTGTAATTGCAGGAGGAAAAAATGAATACAAAGTATCTCTTCTCATGAAAATACCTGAAAACTCCTGGTCTATAGAAAGATTGGCTCAAAAGAAAGATTTGGACCCTATTATAGAATCCAAACTAGCAAGCCTGCCTTTAGACGTACAAATAGAAATAAACCCAGGAAGTATCCTCTAGGAACCCTTGCAAGACTCATTTTACTATGGTATCTTTACACTTATGTCAACCGTAAGTATAGAAATAAAAAAGAACACAAACGAAAACAACGCCAGCGTCCTAAGACGTTTTACTCGTCGAGTACAAGAAGCTGGTTTACTTCAAAAAGTGAAGGGCAATCGATACAGTGAAAGACCACTTTCAAAGCTCGCACTAAAAAAAGGTAAACTAAAAAATCTTGCAAAGAGAAAAAATGTTGAACGACTAAAAAAACTTGGTAAAATCGTAGAACGTTCTCGCTAAGATATGTTGAGACCAGATACAATCAGTATCATCAACCAAACAAAAGGCAAGCTTCCACGCTTGCCTTTTGCGAATATCAAGGACAAAATATTGGGTAAAAAATACGAACTCTCAATCGTATTTTTGGAAGATAAGGAAATAAAAAAGATAAATAAAAAGTATAGAGGCAAGAACAAGCCCACAAACGTCCTATCTTTTTCTCTAACAGAAAATTCTGGCGAAATACTCCTAGCTCCAGATGTAATAAAAAAAGAAGCTCCAAAATTTGGCATGAATATAAAAAATTTCACAGGATTCTTAATTATCCACGGAATGCTACATTTGTTAGGATTCGATCATGGTAGTACAATGGAAGCTAAGGAAGAAAAGTGGAAGAAATATTTTCACATAAAATAATTCTCTTTTCGAATTCCAAACATAAACATGCGAAATATTACAGCCGGCTTAGACGTAGGCACACAAACTACACGTGTTGTTGTGTGTGAAAAAGTACAAGGAGAACAAAACCCTAGGGTTATTGGTCTGGGTTCTAGTCCTACTCGTGGAATGCGTCATGGATATGTTGTGAATCAAGCTCATGTATCTGCTTCAGTTTTACGTGCATTGAAAGATGCCGAGAAAAATTCTGGAGTCTCTATAAAAAGAGTCACTCTAGGTGTTGGAGGAGTAACTCTATCTTGCGAAACAAGTTCTGGTGCTGCAATCATATCAAAAGCAGACAATGAAGTTACCCATTTGGATGTCGAGAAGGCAATGCTTGAATCCGAAGAAGAACTAACACTTGCAAACAAAAAAATAGTAGACAATCACCCAATTGGCTTTCGCATAGACGGTAAGCCTGTTTTAGGTTCTCCAATAGGAATGAAAGGTATCAAGCTCGAAGTAAAAACTCTATTTAATACATCACTAGCTCAACACTTGGACTTACTTATAGGTGCAGTTAGTGAAGCAGGCGTAGATATTATAGATATAGTTCCAAGTATAGTAGCAGCAGGAGTAGTGCACTTGGGAGAAAAGCAAAAAACTGCAGGATGTGCACTTGTGAACATAGGTTCTGAAACTACCAGTCTGGTCGTTTATGAAGATAACCAACCTGTCACACTAGCTGTATTCCCTATTGGCGGAAATGATATTACAAACGACATCGCACTTGGACTAAAAATTCCTCTCGAAGAAGCAGAAAGTATAAAAACCGGAAGCATCATGAGTAATTTTCCAAAAAGAAAACTCGACGATATTATCGAAGCAAGATTGGGAGACATGTTCGAACTTATAGATACACATCTTAAAAAAATTCGTAGAAACGGATTGTTACCCGCAGGAGCAATATTTATCGGAGGTAGTTCTCAGTTCACAAATCTAGAAGAGGGCGCTAGACTTTCTCTGAAACTCCCTGCAAGACTAGGAATAGATCCGCTTGTAGAAATATCAAAAGGTAAAATTCGCGATTCTGTTTGGAGTAATGCATTTGGTCTTGCAATCATACAGAAAGAATCCTCTATGGCAGGAAGTGGTGGAGGAGCCATCGCAAACCTTAAAAAATTCTTCCGAATTTTAGGTAAGCAACTACTTCCCTAGCACCCCTTGTGTCTTTTCAATATTATCTGCTATAGTGGTCACATAACAGTTTTGGTCCATTACTACTTTTAGTACGCGTTTGGGGGAATCCCTCAAATGCCGTTTTGTATGCCTAAAATAAACCCAGAAATTGAAACATTTGCACGAATAAAGGTAATTGGAGTCGGAGGATCCGGCGGCAATGCCATAAATCACATGATTAGCTCTAAGGTAAAGGGTGTTGAATTCATATGTATGAATACTGACACTCAAGACCTTCACAAGTCTCTTGCAGACAAGAAAATTCACATTGGTAAGAACCTTACCAAAGGTCTTGGTGCTGGAATGAACCCTGATGTTGGAAAGAAAGCAGCAGAAGAAACAAAAGCTGAAATACAAGACACAATCAAAGGTGCTGATATGGTTTTCATAGCTTGTGGTATGGGAGGAGGAACAGGAACTGGTGCAGCTCCTATAGTTGCTCGTGCAGCAAAAGAACAAGGAATACTAACAGTAGCAGTAGTTACAAAACCATTCTCATTTGAAGGTAATCAACGTATGAAGCTTGCTGAAAATGGACTCAGTGAACTCGAAAAAGAAGTTGATGCAATACTCGTAATACCAAACGATCGTCTTTTGATGATCGCTGACAAAGACACTGGATTCAAACAAGCTTTTGCATTGTGTGACGAAATCCTTCGCCAAGCAGTAGAAGGAATCTCAGACCTAATCACAACTCCAGGTATAATCAACGTAGACTTCGCTGACATCAAGGCAGTTATGTCTGATGCAGGTAGTGCACTGATGGGTATCGGATTTGGCTCAGGCGACAACCGTGCGCAAACAGCAGCTCTACAAGCTATAAACTCACCTCTACTCGATCTATCTATAAATGGCGCACGTGGAGTACTCTTTGCAATATCTGGTGGTGACGACTTGGGAATTCTAGAAATCCAAGAAGCAGCAAAAATAATCACAGAATCTATCGACAAAGATGCACGTGTAATATTTGGAACTATCCGTGACGAAAGACTCAAGAAGGGCGAGATGAAGGTTACAGTTATCGCAACTGGATTCCCTACTGACTCTTCAAAGAGATCTCTTTTTCAAGGACAAAAAGAATTTGAAGCAAAACCTGTAATACAACCTACTCCTAAATCTGAATTGGTAATAGAACCAAAAAAAGAAATACACAATTCCCTACCTTCTGACTATCTAAAGAAAGCAGAGGTAAAAGAAGATGATATTTTTGAAGATGATACAGATGATTGGAGTGCAGTACCTGCGTTCCTAAGACGACCAAAGAAATAAAAAACTTTCATACAAAACCCACCTTTGGTGGGTTTTGTTATATTTGCTTTTGTCACTTTTTCAAAAAAGTAACACAAAAACTTCTTTGCGTGTATCAAGAAAAACACTCACTACACTCGAGTTTGTTAAAAATATAAACTCGCTTCGCTCAAACAGAATATTTTTTACTTCGTAACACTTACTCTCGTGTGTTCGTGTATGTTTCTTGATACAAGGCAAAGCCTGAGTTAGGATTCAAACATACCAGATCCCCACTATTTAAAAGACTAGTGAGCGCGACGGCGCGAAACTCGAGGAATTTTCTAGCAAGAAAATATCCGTACTTTTAAATAGTGGGGATAAAAAAGAGTTTTCCAGAAACAAAACTTTAGATAATCGACTGCGCCATAGGAGCCTTTTAAACTAAAATTTTGCACATTCAAAATGTCTAAGTTATAATCAAAACCTATGACATACGATCTAATCATTTTAGGAGGAGGGCCTGCTGGAGTTGCCGGCGCTGTTTACGCTGCACGCAAACGCTTAGAAACACTTTTAATAGCAGAAGAATTCGGTGGGCAATCTAGCGTATCTGAAACTATCTACAACTGGATTGGAACCCCTGCCATATCTGGTGCCGAACTAGCAAAGAGTCTTAAAAAGCATGCCGAGGATTACAGTGGTAAATGCCTCACACTTATGGAAGGTGTACGTGGGGAAAAAATTGAAAAGAAAGACGATATTTTTGTAGTAAGTACAAACGACGGGAAACAAATCGAGGCTAGAAGTGTACTTATCACCACTGGTTCAAAAAGAAGAAAAATAGATGTGCCTGGAGCGGTTGAATTTGAAAACAAAGGTATTACATATTGCGCATCTTGTGACGGACCACTTTTCTCTGACCAAGATGTAGTGGTGCTTGGTGGTGGTAATGCAGGCTTTGAATCTGCACTCCAACTTGTTGCATATTGCAAAAGCGTGACTCTGATACATCGAAGCTCTGAATTCCGCGCAGATGAAATCACAGTCGAAAAACTTCGCGCAAATCCAAAAGTAAAAATCATAACCGACGCAGAAATTACAAAAGTTAGTGGTTCACAATTCGTGGAATCTATAAGTTACAGAAACAAGAACACCGGTGAAGAAATCACTATACCTACAACTGGAATATTCGTAGAAATTGGCCAATTACCAAATACTGACTTTCTAGCTGGTTTTGTAGAGCTAGACAAAGAGAAGAAGATAATCGTCGACCCTATGAACCAACGTGCCTCAGTGGCCGGTATATGGGCTGCAGGAGACGCTACAAACGGTCTATACCACCAGAACAACATTGCAGCTGGAGATGCTGTAAAAGCCCTCGAAGACCTGTATATCTGGGTTCACAAGAATAAATAAACTATTAAAAAAGACCTTATGATATAAGGTCTTTTTATTTGACTTTTTAAATCAATTATGTTATGATTTATACAACTAAATGTACAAACAATGATAAATAGTAACTACGAACTTTCTTTAAAGCTCTTTATACGGTTTGAAAGTATAGATAAACTCATGGATTGCTGTCCGTTTTCAAAAAATGGGATGTGGAATTACTATTACGAAAGCACCTTCTATAAAATACAGAAAGAAATAAATAGTGGCCGTCTACAATTCCCAAATTGGAACAAAAAAATTTCAAACGATAAAATTAGCCAGATGTGTTCCGCTATAGAAGAAATAAAAGACGAAATTGACAGTAAACTTATGGATGAAAAAAGAGAAAATATTGTTATCTCGATGCTTCTTCTCAAGGAAGAACTCAATAATATTATTCTACTTTTATCTTAGATACGAACTAGAAATCCCGCTTCAGCTGAAGCGGGATTTAATATTTAGATTATATTCTTTTCAGGATACTTTTTGCCTCGGATTATGAAATTTGTTTCTATGTCAGTGAGTTTAAATTCTTTTATAAAATAATCTTCTATGTATTTCTGATCCATACCATTTTTACAGGTATATACATCGATACTCACAAATCCCCTTTTAGGAAAAGTATGGATGCTGATATGACTCTCCTCTATCACCACAAAACCACTCCATCCACCTGGGTCTTTGTCGTCATTGCCCTTTGCAAAATATACGACAGGTTCTGCGAGTATATGCATATCGAGTAGTGCAGGTAGATTTTTAAGACAAGACAGTACCACGTCTTTACTATTCAAAAGCTCTTCGTCTCCTCCGTAACCATCCAGGGTTACATGTTCTCCAAAATGATTCATGGAATTATTTTAGCATAAAATAAATACCTGGCTATTTTGTGTCACAAGTAAATTTCCTGAAGGAAATTTCTCGCGACCCCGGCTCGTGGTTTTATGTGCTCATAAAACATCACTGCGCCCGTCACACATAACAAAAAGACTGGAGCAGTTCAGTCTTTTTGTTATGTGTGACCCTACGCGGAATCGAACCGCGCTTCCATCCTTGAGAAGGATGTGTCCTAACCGATAGACGATAGGGCCATTTGCCTCGAGAATATACCAATTTTTATGACTTTTCGCAAATAACTTTCGGGTATATACTAAATCTATGACCAACCTAATAACCAAAAAACAAACTTTAATACTAATCTCATGTATAGTAATATTTCTGCTCATTGGACTGCTGCCTGACCACAACCCTCGACCTACAGTACTAGTCGAACAAGACCGAGAGAGTATATCTGGACTAACAGAAAAAATTCAAGAACTCGTAGCAACTAGCGCCGCAAATAACCTAGAGCTTTCATATAGCTTTGCGCTACTATCGCAAAACTTCACATACAAAGAAGGGTCTATTGAAGACATGTTTTTAAATCAAATAAAAGATCGCCTAGAAAATGCAGGTATCCCACTGCGCATCGAGAGCTCTCCTGAATTCATATTGTATAGTTTCAAAAATGGAGAAGATGTGGAGTGGATAATCTGGCTAGATGAAAATTTTACAGATATGTCTGATCTAACTGCAAACTTCCCCATCCAAGGCTCTATGGTACGAACTGAACGTTTTCTAAAAGCTGGTGAGACCGAGCCACTAAAGAGAGGCTATCTAGTAGAAGATGGTGTAGCTAAAATATTGGTTTCAACTATTCCAATTTTTATAACAGTAGAATAATTAAATACTATCCGGTGGTACATTGTAGTATGTACTCAAGTATTTTGCTGTATTCACAAGTGGGCCTGAAAGAGTCTGTGCAGAATACTTAACTCCTTTTGGATCCATTATGTACATAAATACCAAGAATCTAGGCTCATAAGCTGGGAAATATCCAAATATAGAGTGAAGATGCTTGTCATCATAGTATCCACCTCCGTTCTCTAGAGCCACCTGAGCTGTACCAGTCTTCACAGCTAGAGAATAATGCGGGAAAGACAATCCGTATGTTTTCATCATCGTATCTCCTACAACTGTGAGCATCTGTGTAATTGTATAAGCAGATTCTTCAGAAATAACTTGCTCGCTTTCTTTTACCTCAGTCTTATAAGTTGTTCCATCTGTGTATCTAATCTCTTTTACTAAGTGCGGAGTTACATATCTACCGTCGTTTGCAAACACTGTAAAAGCACGGAGTGCCTCAATAGGTGTAAGTGCTATACCTTGTCCGAAAGCTGCAGTCGCGTATTCAATTTCACGTGTACTTTTTAAGTTTGAAATAAGACCAGTTGTTTCGTTTGGTAGATCTATGCCTGTTTTTTCTCCTATACCAAAAGAGAGCATATAGTCACGGAACTTGTCATGACCCAACTTCTGCATCACAAATACACTTCCAGTGTTCAAAGATTCATTTAGTACATCTTGCATCGTAGTTCCCGGTCCGCGCCCTTTAAGGTCGAAGTTGTTTATCTTTTTTGTATTTAAAATCACGAAACCTTGGTCGTTGTATGAAGTTTCTGGAGTTATGACTCCAGCATCTATACCAGAAGCTATAGTAAGTGGCTTTATAACAGAACCAAACTCATATACGTTCTCAACATTGGTATTTCCATACAATAGTGGATTTGATACATCTTGAAATGCATTTAGGTCATACCCTGGCACACGCGCCATCGCAACCATCTCTCCGTTGCGTGGATCAACTATCATTCCTCCGGCAAAATCTGCTCCATAGCGCTCAACTGCCTTTATAAGCTCATCTTCAAGAAGAGTCTGCACCTGTGGCTCAATAGACAAAACCAAATCTCCATCTTTTTCCTCACGAGTAAAAATAGTGTCATGAATATTTGCAAAAATTTCTGCAAAAAAATTCATATATACTGATTCCTTACCTCTCGAAAGAGTCTCGTTGTAACTTCTCTCTAGCCCATAACGTCCAGAAAGTTCATCACCCTTGTAAGCGACAAAACCTAAAACATGAGAAGCGAGTGAATCGCCAGGATAAAATCTTGTTTTTTCTTTATATATATAAACACCTGGTATCTTTTGTAGACTTATGCTATCTGCAACCTCTTTCGTCTGTTTTACTGCTATCTCTTCATAAGGGTCTTCGGTCTTTGCGACCTGCTTCATAAACTCATCGTATTCAAGTGGTATATAAGCACTAAGCTTGGTAAAAGCCTCTTCTGATTGGACTATTTCTTTTGGCTTGATAGCTATTTTAAAAAGAGTTTTTAGTGTAGCCGCAGAAACCAAAGTATCGTCCTTTGTACTAAAATATATACTTCCACGATCAAACATACTTCCAGTAGGTGTGGCATACTGTCTGTCAGCTTTCTCAGTGTATTTATCATTGTGTAATACCTGAAGATAAAAAAGCTTCGCAACCACAAGTAGAATTGCGAAAACAAAAAGTATTACCAATACACGTATACGTACAAGAAAACTAGAGTTCATATGAAGAATTTTCTGCTTTTGTTAGCAGTGTGTTTCTTGATACAAAATATACTTCTTTTGGTTCTATAAAACCTTCTTCATATGCCAAAGTTTTATTGATTGATGAGAAATAATTTAGATATGTAAGTTCGAGCTCTCCGATAGAGGTTACTTTAGCTCTAATATCATTTTCTACATTTTTTCTAGTGACTATACTAAATACTGTAGTAGATAAAAAATATAAATACATAGCAAATAGTCCGCCGGCACATAAAACCATCCAGAAGAAAAGTTGTCTGCCTCGTGTCTCAGTTAGTGTTTTGCTTTTTTGTTGTATTTTTTTTATAGTCATTAATTTTTTTGAAAAATTCTTAATTTTGCACTGCGTGATCTTGGGTTCAATCTCATCTCCTCATCACTAGCAGTCTTTGGTTTTTTTGTGATAATCGTTCCTTCGTCTTTATGTTCTTTAATAAAATTCTTTACAATACGATCTTCTAGGGAGTGAAAAGATATAACTACAAGTCTTCCGTCTTTATCTAAATGTTCCCAAGCTTTGTCTAGACCTTCTTTGATTGCTCCCAGCTCATCGTTCACTGCGATACGGATAGCTTGAAAAGTTTTTGTGCTTGGATGTATGCGACCATTTCTATAAGATCCAGGTACTGCGCTTTTGATTATCAGAGCAAGCTGTCCTGTAGACTTTATAGGAGCCAATTCTCTAGCTTCTACTATTGCTCGTGCGATCCGTCTTGAGTACCTCTCCTCGCCGTATCCGTAGATGATATCCGCAAGGTTTTCTTCTCCCCAAGTGTTCACTACATCATAGGCAGTAACACCTGTATCAGACCCATCACTTGCCATAGTCATCGAAAGCGGTTCATCTCTCATAAACGAGAATCCGCGTCCAGGTGTATCGAGCTGCATAGAGCTAACACCTAAGTCGAGCAGAATCGCATTTACTTTATCTATGCCCAAACCTGCAAGAACTCTATCTAAGTTGCGGAAATTTTCTTTATGAAAAGAAATGTTTTCATAACCCGCACATCTTGATTTAGCAATCTCTAGGGCCTGAACATCTCTATCGAGAGCGATTACTTTTACACCGGAGCCATTAAATCTATTTAAAATTTCAAATGTATGACCTCCAGCCCCCACAGTACCGTCTATCACGATATCTTTTGGCTTTATATCTAATCCTTCTATTGATTCGTTTAAAAGAACGCTTATATGTGGACGATTCCCTTCTTGTGAATTCATATTCTAGAGAACGCCTATCTGGCCTAACTTTTCAGCAAGTTGATCAGCTTGTGAATCAACCGCACGCTTGTATTCTTGCCATACCTTGTCGTTCCAAAGTTCAATTCTATTTTGCACACCTATCAGAGCGACTTTAGATTTGAGACCTGCACGTTGTATTAAAAAATCCGGTATGAGAATACGACCAGCTGCATCAACTGGAGCCTCGACCGCGCCACCAAACATAAAGCGGCCGAAACTCCTGTTGTCAGACTGGAGAACTGAGCTTTCGGCAAGTTTCTCTGAAACCCGCTCCCATTCTCGAGCTGTATACATGGCTATACATTTGTCGAGTCCAGGCGCTAGAATAACACTCTTCCCCATCTCCTTTCGAAATTTTGCTGGAAGCGATATACGATTTTTGTCGTCTATTGAATGTGTGTATTCTCCGATTAGCATAGTTTTTAATATTTCCCACTTAATCCCACTTGGTGTAATTATACTCCACTTCGTCCCACTTCTCAACAAATTCCCTTCTGTGGATAACTATATTTTCTTTTTTGACAAAGATTTTATTTGTGGTAATCTATAAAAAACAGCACAAATGGAAAATAACACTACAGAAAATAAAAACATCTTCGAAGATGTACCCAAAGACAATGGTTCAAGCATAATGCCAGGTATCTTGTTGGCAAAAATAGAAAATGAAAAAATACTTTACACCACCGCCCAGATACACGAACTCTCAAAAACTGGCGGAATAGGTCAAAGGTACGAGTACGATGGACCACCAACATCGCTCGCACAAGTATTGCTCGCATAAAATAAAAACCTCCCAATCAGGGAGGTTTTCTTTTTTAAATATTATTCTCTAGGCTTCATCAATGGAAATAATACAGTTTCTCTGACAGGTTTATCAATTAGAAAACTAAACAATCTCTCTGAGAGTCCGAAACCAAATGCTGGAGGCATACCGTGTTCTAGTGCCTCGACGAATTCCATATCTGCCATCTGTGCTTCATCATCACCTGCATCGCGAAGTGCTTGCTGGCTCATAAATCTTTCTTTTTGATCTACTGGGTCGTTCAACTCACTAAATCCTTTACCCATCTCACTACCAGCAAGTATCACCTGAAAACGTTCAACTGTCTTTTGATTTTCAGGATTCTTCTTTGCAAGTGGCTCCAAATATACTGGTACATTTATCAAAAATCCTGGCCCACCAATTGTCTTGCGAACTCTCTTCCACAGAAGATCAACTCCTCTCTTGACACTTACATCATTGGCCTCATATTTTATTTCATATTTTTTCAATGTATCTTCAATTTCTAGAGCATTGGTATCGAGCGCATCAATCCCGTATTCCTTTTTTATTATTTCAACAAAGTCATATATCTGCCAATCACCCGCTAGATCTATTTCAAATCCTTTTATAGTAAATTTTGTAGTTCCAAATACCTTCTCTCCAATAAGTCGATACAACTCTTTTGTCATCTCCATACCCTGGTTAAAATCAGAATACGCCATATAGTATTCGAGTTGTGTATAGTCCTGAAGATGTTCAGCGGACATCCCTTCGTTTCTAAATATTCGGCCTATTTCAAATGTTCTTGGGAACCCAGCAACGAGTAATTTCTTCTGCCACAGCTCTCCTGCTGAAATACGTAAATATACATCAATATCAAGCGCATTGTGGTGAGTTATAAATGGACGTGCGTCTGCACCCCCGGTTGTATTTTCAAGTACAGGAGTTTCTACTTCTATAAAATCTTTTGATAGAAGGTATTCTCTCATAACATTCCAGAATTTTGATCTCTTTTTAAAAATCTCTCTGAGCTCTGGATTCATAAGCATGTCCAAATATCGCTTTCTATAGCGTTCGTCCTCGTCCGTTATACCGTGCCATTTTTCAGGAAGCGGCAAAAGAGATTTTGTAACAATATTCCAAGATTCTGTTAGTATGCTTTTCTCACCACGCTCTGTTGTAAAGAGTGTTCCAGAGACAGAGATAAAATCTCCTATGTCTATGGCTTCAGTAAATAAAGTAAAAAGTTTTTCATCAATTGTGTCCTTTTTGAAAACACATTGAAACTTATCTGTTCCATCATCTAGTACGACAAAAAGTATCGCACCTTGTCCACGAATCGCCATGATGCGTCCTGCTACAGTAACTTTTTCACTAGCGGATTGTTTAGAGTCAAAATTCTCACGCAAATCTTTTAGACTTAGGTCGCGAGAAATACGCGCTGGATATGGATCCATCCCAGCTTCACGCAAACGCGCCAATTTTTGTAAACGCGACTCACGAATTTCGTCTAATGCTGCCATAAAAAATTATTCAACTGAAACTATTTTATAACTCGACTTTCCTCTTGGTGATTCTATATCCACTACATCACCTTTTGTTTTTCCCATTAGAGCTACTCCGAGCGGTGAGCGATGAGAAAGTCTGCCTTGTGCCATATCAGCCTCTTCACTACCAACTATTTCATATTCTTGTTTTTGATCAGAACCAGCTTTTGAGACCACAACTTTTGAACCTATATCTATACTAGTTCCACCTGTTGCTTTACTTATAACTTTCGATGCTTTGATTATGTGTTCTATTTTAGCAATACGTTCTTCAAGTTTACCTTGTTCATCGCGAGCTTGGTGGTATTCAGCATTTTCAGACAAATCACCCAGTGATTTTGCGTATTCAAGATTCTCAAGTATCTCTTTTCTTTTGACAGTTTGAAGTTCATGAAGCTCTATTTCTAAAGCCTTTTTTCTTTCAATACTTATATATTCATCATCTTTTTGCATGAGGGTATTGTAACTTTTAGAGCCTAAAAGTCAATCAAAAAATAGACTATTCCACGTATTCTGGAGCATAAGTATTTATATATGAAAGGACATCTTTCATAACATGACTAGCTCCGATTGTATTTGTCTTTGGACCTTTTTCCATGAGGACGATAAACGCATACCTAGGATTCTCATAAGGGAAAAATCCCATCGACCATGAGTTCATATAGTTCTTTGATATACCAACCTGAGCTGTACCAGTCTTTGCAGCGACAGTAATCCCCGAATAATTCATAATTGTTCCTGAGCCTTCTGTTACAACCATTCTCATACCTTCTCTAACTATATTCAAAACATCTTCTGGTATATTGATTGTTTCAATATTACCAACAGGTTCGTCAGTTTTTAAAATAGTAGGATTCAACAATTTTCCACCATTTGCTATAGCAGCAACCGCTCGAACCATTTGAATTGGAGTTACTTGGAATCCATATTGACCAATAGCAGTGTTATAAGTATCTCCCACTCTCCATACGTCTCCTGGAAAATTTTTCTCTTTCCATTCTGGTGAAGGAATAGTACCAGTAAGTTCACCGACCATATCTATGCCAGTTTTTTTACCTAGACCAAACATCTGAGTGTATTTTTTAATATTGCTTATACCCATTCCTTTTTGATCACCAAAACCTCCGGCGATTGCATAAAAATAAACGTTCGAAGAAACTGCCAAAGCTTTACGCATATCTACCCAGCCATGAGCTTTCCAGTCATTGAAAATAGTTTTTAGTTCTGGATTGTAAGGATTTGGTAGAGATATAGAACCGGTACTCAAGATCTGCTTACTTGGATCAATAACACCCTCCATAAGAGCTCCTACTGCAACAAAAGGCTTCACAATGGATCCGGGTGTATACAACCCACCTATTGTTTTGTTTAGAAAAACCTTACGATTGTCATGTATGTACGAAGAAATAGTTGCTCTGTCACTCCCCAAAGAAAGAATATTTGAATCATATTCAGGAAAACTAGTCATAACTATTACTTCTCCTGTATTTACATCCATAATAACTCCCGCTCCGCCTATAAAACCTGCAGTATCCGCCAATCTCTCTATCGATTCAGAAAATTCATTTTGCAATCGCGCGTCTATAGCCAAATTTACATTTTCACCATGCTCTGGTGCGTTCACTAGATTCTCAGATTTTATATCTCCCAATGCATCTGTTTCAAAAATTTTTAGACCGTTTTTACCAGATAAAATACTATTCATGGATTTTTCAATCCCATCTTTTCCGATAATTTCTTTTTGCCAATATACTCCACTCGTATCTTTTGCTGGGTAACTTACATAACCCAAAATATGAGAGAATCCTTGCTTGTCTGTATAATTTCGAACAGGAAAATCTGAATCTGGAATCATTTTATTTGTAACAAGTTCTACTCCGTTTCTATCAAAAATAATTCCTCTATCAGAAAACAAAGGTAATGTGTCTAGACTATTTTGCTCACTTCTAAGTGAATAAGCTTCCCCCATTTTTATTTGAAGCACTCCGGCTTTGAAAATAAAGATAACACCTACAAACACAAAAAAAGAACCCAAAAATACAATCGTGCGTTTTGGTATAGCACTCTCAATCCTACCCTCAAACTGCTGACTATCAAATGAAGGTATATTTTGAGAATCCAAAAATATTTCATCTGGGTCAACTTCTGGTATAGCTACTTTTCTTCTATGTCTTCTGAAAATCATTTGTTTATAAAAATATAAGGTTTCAAAATTCTTTTAGCAAAAAATAATATAAGTGCAATAAGCGTAATTACAAAAGGTCCATCTATAGCCCTAGACAACTGAACTCCGTAAAGCATATCAATCACAAAAGCTGCGATTATGGATTCTAGTGCAAAGTCTAAAAAAATTATACCACTCAAGATCAAGAGTAATGACAACCACCAAGGCGCAAACAGCACACTTGCGAATATTAGGGCTATAAAAAGTGGCCTTGGCATATAATGAGTATATCACGAGTTTCGTAGCTGTCGAGTCTTACAAAAATCGTTTTTTATAGTATTAAGGACGTTTACGTATAGCCCTATAAATAGCACGTAAAATCAAGAAAATTACAACTATACATAAACCATAAAATAGGACTGTAGATTTGAATATATAGCTAACTATTGTATAGAAAAACAACCCGGCATATGCAAGTGGAGTATCCAGAGGTGTTGATTTTATATCAATATTTGTCTTTCCATCTTCAAGACCAACTTCCAAATCCACAGAATCCTTTGTTGGCTGGGCCTTAAGCTCATCAACAATTTCTTGTTTCTGGTCTTTTTTTGCTTCTATATTACTAGAAGTTTCAGTTCTAAAAATCTCTACTCCTGAAAAAGAATCGGATATTTTTTCTGACACAGAAGGCGGAATACTTTCTATTATTTTGTCTTGTAGATTATCTACATCAGATAGCAATTCTTTGGTTTCATCAGCTACCAAATCTTTTTCTGCAATAACAGGGGCTTGGATTGTGAATTTAAGTGGTTCTGTAATTTTTTCACCAAGCTCTATGTCAGTTTTTTTAATACTTAGACTCGCATACAACTCATGATCTCCTGATGTTACAATCCAAGATTGTTTTACATCCCTGACAGATTTTTCAGGTATAGAAAAAGTCTTAACTCCTAATACTACATCTTTGTCAAAAAAGGTAACACTTCCCTCAAGTACAGAAGAGGAATTGTTGAACAAAGCTGTATATATATTTACACTTTCCCCCAAGATTAAATCTTCTTCGGAAAACCAAACACTTTCTGATATAAAGCCAGTATTATTTGATTCTATGGCCAGCACTGGACTAGAAAAAGAAAACAGTATTATTGTGATTAGGAATATTTTTTTAAAATTCATATTATAAGATATTATATTTTCTTTTATATATCTTTTATTTCTTTTTGAATTATAGAATTTGCAACACCCAAATCCCCTCGAAGTTTAGTTAGGAAAGCCTGCTCTCTTTCTGATAGAGGTTCACCTGAGCGTACTTTTTTGAGCAGATTTATCTCATCCAAGACTTCACTGTCAATCAATCTCATAGATTCATCGGCCACACCCTCAGCTTCTCTTACTTGTTTAGACAGGATTCTTCTGTATTTTTTGAAAAATCTTAAAATAAACAATCCTGCAAAAAGTATAAGTATGATTGCAAGCAAGAAAGGAATGACAGGTATCAAGAATCTTAGAGAGGATTCTATGAATCTAACAAAAGCACCACTCTCTACTGTTATTTGAACAGGAGTTGTGTATTCACTGAAAGCTCCGTTGGATAGTTCGTTTCGAACTGTTACATAATATATTCCAGCGTTCCAAGATTCGTCATTTCTAAAAGAGAACTTCCCATCCTTGTCTACTTTTGTTACTTCTTCATTTAATGCAGCGCTTCTTGTGTGGGCAAATATTTTATAAAAGAAAGATGTTTTACTTTTTTCAAAACGAACTCTTACGTTTTGATTTTCATATCCAGTACCCGAAAGAGTTAAATATTCTCCACTATTTAATTCTTTTGAGTACTCTGTAATCACCGGCTGATTCACAGGCATTGCAGTAAAATACATAATGGCTGGAGTTGTATTTCCAGCAAAGTCATATGCATTTACAACCACAAGATATCTTTTTGGTGGCAAGATTTTTGATTCAAACAAATCAGTTTCTGAATATTTTTTAAATATTTCCGTATCTCCCGCATCAAAACTTATCTCATAGTAAGCAATCCCTGAAGTTATATCTTCGGCTGATATATCAAACTTGCTAGTGCCCATAGGAATTTCCTCGTGGACGTGAGTTATACTCACAGATTCTGGTGCAACTGTATCAACGCCTACTCTATAATGAGCAACGCTTCCCCATCCGACAGAATTCTTTATCATGACATGCATGTACCACACACCATCTTCTAGAGGTTCAGACTTATATGAACTTACTAAGCCCTTTGAAACTTTTGCTGGTATGGTTCCAGGATTTTTATCTAAAACAAATGACACTCCATTGGCATCTTCTGGAAGATCCCAATAAAGATCAGCTACAGTCTCTTTATGCCAGCCATTTGGATTTGGGTGTGACGAAGACATTATCTCCGGAGCAATCGGAGTGGAGCTAGTCGTAGCAGGAGTAGTGGCCACTGGGGCTGCGTTTCCAATTGTAAATACAGATGTAGGTAAAGTAGCAGTCAAAACATTTGTACCAAGTCCATCGTTTGCCAATATAGACGCACTAGTAAGGTTAAAGTTTGCTGTGCCTGTACCTTCTGTCTTGAATGTAGCTGTAAACAACTTACCACTAGATCCACTAAAACCTGGATTTAAAACAATACCTTCAAATCTTATTACACCATCTGAAGAGACTGAGGGTTGCACTGTCCAAAAATTTGCGATTGAACCACTAACAGATATATTTGTATTCGAAACTAATTCTGTAGGAAAATTCAACCTACCTGAAAAAGCATTTACTGGAACAGATGAGCTAGTCGCAAGACTAACCGTGAGAGTTATTGATCCTGAATTTGATACATTGCCTGTAGTTGGAGATATTTGAAATGAAGCAGCATTTGTATTTTTTGGAACAATAAAAAATATACACAAAAAAAGTGTTACAGAAAAAATTCTTATGTTAAACGAAGGAAGAGTCATGTATTTTATTTTACACTTAAAATACGTATTTTTCTAGTGTACCAAAAGTATACAGAAATGATTATGATTAAGATAATAATAATCGGTATAGAAAGAATTGAAATAGGAAAATCTATTCTGTCTTCATAGTTAACTACACGCTCGTTACCAGCCTTATCTACTGCCTTAACACGTATATGACTCTTCAATGTCTGATCTTGTAGGACATACGGACTCTCTGCCAATACCCAATCTCTCCTACCTTCTCTTACTTCAAAATGATCTATACCAGATTCTTTATCTTGTGTATCAAATACAATAAAATATCTATTCTCAAACATATCCGGATTTTTTGAAATTATAGGAGAAAAAACCAATGGTCTTATATTGTCTACATTTTGGATATAATCTGAAAATCCATTTATGTTAGATTCTATTGATATGTCTTTTGTAGCAATACTTTTTGAAGTACCTAGTCCATCATTTTTATATACAATTGTATCTGTAAGTGTAATAGACCCAGATCCTTCTATCTTTGGCAATAATACCAATTCAAACAAGACACCTGGACCGATATTGTTGGTCAACGGCTCAATTGTTCCAAGATACCCACCTGCCATGATCCCCGAAAAAGTTATTTTCCCTCCTTCTTCTACTGGTTTTTTCACCCAAGAAGTAACTACACTATTACCATCAACAATATCTACTAGTTCAAAAAAATTATCATCATAATACAGAGTGCCTTCAATAGCATTGATATCATCTCCGGATGTATCCAATAAGACACTCAAGGAAAATGGACTACTTGTCTTTGTTGTATTTTCTGGATATTTGAATACGACATCAGAGCCACTAGCAAATATCATATTGTTAGTGAATACAAGCAAGGTGAATATAAAAAGTATTTTAAAATAATTGTTTCTCATGTTTTTTAGCCAGTCCAATAATAAGCCATTATAGAAAAATCAATCAAAGTAATTTTGCCGTCTCCAGATAAATCAAACGCCACAGGTGGAGTTCCTCTCTCAAACCAATAAGCCAACATGGAAAAATCCACTAGGTTTACTCTACAATCAGAACTTACATCGGCTTTTGTACCACACACCAAAACCTCCCCAGCTTTGTCTGAAACTTCAAAAGCAAGTGTACTAGAATATGAAGAAGTGGCTTCTAAGTACTTTGAATATGATCGTGTAGTATGATCACCTATTTCAAGTAAGCTTGTATTAAAAACAGATAGATAGATACCACTACTATCAGTAAAAGTATTCAATATAAACTCATTCAACGAATTCACACTAATAGAAACTTCAGAATTTGGAGTAGATTGTCCAAATATTGTAATCTGTTCTCCTTGCTTTACTACGCTTTTATCTATTGCAATAGATGGAGCAATAAAGATTCCGGATATAGTAGTAGTCAATCCATCAGTAAGATATAGTGGAAATGTAAAAAGAGTGGATCTTCTTTCTTGATAATCTTCAGCTAGAACAGAAAAAGTATAGTTACCTTCTGGGAGATCTGAGATACTTATACTAAATTTTGCATCAGGACCAGCAATAGTCTGTACAACCTCTATACCGTCACGGAGTACTATAACCTGAGACAGTGGATATGCATATCCAGAAAAGTTTACAGTGGAGTCCCCATCATTTGCGCCTCCACCACCCCCACCTCCTCCGCCCCCGCCAACATCTCCACCGCCCCCTGCACCAACCTGCGCAGATATACTCAAATCAACAGCACTGGATACTTCAGCAGAAAAAACAAAAAGCATACCAAGCAAAAATATGCCTACAATATGCTTTTTGTTTTTATTGAATAAAGACATCGGCCTTTACCTATACTAAAACTGTATATGAGTCTTTTCAGTGCTATTTTTACTATTCATTTCTTTCATCAGCTCTTCGCGCATCTCAGACATCAATTCTTTTCTGCGATGAATGGATATTTTCTTCCAAATAAATCTTATTATAAATAGGGCTACTAGTATAGTTATGAGAAGTTGCCATGGAAAAACCCATATTCCTACAGAAGATTCTGTTATCTTGTCTCCTTCTCCATACACAAGACTTATATTTGCTTTGTAGTATCCAAAAGCAAAGTTGACCCATTGATTTTTTACGTTTTCAATAAAATTCAAATTCTCATCAACTGCGACACTATTGCCGTTCTTACTCTGCCATGAAGCTTCAAATCTTCTTATTTGATTTGGTAGAACGTTACCTTCTACTAGGTTTGCTGGAACTTTCGCTCGAACAAAACCTAGAAAATGCTTCACTGTTATATCTCCTTCTGGCTTAACTCTATCTCCTCCTGTATTTTGAAATCTGTAATAAAAATCAACAGGCAGTGATGTGAAAAATCTCTTGTGATCTTTTGTGTCGTATTCTAGTATTCCACCTTGCTCGTTTACTTCACCATTTACTCGAAGTAGTACTAGGACTCCAGTCTTTGCGCCTATAGAAACACTCCCTGCGTCTCCAAGGTTTGGATTATTTGTGCCAAAAAATACAGCAGCAAAGTATCCTCCTGGTTCAGTATTGGAAGGTATTGTTATTGTGACAGGTATGATCTTACTTGTTCCAGGACCTAATACGACTACTTCATCTGTCTTTATCCATGTTCCAAGACCTTCTGTTGGGTCTACGAAGTTTGGACTTCCTGTTTCACCTTGAGCCTCAAAGTTTGCATATGATGAGTAGAATGTTTCTTCTGTATCTCTGTCATTTATAAGCGTAATCTCACTTGTTACAGTACTACCAGCATCACCACTAACTTCTATTCTTACAGGAGTAAGTGTTAGCGCTTGAGCGTTTTTAGTGAAGCCAAAAGAAACAAATGATAGTGCGACGAATAGTGTGACTATTGATGTTCTTTTAAGCATAAGATTTAGAAGTTACCTGTTGCTATCCAAGTAACGTTAGTTGTATATGAACCAGCTTCTGTAACTCCAGATACATTGGCAATATACTGCACATCTATTGTTTCTGTTGCTGTAGCAACAGTCTCAGATGCGACTGTTGTAGTAGTACCTGCGACGAATTTATAACTGTTTGCAGTCGCAAGGTCGTAATCAGAAACTATAGTTACGTTTCCACCGTTGTCATCTATTCCTAGAGCAAACTGCTCTGAGGCAGGAGTTCCATCATCATCTTCAGATATAGTAGCTACGTCTATAGTATTTGCACCACTTGTAAGTGTTGCGCCGTTGTAAGTGATTGAGTATCCAGAAGCTGCGTTTGTAGCAACTGTCATTTCATGTGCACCTGATGTATCTCCTGGAACAGATGTTACACCTGCCAAATCTCCAGTAGCCCAAGAAGCAGAGCCTGTTGTTAGTGTACCAAAACCTACTGTGGTGTCAGATATTGTAAAAGTAATAGTAGGATCAACTGTTGCAGTTATGTTAACAGAATCATCAGCAATAATATCTATAGCTGCTGTACCTGAGTCACCAAAAGTTCCTCCGATTGTAACTGAGTGTCCGTTTGCAGCAGCCCCGTTTGAGATTTGCTCAGCACCAGTAACTCCAGAAGTTGCGTTTGTACCAATCTTGATACGAATACATCGAGCTGCTGTTACTGTTGCTGATGCACCTCCAGATTCAAAAGTAATAACCTGACCTGAAGCAGAAGCGTTGAACTGTGAAGAAGTTGCACCAGACGCAACAAGAGTTTCTTCTGTATATGAAGCTGAAGTACAAGTACCAGAGTCACCTTCTGCGAAGTCCAAGTCTGTATCGTCAATTGCAGATACTCCGGTAAAGTCTGCATCGAAAGTAAGAGTGACTGTGCCTCCAGAGGCTACTCCTGTAGGAGTTACAAAGTATATTGTGTGGTTCGCAGCAGTCGATGCTTGTAGTGTTGAAAGTGTATCAGAGAAAGTTGTTACACTTGCAGCGAGAGCCTTATCTGCAAATCCTACAAAGTTTGTAGCGATTACAGAGAATATTACTAGGAAGCTTGTAAATTTTTTTATCATATTTGAATCTGGATAATAATTTAATAATCTATTTTAAAATTGTACCATATAAACACACAAAAAATATCATAGCAACACTGTGGATATCATGTTCTAAAAGTTACCTGTTGCTATCCAAGTAACATTTGTTGAGTATGATCCTGCTTCTGTCACTGTAGATATATTCGCAATATACTGAACATCAAATGTCTCTGTGGCAGTAGGCGCAGTTTCAGACGCAACTGTTGTAGTAGTACCTGCAACAAACTTATAACTGTTTGTAGTAGCTAAATCATAGTCTGAAACTATTGTTACATTACTACCATTGTCGTCTAGCCCGATCGCGAACTGCTCTGAGGCAGGAGTTCCATCATCATCTTCAGATATAGTAGCTACGTCTATAGTATTTGCACCACTTGTGAGCGTTGCTCCGTTGTAAGTGATTGAATATCCAGAGGCTGCGTTTGTAGAAAGTGTCATTTGATGTGCACCTGATGTATCTCCTGGCAAAGAAGATGTTCCTGTTGCATCACCTGTTGCCCACCTAGCGGCGGCGGCATCCAAGGTTCCAAAACCTATAGTTGTATCATCTACAGTAAAAGATATAGCTGAATCAACTGTTGCACTTAAGCTAACAGAATCATCAGCAATAATATCTATAGATGCTGTTCCTGTGTCAGCGAAGTTTCCTGATATAGCAATTGAGTGTGCAGTTGCAGCTCCTCCGTTTGTAATCTGGTTTGTACCAGCAACACCAGTAGAAGCATTTGTTCCGATTTTGATTCTTATACAATTACCAGCTGTAATATATCCAGATGTTGTTGGTGGATCAAAAAGAAGTGTTGTGGAGTTTGTGGCTACACCATATGTAGAAGCTGCGTCTGTGGCAGCAAGTGTTTTCTCGTTCCATGTACCTGGGTTTGAACAGCTGGCATTTGTACTTTCTGCTAGATCTACATCTCCAAATGCAATTGCGTCTAGTGATGTACCATCAAAGCCTGTAAAAGTAAAAATCATCGTGTCATTGTTGGCCTCTACACCAGTTGGAGTTATAAAAAGTATTTCGTGGTTCGCCGCAGTTGAGGCTGTGAGTGTAGAAAGTGTATCAGAGAAAGTTGTTACACTTGCAGCAAAAGCTGTATCACTAAATCCCACAAAGTTTGCAGTGATGACAGAAAGTATCATTATTGAACTTGTGATTTTTTTTATCATATAAGTATGTTCTCTAAAGTTACTTTAATTATAGCATACCAAAATAATATTTTGCAAAAAAACAAATTAGAAGTTCCCTGTCATTATGTAGTTTAGATCTGTAGAATACGCACCTGTTTCTGTTCCTGTGGACATGTTGGCAATATAACCAACTGAATAAGTTGAAGTAAATCCATCTCCTTGTGACTGTGTTGCAAATGTTGACGCACCAGAAGTGCCGTCGTATCCATAACCAGAACCACTATATGTATCATCTACGGCATCATAATATGAAATACCTGCTACTGTAGCCTTGATTCCAAACTGTTCTGTTCCTGCGCTCGAAGCGGTATTCGTACTACCAATTGCATCTATTGTGCCGCCAGCACTAGTTAGTGTAGGACCTTCTACTGTTATTGTATATCCACCAGCTGCACTTGAAGACGCTGTGAGAGTATGGGCTGTAGCCTCAGTATCGCTACCAGCTGCATCCCCTGTTGCATAGCGAGCATTCGATGTTGTAAGTGGACCAAATCCTATAGTGGTATCTGATATATCAAATGATATAGTCCTATCTTCGGTCTCCACCCACTGCAAAGACATCATTGCAAAATCCCATTGCCGAACTGCGTTTGACGCCGAACTACCGTCTGTCGATGTACGCAACCTAAACCAACCTTCATCACCTGAGGTATTTACCAAGTCATCGGGGTTTGTCATATAACCAGCTGCACCTCCAGATATAGCTGTACCTACGGTTATGTTGTCTGTATATACAAGTGCCGTTGTTGCAGTCGCTCCGAGAGCAATGAACCCTCCCGCAGCAACTGCTGCTGTGTTATATCCAGAATAGTCTGCGATATTTAAGGCGACAGTACCAGCTGTACCAGCCATATGTTGAGATGAAAAGAAAATACCTGTTATAGCGCCGTACGCTGGCTCTCCACTCAAGCTAAATTTGGTATGCGAGGCCGACCCCTCCTGAGAAGCTGTCGCGTTCATATCTACATCAAAGGAATAGAAGTCATTCGCCTCTCCTGCTCCTCTGTTTGTCGACTCATCTTCTGCAAGTATCTGCCATGTCGTACCGTTGTTTGTAGAACCATTCATATCTATTGTACGAGTTGCAGTACAATCATTTGCTGAGTTTGTCCCAAATGATATGAAACAATAGGCCCCAGCAGAATCCGAATTCGTAGTTCCAAGCATTATATATGAATAGTCTATCTGGATTGCTCCAGTACCAGCTCCAGATGATCTATAATATCGCAAGCGCACTTCACCATTTGAAACATAGTCACTGACCGTAATATTGTTTTTGGCACCGATACGTACTGTGTCCGTTGTTGAACAGTTTGGTATTTCTGTCGTTATGTCGTCCCATGCACCAGTTGTAAAATTCCTTAGTGCCATTTTTATTTCAGGAGCTTCTGTTGTTGCTGTACACGCGAACTCTGAACGAGCAAGAATTGTATTCATACTCGGATACGTTTTGACATTGAAAAATGACAAATAACAGTCTGGCCCACCGGTTGTACCGAGACACTGAAGGTCCGTATTGTCTGCACCTCCTTGTGTGACTGTATTTGCATTTGTGTAATCTCCAGTAAAAGAGTTTGTAAGTGCTGTTGCGTCACCTGGTTCATAGACAGGATTAATCACAGGATATATACGCAAATAATCTATCGCGAAGTTACCGGCTGTTGTAGCGTTTGTTGTTGAATAGTACCTGACCAAAACGCGCTTGTTTGAGTCGGTTGTAACAAAGTTCGTAAGTGGAGTAGAAACTGGAGTATTGGATCCGTTGGACCACTTACCGTCATAGACGTTCCATGTATATGCAGTTGCTGTAGTTGGTGTTATTACCGCATCACGAGAGTTGAGTGTCCTCCACCCTCCTCCTGTACAATTTGAATCTGCAGCATGGTCTACGCTTGTAGTTGAAACCCAATCACATATCTGTACAAGCAATGTCGGAGCTGTAGCATCTACGTCTATTTCAGACTGTACTATTATAGTGTTTGCCCCATTGAGCTTTACCCCGTTCATGAAAAGCTCTACATCTATACCACTCGCTGTTCCAGTAAGCTCCCAGTGACGATTGTCATCAGCAAGTGTACCTTTCCATGAGCCAGTATTTGCGCCGTTTGCTCCCGCGGCAATAGTATTATTTGCTGTTGTATCTGTACCTGTAACCAGAGTTTGTCCGGTAGGTGTAAACTGGTACGTAACTGTAGGATTACTAGAATCCTCTATCCATTGAATAGACATCATTGCAAAATCCCATGCTGTTGTAGAGTTGTCCGTTGTCGCTCCTGACGTAGACGTACGTAGACGCATATTCATACGACCGTTCACTGTGTCGACATAGTCCTCTGGATTTATTTGTTGCCCATATGATAAAACAGCTGCTGTTATAACATTGTCTTGATAAGTCTGTGTTGTTGCGTTTACTGCAGCTCCGACATCCGTCCATCCACCAGTAGTAGAAGTTAGTCCTGAGTAATCCCTCAAACTATTTGTAACTCTCGTAGTTCCAGTGCTGCGCGAAGTCGTACGACTAGACCAGTTTATACCAACCACTTGTGCATTGGCAGGAACTGTTACCGGTACAGATATATTTGCAGATACACCCTCTTCAACAGTAGTATCCTGATCGGTATCGTTTGGATAAAATGAATTTGCTTCTCCTGTTCCCATAGCAGCAGCTTCGTCTTCACCTGCGATATCAAAAGTAGATGCTGCAGCAAGAGTATTGAGAGTTCGAGTGTTTGTGCAGTTTGTTGCAGTACCTGTACCAAAAGATATCTCACACAGAGATGAATCTGTATTTACAGAACCGAGCATTACATATTGCCAGTCAACAAAAATACCGTTTGTCACAGACGCAGTCGACGCCCATCGAACGCGCATCTCACCTGCTGATATGTAGTCATTGAATACAAATCCTCCATCAACTGCCGAGTTGTGCGCAAAATATCTATCTACGTCCGATGTCGTACACGAAACATCCGAACCTATCTGATCCCATGCGCTATCAGTAAAGTTGTACAAATACTGTCGGATAGTTGTTGCACCAGTACAGTTCACCGAAGAACCGACGAGTATGGTATTCATCCCCGTATACTGTTTGATATTTTGATATGACAAATAGAAGTCTACGACCTGCGAAGTTGCAGATACTCCTACACGGTTGTTGTCGTTTGTACTTGCAGAAGTCCATGCGGTAGCGTTGTTAACTATCGGAACAGAGTTTACATACACCCCTGTCTCCGTACCTCCACCAGAAACCTGATCTACATAGTCTGCTGCATAGTACACAGAGTCTATATATGCAAATGCAGTTAGATAGTCTATAGATACAACAGAAGTAGAGCTTGTTGTAGAGTAGTACCGAAATTTCATTTCATTACTTCCATTCACGAAGTACGTAAGTGGTGTATCGATAGGTGTACCGGCATCAGATGTTCCGTTGGAAAAAACACCATTGTAAAGTTGCCATCGCAACTGATCGTTTGCAGTATCCGTATATGCTACATCGGCGTTTGATGCATTCTGAGTGTTTATTGTACGCCACCCGCCTCCAGTACAGTTTGCATCGGCTGCGTTGTCTACGTTGGTTGTTGAAGTAAAGTCGCATATCTGAAAAAGCATACTGTACGCTGTAGCATCCATATCTATCTCTGTACCGATATCGAGTTTGTTTGCACCGTTTAGCCCGACTCCACCTATGGTAACAACCATAGAGATACCAGATGCACCTGCACCAGCAACTTGCCAATGGAAACCATCGTTTGTCATCATTCCTTGATGAGAACCTAAGTTTGTTCCTTCGGTTGCAGCAATAGTCGCAGATGTGACATTTTGCTCAGTGCCTGTCTCGACTACTACGTCAGTTGGGAAAAATTGATAGGTGGCCGCTTCTGCATTTTTTACAACAGGCTCTTCTGATCTTTTGTCTAAAACACGCATCAGAACCATGTCTGTAAAACCACTAAATAAAAATGCCACAATTAAAAAAATGGTTAGAACTTTTTTAAAATTAAAAAAATTTGAAATTTTATTTATTTTTGTTTTAAGATATAAAAATTTCATTTTTAATCAATTTTTTCCTTTGTCGTAATATCTTCCACACCCTCTTCTTTTATGCTTTCTGAATTCGATATAGACTCTATTTCTAAAGTATCTTTTTCTTCTTTGGGTGTGATGAGTTCGGAATTCTGTGCGTCTACAGATATCTCTGAAATATCACCGTTTGGTTCTAAATATTTTATCTCAGAATCAACTGTGGAACTAATTCCTTCAGAAGAAATTCCCCCTGAAGCTGTGTTGTATTGATAAATTGCAGTATTGCCCGGAGCAAACCAAAAGATTATACCTCCACTCACGTCGACAGTGGTCGCAACATCTACGCTTGATCCCAACGCAACCAAATTCCACTCTGTTCCACTAGCTCTCTCGTTCATGATTTGTTCTTCTGTATATGAAATAGGAGTAAGTCCTGGGACAATAGCTTCTGTTGTACTCAAAATAAGATCCTCTGTGATTTTAACATCACTATTATCATATTTATGAATAGTGTCGATAATAATATTACCACTCTCACCAATATTTATATCATCTAGAACTTTGTTTATTGAATCATTTACTTGATTTTCTATAATTGCATCTGAATTTAATGTTTCAGAATTGTCTTCTGATACTACAGAATTTTCTGATGAATCAGGATTGTCTACAGTACTATCAGAAATAGAATTCTCAGAAGAACCAGCTTCACTTCCGTCGCTTGTACTACTAGCTGAAGAAGCTTCGTCACCCGCAGAAGATTCTGAAGTACTTGAACTACTCTCTGCCGAAGAAGATGAATCTCCTCCGCTAGAAGAGCTTTCTCCGCCACCACTCTCGCCACCACTACCTCCTGAAGATTCACCACCACCATCTTCACCTTCAGCATATACTTGCAGTACACCAAAAAGATTTTTGATTTTTCTACCAAATGAAATAATTTCTGTATTCTCTGATGGAACTATTTCTGTATTTTCCGGAGCCAGATCTACTGGCAAAGTTTCGACAACAGGCTCCTCTATTGTTTCCACTACTTCTGGTTCTACTATCTCTTCTACTGGAGCTACAACCTCTACTTCTACTGGGTTATCGAGAGACCCCTCAGTTTCATCTTCTGTTACAACTATAATTTCTACACCACCCTGTTCTTCTATTATCTCACCTTCTGGAAGCTCTACTGCTGGTGGAATCTTTGTATACCAAATCATCGGTATATCGTTGCGTAAAATCTTTATTACTCTTATATCGTCAATTGTTTTATCAGACAAGATTACATCTGTACCAAAATCTGGCTGTCTTATAGGATCTTCTCCTAGTCCGTCGTATTCAGCTGAAAGAATAACTGAATCCAAAAACACAACAGGCTTTTCATCGAAACTAGAAACTTGTTCCAATTTTATTTGAAAACTATTTACATCTGACCATTCCTTCAGAGGCAGACTAAAATTCAAATCTTTCCAAGAACTCATAGAAACATATCCGAGTGACACCCACTTTTCTCCATCCAATGTATAAACAATTTTCAATATTGCATCGTTTGGTATAACCTCTGCAATATTTTCTGAATCTTCATTTGGAGTACTATCCAAATCGGCTTCACCGTTTTCAGATGAAGATCTGTCTATATTTATAACTTCACCAGAACTAGTATCTGCTTGCTCTAGGTTTTCAGATTGTGGTTCTGGAATTTCTTCTATCACAACAGGTTCATCTACTACCACCTCAACTATTTGTGGTTCTGCTGTTTCCACACTTGATATATCTTCACCTTCAGCATGCACTCTCTTTGTAAAGAATCTAAGAAATGCAGATTCACCAGCAGGCTCTGCGGGACTAGGTTCTGGCTCCGGTGAACTTACTGGCTCTGGAGATTCTTCTGCCGGAGCTTCGACTTCAATTACTTGCTCAATAACTTCTGGAGCAACTGATGGAGCTTCTTCTGATTGAACAGTATCTGTAGAATCTACTCCACTATCTAAAACATCACTTTCTAAAGAATCAGTTGATTGAGTCCCGTCATTTGAATTTTCTATTTCTATTATTTCTATATTGTCAGTACCAACTCGGACATCTTCAGTTTCTGGAACAACAAGTATCTCTGTCTTACTATGTTCAACAGATCCATCGTCGACAGAAATTCTAAAACTCAAAGAAAAAGAATTGGCGATTGCTTCTGGAGGTATCTCTCCTTCAAACCCACCGCAGAATATATCTGATGTGCCACGCATACGAGCTGAGTTCTCGTCATTGAAAGATTCTATACTGTCATCTTTCTCCAAACTCGGAGCACCTGTTGCATTTTCAGGATTCTCCCAACCACCAAGACAGCTTGTGGGATAGAAATTTACAACATCAGCTTTTGTAGGATTTGATAGAGATGAAACCGCTAGCACCATCAATACAACCAAACCATAACCTATAAAATATTTATCCTTACTGAAAAGTTCGCGTATTTTTTGTTTATCAATTCTTATTACAAAATAGGTTGGTCGCAGAGAAAGAACCTTAGATTTACCAGAAATCGTGACATCTTCTATCCATGTATTTTTTATATGACTCGTCTTACTTCTACGACGAAAAAACATAGAAAAATTATAGCATAATTTTGCACTCCACTGTATGAGGAAAACTATTTATTTAGTTTATTTTTTCTAAGCTGCAAGAAGATAAAAAGTAAAACCATAAAACCAATCACATACAAACCTATGTGTTCAAAATTCTGGATATCTTTGCCATATTTTTCATAAGCCACTCCACTCTGCCAACCCATAAATCCTAAAACCCCTGCGCGTATAAGAGTTCCAAAAAAGTTAATACCATGTATCTAGTCATAGTCATGCCAATAATCCCTGCATAAGCACAAACTACAACACTCGGTATAAAAGGTAGAGTTCTGAATATAAAAACAATCAGAGTGTCATTTCCCCGAGAGCGCTGTTTAGCAACGAACAACTCTATAGACTCCCAGCTCACGCCAAGTATCCAACCAAATTTTCGGACCATTGGCTCCCCTCCTTTTAAAACAAGATAGTATACAAATATAGAGCCAACTGTAACTCCAAGTGACGCAGGGATTATTACTAAAATAAAAAGTTTAAGTATAGACGCGAGACTTATAGGATCAAGTCCCATAAGCAAAAAACCTCCTCCCATCTGCACTATATATGAAGGTATGATAGCAATTACCTCTTCGATAATAGAACCTGTAAAAACTCCAAGCGCTCCAAGAGGCAAGATTGAGTTTTGTACATAGAGTGTTAGTTGATCGAGCATCTTATGAGATTATTACGAAAAAACCAAAAAGTACAGCGATAAAGTTCAACACTGAATGAGCAAGACTAATCAAAATAAGATTTGGGTAAATCATATACACAGTCGCAAAGCCTAAACCTCCAATAAAAGCTAGCGGCAACATAATGGTTGGAATCGGATACAGAATATGAATCAATGTAAACAATAGTGCATTTATTAATACGATTCCCAATCTGTCAGAAAAAACTTTTCTAAGTAATGGAATTAGAAATCCTCTGAAAGCAAACTCTTGCAAAAAAGAAACGACCAAGAATAAATACAAGAAATGTGGATTGGTCCACCACCCCTCCACAGGAGTCATGCCATTTTGATTTGCAAACCAGATTATCAAAGTTGCTCCTGTTAGAGTAAATGCAGCATAAGGCAAGAGTGCGTGACGAAAGTTGTCGAGTCTGTATCCAAAATCTTTTTGCTGCCACCGCTCATGTTGAATAATTCCGTAAATAAAAAGTGAAGATATAAACAATACAACTATGCGCCAAGATTCTGGAACCAATCCAAAATAAAGTAAAAATACTGGTAAAACAAAAATAACACCTATCTGTGCCAAAACTAGGCGAACATTTGTTTGAGTACTTTGATTTTCCACATATCAAGTATAGATGTTCTTTGAATATTTTCAAAATCGTTGAAAATAAGACTCTAATATAGTATTGTGAACGTGTTAAGAATATTGCCAGATCGTCTAATGGTAGGACACCTCCCTCTGGAGGAGGTTATCTTGGTTCGAGTCCAGGTCTGGCAGCAAGCGAAATTTTTTATAAATTATTTTATAAAAAATTATGCTCGATTGCTCGCCAGACCTGGACGAGAAAGACGCAGGCGGTATACAAGATTCTAAGTGAAACGAAGAATGCTTGTCGCCGAGTCGGGGTCGAGAGTACTTAGTCCGCGCAGTGTGTACTCACACGAGCAGACTTAGTAACTCGTGACCGAGTCCAAGTCCCACAGCCAAGAAAATTAATAACAAGTATTTAAAAAACCTCCCACTTGGGAGGTTTTTGTTTTTAAAACTTTTGCAAAAATAGAAGTGCTTGGCGAAATGCTTTTCCTCTATGAGAAATTTTATTTTCTTCTTCAAGGCTCATTTCTGCCCAAGTCTTGTCTTGTCCATTTGGAATAAAAAGTGGACTGTACGGCATGCTGGGTTGTGGAGCTGTACGTGGAGCATCAAGTAAAATTCCATAGACCTTACCGGTAAAAAAATATTCTTTGCCTTGCGGAGAAACCAGAGCAACCACAGTTTCAAAATAAGCTTTTCTATTTTTTATACCTTTCATTTTTGAAAGACAGTATTCCATTATCTCAAGAGTACTCTTACCCTCCCCGGCCCATCTTGCAGATATTATCCCAGGAGCACCGTCGAGAGCGTCGATAAATATGCCTGTATCTTCGGCCATTACCCAAGATCCTTTTTCAGCAAAGGCGAGAGCAAAGATAGCTTTTTTAAATGCATTTTCTTTGAGAGTGTCTCCATCCTCTACTGCCTCACCTTTTATTCCCGCTTCATCTAAAGTATCTATGTTTATCAGTGATCCAGAAAAAATAGTCTTTATTTGCTCAGCTTTACTTACATTGCGTGTCGAAAGAACAATATTCATACTTTATTTATTTTGTTACAACAATAGCACTGCTAGAAAATAGGTCAAGAAAAATTTAGAAATTTAGACAATTTCTGCTATAGTCTACTCTCAAGAATCTAACAAGAAATATATGGCGAAAAACGAAGCAATTCTCCGTTTTGAAGGAGTAACATTTGAATACGGACCAAACAAGCCAATCCTGGATGAGGTGAGTTTTACTTTGCGTGAAGGAAGCAAGATAACAATCATGGGACAAAACGGTGCGGGCAAAAGTACCATATTTGGTCTTATTACTGGTTTACACAATCCTGAAAATGGGACTATAAACATAGTCAACGGAACATCTATAGCAATCGCAAGACAAGTGATTCCTCGTGAATATATGGAACTAAGTGTACGGGATTTTTTCCAAAACTGTTTCAATAAAAAAATATATGATATAGACCCTAAAATTGATGAGGTGCTCGAAATCGTAAACCTAAAAGGTCATACAAAAGTTCACGACAAAATCATAAAAACCTTTTCTGGCGGACAACAAGCTCGTCTGCTTTTAGCCAGCGCCCTGATTCAAGACCCAGATTTGTTGCTACTCGATGAGCCCACAAACAACCTAGATCATGCAGGAATAAAACATCTAACGGACTTCTTGGTTAACTATAAAAAAACTGTGATGGTTATTTCTCACGATGCAGATTTTCTAAATGCTTTTTCGACCGGGGTTCTATATCTGGATGTATACACTCGCAAAGTAGAACAATATGTCGGAAACTATAAAGATGTTTTGAAAGATATAAGCGCTCGAGTTGAAAAAGAAAACATGAAGAACGCCCAACTTGCAAAACAAATCCAAGCTAAAAAAGATAAGTCCAATGAATTCGCTCATAAAGGAGGTAGACTGCGTCTGGTAGCAAAACGCATGAAAGAACTGGCCGAAGAGCTCGAAGAGGAGATGGTAGATGTTCGTAAAGAAGATAAAACTATTCGAGATTTTACGATACCTGCACAAAATGAAATCTTGGGAGAAATAATGAATATCTCATCTTTTACAATTATGCATCCATCTACTCATAAGATAATTGAGCGAACAGCAAATATAAAATTGAAGAAAAATCAGCATCTGTTGCTAAAAGGTCCAAATGGAATAGGAAAAAGCACACTCTTGGAAAGTATGGCTACTGGACGAGCACGTGGTGCAAAAATATCTGACAATATTCGCGTTGGGTATTATAGACAAGATTTTTCAACTCTAAATTTTGACGATACGGTATTCAAGTGTCTTGCCGATGCAATGCTAGAGAGTGGCGTAAAAATAGATCAGGAAAAACTACGCGCTGTTGCATCAAGTTTTTTGATAAAGTCCGATGTAATCAATACAAAAATCGGTGCATTGTCTGAGGGACAAAAAGGGCTTGTGGCTTTTGCAAGACTTGTACTATTATGCCCAGGATTATTGATCCTAGATGAGCCAACAAATCACATAAACTTCCGTCATCTACCAGTAATCGCAAAGGCACTTAGCGCATATACTGGAGCTATGATACTAGTTTCGCACGTACCAGAATTCGTATCACAAATCAGAATTGATGAAACACTAGACTTAGAAAAATAAATTATAAAAGAAATGTATTTCGTATATATTCTCGAGTGTTCTGACAAAACTCTGTACACCGGATCTACAAACGATCTAGAAAAACGTGTATATGCGCACAACAATCTAAAAAACGGTGCGCATTATACAAAGATCCGAAGACCAGTTACGTTGAAATACTCTGAGAAATACAAAACATACGCAAAAGCCAGAGTACGCGAAGCACAGATAAAAAGATTGTCTCGAGAATCAAAAATGGAATTAATCAAAAATACTAAAATAAAAATCAGAGATAAGTAATCTCTGATTTTTATTTTAGTAAATTATTTGAAATTATCATCAACTTCTTCGTATGTATATTTAGACAAATATGATATTGCGCTAGACATTTTATTTATATCACTACCTCTAGTCATAATACATAGAACATATGGTTTATCTGGGTGATAAACTATACCGCAGTCGTGCAATTGTATAACCCCATTGTTTTCTCTTTCTCCGAATTTGTGAGCCACCACTATATCTTCTGGAACACCAGCTACAATACCATCTTTGTATTGCGTCTTAGATAAAACCCTCAATGCTTCATCCGAATTTACATAATTTAAATAAGATCCATTGTATAGAGTTCTAAAGAATTTTGAGTATGTTCTAACAGACATAAAATCCTCATTTGACTGATCTTCTGGTAACTCTATACTCAGATCGTTAAAAACTCTAAGACCAAAAGTACCACTGTTTTTTAATAAAATCCTAAGCGCAGAATTATCAGAATATGCAATCATCCTAAAAATTAGTTCTTCTACTGTGTAAGGCGTGCCTATGGACATCAACTCTTCTGGTGCTATATTTTGTTTACTATAATTATCATCCTCAATATTGAATGTATATGACTGCTTTAGCACAGAAAGATCGTCTTCAGATTGTTTCAAGTAAGAAATCATCAGTGGTAACTTCATAAGCGACGCTGGAGCAAATTTTTCCTCTTCGTTTAACCCAACCCACACACCGTTGTTCAAATCTCTAAAATAATAAGACAGGTCATCTATAGAACCATTTTCCATCAACAAGCTAGCTGATTCATATATACCTTCATCAAAAGAATTTAATTCTTTTGATTCAAAGCTATCACACTCCAAAAGTGGAGATATGAATTCATATTTATCTGTAAATCTTTCTTGGGAAAAATCAAAATTATAATCACTGTGCCCGTGATAAAGATACACACATAACCCACCAATAATAAAAGCTGTGAGTCCTATCAATATGCTTTTTTTATGATTATTAAAATTCATACACTATCTATTACATATATCAATCAATGCAATTTCTATAGGCAAACTCGGTATTACTGGATTACGTAAATTTTGATAAGTATCTAACAATACTTCCAATGTTCTAGAAGTTATAGTGTCAGGCTTTCTAGAAACTAAATCTTCTAGAAATTCCAAATCTACAGCACTAATACGCTCGGAAATATTGGACCTCATCTCTGGGGCATAACGCAGTAACAGCGCATAGCGTAATTTTATCAATACAAGATTTAAATACAACCTAGGGTCTATATTGCGTTCATTTAAAGTATTTAAAACAGAAACTCCGAGAGCTATATTTTTTTCAGACAAGGCAAACAAGAAGTCATTTACCAAAGTAGAGCTTGGTGCTCCTGTTATGGACTCAATCTCTTCAGAACTGATTTTTTTATTCTTTGAAGAAGATAGGACTTTTTGTAAAACTCCTAATGTGTCACGAAAAGATCCCTCACCTAAAACAGCTATCAGATCAATACTATCTTCTGGTATTGTAAAACCTTCTTTTTTGACTACATCTCTGACCACACCAGCTAAAAGCAATTCATTTGGTTTCTTAAAACTAAAAGTTTGGCATCTTGAAATTATAGTCTCAGGAACTTTGTCTAGCTCAGTAGTAGCCAATATAAATATCACATGAGCAGGTGGCTCCTCGAGAGTCTTCAGTAGTGCATTGAAAGCACCTTTAGATAACATGTGCACCTCATCTAAAATATATATTTTGTATTTTGAGTCAAAAGGTAGTGTGCTAACACCCTCGCGTAAATCACGTATATCTTCTACTTTATTATTAGAAGCTGCATCTATTTCATAAAAATCTTTATTAGTCACACCAAGAGCACTAGCCATGATTCTAGCAATTGAAGTCTTCCCTGTGCCCCTGGAACCAGCAAAAAGATATGCGTGAGCAATCTTGCCATCTTTGATACTAGATTCTAGTACCTTAACAATATGATCCTGTCCCACAACATCATTGAAATTTTGTGGTCTGTATTTTCTATATAGTGATGTATGCTCTGTTGCCATCCTCGAGATTATAGCACCTGGCAGAATAAACCAAAAACCCAAGGGAGGTTATACCCTTGGGTTCAGGAAAGATCAACGCCGTCTAAAGCAGACCTTCTTTTTTCATTCCGTCAATAAGTCTACTTATTCCAATCCCCCCTCCAAACCTAGGAAAGAAATCGAAAGACAAGAATTCTTCAAGCTCCTTCTCTACTCGATCGTGCCCAAAAAGTTCATACAACTTACCTGTGTATCCACCGTCGCTTATTGTATGAAATTGTTTACGCATCTCATCTATATCCGAACTACGCTCAGCTGAGCCGATAGTTTCGTGGCCCGATATTATAACGTCAATTTTTCTTGCATACTCACCTTCTTTTTTCATGTTCCAAAATGGTGAGGTACGTATTGGAAATTTTTTCAAAAAAACAGTTGATCCAAAATCCTCATACATCTTGCCTTCTTCTTTCCAAGATAAATCATCTGTCCCATATTTTTCCGTGAGCTCGTCATATGTTTTCTCTGCAAATTTATCCTTTGTAAATCCTAGATGTTCCAATAATTCTTTTTCCATATTCAACAAATCTTCTATGTTGCCTTTTGATTCAAATTCAAACATAGGGAAAATAAATTTATGCCTACCTTCTACTGGATTCTGCTCATTGCGATAGCTTGTTGAGACACAAAAATACCCCGCTACATCGGGGTTCTTCAACAATTCATATTCGAGCCACATCTGACCTGTCTGTGGCAGTGGCCACACATCGCCCAAGTAATTGTACGTAGCGACAGTAGAAGGATCTTCACAAGCTGCAAGAATTGAAAGTCTGTCTTGGGTGTGAACTTCTAAAAATCCCCTACTTATAAAAAATGATCGTAAACTATTTACGACCGCACTAAAACTTTTAGTATCTTCGATACCATTGTGATTTTTTACCATATTATTTTCTAATAAATTTATAAAACAAAAATGCCTTTCTGTTTTTACAGAAAGGCATTTTTGCGAAAAACCAAAAACGGTCGACAAAAACATTTTTGATTAGTCTTATAGCACATTGATATGATTATAGCAGATTTCTATAACCTGCAAGGAAGTTTTCCACAATTTCCCTTACCTCTTTTGCCGTGGTCGCATCTTCCATAAGTCTAACTCGGAGTTCCTTGGCTCCATCAAAGCCATTAACATAAGCCTTATAATGCTTCTTCATAATCGCAAAATTTTTCAATCCACCGAGCTCCCGCTCAAAAAGTTCTGTATGTTCACACATAACTTCAAGTTTCTCTTTTAGAGAAACTTCTTTTTTATTAGAATCAAAAAGCCACGGGTTTCCGAATATAGCTCTACCAAGCATTGCACCATCTGCATGCGACACACTTACCTTCTCTTTCGCCATGTCTAGATTTTGCAAATCACCATTGCCTATTATGAGTGTATCTACTCCCATCCTATCTCTAATCTCAACAACTTCACGCACATGTTCCCATCGCGCAGGCACAAGCGACATTTCTTTTCTGGTTCTGGCATGTATCGTAAGTGCAGCCAAGTTTTCTCCTAAAAGTTTTGGTATCCATTCATTTATACTATTCTTGTTATAACCAATTCGAGTTTTTACAGAAACAGGAATATCTCTGCCGCTATCTTTTATCCCTCGCTTTACTGCGCGTATTACCTCTACTGCATGTTCGGGATCTTTTATATGACTTGCGCCTGCACCTTGTTTCTCTATAGATCTATCTGGGCATCCCATATTTATATCAACACCATCAAAACCCAAAGTCGCGCAAAGTTTACTAGCTCCATACATATTTTCTAAATTCGATCCAAATATTTGCGCAACTATAGGGTGCTCACCTGTCCCATATTTTAAATCTACTTTTAGAGCATCTCTACCTTCGCTCATAAGTCCATCAGCAGAAACAAACTCTGTCCAAAATACATCAGGTCCACCTCCAACCTGTCCATGCCTACTGTATTTAGAAATTATTGTCCTAAATGCAATATCAGTAACATCAGCCATTGGGGCAAGACAAAAAAAGGGTTTATTCAAACCTTTCCAAAAATTTCCTTTGTTTTCAATATCCTTACTGTTCATTTAAAAGTTTGCTGTCTTCGGCATAAATTTATAATAGACCTTGTCTTTAAATCGTAAGTCTATGTATAGCAAGTTTGAACGCTCTTCGTCAAATTGCTTCTTGAAATCAACCGATGATAGCGCGATAGCTAAATTATCCAAAGATTCTTCTAAATTGTTTTCTCGTGAAAATAGAATAAATGATTTATTAGTCTGATTATTATCTGTCTTTGTTAAAACAATACGATATTCACCATTGTCTTGTATTTTTATAGACTCAGGAACAATATCCAAACCTTCTAGTCCGTAGACTAGTCGAATAAGCTCAATAAATCTTGCTTTGTCAGTTACGTTTTGACCAATTGGACTAAGTGTGCGATTTATCGTTTCAGATCCATAAAACTTAAAATATGCATCTCCAGAAAAATACGGAGATGTACCAAATATATAACCCTCCTCATCAGTAAAATAACAAGCCGATTCAGAATTTATATTAAATTCTTCATTCAAATATCCGCACCACAGATACTGACCTTCACGCTCTTTTACAACTATCTTTATGCCGTTGAATCCGAGTCTCGATACTGAAACTGATTCAAGTCTAGGATATTCGTTCAATAAATCCTTTTCTATACTCGATTTAGAAAATATAAAAATATTAGATTTAGAGAATATAAAAAAATAATTACCTTCTATAGTTTTGTTTGCAGATTTTGTTATATCCCGAACACTGCTTATGCGATTACCTTCTACTATTACATTTGATATATTTATCGAACGCAAGTGTGAAGCAAAAGACAATATACCTAAAAGCACTAATATAGTGGCCACAAAAAAATACACACGGCGTCTTTTGGCCCTCCGTTCACGCTCTGCTATATGAGATGGCTTCAGTACGACTCTTTTATTGTCCATGAAAAAACAATCTTATTATTTTCCAATAAACTCTCTATTACCTAAATATGGTCTAAGTACTTCTGGAATTTTTACAGAACCATCCTCTTGTTGATAGTTTTCAATTATAGCAATCAGCATTCTTCCTATAGCAATTGCAGTTGCATCATTCATATGAACAGGTTCTATCTTTCCATCTGCGCGTCTAACGCGAGTATTCAATCTTCTTGATTGAAAATTTCCTGTAAGGTCAGCACTGTGAGTCTCACGATATTTATTTTGCCCTGGCATCCAAGAATTTATATCTACTTGTCTATAGTCTGGGAATCCCATATCACCAGAACAGACCGATAGGACTTGATAAGGAATATTTAGCTTCTGAAGTATATGCTCTTGTATTGCGACTAGAAAATTTTGTTCTTGCATTGAGTTCTCCGGCAAAGAAAAAACTTCCATCTCTAATTTATCAAATTGATGTTGTCTTAATATTCCATTTGTATCCTTTCCGTATGTACCTGCTTCTCTTCGAAAAGCGGTTGAATATCCAGCAAGTCTTATAGGTAGATCGCGCTCTTCTATTATCTTATCCATATACATAGTTCCGAGTGTGTGTTCAGCAGAACCTATAAGCATGAGATCATCTTCTGGAAACATATAGTGATTTTCAGCACCCATAAAACGTGCCATTTTTACCTGCGCTACAGGCCGAACAAAAAATGGAGGTATTATCGGCATAAAAGCATCAACAGGAATTGAGATGTTTGCATTTTTTGCTATATCAGAAAGAACTTCTTTGTTGCCGAGCAATTCATAACACATTTGTATCAATGCAAACTGCATCAAGACAAGATCACCTTTTAGATATGCAAATCTAGATGAAGCTACTTCAGTCGCAGTCTCGGTGTCTATAACTCCTAACGCTTTACCAATTTCAAAATGCTCCTTTGGTGTAAAAGAAAATTCTGGTTTCTGACCCCATTCTTTTATTACCACATTTGCACTATCATCTTCTCCTTCGGGAGTATCTACAGAAGGAATATTTGGAATTGTAAGCATTATTTTTTGCCAAGATTCCATTATCTCTCTCAGACTAACTTCATTCTTTTCAAAATCATCTTTGATCAATTTCATTTCAGAAATCATCTGAGCACGTTTATTTTCATCACGTTCTACAGCGATTTGTTTTGAAGCAAGATTTTGCTCTGCACGTAGACCTTCGCACACTTTAGATAACTCAAGCCTTCTGTCATCCAAAGAAAGAAGCTCGTCTATATCGACAGATGCCCTTTTCTTTAAAATAGCCTGTTTTACAATATCTTGATTTTCACGGATGAATTTTATGTCTAGCATTTTAAAACTATAACAAAATATTCCAAAATAAAAAAGCTCTAGTCTTTAGAGCTTTAATTCTCATAGTCCTCTTGTAGGTTTCCTAATTTTGTAAAATCTTTCTTGTGATGAACGAAGCTGTATTCAGCGCCAATAATAGAAGCAAGCATCTGTACTCCAACTGTAAAATAATAAGCTGGTGTAAGTTCTGTTTCAGAATTGAGCGGAGCAGAAGTTCTTTCTTCTAAAATTCTTCCATCTTCAAATTCTATTTGAATCAAGAACCCAACCCATCCATCATTTTCAACAAAATCAATATTATTAGTTCCATTTAACCTCTCAAGTTTCTTCTTTGGAAAAGGGGTAACATCTATTCTCTTTACCATCTGCTATAATTTTTTATAATTGTATAAAAATATTCAAAGCAAGTAAACATATGGAAAATATAGAAGAACTAAAAAAAGAAGACTTCCCTTTCGGCCTGAATGAAATACCAGAGCCACCTAAAAAAATTTACATCAAAGGCAAGTTACCACCTATTGGTTCTATATATCTAACAATTGTCGGCTCTAGAAAATACACAAGCTATGGACGCGATGCTTGTGAAATGCTAATAGAAGGACTCCGTGGATACCCTATTGTTATAGTTTCAGGACTTGCTCTTGGTATAGACACTATCGCACATAAAGCCGCCATGAGAGCTGGATTAAAGACAGTAGCCTTCCCTGGATCAGGGCTTTCAAATAAAAATCTTTATCCGTATTCAAATAGAGGTCTTGCGGATAGCATAATTACACAAGGAGGATGTCTTGTTTCTGAATTTGAGCCAGAACAATCTGCGGCTATATGGACCTTCCCAAGACGCAATCGTCTAATGGCCGGAATATCAAAAGCTGTGCTAATAATAGAAGCTGAAGAAAAATCAGGAACTCGCATAACCGCGCGTCTTGCTACTGAATACAATAGAGATGTTTTAGTGGTCCCGGGCTCTATATTCTCTCCTGTATCAAAAGGAACAAATTCGTTGATTAGACTTGGTGCAACACCTATAACAAATTCCAACGAACTATTAGAAGCCTTAGGTTTTTCTGTTGAGAAAAAAGAGGATATAAACCGTGAATTGGAAGATTGCTCTCAGGACGAAAAGATAATTTTAGAATTTTTAAGTGAACCAAAAGCACGTGACGAAGTTCTGCGCACCATAGATAAATCCGTTACAGAAATAAACTCCATATTATCAGTATTGGAGATAAAAGGTCTTATAAAAGAAGAGTTCGGAGAGATCATAAGAATTTAAAATTAAAATTATCAAATTTGCTAAAAAAATTGAAGCGTGGTACTAATTTAGCAACATACTTATTGTGTTTATATAAATAAGTAATAAATATATGAAACTCTTAATCGTCGAATCACCATCAAAAGCAAAGACTATAGAAAAGTACTTGGACGGCAAGTACACTGTTCGCGCGTCTGTTGGACATATTCGAGACCTTCCAAAATCAAATAAAAAAGCTATTGATATAGAAGCTGGGTTTGTACCACACTATGAAAATTCTGTTGGTAAAGAAAAAGTCATAAGTGAACTAAAGACCCTTGCACACAAAGCTGATTCTATAATACTTGCAACTGACCCGGACCGTGAAGGAGAGGCTATTTCTTGGCATATAAAACAAATTCTAGATGCAGATAAGAAAGTGAAGAGTGATATCAAGCGCGTAGCTTTCAATGAAATCACAAAAGAAGCAATCGAGGAAGCTCTCAAGCACCCTCGTGATATAGATGAAAAACTTGTAAAAGCCCAAGAAGCTCGTAGAGTATTGGATAGACTTGTCGGCTACGATCTGTCAGGACTTATCTGGAAAAAGGTTCGTTATGGACTTTCAGCTGGACGAGTGCAATCCCCTGCACTTCGTATCATAATGGAACGCGAACGTGAGATTCGTGCTTTTATTCCTGAAAAATTCTGGGTTATTGATGGAGATTTTAAAACTTCAAAAAAAGAAGCTCTAACCCTTTCGTGTGTAGAAGAACCTCGTGATGAGAAAATAGTAAACAAAATTCTTGCAGAAGGTAAAAAAGGAACTTGGAAAGTAACAGACGTAAAAGAAACCGAACAAAAAAGATCAGCACGTGCACCTTTTACTACCTCAACACTTCAGCAAGTTGCTTCAACTCGTCTTGGATTTTCTCCATCCCGCACTATGCAAGTCGCACAGAAACTTTATGAAGCTGGACACATATCGTACATGCGTACAGATTCGACAAATCTTAGTAAACAAGCACAAGATCAGATACTTGCTCTTATCGCAAAAAAATATGGAAAAGAATATGCCGAAGCTCATACTTATAAAACAAAATCCAAAAACGCTCAAGAGGCTCACGAAGCGATCCGCCCGACTCATGTTGAAAATCTTCGCGAAGGCTCCACCGAAGAACAGCAAAAACTATACCGCCTAATCTGGGAAAGAGCTGTTTCTTCACAAATGGTAGATGCAAAAGTGTTGCGTACAAAAATTACAGCAAATATCGATAGTGATATTCCAGACTTCACTGCAAATGGATCACGAGTTATTTTCCCAGGATGGCTCACTGTAGATACAGACGCTCGAGGAGAAGATGTAGAGCTACCAAAAGTTTCTATTGGAGAGACCATAACACTTGTGGACTTACGTAGTACAGAAAAAGAAACACAACCTCCATCTCGATACACTGAAGCTGGACTAGTCAAAGAACTTGAATCTCGCGGTATAGGACGCCCGTCTACATATGCATCAATCATGCGCACAATCGAAGAGCGCGGATATGTAACAAAAGAAGGCCGTACACTTTTCCCTACTGATACAGGTGATGTAGTTTCAAGTTTTCTTGAAGCAAACTTTATGGACTACATATCAGATACATTTACTGCAGATATGGAAGACAATCTCGACGATATTGCCGAAGGTAAAAAAGAATATGTAAAAACTCTAAAAGATTTCTATGGGCCATTTACAAAAGATGTAAAAGCAAAAGACAAAATAGATAAGATTACAAACCTAGGAGCTGGACCAAAAGAATTCCCTTGCCCAGTGTGCGGCAAAGAAATGTACATAAAGCTAGGAAAGAACGGAAAATTTCTTTCTTGTGCAGATTTTCCAAACTGTATGGGTGGAAGAACTATTGAAGGTAAAATCATGGAAGGGCCAAAAGAAATTGGAGAACCTTGCCCACTCTGCGGAACAGATAAAGATGGTAAACAAAAGGAACTTACAAAATCTGGCGGTGGAAAACTAGTAATACGCGAAGGGCGTTTTGGAATGTTTATATCTTGCTCACGTTATCCAAAATGTAAATTTATAAAAGAAGACGAAGAAGAGCGCAAGAAAAAGATGACTGGCGTAGAATGTCCGGTTTGTAAAAAAGGTGAGATGATGGAGCGCAAAGGAAGATTTGGAATATTTTATTCTTGCTCAAACTATCCAGATTGTAAAAACGCAATCAAAGCAAAACCGACAGGCCGTATCTGTGATATGTGCGGAAGCCTTATGATGGAAGGGACGAAGACGATACCTGAACGTTGCAGTAACAATAAGTGTCCTAACCACCGCCCAGATAAACTAAATAAGCCAGTTAAATAAATGCAAATTTATTTGCATTTATAATCGTCTTCGTCGGACGGAGCGATGTTTCTGTAGCAACAGAAACCGCGAGTCGGGGTCGCGAGCAATAATTCTTGACGAAGAATTATTGACTTGTGACCTAAAACGATACCGGAACGTTGTAGTAATAAATCTTGCCCAAATCACAATCCTCACAAACTCAATAAATAAGCCAAAAGAAAAATCCTTTGATCAAACAAAGGATTTTTTTTATTTATATTTTTTTATATCTTTCCTGAAGGTCTTTCCATGACCTATGATCCAAGTATGCAAATAATATAAACACCAGCTGCAAAACAATCATTCTTTCTAGGTCAAAATAAATTTCCAAAAGGAAAATAATTATAAGAACAAAAAGAGCAATTATGGTCACAATGAATTTCAATTTCTTGGACCGGAGGAATTGCGGGCTACTAAAATATTTTTCCGCACTTGTTCCAGCCTCTTCTTTCATTTTTTTCAAAAAATGAAAAGTTATGAAGAGCTGAGCTGAATACCAAAATAAAATAACCACCATCTTAATGAAGAAATTGAAGTCCGTAAACGCTTGTTCCATTATTAATTTTTTCCAACCATACCACACAAATAAAAATCCCGCAAGTCATGCGGGATTTTGCTAGGTAAAGTATATTTTATTTTAGCCCAACAGAAGGGACGAGAGCTGCGATTTTTTTCTTCGGCCCGCCAGGGGAAATAAAATAAACTTTTTCCCTGTTTATTATCACAACATCTCCTTCAAATACGGAATGGATACTTTCGGAGCTTCCCTGTGAAATGTACTTAGCAATCTCTGCAAGTGATTTAGCATCGGCATTTTCAACTCTTGCCTTTTGAAACTTCATCTGGACGCCGTTGTATGCATAATGCTTCCCGTCGTTCACATTACTTGTATCAAGCTTTGGGATATTGTGAGTCATCCCAACATACTCACCACTCAAAAGTGAGTGTCCCCAAATACCACTGATGTCAAAACCTCTACCAAGTGCCTTGTTTACTAATTTAGACACTTCCATGACGTTCTCATGGGAAATAACAAATTTTTCCATATATTATTTTTTCCAACCATACCACACAAATAAAAATCCCGCAAGTCATGCGGGATTTTGCTTTAATGCTTGAATTCAAACACGTGAACATCTTCTTTTGGAGAATCTTTAGATAGCAAAAGTAAGTCGCAATTTCCAAAATGGAAATTTACAAGAACATCCTCCCAATCAAGACCGTAAAATTCTGCGTAAATCATTTTGCCAATATCTCCATGACAAGTAAGCAAGATATTCTCATTCTCGCTATGAACTTCTTGCAAAAAATCCAAGAATTCTCTTGCTCGAACCATCAGGTCAGGAAATGTTTCAGCTTCTGGTGGATCAAGGAAATATGTGATGTGTTCCCCTTTAATAATACGGCTTCCACATACTTCTTCGATTTGACTGGCCTTGAGTCCAGTCATAACACCAAAGTCTCTTTCGATCAATAGAGGATGGACTACTGGATTCATCAAACGCAATACTCTTGTTATGACTCTCCCTGTTTCATACGCTCGCTCAAGTGGAGATGAGTAGACCACGTCGAAATTAATCTGGGTTTCTTTTATTTTACCTGCAAGAATCCTTGCCTGTTCATATCCCTTATCTGTAAGAGGTAGGTCACGATGCCCATTTAGAATACCTTTTGCATTATCTTCATTTTCGCCATGCCTGGCTATGTATATATTCATAAAAACAATTTTAAAAAATCTAACACTATAAATCTTTTTTGTCAAAAAAATATTTATAGGATATAGTTTATATATGCCAAGCTTAAAGGAGCTACTAAAGCACACAAATAGCCCAAACGAAAAAGATATTGAGCTTATTACTCGTGCATATGAATACGCAGAAAAAGCCCATCTACCTCAAAAGAGGGCTAGTGGAGAACCCTATTTCAATCACGTATATTCTACAGCTATTACTCTGGCAGATTTGGGTATGAGTAGTACTGTTATAGCCTCAGGCTTACTTCACGATACTGTCGAAGATACCGAAGTAACCGAAGAAGACTTGGAGAAAATTTTTGGTAAGGAAATACAATTTCTTGTTCACGGAATTACAAAGCTAGGAAAATTAAAATACCGCGGAGTAGAACGTAACGTAGAAAACATGCGAAAATTCTTTGTATCAATGGCTGAAGATTTGCGCGTAATTGTTATAAAGCTTGCCGATCGTTTACACAATATTCAAACCCTTTCACATCTACGCCCTGATAAACAAAAGCGCATTGCACTTGAGACTCTTGAAATATATGCACCACTAGCAAACCGACTCGGTATGGGTAAGCTCAAGGGTGAACTTGAAGACGCAGCATTCCCCTATGCATACCCAAAAGAGCATGCGTTGGTTGTTGAACTTCTAAAAGAAAAAAAGGAAGTAAATGCAAAATATCTTACAGAAGTAGAACGTGCTTTGAAAAAGAATTTCAAAATGCAGGGTTTAAATTATGTTTCTGTCGACCAAAGAGTGAAGCATTTGTATTCACTTTATAAAAAAATGCAGAAATATGAGATGGATATCGACAAAGTCTACGATATTATCGCCGTGCGAGTTATTGTAGAAAACATAGAACAATGTTACCAGGTCTTGGGCATAATACACGGATTATGGAAACCCCTACCCGGCAGAATAAAAGACTATGTTGCAACTCCAAAACCAAACGGGTACAAAAGTATACACACTACTATTTTTACAGGTACAGGTGGAGTAGTGGAAATACAAATCCGCACCAAAGATATGCACGAGCAAGCAGAGTACGGTATTGCCGCACACTTTGCCTACAAAGAAAATCTAAACAAAACAAAGAAAAATAAAATTGCACTTCAATATCCTTGGGTAGAAGAACTACGCAATGCTGAGATGAATATAAACGGTTCCGAGAATTTCCTAGAATCCTTAAAAAGTGATTTCTTCAAAGATCGGGTTTTCGTATTTACACCAAAAGGTGACATTATAGATCTTCCAGAAGAATCTTGTGCTGTGGACTTTGCATATGCAATACATAGTGATATTGGTGATCATATAGCTGGAGCAAAAGTAAACAATAAATTCGTTTCTATATCCACAAAATTGAAAAGTGGAGACATAGTAGAAGTGACTACAAAAAAAGATGTAAATCCTTCAAGCAAGTGGCTTGATTATGCAAAGACTACACTTGCTCGCCACAGAATCCAAAAATATTTACGCGAAAATAGTCTGCTTTCAAAATTCCTATCTTTTGGGGGGAAATAAGACATCATAATTTCTGTATTATAAATACAATATAAAAAATCCCCAGAGGGGATTTTTCTTATATTGAAAAACTTTTTATATTATACAAATCTGAATCATCTTCAGACACCTCCTCTACTTTCTCTTCCAAAACGATTTCTTCTACAGGCAAGTCATCTGGTATTGAGTCTATTTTTTCTACCATAACAGGAGAGAGTTCTACTCCATTATTCAGATTCTCGTCAATTGTACTATCTGTCTTTGCTATAAAATTATCAAGCATGGACAATGTAGGCCTGTTCTCTGTCTCTTTTATCATTGCCAAAATAGATTGTAGGTCATCGTTTGTGAAGAAGTCTATTGTTATAGATCCCCCATTTTCCTTTTTCTCTATATGGACTCGAGTACCCAAGGCTTCTTGTAGTTTTGATTCCATCTCAACAATCTCTGGATCAGGAATATATTCTTTGTTTCTAATTCGCTCAACAGCAATCTTGCGTGCATATTTTTCTGCATCACGAACGTTTATTTTTTTATAAATAATCTCCTTGAACAACACAGCCTGCTCTTCTGCTCTATCAGAAAGCATCAGGAGTGCTCTTGTGTGACCTTCTGTAATTTTTCCACCAGACAATGCATCTAATATTTCTTGAGGAAGCGCAAGTAAGCGCATTGTATTTGAAACATACTCACGACTCTTACCCATCTTTGCCCCAATCTGAGCATGAGTAAATTTGAATTCATCTTGAAGTTTAAGAAAAGCTCTAGCTCGATCTACTGCATTCAAATCTTCGCGCTGCAGGTTTTCTATGATAGCGAGCTCTAGTTTTGCCATCGAGTCATCACCTACTCTAATAATCGCAGGCACCTGGATCAACCCTGCAATCTTGGAAGCTCTGAGACGTCTCTCTCCGGCTATAAGCTCGTACCTTGTGACCATACCACCATCATCGGTAATATCTTCAACACGTGATACAACTAGGGGCTGTAGCACACCATACTGACGTATAGAGGAAGCCAGGTCCTGTAGTGGACCTTCTTCGAAGTCACGTCTTGGCTGATACGGATTTGGTTCAATCTTGTCTACATCAATAAAAAATATAGAATTTTCATAACGTCCTTGCATGATGAGTATTGTAACAGAAAAACATATACTTCGGCAAAAAATAAAAAATAACCCTTTCGGATTATTTTCTATTTGGTGCCCGGGGAGAGACTTGGTCACGGGTATTTTTCTGCTGAAAAATCCCGCGACCCCACCTCGTGCCGTCGCACTCCGGTTTTCAAGTCTCTTGACCAAATAAAAAATAACCCTTTCGGATTATTTTCTATTTGGTGCCCGGGGAGAGACTTGAACTCTCACGATGTTGCCATCGAGGGATTTTGAGTCCCTTGCGTCTACCATTCCGCCACCCGGGCAATTTCAAAAATATATTAGCACAATATTCAAATATATAAAATCTAAACCTCCCTATTTCTGGGAGGTTTTATTATGTCTTTCTTCTTACAGAAACTCTTCTTTCTTTTCTCTTTTTCAAATCCTCAAACTTCTCCAAATTCTTGTTCACAATAAATCTGATATTTGTATCAGAATTCATTGTATTGCTCTGAACTGCATTACCAAGTTCCTGGATGACTGACATTGCTATGAGAATCGCAAACTTCTTCATCTCTTCGTCTTCTCTTGAAATTTTAAAATCTGCATCGACTTTACTATAAGCATCTTCTAAAACTTCAGACGGGGTTTTGAAATTATAAAGAAAAAAATTATATATATCTACATTTTCGGACTGACTGATATTACCCGAGACCAAATCCTGTATTAAATCAACAAGCTTAACACCCTTCTTGTAACGTTCTGGAAGACGGTGTGTGCGCATGTGTTCCAGAGGAGTCGGCATAATACCAAGAGCGGATATCATTTTTTTCTCTGAATAATTTTCGAGAATATAATCAATTATTTGCCGTCTTTCTTCGTCTGTATAAGTAGATCTAATTAAGATAAGAAGTAAGTCTTCAAAACTCCTCGATTGGAAGAATTCTGCCGGCAGTATATTTCTCCTCATAAAGATACAATTTGTTTAATCTAAATATATCTTGATTGTATTTTTTGTCAATAAAAAATCCCCACACTATGTCTCTTTTTACAGAGGGCGGTGTGGGGATGTGCATCTAAATTCTTCAGGTTAAACAGGCAGTCTAACCAGATGTTGTTTGTTGCATTGATTTCAAGATTCGCGCAACAGGATCTTTTGCGTAGCAATAAGTGCATCGCATTGATCCTTTAAAAAAGAACAACAGCTGGATTACCACCTCGTAGAACCTGAAGGCTCCTACGTAGTATGGGTTCATTCGCTGTATTTAGTACTTGGGCAGTATAGCATATGGCGATTTTTTTGTCAATAGCCAGAAACTTTAGACCTCATAATCCTGAGAAGGAGCTTCTTGGCCATGAACTTCCCTCATTTGATTAAAAATCTTATCAATATCTGCTATACCATTTATAGAATCAAGTTGCATAAGTGAGGCCGCCATGCTGACGGCTGTTTTTTGAGCAGATAAAATATTCTTTTTCATAACCTCTGGTAAATCTTGCTCCTCCAATCTCCTTTTTGATTCAATCAAGTTTTTATTAGGACTAAAATAATTCTCTTCTATGTATGAGACTATCTGTCTCTTGTGATCAATTGATCTAGCGTGACTCATTAGTTCATTTAGAAGATCCGTGAGAGTTCTCTTTTCAAAAAAATCATTTTTTAATTTTCCGTACATAACATTCGTTTTTTAACAAACTACACCTTTATATCTACATAGTCAACACAAAAATAAAACGCTCCTATTTGGAGCGTTTTTCTTATTTTTTAGAAATCGTCTATTGTAGCGAGTACAATCTCTGAATTCTTGGGCAAGAACTTCGGAAGGTTTATATATTCCTCCAGGCCGTAGTTGTATGCCTGGTTCTGTGATATATCTATGTACATATCAAAGTCGCCTTCTTCCCCATTTACTATTAAGTTTGGATTGGCTTTATTGAAAGCATCCTCAACTTTTTTCATAAAAACAGGGTCACTTAGTAGCTTCATATTTCTACGTACATCCTTCCAATACGAAGCGTAGTTATATCTACCAGCATATCTACAGATTGCAGTTCTGAGTGGACCACATCCTTCTATTCGTGGACCATCCATATAACTTGCAATCATACGACCAACTGCGTCGATGTTTAGGATTGGATGCAGCCTGTCGTCGTACTTTATGACTTTTTTACGGTCATAATTGTTTTGCACGAGAATATTTTTCAATTCAGCGGCATGATTTAGAGATTGCCCATCTCTAGACTTACAACTTCTTTTATCTTTTCCGTTGCAAACCATACCTTTGCAGTCCTTGTATACACTTAGACCAAACTGACTGGCCACCGGTGGTTGCATGTGACAGAGTCCATATCCACCATCTCCGCTTCCATTTGGTAGCAGATCAACACCATTGGTCTCTTCCATAATCATGGCCAAAATAAGGTGACAAGGAAGATTGTATCTATCTTCAACTGCGCTCGTGATATTCTCAAAGCGCCATGTGCGAAGAGCTTTTCCCAGGTCTCCGTACACGCCATATTTTCCCACAGAGCCGATCATTTTTAGATTATCGAACTCTGGTTCGTCGTACACGTTACTGTACGAAAGCGTAGGTTTCATGTTAATGTAATCCTTGTAATGAACAGTAATTCTGTCCACTTCTGGTTTTACATTTTCATTTTCACCCTTGCTCTTGCGAGAGCCTATTATCATAAAGATAATGATAATCGCAAAAATGATTCCTAAAGATATTATTTTTTTCTTTTTCATACTTAAAAGATTTGCGAGTATTATACCACATATATGCTAAAAAAGCAAGTAAAAAAACTACCCATAATCTCTATAACTGGCCCTACATCTTCAGGAAAAACTGGAGCTAGTATTGTGCTAGCTAAATATCTAAACAAAAAAGGTGTTGTGTGTGAGATTGTGTCTGCTGACTCTAGGCAAGTATACCGAGGACTAGACTTACTCTCGGGTAAAGTTACAAAAAAAGAAATGGGTAAAATCCCCCACCATATGTTGAGTGTGGTAAATCCTAAAAAAGTATATTCAGTTTCAGATTTCAAAAAAGATGCAGAGCAAGCGATCAATGCTATACATGCACGCGGTAACTTGCCGGTACTTGTAGGAGGTACAGGATTTTATGTTGATGCGATTACAAAAGGAGTAGTACTACCAGAAGTGCCACCAAACAATACTCTAAGAAAAAAACTTGAAAAATATTCAACTCTGAAACTTTGCGAAACACTCAAGAAACTTGATAAAAAAAGATACGAAAAAATCGACACTAAAAACCGAGTAAGACTAATAAGAGCAATCGAGATTGCAACCGCTCTTGGTAAAGTCCCCAAGCTAGAAACTAAAGCAAAATACGAAGTATTTGATGTATATATAGATTTACCCGATGAAATCCTAAAAGCTAATATACGCACTCGCCTGCTTGAAAGACTAAAAGCCGGCATGATTCGCGAAGCAAAAAAACTCCATGACTCTGGAATATCTTGGAAGCGTATGGACGAACTAGGTCTCGAGTGCAGATACGTCGCGCTTCATCTACAAGGAAAAATATCGAAAAATGAAATGATTATAGAGCTAGAAAAATCAACTTGGCAGTATGTAAAGAGACAAAGAACTTGGTTTAAGAAAAAATAAAAAGACTTTTAAACGCAAAGTATTTAATGTATACTCTCTTGCATCAGGGCCTATAGTTCAGTGGTAGAATTTCGGTCTCCAAAACCGACGACAGAGGTTCGAATCCTCTTGGGCCCGCAAAAAAAAGAAAAAGCAGGGGTTTCCTGCTTTTTAAATTTATGAAACGAGTTCTTCTTTTTTAGAATAAATCTCGTCCCAGGCTTCTTCATCGAAGATAAATTCTCCCTCGAAAAATTCAACGACCTTTTTTGCATAGTCATATGAATTTTTCAGGCAAACACTAGCACCAGGCGATGGCGCAATGTTGAATATTATATCTTCACCAAATATCTCGGCTTCACCCATCTCGAGCTCACCGATCTCTGTGTTCAATATTTGGTGGCGAATTCCACCGGCTTTTTTAGAAAAATACAGGTCTTTGTATTGAAGCTTCGGCACAACCTTTCTTGCCTGTTGTAAAAAAAAGTATTTACCAATCAAAGGCATGTCGTATAAAAAGTTTTTCAAAATATACAAGAACAAAGTCTTGTCTGAAATTATTTTAAATAAACTAATCATACCCTTCATAGTCCAGACCGAAGTTTTCAGAAAAGGATATAAACTCTCTATTCCCTTTCGTCGTTCAAGCAGAGGCAATACTTTCGCAGTAGGGCCAAACCTCACAAGCGATGAGTCATTTATCTCAACATCACCATGCACTGCAGCAAATGGTAACTTTGGTTTTTGAACTGTATACACTTTTCCTTTGAGCAAATAAAGCTCATTGGAAAAATAAAAGTTTCCTGCTACAGGCAAGATAGCCCAGTGTTTAGCATAGCCCAATTCTTTAGCGAATTTTAAACTATACCCTCCGGCCATAAACACAACCGTCCTAGTAGTGAAACTTCCAAAATTTGTGAGCAATCTATACCCGCCTTTTATCTTGTTTATTTTCTGTACCTCAGTAGTGAGCTTAACTGTTACGTCTTTTCCAGACGCAATAGACTGTTTCAGAAAAGATTTGGCGAGCTTTTTGAAGTCTACTGTATACCCTTCGGTATATAGCGCAGACAATGGAACTCTTCCGTCTCTACCTTCTACAACATTTGGCTCCAACTTTTTGATTTCCCCTCTACCAATCTTCTTTAGTTTAGGATAAAGATGTTTTATCGTAGCAAAACGATTCTCTAACTCCAATACTTCTTTTTCTCCTACTCCAATGACCATCTTCTGATCCAGCCGATATGCTTCTGGAGAAAATTTACCCAAGTAAGTTTTTGTAATGTTCGTAGCAAATGCCACTTCTGTAGATTTATCCAAACTATAATTCGTCTCAATATCTCCTTCGTGGAGAGTTTGAGAATTCTGACTATAGTGAGAATTCCCTCCACCAATTTCATGACCTTTTTCCAAGACCAGAATATGCTTTACGCTCGTAAAGTTTGAAAGTACGTATGCAAGTGATGCACCGCCTACTCCAGCACCAACGATAATTACGTCGTACTGAATACCTATGTTTATTCTTCTCATTTTTAAATTTTGTCTAAACAAATTTTAGCACAAAATTCATAATATGTCAAAGAAAAAACCCGCATCTAGGCGGGTTTTTTCTTATTTCTTTACTTCTTTGAAGACTACTTGTTTTCGAAGTTTCGCACTATATTTTTTGAGCTCGATTTTACGAGTTACCAATTTCTTGTTTTTGCGAGTCCAATACACCTCCCCAGTAGGTTTGTGTGCAATTTTAATCAGTTTATCTTGTGCCATAAGTAAAACTACTTTAGCACAAGAGTGTTAATTGAGCAAGTCAGATTTAAGCAGCCTGCTCAAGATCCTGTCTTTTAGATTCCAGCTTGATATCTAAAGCTATATTTACCTTCTCTAAAAACCTATCGTATTCTTCCTTGGTCAATTCTCGGCCGTAGGCAAAATAGCGACCATCTTTCTCTTTATAATCCAAAACACTATTCCCCTCCTGGAGCTCTTTTAGAGCACGTTCATAATTTGAACCATCTCGTATTTTAAATTCACCATCAAAAGCCATATGTTTATTGAGTTAAATAATAATTTATAGGTTAATTATATCAATAATAGCTTAATAGATACTATTTGACTTTTTCTATTGTATATGCTATAATACACGCAAAAGTAGAACATGGAAAATAACAAAAGAATATCTGAACAGACATTCAAAAATCCCGGTAAAAAACTTAAAACCGATAAAGGTTTTATGGTTAATTATCACAATTTTTGTTTCTTCGTAAACGAGGTGTTTGAATACACCCACGATACCATCTGGAAAAAAACATTCAAAAAGGGTGTCCTGCCACCAACAAATGAGTACGGTCGCTTAAAAAATGAAGTGATCGGGGCCGACAAGGAATCATTTTTAACTTCTGAGGAAGAAGCTAAAGCAAAAGTGATCGTTGCAGCACTCGAAGAAAACCCTTTCCTCCATATGACCCTCAAAGAAGTATGGAATGCAAAGGAGGCACTAAACGAAAATGAAAATGCTATGAAGCTAGTGGACAACGCCGAGCACAGGGCACGTGTCGGTGACTACATGGCAAAGTCCCAAAAAGGGCATACTGGAAGATGGTAATCTGGTAAGCTCAAACTCATATCCCCCGCAATTTTCGCGGGGGATTATTTTTTATACAAAAAAATCTCAAAACAAAAAGTTTGAGATTTTTCCATTGTGCGTCGGGCAGGATTTGAACCTGCGTAGCCCGAAGGCGACAGATTTACAGTCTGTTGTAATTGACCACTCTACCACCGACGCATATTATTTCGAATAAAGCTATTATACTCAAAAAATATATTTTGTCGATACAAAACAAAAACCCCTCAGGGGTTTTTGTTATTTCACCGATCTTGTAGCTCTAGTTTTTATATTACTCTTTACCTTACCTTTTACTTTCTTTGTTTCAATTACTAGCTCGTTGTTTAGAACTGTCACATTTACAGTGTCACCCTTGCCTACAGAATTTTGTATTAGATGCATTGCTATAGGATTTAGAATCTTTGTCTGTATAAGACGATTCAGTGGTCTAGCACCAAAGTGTGGGTCGTAACCTACTTTTGCAAGCAATGAAAGCGCTTCGTCAGTGAGTTCTAGATTGATTTCTTTTTCTTTCAATCTGTCTTTTACCAATTCAACACGTATCTCTACGATATCACGTATGACTTTCGGAGTAAGTACATCAAAGACTATTATTTCATCAAGTCTATTTAGAAATTCTGGTCGGAAATAATCTTTCATTGCCTCTAAAACCTTTTCCTTGATCATAGCATACTCTCCCTCTTTGTCTTTCATCGAAAAGCCCATTGACTCCATCTTGTCGATAAAGCTTGATCCTATGTTTGAAGTAAGTATAATAACCGCATTTTTAAAATTGATTACTCTACCCTTTGCATCAGTCAAACGACCTTCATCTAAAACTTGCAGAAGTATATTGAAAACTTCTGGATGAGCTTTTTCTATTTCATCAAAAAGTATCACGGAGTATGGTCTATGACGGACTGCTTCTGTGAGTTGACCTGATTCATCATATCCAACATAACCTGGAGGAGAACCTAGTAACTTTGAAACACTATGACGCTCCATATATTCACTCATATCCACTCGTATTAGAGCTTTGTCATCATTGAACAAGAACTGTGCGAGAGCTTTTGTAAGTTCAGTTTTACCAACACCAGTTGGACCCAAGAATATAAATGATCCGATTGGTCTATTTGGATCAGAAATACCGGCTCTAGATCTGCGCACAACATCGGCAATCTTCTTTATTGCTTCTTCTTGACCAACTACCCTCTTTGAGAGTTCGCTTTCCATACGAGCAAGTTTTGCGCGTTCTTCTTCTAGCATCTTTGCAAGAGGAATTCCGGTCCAGCGTGCTACAACCTCAGCTATATCTTCTGCTGTTATTTCTTCTTTTAGAATTCTGCGAGATTTTTGAAGTTTCTTTAATCGAGTAAGTTTAGTTTCAAGATCTTTGTTTAGGTCTGGAATCTTTCCATATCGAATCTCTGCAGCCCTACCCAAGTCCGCTCTTTGTTCTGCTCCATCTGCTTCAACACGAAGTGCTTCCAATTCTTTTTTAATTGAACGGATTTCAGTTACAGTTTCTTTTTCATTTTGCCACTTTAGTTCTAGTTCATGAGTTTTTTCTTTTAGGTTTGCTATCTCTTTCTCAATCACTTTTATACGTGCTCGAGTATCCTTGCTTGCATGGACACTTACCTCTTTTCTCAAAGCTTCCTTCTCTATTTCAAAACGCATTATCTTTCTATGAGCATCTTCTAGAACACTAGGCTTGTTCTCAAGTGCAATACGGAGAGCCGAAGAAGCTTCATCTATTAGGTCTATAGCTTTGTCGGGAAGAAATCGATTTGTAATATAACGAGTAGAAAGATTTACCGCTGCAATAATCGCATCGTCTGTAATACGCACACCATGATAAACTTCATATTTTTCTTTCAATCCACGAAGTATTGCAATCGCATCTTCTCCGTTTGGTTCATCGACATACACAGGCTGAAAACGTCTAGCAAGTGCTGGATCTTTTTCAATATGTTTTTGATATTCCTTTAGGGTTGTAGCTCCTATCGCACGCAATTCTCCACGAGCCAGTGCTGGCTTCAGTAAGTTTGCAGCATCCATCGCACCTTCACTTGCTCCAGCTCCGACAATAGTATGAATTTCATCTATGAAAAGAATTATCTTACCATCAGCCTTTTCTATATCCTTCATTATAGCTTTCAATCTTTCTTCAAATTCACCCCTGTATTTTGTACCGGCAACTAGAGATCCCAAGTCGAGCAATACAAGCTCTTTATCTTTAAGAGACTCAGTCACATCACCCTTTGCAATACGCGTAGCCAATCCTTCAACCACAGCAGTTTTACCTGTACCAGGCTCTCCTATAAGGATAGGATTGTTTTTTGTGCGACGAGATAGTATCTGCATGATGCGCATAATTTCTGTGTCACGACCTATAACCGGATCGAGCTTGTCTTCACGAGCAAGTTTTGTAAGATTTCGAGTATATTTTGTAAGCACACGAAACTTTTTCGGCATCTCAGCGTCTTTTATATTGTTTGTTCGGAATTCTTCAAGAACTTTTAATATCTGTTCTTTGTTGATTTTGAACTTAGAAAGCAATTCACGAGCTTCACTAGGAGTTTCAAGTATTGAAACTAGTAGATGCTCTGTTGAAATAAAATCATCCTTGAGATACTGAGCGACTTTACTAGAGCTCTCTATCGCCTGAGCAAGGTCAGGTGTTAGATATATCTGATATGAAGGAGAAACTGTACCCTTTGATTCAGGTGCTTCAATTGCTTCAAGTAACGAATCAGTAAGCAAAATAGTATCCACTTCAAGACGGTCCAAAATAGATATGACCATTGATTCTTCTTGTAAAACGAGAGCAGTAAGCAAATGAAGTGTATTTACATGATTCTGTCCACGTTCAATAGCGAGCTCGTGGGCTCGCTTCAATGCTTCCTTTGCTTTAGTTGTAAAATTTCCAAATGGAGGCATAGTATTAGGTAATATTAATTAGGAATAAAGAAATATAAATAATAATTCGCTTATTTGTGCATTATAGCACGAACGTCAAGTTTTGAAAAACGGTTTATTTTTTATCTAATTTGTATTTAATTCTAATTTTTCGCAAAGCTTTAATCAATTTTTGCAATTCTCTTTTTGTCGTACTCCTACCTAGCGTAACTCTTATATCACCTGTTTTATTTTTACGATTTCCTAGTGCCTTCATAACATGAGAAACTTCTTCCTCATCGGTTTTGCAAGCACTTTTTGAAGAAACTGCTATACCTTCTCTATCAAGCTCGATAACCAGCAACTCACTAGAGAAATCTGAAACACTAAAATGTATATTGTTTACTAATCTTTTTTCAAGAGAACCATTTATAACCACCTCCGGCCAAATATTACTAATAGATTGAATTAGGTATTTTTGCAAAACCGAAAGTCTTTGTAGTTCTTTTTCACGAACAATATGAGCTTTTTCTACCGCATAAGCAAAAGCAACTATATTTGGAGTATTGGGAGTACCTGGTCTTAAACCAAATTCTTGTGACCCGCCTTCAAAAATATTTTTTATCGGTGTTCCAGATTTTATATATAAAGCTCCGATTCCATAAGGGCCATATATTTTACCTCCCGAAATAGACATTATATCTACTCCCATTTTCTGTACATTCAAATCACAATAGTTTAATGCCTGCACTGCATCTGTATGCAACAAAGGATATGAGCTTTCGCTGTCTCTACTCAAATCTTTTTTAAATTTACGAATAATCTTAGCAATTTCTTTGATTGGCTGAATAGTACCTATCTCGTTATTTGCATACATCACAGAAACCAATACTGTCTCCTTGCGAAGAAGTTTAGAGAAAATTTCTAAATCCAAAATTCCATCTGAGGTTACTGGTATCACCTCTATATCTACGTCAATTTTTTTGTTCTCAAAATTAAAAACAGCACTATGCTCAATAGAACTAATCAATATATGTGGCCGATAATCCAACCCAGAATCTTTTATTTTTTCTAAGACTCCCAATATAGCCAAGTTATCACTTTCAGTCCCACCACTTGTAAAAACAATCTCATCTGACCTAGACTCTATAACTTTAGATATTTTTGCTCGAGCTTTACCAATCTGCTCTGCAGATTCCAATGCTTCTTTATACAATGCACCCGGGTTACCCGGAAAATCAACATAGGCTTGATTGAGTATTTTTAAAACATCTCTATCAATCGGAGTACGCGAAGCATGGTCGAGATAAACTCGACTTTTTGGTCTTTTCATTAAATTTAAAAAATTAAAAAAATCTTTGCTAAACATGGTATTTTAGTGTATAATCTTGTTCTCTATGGATATAAACACTATTCTAATAATTATATTATCGTTTTTTGTAATTATACTATTTGTTTGGAATATTCAGACTGAAAAGAGACTGAAAACTTTCTGGAGAGGCAAAAGCGGTGCAAGTCTTGAGAACTCAATGACTTCATTAATAAAAAACATAGAAGCTCTAGAGGACAAGGAAACTGAATTAAAGGAACGTATTGTTATATTAGAAGATAAAATAAAACAGTCAATCCGAGGAACAGACCTGATCCGATTCAACCCATTCAAAGACGCAGGTAGTAATCAAAGTTTTGCAGTTGCATTTATGAACGAAGAGAGTGACGGAATTGTATTTTCTAGTTTATACGCAAGAGATCGCATGAGTGTTTTTGCAAAAGAAGTAAAGAGCGGTATAGTCGGGCAAGATATAACCCTAGAGGAAAAATCTGCACTAGACAATGCGCGTAAAAAAATTCGTTAAATACATATGAAAGAAAAAGTAAACATAATCTCACGGCCACCTGTTGTAGTCGTGATGGGACATATCGACCACGGAAAGTCTACACTACTAGACTATATTCGAAAGACCAACATCGTGGATACTGAAGCGGGTGGTATCACTCAGCATATTTCTGCGTATGTAGTAAACCACAAAGATGAACAAGGTATCGAAAAGACAATTACATTTCTAGACACACCAGGTCATGAGGCTTTTTCACATATGAGAGAGCGCGGTGCGGTGGCTGCTGATATAGCAATACTTGTAGTATCTGCAGAAGATAGTGTAAAAGCTCAGACCGTAGAAGCATGGAATACTATAAATGAAAGCGGAGTGCCTTATGTTGTTGCTATAAATAAAATAGACAAACCAAATGCAAATCCAGAGAAAGTAAAACTGGATTTAGCTGAAAAAGGTATTTACCTAGAAGGATATGGTGGAGATGTTCCATTCGTACTTGTATCTTCAAAAACTGGTGCGGGTATAAATGAACTTCTAGATACAATATTACTTGTTGCAGAGATGAGAGAACTAACTGGAGACTCTAGCCTACCTGCTAGCGGAGTCGTGATTGAATCAAACCTAGATCAAAAAAGAGGTATTTCAGCGACTTTGATAATAAAAAACGGAACATTGAAAATGGGAGAAACAGTAGTAATAGACGACTCTATGGCTCCCGTTAGAATATTTGAAGACTTCCGTGGCAAATCTATAAAAGAAGCCCCTATATCATCCCCTGTTAGAATAACTGGTTTTACAAAACTACCAAATTCTGGACAGACTTTTGTGTCATTCAAATCAAAGAAAGAAGCTGAAGAAGCTATTGAAAACAATAAAATAAACGGTGGAAGACAAAACAACTCACAAGAAGCCCTGTGCTCAACAGAAGATCTAAAAGTTATTCCTATAATTATAAAAGCAGATGTTGCGGGAGTTGGAGAAGCTGTGTTAAAAGAAATCAAAAAAATTGAAAACGATTGTGTGAAATTCAAAATATTAGCAAACGACGTGGGTCTCATAAATGAAAATGACATAAAACTAGCACAGGGAGATAAAGAGGCTGTCATATTGGGATTCAATACAAAGCTAGACACACGAGCTCGCGATGCAAATGAACGAGCAGGTGTAAACATTCAAATATTCGATATCATATACAAGATGAGTGACTATGTAAAAGAACTCATAGAGGAAAGGAAGCCTAGAAAAAATGTCGAGGAAGCAACAGGAAGAGTAAAGATATTAAAATGCTTCAGTGCCACAAAAGAGAAGCAAGTTGTTGGAGGAAAGGTATTGGAAGGCAGAATAACAGTCGACGGAACAGTACGCATATTGCGTAGAGATTTCGAAATAGGACGAGGTAAGATTGTTGGACTAGAACAAGGAAAAATGAAATCCAAAGAAGTGGAAGCTGATACAGAGTGTGGAATTTTAGTAGAATCAAAGAGTGAAATCGCCGCAGGAGATATTCTAGAATCTTTTGTAATCACATATAAATAAAATGAATACAAACCACCACAGCAGACTATCTGATGAAATAAAAAAATTTAGCGCTCTCTTTTTGGAAAGAGAGAGTAATCGTGATGCTCTAATATCAGTCACAGGAATAGATCTATCAGACGATGAAGCAAATGCTACTTTACACATAAGTGTTCTACCTGAAGACAAAGAAGATGCGTCACTATGGTTTGTAAAAAGAAACCTTGGAGATATTCGTGCTTATCTAATGAAAAACATAAGAGTGCGCCATATTCCCTATCTAGATGTGCTTATAGATAGAGGTGAGAAAAATCGTCAAAAAATTGACGAACTTCTTTTAGAAAATTAAAAACCAATTCCCCACGAGCAAAATCATTTGCTCGTTCTCTTGAGGCCTGGGCGGGAATTGGTCACAAATATTTTTCTGCTGAAAAATTTCGCGACCCCACCTCGCACCGTCGTGCTCCGGCTTTCAATCCCCGGGCACGAGCAAAATCATTTGCTCGTTCTCTTGAGGCCTGGGCGGGAATTGAACCCGCGCATGGGAGTTTTGCAGACTCCAGCGTTACCACTTCGCCACCAGGCCATATAAGCAAATCGTTATTACGATAAGCAGGTAACACTATAACAGAAAAATGGGTTTGCTTCAATAACAAAAAAGCAGATAAAAGCTGGACCAAAATCAATTTTTATCCTACAATGCATTGGTGCATTTAAAACGTTTGTGAATAGAGTGCTGGAGTGGCGGAATTGGTATACGCGCTAGTCTTAGGAACTAGTCCCGCAAGGGTTAGGAGTTCAAGTCTCCTCTCCAGCACTGTGTTCATAAATATACCTGCCTCGTTAGCTCAGCTGGTAGAGCAGCTCCCTCTTAAGGAGACGGTCGGGGGTTCGATCCCCTCACGAGGCACCATAGAAAAGCTTGCTTTTCTATTTGCCTTGTAGCGAGCAAACTGCTTTGCTCGCGTGAGGGGATCGAAAGACTTTTCCTTATTTGCAAAGCAAATGGAAAAGTACCTGCCGATGTAATCGGCGATCTATTTCAATGAGCAGTAGAACTACAAGTTCAATGCCCGAGTGGTGGAATGGTATACACGCACGACTTAAAATCGTGTCTCGTAAGGGATGTGGGTTCGACCCCCACCTCGGGCACAAAAGTGAAGAATTCTCTCTCAAAAAACTATTTCGTCTGGGCAATACCAATATTTATTTTTATATTAGTTTTTTCTCTTTCACTCCTACTTAGACTTTCAACAGATTCTTTTTCTTCTGGAAACGATCCGTACTATCACGTAAAAAAATCTTTCAATCTAACTTCAAGCACCCCATCATACCCACCTGCCTTCTCGCTTCAATCTGACAAGCCCACAGACTTATATATTGCCTACCACAGAGGCATGATGCCTTTTATATCTGACTTCAATGGAAGTAACTTTGAAGTACTAATAAAGGGCTCAAAAATATATCACTCGATTATACTCGCACTACTTTTTAGTGTGTTTTTTATTGTCTTAAAATCTATTCTGAAAAAAGAAAAAAGTTCCAGACCTCAAGCTTACGCATTACTCGGAACAATCTTACTTTTTACATCTTCTCATATTTTTGCTTTTAGAATATTCATGGAGAGACCTCATGTACTATCAATTCTGTTTATGATACTAGCTTTGTATGCCTGCATAGATAAAAATAAATTTTTTATACTTTTACTCTCAGCTCTATTCCCTTTCTTTTATTCTGTATCTTTTTTTATTTTGATTTTGCCTATCGTATATGTATTTGCAAGTATTGTATACGGAGAGGATATTTTAAATTCATTTAAAATATTGGTTTCAAGTATAGTAGGACTTGTTGTGGGCATAATACTGCGACCAGATACGGTGAACTACTTGGCAAATGGATATATAGTACACATAAACTCACTCAAGGAAACCATCTTTGGTAGCACGACAAATACTCCAGCTGAACTGAGCACCCCTCTGGATAACCTTTCTAGAGAGGTGTGGCTCATATTGTTCCTATTTTATTTTGTATCCTTGGCCTTTTATATTGTAAAAAAGAGAAGTATACACAAACTTAGCCTCGTATCTTGGTTTTTATTTGCCTTGTCTGTGATCTTCACATTTGGATTTCTAGTGGTACAGAGAACTGTAGAGTACACGCTACCCTTTTTTATAATCGCCTTCTTTGTAGGACTAGGTACGATCAGTCACTCTCTGAGAGAGTCACTTAGAAACCTAAAACAAAACACTCTTGCGCGAGAAGTATTTTCTACGATAGCAAAAAAAATAAGACTCAATAAAAAAACAGTAGGTGCAGTATTTTTAATATTTATATCACTACTCTTCTACTCGCGAATATCAAACTTAAAAAATACATTTCAAAAAAGCCCAAATTATAAAACATACCAATCGGTAACAGAAGAAATTCGCAGACTCACACCTTCTGGAAGCACTATTTTTATTCCGCGTTTTGGAATGTTTCCTGAGCTTTATTTTTACGCATCAGATTATAGATTCACAAGTGGCATGGATCCTGCTTTTACTTACGCCCATTCTCCTGAAATATTTTGGAAAATGTATCACACCAGTCAAGGAGAAAATATATGTGATAAAAAAATATGTACTGAAAATGAAATAGATGTTTTCGAGTTCATACTCAGTGAACTGGGTTCAGAATACATAGTTCTAAATACAAAATACTTTAACAAAGATTCTGGTTCAGAAAATTTCAAAGCCTTAATCGAAAAAGATTCCAGATTCAAGCTCGTTTTCACTGACCCGAAGTTTTCAAATATAAAATTATATAAACTAGAACCTATAGCGGATTAGAGTCCACACAGCCTCACAGCCATCACGAAACCATTTTAGTTTCTTGCCTTCGCTCTTTGTTCTGCGTTTATAGCTTATAGGTACTTCAAAAATCTTGACTCCCTTCTTCAGAACTTTGGCCGTAAATTCTGGGCAAAATTCAAATCTCTCACATTGTAAATCCAAATCTTCCAATATGCTTTTACGAAAAACCTTGTAACAAGTTGGCTCATCTGTGAGTGAGCTACTGTATAAAATATTTGTTATCTTCGTAACAAACCAAGTTCCAAAAGGAATCTTCTTGCGAGTCTCACTGGAAATATAACGTGAACCATAAACAACACTTGAAGCTCCATGTTCTATGGGCGAAAGTAATTTCATGTATTCACTAGGGTCATATTCCAAATCTGCATCTTGTACTATTATAATTTCTCCGTTTACTTTACTAAAACCAGTTCGAAGAGCGCTCCCTTTGCCTATGTTTACAGCATGATAAAAGACTTTGATATGAGGATCATTTAGAGTCTTTAGAATCTCACGAGTTCCATCATTGGAGCAATCATCGACAACAATTATCTCTTTGGAAAAATTACCAATCTCCGAGTTTTTAACCCTTTGTAGTAAGTTTAAAATTGTATTTTTTTCGTTGTATACGGGTATAACTATCGAGATTAACATACTAGAATCATAGCAAAATCCCCTTATTTTATCGAGTATTTCAGCTTGACTTTTATATATTTTTGTGATACAATACTAGCAAACGTAAAACCATGTTCAAGAAATTAAATATCTTCAAAGTATTAACTTATTTAACTATCTTCATCGCTATTGCTCTTGTAGTTTCGCACTACAGCAAAGGCAGTGGTAACAGAAATTCATTTGCCGGGAACTCGGTTGAGTGGACCGAAGATTACATTTGGGTTTCGAATGAATACCCAAAGAATCCTCAAGTCACTATGACCAGCAATGCCGACACAATCGTGGTGCCCGGAATGGCAGGATTGATAGAGGTTAAAAACTCTATAGGCGAAGGAGTAGATTACCAGGGAAATTATGGCGGATGGACTGCCAATCGCGAGATGCGATTCAAATGGAAAGATCCATCCATAAAAAAAATGAAAGTGCCGATCAGAATCGGCAAAAAGAAGGCTTAAACAGCCTCTAAAAAACCTTACAAAAGTCAAGCAAATGCTTGACTTTTTCTTATTTTTGTGATACAATAATATCAAACAAAAAAGTTCTAAATATGGCAAATAAAACTAATAATTTCGTAAACCCGCACTATCCGAGTGATAATGGTTTATTCGGACCAGGCACACTATTATCCCCAGAAAGAGGATACATCCTCTTTGGTGGAGGGATTGTAGTAACACTCTTAATTGGTGTAATTATAATCGGAGCCGTTCTCGGTATTATTATGTCTGCTATCTTAGGTAGTGGATTCATAATCTGGGTACTATGCTTCATGATATGCATGCTGGTCGCAATTAGTGCAGCAAAGGCCCTTTTTGGGAAAGATCGATTCATTGTGATCCCCCCGGGGTCTGTAGGTGTCCCTAAATTTTTTGGAAACGAAAAAAATCGGTTCCTGGCATCAAGCGGAAGACACTTTACAGTTAAAAACATACTCGAATATGAGATACGTTCGATTGCACCAAAACCAATAGACATAAAAATGTCTGGCATGCTTTCAAAAGACGGGGCAAAGATGGCAACCGAAATTGGTTTTCTTGCTACAGAGTACGATCCTTTCACAGCGCTACGTTTTGAAAAGGAAAATCCTGACGGAAAGAAGAAAATCATTACCGCTTTTGCAGACAGTGCAACCCGAGATGTCCTGATTCTAAAAAACTGGAAAGAATCAGCAATGGAGCAAAAGGCAGGCGTTAAACTTGATCTCGAAAATGAAATCTTGCAGCGCATGCGAATTGAAGCCGATACTGAAGACGATCCAGACCCAGTTACACAAGAACAGTATTGTTCCCGAAATTTGGATTCAAAGTGAAACTTGCTGTAATTCAGGAAATATTACCAACAGATACAAAACTGTTGGAGGCACTGAATCAAAGCCCGGTTGAGGAGCGTGAGCGAAATGCCCAGGCCTATGAAGCCCAAACCTTCCTAAAAATCAAAGCCATGCTAATGAGCGGTAGAGATGAAAATGGAAAGGTTATTGGGAAAGGGCTCTCTGAAAAAGATGCTGAAGAACAAACCCAGCGAATCCTGAAGCAGAGGACTGGGGAAAAATTCTTCAATATCGCTGGTATCGATATTGGCAAGATAATTAAACAATTCACTAAATAATACCAATAAACAAAGGCGGGAAAATTCCCGCCTTTTTCTTTTGCCTTATTTTACAAGGTTTTTGTAGGCTTTAAGTCATATATATCAAATACCTTAGAGCTTGACATTTGGGTCAGTATATGCTATACTTTAGACAAATGAGATCTTTAGAGTTTTGGTTTGAATTGTTCCTTTAGTGCCTCCCCTTGCGAGACCATAAAGGAACAATTTAAATTAAAAACTCAACAAAATGAAAAAAAATATGATGATTTCAACGATTATTCTATCTGCAGTTATGGGTATGACCAGCTGCGGCATGATGCCAACCGTTCCTCCAACTCCGGAAAATACAGTAGTAGTGGGAAACCAATACGTAACTGAAGGAACAGTTTTCACTTATACCTTTACCAGGACGATTTCAGCTTCGAAAGAAGACAATCGCCTGCAGGAAGGCGTAGGAGTGGACATGCTTGACCTTTTCACAGGCGGATATGCAAATACCGCCGAGATGAAGTTCTGGCAGGAAGCAGGAAGAGCCACCCGCGATAACATCAACGCTAAGCTTGATGCCCTGTATGATGCCGATTGGATCAACTACACGTATACGTTTACCGGCAAATGCCAAGTAGATGAAGATGGTCTCGTGCTGGCCATCACATGGAATCCATGGTAAAAGATTTTAAGCACAAAGCAAAACTGCTTCACAATTGTGAAGCAGTTTTTTTCTATGCTTTTTTAAACTAGACTGTAGTAGGCAGACAAGTTGTATCTCCACCGAGAGTGTTTGCAAGTATTCTCATGATTGTAAACACGGCGATCATTATAAACATTCCAATCACTCCGTATAGCATGTGCTGCTGACCTTTTGCGCGTTCGTCTGAACTCTCTTGATGAGTTAGAAACTGTACTACACCAAACATAAAGTATGCTAGTGCTACCGCAAACATAAACACAATAAGAGGATTTATCAAATATTGATTTATCTTTGCAAGGAGCCCATCGATACTAGATGTACAATCTGTAGTCGATGCCAAAGCTTTGTGAAAAAGTGCCGGCATGTATTATAGATTAACAATCTCCGTTTGTTCCAACACCAGGGATACAAGGAATATCATCGTTTGAGATAGTATTGTCTCCTGTTTCAAATGTGTTCTGTAGGATTCCTACAAGACCCCATACAGCTACGATAACGAACAAGCCAATGATTCCAGAGATGATAGTATTGCGACCTTCTTTCTGCGCATCTTCATCTTTTGCTGTAACGTATTTGATAACACCCCAAATAAAGTATATAACTCCAAGAGTTATAAGAAGTGGGATGATAACATTTAATATGTCACCTATTTTAGCTAAAACATCTGTAATATCCATAAAATGATTCTAAAAATTACTAATTTATAATATTGCCCTATCCCAGACCGTGGAACAAGTGCAAATTTGCTATACGTAAATTATACAGTAGCTAGGAGCAAAAACAACACACACTACATAGGCAACTGTGGAATAACATTACTTACTCCAAATGTATTGTTTAGTATATTTACAATACCCCAAATAGAGACCATTACGAAAAGTCCTACAAGACCCCAGATTATGAAATTCCTTCCCTCTTCACGCTTTGTACTATCATCAGCATTCATAATAAACTTGAGCACTCCCCATATAAACACAATCACAGCAAGAGCAATGAGTAGTGGTATTACAGACTTACTTATAAGACATGTAAAAAAATTCAAAAAATCTGCAATTGTGTTGATAGTGACCGGACAAAATGATGATGTTGTTGCTGTTCCTCCCATAAAATTTATTGATTAAATATTAAGCTCCTAGTTGTACAAGTGTGCCCTGTATCGCCTCTGCTATAACCCACGCTCCGAGCAGTACCGCAGCTCCCACAAGTGTCCACAGAAGTGTTTCCTTTGCCTTTTTGAGCTTTTCAGGATTACCAGCTGCCATAACAAATAGTAAGCCAGCGTAGATTATAAATAATGTAACTATTGGAATCCCAACTTTCAAAACTATTCGCAAAACCTCTTCCACGAATTCTGGTAGAGTATCTATGTCAGTTGCGAGAGGATTGTCGATTGTAACATCTAAGCTAAAATCTCCAGATCCAGTATCACCTCCAGCTGTACCAGTACCGTCACCACCAGCAGTTATATCCCCATCTCCCCCTGCAGTTATATCGCCTGTATCACAATTTGGCGGACACGCAGCGTAAACATTGATACTTGGAAAGAAAGCAAACAAGAAACTCAGAGAAATTATAGAAACAAAAATCTTCTTTTTCATATTTAAAATTATATATTACTAATCGTTACTAAGAAAGAGTGGTCCATCATAGCCGAGTGATAAAAGTATTGTTTGCACTATAAGCCAACTCGCAAGTGCAAGTACCAAACCTATAACTATATTCACAAGCATGTTCTTTGCCTTTGTGCGCTTGCCTGGCTCATCTCCACTAGTGAGAAATAAGAAACCAGCATAAGCTATAACCACAGCCGCAATAGGTAGTGCGAGGTCAAATATCAAAAAGTTGATCACATTGTTTACCAAAGCCATAAGATCGTTGAAGTCACATCCATTTGTAGGACCACCGTCACATGGAATCAAAGATTCGGCTGATGCAAAATCAGGAGAAAGCACAGAACTAAATATAAATATAAATGAAAATATTAGTAAACCAGAAAATATAGAAGGTATTTTTTTCATAAAATTATATTCCGCTATTTATAAATAAAGATAATTCTTCGTTAGCAAGAGAAACTGCTTGGTATGGTTCGTAGATTCCAGAAGTTAGACGACTAAGTATGTCTGTTGTCTTTATACTAGATGGATCAATCCAACCACGAGATATAAGAGCCTCTGTATAGAATATGGAAAGTATTGGGTCTGTTGGTCTACTAGCAAGCAAGTCTCTGCGAACCGGCGGAAGATTTAGGTTTGGGGTAAAAGAAGACAGGAATTCATTGCCTGACAGCAATGCTGAGACAACATATGCTGTGTTTCGGTTTTTAGAAGCATTCATTATCATAATTCCCTTCATATCACCAAAAGTGACCTTAGTCTTTGTATTGTCCAATTGCGGAATCGGAGCAACATCAAAATCTAGATTTGGATTTTTTGCCCTGATACTTTCCACCTCACTAGCATATCCTATATACATAGCCAGGTCGCCCGCTATAAATGCATCACGAGATTCTGGGAGAGCAGTATTCCATGTGTAAGTAGACAATACTGGATCTGTGAAATTTGTGAAAAATTCTGTTACTTGTTCTGCAACTGATGAATTATTTGATGTAGATTTTATAGCTGCGTCTAGTTCCCCAGTAGTACGGTCGTATGATGTAATATCAACACCTGATTGTAAAAAAAGTGTAGCGAGTATTTCTTTTGCATGAGTAACATTTGTAAAAGATCCCATACCTATAGCTCCACGAATTATATTTCCACTAGCATCTTTCTCAACAAGAAGCGGAACAATATTTACAAGTTCAGTCCAAGTCTTTGGATAGGAGACTATCCCAGTAGATGTAAAAGTATTTTTATTGTAATAGAGGACCAGTGGATCAACAGTAAAAGGTAGAGCGAGTATTCCCTCTTTTACCAAATATATTTCAGACTCGGGAATAAAAGTATCTAAAAAGACACGCTCACTATACCCTTCATAAGGTATTACGTAAGCTTTGTTTTTATATTTCCATAACATATCTTGCGAAACAAGCACAAGATCTGGGCCTTTACCGCTAGCCAATGCTTCTATTAGCTCTGCATCGAAAGTTGAAGACTTCTTTTCTATATAGCGCAGTGAGTAATCTTTGTTTCTATTGAAATCTTCTATCGTATCTCTAAAAGCCCCATCATCAATAGTTCCCCACATTACAACCTGACCAGTCGCACCTTCAATTCCACCAGCATTTCTATCTGGAATTTTTATGAAACCAGAAAATATTGCTACGGCTAGCAAAAAAGCAAAACCAAATATTACTGAAAGCGCAATTTGAAAATTCGACATTAGTAGTTTAATTATACCCTTTAAGGTTTTTTGTGCAAAGAAATCTTGTGGTTTTTTCTAACGAAGCGACTATTTCACCAAAACCATCCCCCAGTGATTTGCTCCAGCGTTTATATTTTTTTCAAAAACAAAACCATTGTTTTCAAACAAGCTTCGCGCACTATCTTCTGTAACAACAGATTCACTTGTTGGACCCATGCCACCAAACGAGCCTGACCAATCTATCAAAAGTATTCTACCTTTTGGCTTAAGAATTCTTTTAACTTCTTTTATGAAAGTTACTTTATCTTCAATTTGAAAAAATACATTAGAAATTACAACTGCATCAAGAGAATTGTCAGCCAATTTTGTACCACCCATTTTTTCTATATTTGCCCAGATATATTCTACGTTTGTTTTACCTTCACGAGAGAGATCATTCTTTAAACGCTCTAGTATCTCTTTTTGAACTTCTATAGCATAAACTTTACCTTCACTAAGCATGCCAGACAAAGCTCTTGTGTAATGCCCAGAACCTGCACCTAAATCAGCAACATGTAGAGTGCTCCCTAAACCAAATTGTTTTAAATTGCTTGCTGGAACTCCAAAGTCTATATCCATAATTTTAAAAACATGTGAGAGATGCTATGCCGTCCCCCGCTCTAAGTTTCATAATAGTAACTCCTTGGGTGTCGCGACCGAGTCTTGGAACTGATTTCAATTCAACTCTTATAACTTGACCTTTTTTAGACATAGAGATTAGCTCTTCTTCGTCAGTAACAACTTTTGCTACGATTAGCTTTCCTGTTTTGGTTGTAACTTTTGCAGTCTTTATACCTGAACCTCCACGTTTCTGAACTTTATATTCTGTTAGTTTAGTACATTTACCAAGACCATTTGAACTCATTGTAAGCAATACAGAAGTACTAGAATCTTTTGATACTACATCTACGCCGATTATTGAATCGCCTTTATCAACTTTCATTGCACGTACACCACCTGCTGTGCGCCCCATTTCACGAATATCACTTTCTTTGAATCGAATAGACTGACCGTCGGCTGTAACAAGCATCATATCGTCACCTTTTTCTACCAACTTTGCAGACTTTAGAGAATCATCTTTATCGAGCTTTATAGCAATCAAGCCACTTCTGCGAACGTCTTTGAAGTGAGAATATGCCATCTTCTTTGCAGTACCATTTTCAGTTACAAGCATCAGGTATTGTTCTTTTGCTTTCTTTTCTTTTGAAACAGGCAAAATAGACATAACTTGTTCATCTGTTCCTAGTGCGAGGAAGTTCATTATAGATTTTCCTTTTGTAGCACGCTTACCTTCTGGTATGTCGTACATCTTTATCTGATAAGCCTTACCTAGATTAGTAAAGAATAGCAGGTCACTATGTGTGTTTGCATTTAGAAGCTGAGTTATAAAATCCTCTTCTTTTGTTTCTAGATCTACAACACCAACACCGCCACGTTTCTGTGCTCGGTATTCAATTGGATCTGTACGTTTTACATAACCACCAGCCGTGTAGACAAGAACAGACTCTTTTTCAGGAATAAGATCCTCGTCATTTATCATTTTTACTCCACCTTTGACAATCTTTGTACGACGATCGTCGTTATATTTTGATTTTATTTCTACTAACTCGTCAGAAATAACTTTGAGAATTTTCTTTGGATGAGCTAGCAAATCCTTCAAGAAGGCAATCAATTCTTGCTTCTCTTTTAACTCAAGTTCAACATTTTTACGTTCAAGACCAGCAAGTTTCTGGAGTTTCATTTCCAAAATTGCAGTTGCTTGGATTTCAGTAAACTTAAATTCTTTCATCAAATTAGCCTTTGCAACAGCAGTATCTTTTGATGCACGGATAACAGAGATAACTTTATCAATATGATCAAGCGCCTTCTTCAAACCTAGAAGTATATGCTCTCTTTCCTCGGCCTTGCGTAGATCGTATATAGTTCTACGACGAACTACTTCGTTTCGATGAGATACGAATTCAGATAAAAATGTTTTTAGCGCCAAAGTCTGAGGAATACCATCGACTAGAGCGACTAAGTTGAAGTGAAATGTATTTTCAAGTTGAGTGTGTTTGTAGAGATAATTCAAAACTTTTTGTGGATGAACTCCATTTTTCAAATCTATAACAACTCGTATATCTTTTGTAGATTCATCTCTTAGGCCTTTTATACCTTCAAGTTTTTTTTCTTGAACAAGATTTGCAATAGCAACTACCAAATCCTGTTTGTTTACACGATAAGGTATTGAAGTAATTATGATTTGAGCAAGACCTGACTTTTGTTCAGCAATTTCAGCTTCTCCTCGACACACCACTCCACCACGTCCTGTCGCATATGCATGAAGCATGTCTTTTGCACCAAAAGCAATTCCTCCTGTAGGAAAATCTGGACCTTGTATAAAACCAAGTAGGTCGTCAGTTGTTGCATCAGGATTGTCTATCAAGTGTAGTGTTGCATCTATAACCTCTCCCAAATTGTGTGGAGGTATATTTGTTGCCATACCAACAGCGATACCAAGAGTTCCATTTAAAAGAAGGTTCGGTACTGCAGTAGGTAAAACCTTAGGTTCTTTACGAGTGTTGTCATAGTTTGGGCTCCAGTCTACAGTCTCTTTGTCTAGATCACGCAAAAGCTCACTAGCAACCTTTGACATCTTTGCCTCTGTATAACGCATTGCCGCTGCACCATCTCCATCTATAGTACCGAAGTTACCTTGACCGATAACCAATGGATATCTAGTAGAGAATTCTTGAGCCATTTGCACCATTGCGTCATAAACTGAAGAGTCACCATGCGGATGGTATTTACCTAGCACGTCTCCAACAATACGCGCAGATTTAACTGTTTTTGCGCTTGATGTATGACCGTTTTCATACATTGAATACAAAATTCTACGATGCACAGGTTTTAGTCCATCACGAATATCAGGCAATGCACGCGCAGTTATAACACTCATCGCATAACTAATATACGAATCTTTCATCTCAGTTGTGATATTTATCGGCACTACGTTTTGTCTAGGCTCTCCGATTGGTGCAGTATTTTCTTTTGCTTTTGGTTTTGGCATGTATATCTAAAAAATTAAATCTAATTTGTATTATTCAGTGCATCACTTACATTGGCTCTAATATCAGAAGAAAGATTTCCCACAGAACCAATCAGAATATTTAGGGGCTTATCAGATGAAGCTTCCTTGGTTATACTACTTGAGCTATTACTAAAACGCTCTCCTAAGGTATAAACCCAGAACATAACTATAATACCTGTAATAACAAAAGTGCTCAGTAACGCAATCTGCTTGCGTGTGCTTTCTGACTTCTGTCTTAGTTTTTCTATTTGGGACATCATCTAATTTTTTATTAAGCTTCCTTCAATACTATTATCTCAGCTTCTTTTCCGTCAAAATCTTTTTTCTTTATAGTAAGCTTATCAACTATTTCTGCGTCTTCTTGCCCACCCTCTTTTAAGAATTGTTTTAGTGGCGCACCGCTAGCATCTTCCATTGGAATAATTATAAGTGGCTCAAGTGATAGAGCGGCCTTATAAGCTTTTGCTGGAGGTAAAAATTTATCTGAAACAGGGACAAAAAGTATATCAGCACTCAAGACCAATTCTCGAGTTGCATCATTTAGTTCTGTTAGCGCACCTATGAAAGCAAGTTTAATACCTTCAAGAGTAACAGTATAGGCAGTGTTGATGTATTTTTTATTATCAATCAAAACTTCACTTCCTACTCCCTTTATAGAAACACCTTTTACCTCATAATCTCCAGCACCTCTAATAGCAAAAGGCTCTTTACCAGAATAAGTTACAGTTTCAATACCAGAATAATCTCCCATTGAAACTGAAGAAATTGCAATATCTGAACCAAAGCGAGATGGAGAAAAATTTGAAGATTTGGAGATTGGATTATAGGCAATTACAAGATCACCTTGAGTGATTTTGAAAAACTGCTTTCCGTAATATGTAATAATCATGCAGGAAGTATACCAGAAAGTAGGATGTGTGACTAGTTTTTTATATCAACAAAATAACCAAATTGCCTTGCATTTAGTATTATTTCTGGTATTATTGTCCGTATTAGCAGTCGCTTTGTTAATCTACGTTTAGTAGAGCAGGGCGTGAAATATGGAATAACCCTTTTGGGAGAAAAAACCCAAAATACCCATATTCAAAAAGGATTTTCCGCTGCGGCGGATTTTTTATTTTATATGAAGAAAAAAACAGAACAAAAAGTAGAAGCTATAGTTCTTACAGGAACTGACGCTATCCTAGATACAGCACAACCAAGACCAGAAGTTGAATCTCTTGTTGAGGGACCAGTTATTGCAATTGAAAAAAGTGCTGTTTATGTAGCACTAGAACCATTTGGAACTGGAGTTATTTACGGACGCGAATACAATAACGCTCGAGATATAATCAAAAAGATAAATATCGGAGATGTTATCAAGGCAAAAATAGTTGAAGTAGAAAACGAAGATGGTTATACAGAACTTTCTCTAAAAGAAGCTAAACAAGCTCTACTTTGGGGTGAAGCAGATGTTGCAATCAAGGAAAAAACAATTATGGACATCTTGGTAAAAGAAGCAAACAAGGGAGGTCTTATAATGGAGTGGCAAGGTATTGCAGGTTTCCTACCAGCATCTCAACTAAAGCCTGAACACTACCCTCGTGTAGAAGATTCTGATAAAGATAAGATTCTAAAAGAATTGAAGAAACTTGTTGGAAAGAAACTTTCAGTAATCATAATTTCTGCCCTACCAAAAGAAGGTAAACTTATTTTCTCTGAAAAAGACAACAACCCAGAAGAACGCAAAGAAATCGTTGGTAAATACACAGTTGGTGATGAACTAGAGGCAACAGTAGCTGGTATCGTAGACTTCGGAGTATTCTTGAAAATAGAAGAGGGACTAGAAGGATTGGTTCATATATCTGAAGTTGATTGGGGTCTAGTTGAAGACTTGCGCAGTATGTTCAAAGTTGGAGACAAAATCAAAGCAAAGATAATTGAAATCAAAGACGGAAAAATTTCTCTATCTATAAAAGCATTGAAAGAAAATCCATGGAACGAATTTGATGGATCACTTAAAAAAGGAGATATCATAAAAGGAGTTGTAATCAAGTACAACCGTCATGGAGCTCTTGTTTCAATCAAAGAGGGTGTAGCTGGACTAGTCCACAATTCCCTATTTGGCTCAGAAGCAAAACTTCGTGAAGTTTTGGAACTTGGAAAAACTTACAATTTCCAAATCACACTCTTTGAACCAAAGGAGCAAAGAATGACTCTAGCTTTCCTAGAAGAAAAGAAATAAAAAAACATTTCAAAAGAAAAAACCCACCCTGCGGGTTTTTTCTTTTTATAACTTCAATTCAGTTTGCGGTTAATCAGAGCTTGGTTTCTGGAAAACCCTTTTTTTATCGATACTTTTAAAAAGCACACATATTCGCTTGCTAGCGAATTGCTCTGCTCGCCTACCCGGCTGCGCAAGGCTTTTTAGAAAGTATGGATTTAGTTATACGGGAATTCTGAATTCCTGAGTCTAGGCTTTGCCTTTCAGTACCAAGATTATACGAACAAATGAAAGTGAACGTTCCGTAAGGAAAAAGTATTCTGTTTGAGCAAAGCGAGTTAATACTTTTAGTGAACTTGAATTTAGTGAGTATTCTTGGTACTGAATGCAAAGAAGTTTTTGCACTACTTTTTCAAAAAAGTAGTGATTAAATAAATAAAGAAAAAATCCCCAGAGGGGATTTTTTCTAAGATTTCTATTTGTTTTGCTTCCTCCATTCATACAACACAAGCGCTGCAGAAACTGATGCATTGAAAGATTCAACTTTATTCTCCATCGGAATACGAACTTTTATATCGCAATTGTCCAAAGTTTTCTCTCTGATTCCCTTTCCTTCTCCTCCTACAACTATACAAACCGGCATTTTCATATCTATCTCAAAAAGCGATTGATCCCCATCTCCATCAAGTCCTAAAATCCAAAAGCCTTTTTCCTTTAATTTAACAATTGCGTCATTTATATTTCCAATACGCACCAATGGAACTCTATCTATGGTACCAGCACTAGCTTTTGTTACTACACCAGTAATCGGACTTTGACGATGCTTTGCTAATAAAATAGCACTCGCGCCAAAACCTGCAGCAGAACGAATTATCGCTCCGACATTGTGCGGGTCTTCCAACTCATCCATCAAAACCACACATGGATTGTTTTCAATCTTTATTTTTGCGATCCATTCTTTTAGATCAAACATTGGTGTCGGAGAAACTAGAGCAACCACACCCTGATGCTGTTCACCTTCGGACAATAACGCAAGCTTCTTTAAATCAACTTCAACGACTGATATTTTATATTTCTTTGCTAAAGCTTTGATTGAAGACCCGAACCTTGGTTCGATTCCCTCTTTCATAAAAATCTTTTGTATACGCTTTGGTGTGCGTGCGAGAAATTCTTCTACTGGATGCTTCCCGAAAATATATTCTTTGTCTTCCATATTATTTATTCTTTAGTTATGTTTGGTCATAGCCATTTCACGACCTTCCGTCACAAAAGTCTCAATAGCTTCTCCACTTTTTTTAATAATCTTTTTGAACTCTACCATTTCTGGTTCGCGGAATTTCTTCATCAGGAAATCTACCACTACACTTTCACCCGTAGGCTTCTTCAGCTTACCTCCTGGAGTTTCTGGTGACACTCCGACACGTATACGTGTGAAAGCTTCTGATTTTACAGACTTAATAATTGAAGCGACTCCGTTATGCCCACCAGCGCTACGGTTGTGTGAAAGTTTGATACGTCCAAGAGGTAAATCCAAATCATCATATATGACAAGTAAGTCATCGAGAGCTTTCTTCGATCCAATAAGTGGAGCAACGCTTTTACCTGAAAGATTCATGAAAGTCTCCGGCAACACAAACATAACTTTTTTCTTTTCAATCGAACCTATTGAAGTCAGAGCTTTCAATTTCACATCAGTCTTCCATGGCGAAAATTCCCACTTCTTTGCGAGTACCATCAAAATAGACCGGCCAGTATTGTGTCTACTGCCTTCGTATTCCACCCCAGGATTCCCTAGTCCTACAATAATTTTCATGTATGGAGTATAACAAAAAACATATAGAATCCGAATTTATATAGAAGTGATTGGAAATTACCTAATTAAATACCTTGTGCATATTTTTGTTTTTTCTCAGCGAGCGCCTGTTGTGTTTTGAAAGGACTAGTGAGCGCGGCGGCGCGAGCTCGAGGAATTTTCTAGCAAGAAAATATCCGTGCCTTTCAAAACACAACAAAGTGAGCATTTGTGTCAAGCTCAAATCCATAGTACAATGAGCACACTTTATGGAAGAAAACCAATCTACAGAAGTCGCTACACCAAATAAAAAAGAGAGTATTTGGGATGTAGTACGCTTTGCAATAATTGCTCTACTTATAGTAATACCTGTGCGCACATTTGTTGCACAGCCTTTTATAGTTTCTGGAAGTTCTATGGTACCAACATTCCAAGATGGAGAATATTTGATAGTAGATGAGATATCATATCGAGTCAGTGAACCAAAGCGCGGTGATGTGATTGTGTTTAAATATCCAAAAGATGAAACAAAATATTTTATAAAAAGAATTATAGGTTTACCGGGTGAGAGTGTTCATGTAGCTGAAAATGGAAAAGTTACTATAACAAATGAATCCAACCCAGAAGGATTCAATCTAAATGAACCTTATATAAAAGGAAATGTTCCAAAACAAGTAGAACTTAGTTACACATTGGAAGCAGGAGAATACTTTGTTATGGGAGACAATCGTCCAGCTAGTTCTGACTCACGAACTTGGGGAACATTGCCCGAAGATCATATCGTAGGAAAGACATTTTTACGTCTATTCCCTTTTTCTACAATTTCAGTAACACCAGGAATTTATCATAATTATGAACAAGTAAACTAATGCCTATGTCAAAAGAACAAACAAAAAAAGTGAAGAAAGAACCTCTCGCAAGCCCAAAAGGTATGCGTGATATTGCTGGAGATGAATACTATTTATTCCAAGGATTCTTCGAAAAAGCTCAAGAAGTTTCTATGTACTATGGTTTCAAACCAATTGAAACACCAATATTAGAACAAGAAGAAGTATTCACATCTTCAATTGGAGAAGGTACAGATATTGTAGACAAAGAAATGTACACTCTTAAAACTAAAGGCGGTGACAAGCTTGCTATGCGCCCAGAACACACAGCTTCTCTTATGCGTGCATATATAGAACATGGAATGCAAAATATGCCCCAGCCGGTTATGCATTATCAGTATGGACCAGTATTTCGTCATGACAATCCTCAAAAAGGACGTTACCGACAATTCTGGCAATTTGATGCAGACATACTAGGAAGTGAAAAAAGTATAATGGACGCACTCGCTATCCGAACAGGTATAACAATCCTCGAAGAAGCAGGAGCTAGTAACTTGTCTGTAGATATAAACTCAATTGGCGACAAAGAATGCCGAGGTGCATATATTCGAGAGCTTACAAACTACTACAAAAAGCATATCAATGTCTTGCCTGCTATAGACCGCGAACGACTAAAGACCAACCCTCTTCGAATACTTGATTCAAAAGATCCAAAGACAAAAGAACTCAATGAAGGAGCTCCAGACTCTATCGCATATCTATGTCATGACTGTAAAAAACACTTCAAAGAAGTCTTGGAGTATCTAGAAGAAATGGGAATCCCATATAACATAAACAAATGTCTTGTTCGCGGGCTTTCATATTACACACGCACTGTATTTGAGATAATAGATACAGGTATATCAGAAGATGGAAGTGGACTAACGATCGCAGGAGGAGGAAGATATGACTATCTAGCAAAGCACCTAGGTGGCAAGAAAGACGTCCCTGCTGTAGGAATATCAATCGGAGTAGATCGAATAATCGTCGCACCTTGGTACAAAAAGCTTACTCCTCGTATCATGAAGAAACCTAAAATATATTTCATTCAACTCGGAGCTGATGCAAAACTAAAAAGTTTAAATGTAATTGAAATTTTACGCAAAGCACATATCCCTATCGCTCAATCTCTATCAAAAGACACCCTCTCTCAACAACTTGCTATCGCTGAAAAACTTGCAATCCCCTACGCAATACTATTTGGACAAAAAGAAGCTCTAGAGGACGCAGTACTCGTACGCGATATGGCTACTAGATCTCAAGAAACAGTCAAAATAAAAAACCTTCTCGAATACATAAAAGAACTAAAATAAATCTATGGTAAAAATTGTGCAAAAAGATGATCCTGTACTACGCGATACCGCACTAGAAGTCGAGCAGAAAGAGATTAAAACTCCTAAAATAAAAAAGATTATCAAAGACATGCAAACTGCACTTCATAGAGAAAGTGATGGTGTGGCTTTAGCTTGTCCACAAATTGGAATTCCGTTGCGCATATTTATTATTTCAGGAAAAATATTCCATCCAGATTTTGCAAAAAGTGAAAACCCTGAAGAACCAGCGGGTGGTTGGCCAAAAGACCTTGTCTTTATAAATCCAAAAATAATAAAAAGCTCCAAAGAAAAAAAGAAAGTTCCAGAAGGATGCCTCTCAGTCCGATGGTTGTATGGAAAAACAAAACGTTACAAAAACGCCACTGTAGAAGCCTATGACGAAAATGGCGAGAAATTCACTCGAGGAGGTGGTGGTCTACTAGCGCAAATATTCCAACATGAAATCGATCATTTAGATGGAATATTGTTCATAGACCATGCAACAGATATAGAAGAAATAATTCCTGAAAAAACCAATGGATAAAAAATTTGTATTCTTTGGAACACCAGAACTTGCGAGCGTGACGCTTGAGATATTGAAAAGCCGTGGATTTTTACCTGCTCTTGTAGTAACTTCTCCAGACAAGCCAATTGGAAGACATTTTGAAATCACTCCTACTCCTGTAAAAGTTTGGGCAGAGAAAAATAATATTCCATTATTAACTCCAGAGAAAATTGACGAGAAATTTATGTCTGAAATAAAATCTCATGAATTAGATCTAGGAATTGTTGTCGCTTATGGAAAGATTTTTTCAGAAGAGTTGATCAATTTATTTCCTCTGGGAGCCTTAAATATTCACTATTCATTACTTCCAAAATATAGAGGTGCCTCACCTGTTGAATCCGCAATATTAAACCAAGACACTGAGACTGGTGTCACCATACAAAAAATGGCGCGAAAAATGGACACTGGCCCGATACTTGCTATGTCTCGTGCTGAAATTGACTCTGATGAGACTACACCACATCTGCGAGAGCGACTCACACATATCGGAGCAGAACTACTTGCTGACACCATCCCAGAATGGCTCGATGGAAAAATAATCCCAATCGAACAAAATCACGAAAATGCTACATACTGTAAAAAAATATCCAAAGATGACGGTGAAATAAAACTCTCTGATGAACCGAAAATAAAATACGCAAAATACAAAGCGTATTTCACTTGGCCAGGAATTTATTTCTTTGATGAGAATAATAGACGCATCAAGATCACAAAAGCGAGATTCGAAAATGGAGAATTCATAATCGAACGAGTAATACCTGAAGGTAAAAAAGAAACTGATTATAAAATATAAAACTCCCCTACCTGGGGAGTTTTATATTTTAATATTTTGATGTAAACGGATTTCTGTCTGATAGACCTTTGAGCATTTTCTTTACACTACGAGCACCGCGTCGGAAAAGTGTTTCATTTCTATCTTTGTTCTCAGTAAGCTGACGGAACATATCTTCACGAACTGCATCTATTGCAGCATATAAATCTTCTTCTTCGCTTTCAGTATGAAATTTATATCCACCAATAGCCATATTCAATTCTGCTTTATAAACATCGCCCTGTTTGTGATGATTTGTGGTTTTACCAATTTCAATATTTATCACCTCAGGTGAAGATTTCATAACTTTCTCTAAGGTTTCAATTTTCTTTTCTGTATACTCACGGATTGCAGAAGTAAGCTCCATATTTGTTGTTTTTATATTTATGTTGAGCATTTTTTTATTGGTTAAACTAATAATCTCACATATGTATTATATCACGCCAACGAACTACCAAGCGCTATTGTTTAAGATATTAAACAGTGGTTTAATTAATAAAACGGGTAAATATGAAAAAGTTCATTTACATATTGATTTTATGCTTATTGTCTAATATCACAAAAGGACAGGTATCTATACCTCCAACGTCCATAAACACAAGTTACTATATATTCAACAATGGATACGGAACAACTTATGGATACTACAGAGGTTATCGATACTACTATCACAGAAATTACAGATACGAAAATCAAAATTACAATTATTACTACCCAAGCCTAGGAACACTGCTGGGGCAAACTGTTGTAAGCCTGATTAGTTATGCTATATATGACAATATTTTGGAACAAAAGGTTGTCTGGCAAAAAAACAATATGACTTACGAGACTACTACCACACCCCTTTTGGGCTGGAAATACACCTGGAACGGCACTGAATGGGTCTACGGGCAAGTAGTTATAGGTTACACATGGTGGAATGGTAATAGCTGGATAAGCTACTATTACCCCAGCCAATAAATAACACAAAGGCGCCAATCTGGAGCGCCTTTTGCTTTTTTCTGTATTTTTGGTATATTTTGTCTGTTCTATATGAATATTCGGGAGTAGCTCAGCGGTAGAGCGGTCGCCTGTTAAGCGATTGGTCGTAGGTTCGATCCCTACCTCCCGAGCAATATAAAAAGCGCCACTTGTTGGCGTTTTTTATATTGCTCGGGAGAGGAAAGTTTGGGAAACTTTCCGTGTAGGGATCGAAAGAACTTTCCTGAAACACGAAGAATATATTCTGAGAGTTTCGGAAAGTTACCCGCGACAGTAGTCGAGATCACTCTACCTCCCGAGCAACATAAAAAAGCATTTTTGTCTTGGTTGTCATATCTGGTATGATTGCCATATGACAACAATAAATCCTTGGATAAATTTCAACGGGAACGCTTTCGAAGCTTTAACCTTTTACAAATCGGTATTTGGTGGTGAGTTTAAAAAAATCGTTCGTTTCAAAGATCTGGCAAGTGCTGAATTCCCTGTCCCAGAAAATGAGACAGAAAAAATTATGTATATCTCCCTACCTATCGGTAATGGCAGCGTATTGATAGCAAACGATGTTCCAGGGTTTATGGGACCTGTAAATGAACATGAAAATAGAAGTAAAATTTTAATAAATACAGAAAGTAAAGAAGAGGCTGAGAAATTGTTCAATAGCTTATCTATCGGAGGAGAAATCGAAGGGCCTATGGGAGACAGCCCTTGGGGGTCATATGCTGGAATGTTTCGAGATAAATACGGTATTGAGTGGTTAATTGAATTTACTGCATAAGTCTGAAAATTTTTATTATGAAAAACAAAACAAAAATTGTTGCAACTCTAGGCCCTTCAACTGAAGACCCAAAAATACTGGCAGACCTTATGAAAAATGGGCTTTCTGTTGCCAGGCTAAACATGAGTCACGGAAACCATGAAGAACACGCAAAAAGGATTACCGCTATTAGAGAGGCAGAGAAAATATCTAAGTCTCTAATTGCTACACTTCTAGACCTATCTGGTCCAAAGATTAGAACAGGAGAAGTAAAAAACGGTCAAATAACATTGAAAAAGGGAGATTCTGTAAAAATTGTTTTCAAACCAATTATTGGAGATGAAAACAATCTCTATATAAATTATTCAGGCCTCAGAAAAGAATTGAAACCGGGAGCAATCATACTACTAGATGATGGAAAAAGATCTCTGTGTGTTACTTCTATAGGCGAGGACTATGTGAATACAAAAGTAGAAATGGGTGGGATGATACGCGGTAGACGCGGTGTAAATATACCAGGTGCAAATCTAAAAATTTCTGCAATTACAGAAAAAGATAAAAAGGATCTTTTGTTTGGTATAAAACAAGATGTTGATTTTGTTGCGCTTTCTTTTGTTAGATCTGTAAAAGATATACAAGATCTAAAAAGACTTCTACAAAAAAACAAAAGCAGTGCTAAAATCGTAGCAAAAATAGAAACCCCTGAAGCAGTTTCCTGTATAGATGAAATAATAAAAGAAACAGATGCAATCATGGTTGCCCGCGGAGACCTAGCCATCGAGGTTGGAATAGAAAAGATTCCTACAATCCAAAAGATGATTATAGAAAAGTGTAACACCGCAGGAGTGCCTGTTATTGTTGCAACACAAATGCTTTTGTCTATGGTTGAAAATGAGACACCAACTAGAGCTGAAATCTCTGATATAGCAAACGCAATATATGACGGTGCAGATGCAATCATGCTATCCGAAGAAACAGCAATTGGTAAATATCCTAAAAAAGTTGTCTCTCTTATGCAGAGAGTAGCTTGTGTTGTAGAAGAAAATCTACCTAATTACAAAAAGATTGAAGTTATGAAAGATAATATCGCTGATTCTGTATCTTCTTCTGTTGTTCATAATGCAAATCAAGTAGGCGCAAGTGCGATCATCGCTCTTACCGAATCTGGATTTACTGCTAGAATGCTTTCTAGATATAAATCTAGTCTCCCTATCTATGCAATATCTTCTTCACAAAAAACCTTACGATCCCTCATGATTTCTTTTGGGGTACTGCCGATATATCACACTGGTGCAAAAACTTTTGATGAAGCTAGAAAAATAGCAATAGAAATTGCAAAAGAAAAATGCAATCTAAAAAAGGGTGAAAAATATGTTATTGCTGCTGGTCTAAAACAAGGAAAATCTGGTTCTACAAATTTGATGCTTATAGAAAATATTTAGTATCCAATAGTAATTAATCAATTTTTATCTATGTGGACACCCTGCCCAGCAACATGGTCGGCGCATTCCGCCTTCAAGTTTTGAAATAGCTTTCTCGATGCGAATACCTCTCGTCTCTTCTTTTTTACCCGATGTCACCCAACAAATCCATTCGTTCCGTGCAAGCAGTGTTACAACTTCCCACACCTCTCTCGCCTTCCTTGAAGAAGATATTGCTTTTTTGAAATCCGGAGGCATTTTATGTGGCATGTTTTTCATACAATATATTCTATCAAATTTGGTGGTAATATTTTTACTGTTATAATAAACCAATGCAAAAAATAGCAACAAAAATATTTATCGGAGCGTCAATCGCCTTTGGGATTATCGGTATTATTATGGCCGTGACAGGAGGTCTGGACGGAGAGCAAACAGTCCTAAGCGAGGTATTGGCAAGACTTTTACAAGTAACGGTATTTATAATACTGCCCTCTTTTGCACTCAGTATTGCAGGTAAATATTTAAAAAACGGATCACCTACAAATTAGTATTATATAAACAATAAATTCATGAAAAAACACAAAATTATCTTCTGGGTCACCACTAGTCTTATTTTTATATTCGAAGGAGTCATGCCCGCCCTCACTTCACAAAGCGAAATGTCTATCCAAGGCATTGTAGGTCTCGGATATCCACTCTATTTCGTCACACTACTTACAGTATTCAAAGTCCTCGGATCTATAGTCCTTATCGTGCCCAAGTTCCCTGCTCGTGTTAAAGAGTGGGCATATGCTGGATTTGGTATCGATTTCATCTGTGCGTTTGTCAGTCTATGGGTTGTCGCTGGGTTCAACGCAGGTCTTGCATTGCCAGTAGTAGCATTCATCATCCTCGCACTTTCATATAACTCTTATCACAAACTAAACGGATAAAATAATTTATGACAAAAAACTGTAAAGATGCGTGCGAAAGTTGCCTAATGCCATTTTCGAAAGATCCTGGAGTTCGGGAAAGTGACAAGTATTGTAGCTACTGTTTCAAAAACGGAAAATTTACTTACGAAGGAGACCTAAAAGGATTTAAAGAATTTGTCTACAAAGGAATGCTCGGGGTTGGTGTACCAAAACTAAAAGCCCGATTTTATACCTGGCTAGTACGTTTTGCTCCAAGATGGCAGAAAAATAACCAATAATTAAAACCGCCAAGTTTGGCGGTTTTTGTTTTTTATTCTTTTCTCCAATGAACATATATATGAAAACCGATCGATTCTCTGTTCCCCATTTCAGTTTCATAAAGCTCTCTTACTTCAGTCTTTAATCCCATAGCTTTACAACCTTCGAAGATCAGTGTCTCATATTTATTCAACTGCTCCACAGATTGTTTAGAATATTCCACCTGTAAAATAGGAAGTTCAAACTTACCCTGTTCAGCAGCATGCATAAGCCGAACTTTAATTTCTTTTAAAAAAGATTTTGCTTGTATCTCGGATGTAGCCTTGCGAATCTTTTTAATTTTAGGACTGTTCTGATATTTTAAGCTAATATCATAAAGCTCTTGCGCAAAATTTTCCATATTTAATTTTTTCTAATACTAGCATTTCTGGCAAAAAACCAAAGTTTGACAAAACACAAAAAATCCGTTATTATGTTGATAAATAAGGATCTTTTTACTATTTCCTATTTTAGATTAGTTGTTTTTGTCGCGAAGTTATTGGCAACAAAAATAACTAATCTAGAAAATATGGGAATGCCAAAAAATTTATTTCTTGTCCGACACGGACAATCTGAGGGAAACCTCGCACGCAAAAAGTTCGAAGAAACAGGTGACGAGTCTTTTTTCAGCGAAGAATTCTTGGAGCTGCATGAGTCTCAATATCAACTCACTGAACTCGGAATAGAACAAGCAAAACTTGCTGGTGAATGGTTCAAGAAAAATAAACTCTACGCATTCGACAGGATGCTTGTTTCAAACAATGTGCGAGCCATGCAGACCGCTGCACATCTTAATCTACCGAATGCTCTCTGGATGCAAGACGCAAAATTACGCGAACGTGACGGAGGTGTATTCAACAGTATCACACCATCTGAAAGAGATGAGTTCTACAAAAATGAGCAAAAATTTTATGACACTCAGCCATTTCTGTATCGCCCACTCCAAGGTGAAAGTGTTGCAGATTTATGCGATAGAATAAAACTTATCCTGGATACACTCGCAAGAGAATGTGATGGGAAAAATGTAATTATTGTATGTCATGGACACGTGATGCGAGCTTTCCGAATCATACTGGAACGAATGTCTTTGAAAAAAGCGAACGAATATCTGATGAACACCGAAAGCTGGGGTCGTGTACCGAACTGCTCTATAGTACACTACACACGAGAAATACCCTTCGAAGAAAAACCTATCCTAGCAAACAGTTTTGCTTTTGTAAGAATGATTCGTCCGGCAGGAGGAGGTGAAACAGAAGATGCGTGGACAAGAATAGAAAGAAAAAAGTTCACAAACAAAGAGCTCCTGGAAGAAGCGGAGTTCAATCGAGGAACATAAACAAAAAGCCACAATCATGTGGCTTTTAAAATTTCTAATTTCTACATATATATCCAAACTCTGTTCCAACAATTGCTTGATTAATGAGAAATTCTATTTCATATTTTTCCTCAAAATACTCTTCTGCCAAATATTCTATTATGGTCTTCTTGTTGCCCACATATATCGTAGAATAAAATACGCAGCCGACCGTCTTTTCGATTTCTAAAATTTGCCATTCAGTAAAAACTTCTCCCTTACACCAACCTAGATCAAATTCAATGTAAGGAATTTTAAGTTTATACAGATCCTGAGAAATGCTATACAACACCTCTCTTATACTTCTTGTAATAGGATACCCATCCCATCTGATACAGCATATTTGAATATTCATATTGAAATGTGTTTAATTCAATTCTATCAAAACAGCTAATTTAAACAAACAAAAAACTGCGTAACGCAGTTTTTTGTTTGTTTAAATAAATGTCAGTGCAGTTCCCTTGTGACTTCCGCGACCTGTACGACCAATTCGGTGTACGTAATCATCAAATGTCTGAGGAATTGTGAAATTTATAACATGAGAAACTTCTTTGATATCTATACCACGAGCAGCAACATCAGTTGCAACTAGGATTGTAGCTATATTTGTCTTGAAATCTGTAAGTGCTCGAGCACGCTCACGCTGACGCTTGTCTCCGTGTATAGAAACAGCCTTGTGACCGCGATTCCGCAAGTCTATAGTAAGTTTTTCAACATCACGCTTTGTCTCACTGAAAATCAAAACTTTTGTAAGTTCAGGAGTTGAAAGCATATCATGCAAGATATCAAATTTCTTTGATCTATCACCGTCTACACGAATAACATCTTGAGTTACGTTACTTGCTGTAGAGCCACTAGATATCTCAATCAATACAGGATCTTTTAAAAACTGACTTGTTAGAGCTCGGATACGGGTAGGCATAGTAGCTGAGAAGAAAAGTGTTTGACGTTCTTTTGGAAGAGAGTTCATGATCTTTGTGATAGGTTCTATAAATCCCATGTCTAACATATGATCAACCTCGTCTAGAACCACGTTTTGATATTCGTTGTAACGAATACATCCGCGATCAGCCAAGTCTTTAAGTCTACCTGGTGTGCCGATCACAACGTGTGGACGATAACGCAAGTTTTCTATCTGACGAGATATAGGCATACCACCTACACAAAAAGCTGAGTAGATTTTCATACCTGTACTAAACAATCTGAACTCTTGTTCTATTTGTAAGGCAAGTTCACGAGTTGGAGCCATAATCAAAACTTTCTGTGACTTATCTTTCTCGATTTTTGTAATAAGAGGAAGCAAGAATGCACCAGTCTTCCCTGTTCCTGTAGAAGCAAGTCCAACAACATCTCTACCATCAAGTAACGCAGGGATTGCCTGGTCTTGGATTGGAGTAGGTGTAGTAAAACCACGCTTTGCTAAGTTTACTTTTAGATTTTCACTAATTGCGAAATCTGAAAAAGTACTCGTGACCGGAGCGATTTTTTTCTCTGTATGTTTAGTTTCTGTAGACTTTCTTATAAAGCCTACTATGTCTATAGCAGGACCGCGTCCGCGACCACCACCTCTGCGACCACCACCTTGTGGAGCGCGAGAACGTGAACCGCTCGGACGAGAACTACTAAAAGACCGCTTTGGCGCATAACGCCGATTTTTGGAGTGTTCCATATAAATTCTTTTTTAGATCCTGATTTAACAGAATCAGTTATATTAATTACTTCAAAATTGCTGTATAGAACATCGAAGTAAGTAATAAATCGGAATCTATAGAACAAATATTTGACCCTTTTAGAATAACACATTTTTCTATATTTTGCAAGGGTTTTGCCTAAATATAAGAAAACCACCCAAATAGGTGGTTTTATAAGGTCAGAAAGGGAGATTATTCCCCTTTCTCAAAATTAACAACAGAATTTATATGGTCAGAAAACAATTGCAATTTCTTGCGACCTTCAAGCTCATTGAGCTCCATAATGAAGCTAAAACCGCACACTTCGGCTCCACATTTGTGTACAAGTTTTGCAGCGGCGACAGCACTACCTCCAGTAGCAAGCAAGTCATCGTGGATCAAAACCTGGTCACCTTTCCCAAATGAATCCGACTCAACAGTAAGCGTATCTACGCCATACTCCTTTTTATAATCAACCGAGACTAATTCACCGGGAAGTTTTCCTGGCTTCCTTACGATAATCATCGGAACTTTCAAATACAGCGCCATCACTGTACCAAAGATAAAACCTCTGGATTCGAGTGATACGACATGCGTAACCTTACCCTTAAGTGGGACAAGGTCATGATATAGACCTTGGCACACGTCTTGCATCAAAATTGGGTTCTCTAGGATACTGCAAATGTCTTTAAATGCAATACCTGGTTTTGGAAAATCAGGAACAGTCCTGATCTCTCTTTTTAATCTTTCAATGAGAGCTCTTTGCATATATTTAGTTCTGTTTTTTAAAAGAACACCCCATGATGCCCCAAAAATACATAAAAGTCAAACTAAAAAAATACCCCGCAGGCGCGGGGTATTTTTATGTTATTTTTTCTTTTTATTTAGTGGTATTTTCTTTCCTTTCCCGTCACAGAACCCACACTGACAACCCTTTGGTTTTATAAATTCATCAAAAAATTCTTTTCCATAATCATATGTCACCTCTTCACCTGGAGCAATATCTTTTATTGCAGATATAAAAACACGCAAACCTTTCACATCACTTTCTGCATTGGGACGACATGAGTGATTCACATATCGAGCTTTATTTTTACGAGTAGTACCATCGATTGTAAATTTGTTATTCAATTCAAAAAGATACATACCCACATTGTCTTCAACCTCTTTGTTTGTACAAATCTTTCCGACATATTCGATTATGAACTGACCTTTCTTTATAGGGTCCACTGCAAATATTCCAAAACCACTATGTTTTGAGCGTCCGACTTTTGTACGAGGCACAACATGTTTCCTGTCTTTGTTTTTTTCCTTTGTTTTTTGCATTGTGAAATAATAACATAAAAATTGCTATAATTTAATCTATGTTTAAAGATCTGACAAAAAATGAAGTAAAACTGCTAAAGAAATTGAGCAATCCTTACAAAATTCAGGATTGGTTAAATTCAATTCCACAAAACTTCGATGAAACCCTCCTCTCGCCACGTAGAGTTATGAAATACAAAAAAGCCCATTGTATAGAAGGCGCAATCTTCGCTGCGCTCGCACTCGCCTATCATGGGGAAAAACCTCTTATATTAGACCTACGTGCTTCAAGCAAAGATTTCGACCATGTTGTTGCTTTATATAAAATAGATGGATTCTGGGGTGCAATCAGCAAGACAAACTACCCAGTTCTACGTTTTCGTGAACCAGTCTACAAATCCGTACGTGAACTCGTGATGTCGTATTTCCACGAATATGCAATATCAAAAAATGGAGTAAAGACCCTGCGAGATTATTCCAAACCCTTTGATTTATCAAAAGTTGATCCTGCTTGGGTAACCGACGAAGAAGAACTCTGGGATCTAGCAATCGCGCTCGATGAGAGTCCACATATAAAAATACTTTCAAAAAAACAAATCCAAAAACTTCGTAAGTTAAGTGAAATTGAAAGACGTTCAAGTGAGATGACGGAATGGGCTAAACCCAAAAAGAAGAAATAAAAAAACCCGAGGTGTTTAACCTCGGGTCTACATGTCCACATTCAACGTGGATAAAAAAACATTAAACAAAGAACGAATTATTTACCGGCATATCTTGGAAAGTTTTCCTCAATCTCTCCGATAAATTTATGATATTCGGGCATCTTTTTAATTTCGGGATGCCAAGCAAGACCCATTTCAATCAGGTTGTATGACTCGATAATACTTGCACCTACATCGTTAGGGTTTTTACCCATAATCCAGACAGTATCGGAGATCGCAACAGCAGATTGAATATCGTGTGTCACCACAATAAACGTGATAAGCTCATTTGTTTTCGATAAATCGACAATGAGCCTCATGACATCATTCTTGGCATTTGGGTCAAGACCACTGAATGGTTCATCCATCAATAAAATAACTGATGAACACAATAACTGCTGGCCAATTGCAAGCCTTTGACGTTGTCCGCCAGAGAGTTGAGCAGGAAATTTATTACGAGACTCAAGAAGACCAAGGTGTTCAAGATAGTACTTCACTTTCTCAATGGCTTCTTTGCCACGAATTCCACCAAGCTTCGCTCCCCGCATAAGATTTTCATGCACTTTTAGATATTCGAATGTGGGATAACTTTGATACACAACCCCAACCATTCCTGGATTTACAGGAACTAATAGGGGTACTTTATCATCAGCACTCGCCATGCGAAGTGGGTTGCGAACCATGACCTGACCTGAATCAGGTTTTTCTATACCGGCAATAATTTCAAACAGAGTTGTCTTCCCAATCCCTGACGGACCGAGAATACTCACAACCTGCCCCTGAGAAACACCGGGACGAACAATATCGAAAATTTTCTGATCAACACCTTTCAATACGGTATTAACCTGACCGTTAGATGAATCCGTAAAAGATTTGTTTATCCCCTCAATTTGCAGAAGGGTCTCATCGGTAATTTTATATTCTTCCATTGCTTATGCTTGTTTTTTAAGATTTAGAAATATAAGCCCATTTAAAAGTCTTGGTATTCACGTAGTTCAACAAAACATGAACTGACATACCAACAATAAAGATGGCTAGTTGAATAGCGAACACAGGATCAAAGTTATGTGCAAACCTATTTTGATCATAGAGTAATGCACCTATGCCACCATTTTCACGATTAGCACTTTCAACCATCGTTATCATCATCCAAGCAATAGCGAAGTTTTGCCGAACCACCTCAAGAACTTTCGGCATAAGCCCTCTCACGCCTACGTTCCATAAAGATTGCCACGGACCATAGCCAAGAGTCCGTGCATAATTGTATTTTTCTTTTTTTATTCTTATTACCTCTACAGACATTGCGGTCACGATATACGGCAACATACCAAATATCAAAAGTACAACTTTATACTCTTCACCGGTCGATGTGTATAAACGAATAAGAACTGAAAAACCAACAAGTGTTAGGAATCTCAAGTTTGCCACAAGTCCGACTGTGGGCTTGAAAAATGCTACAGGTGCAAGGAAAGACAAGACCATACCGATTGATGTCGCAAAAAACATTGCTTTCAATGTAAGTATTGTTGTACTACCCAGTTCACCGAGCATGTTTCGGTCGGATATAAGCCAACCCAGTGATTTAAAAATATCAGTGGGTTTAGGGATAATTTCTGCGGCAAAGAATTGCCACAATGTAAGAAGTACGGCTACCTGAAAAAAAGTCATCAGTGCCATTGACCTCCTTGAAATCTTTGCATTAGGTTCGAAAAAACGCTTTAATTCTTTCATTTCTTTATTTAGTTTTGGTGAAATTTGCCTTAAATCTAACATAGATTTAACAATTTGTCAAATAAAAAAGCAGGTCTTAAAGACCTGCTTTTAATCACAAATTAATCAACAAACATTACATACCGGTCTCAATCTCCACGCGACGGTTTTTTTGCTTCCCGTTTGCAGATGTGTTTTCCGCAATAGGATTTGATTCTCCGTAGCCCATCACATCAGTAAACCTTTTTGGGTTAATCCCCTTTTTAATCAGGAAATATTTGACCGCATCGGCTCGCTTTTGTGACAGCTCCATATTGGGACCATCATCACCATCACTGTCGGTGTGACCATAAACCTGAATTTTGAGATCAGAAACAGCGAGTGATTGATACATCTCATTGAGAGTTTTAATGCCTTCCGCTGTTAGCTGTGCTGAACCACTGGCAAATTCGACTTTATAGTTTCTTTCAGAAACCTTGTCGACAATTCCACCAGGAGTCATTTGAGGTTCATCTGCTGTAGTCATATTGCCTTTGTATTTACTATATACATTCTGCAAATATGACAAATCAAGCATTTCGTTAATATCAGGAACTGTCGGAACGTCTTCAGGATATAATCTAGCCATATAATTACCGAAGTAATTGAATACAGCTTCGTAACGATTAACTCCACCAGAGAGCCCAAACAGTTCAGCATTGTCGGCTAAATTTGCAGCTCGTGATCCACCCAATGTTACTTGGCGACCAAACGAAGTTGTAATTGTTTTTCCCCGATAATAGTCGTACCAGAATTTACCATTCTCTTCAGCTCCTTCTTTATAAATTTCTGCTTGCGCCTTGCAGGCAAAACGAAGTGCTCCGTCATAGGTCTTTATCTGGTCTGATGCTTGTAAGCTTGCCCAAATGAATTTTTCAACATCTCCTCGATGCATCTCAAGTTGTTTGTTTAATCCAATAACCAAACAAGGCATCTGCATACGATTTTCTCGAGTGGACATCAAATTTATAATGTCATCATTCGGTGAACCGCTGAAAACTTTTTCGTCTCCCGGCAACCAAGTAGAAACACAATTAATTTCTTTGAAAACTTTGTCGCCACGTTTAATGACTTTTCCATTTTCATCAGTTATAACCTCTGTTAATTCCACCTTGTTGGATTTGCGTGCATTATATTTTCGTGCTGCATCGAGGAAATCCTCGGCAGATACGAAATTAAGTGCATTCGCACTCCATGTTGTTGGATCCGGATTCACTGGTACTCCATTGTCTGCAGCCCATTTGAGCGCAAGGTTATGATCACCATCCTTTAAATATACAACGCAGATTCCACCACGAGCTTTTTGAGGATCAATTCTCCATTCGTATGGTCCGATAAATTTATCTTCTCCGTCTGAGAATCCTGGGGTAAATATACCCACAGGACGAAAGTCGGGATTGATTTCCTGCAATCGAGCCATAAGCGGTGCCCCAAAGGTAACCATTCCATCACCCATAATTCCGAGTAAATAGATTGGTGTTCCTTCCGGATCATCTTCAAATTGCTTTGCGATATCTAGCATTTTTTCCGACATTTTGTCATACATATCTTGACGAATAAAATTAAAATTTATTTTCGCCTTGTCGTACATACTACCTTCAGTGGTAAGCGGTCCTCCGTTTGCAAGAGCAAACCCGGCCTGTGACTGCCATGCCATTCCCCAGTATTCGATACTAACGCGTGTTGCGTCGCGTACGACTGTTGAAGAAGGCAAGGGCATCATTGTCAAACCAACTGTTTTGTAGTTCGATGGTGCTGAAGTTAAGATTATGTTCTGTTCCTGCGTAGCTTTTTCAAGCTGCACAGTTTCTTTGTTTTTTCCACCTATGATTCCCTTGCTGTTCAGGTAATTGAAACCCAAAATTGTAGGGTAAGTGAAAATTGCTGCGAGGATGATGAACTGTGTCAACCATCCTAAGCGTTTCCAAGTGCTAATGATACTCATTTGCTTATTTGTTTTTTGTTTAAAAAATGAAAAGGAAAATTACTTCAATTTACTAAATGACTCGATCACCGCGTCGGCGTTTTTCGATATTGGGAGCACTACTTTCTGAGACAGTACTGGATCATTTTCAAGCTGTTGCTTGAAATCTACCAGTTGCTTAAAAGATTTCTCGTCGTAATCAAGGAGTTTTAATCCCTCATCAGTAAGCACTGCTTCTTTTAAGTCTGACTCCTCAATCCAACCCTTGGATTTCGAGAGGAATCTTTTCACCTTCCCAACATGTTGGCTTACCAATTCGGCATATGCTTGATTGGCAAGTTCTTCCATTGCACGCTGATCAGGTGTTCCGTTCATAATACTTTCAGCAGCTTCAAGAGCTGATGATACGTCACGAACAGCTTTTAAGCTGATACTCCGCACTTCAATCTCATCCTCAAGATCCTTGATATCAAGCTCCCAACGCTCGTACAGTTTTTCAAGTAACGCGATCGCCTGTTTTACGGCTTGTAATCGCGGTACTAACTGATTGTTGGCTTGTAGCCTACGAAGCGCCTGTCTTGTTTTCAATATGGCCTGAGGAGATTGTTTGCCCTTATCACCCGATGCAGCTTTTTTAGCAAGTTGCATAAATTGTTCAGCGTCGTCAGCGTTGTCATTGCAAGCTGCTTCAAGCAGCGCTTCTGACCCGCGCAGAGTTTGTATTCGCTTGTTTACAACTTCAAGTGATTCCCACCAATCCTTTACTTTGATTTTCATCAACGCAATAGGATCGTTGTTGGCAAGAGCTCGCCAAAGCTTTTGAATAAAGACTTCATACGAGGCACGGATTAATTTACGAGCTTTAAATAAAGCCACCGTAACCAGTAATGTACCACCTACCAGGAGGCCGAGCCTCAACAGGTTTGTGATAATCAATAATAAAGGCGGGAGGATGTAATACAGCCCCACACCAATACCGGCTAAAATCATCAGGCCAGTTATAAGACCGACAACTTTTTCCTTGGAATTAAGAATACTGTTTGGTTTTTCCACTTTTTATGGTTTTTGGTTTTGTGATAGAAAATTGTTCATGTTTGCAATGTCGGTATTGATCAACTCTTTGAACCATTCGTATGTAGTTTCAAAACGAGTACGTTTTTTACGTATACGTTCTTCCTCATTACTTATGGCCTCTTCATTGATTTTAATCTTTTGAGAATTTTGAGAATTCTCTGTTTCGATCGCCTTAATCTGAGCTTTCAGATCAGCAATTTTCTGCAGATTTTCTCCGTTCTTTTTTGTGAGAGCGATATTCTCAGATCTCTTTGTGCCAATAGCAGTATCGGTCTCGCTGGACAAATACTGTTCAAATTTACCCTTATGTTCTTCAAAGTACGACAGGTACTGCATAGCAGTATCTATAAACATCTTTGCAGGATGACCTTGGGCTTTGAACCCAATGTAGGCCATGCGGTAAATTTGCTCTTTTGACATCCCAGAGTTCTCACTTTCCATAGCTCGCACAACTTGCGCAAACTCGAAGTAATCCGGACCAGGAAGGTCAACAGATTCGAGAAATTCTGTGAAGTGTTCGATGTACTCCGGGTCCAGGGACACACTGTCACCTGCCTGGTTTACATTTTGAACAAGCGGTACAACCATCTTGCTCTCAGGAACATTTTTTCATATTCACATCAGAGTAAGGATCTTCATCCTCTCCCCCTTTGTAAATGGCGTTTTTCATAAAATCTTTAAATCCCATGTCTTTTAAGTTTTTTTGTGATGAAATAGTTTTTCTGTTTATTCATTCTTTAATGTTTGTTGATTTTTGAATGAACAATTGGTTTTTACACCTATGCGCGCATACTAGCATATTAGACTAGTTTTGTCAATAGTAAAAACCCCTACATTTGAAGGGGTTTTTAGACTTTATTTTATGTTTTCTTTAAGGCTTTTAGCCATCAAAAATATACCAATAGCAAAAAAAGGATTCCAGATTGCGGCTATGGTGTTTAGGATCATCAAAACAGCAAAAAGCAGGAGGAGTGAAAAGGTTTTTTTCTTAAAAATTTTCTCTTTACCACTCAAGAAAAAGAACAACAAAACACCAAAACAAACATCGATCAAAATCATCAGAAATTTTGAATCATTTAATACTGCGATGATTACAGCAGAAAAGACAACTGCAAGAATAATCAATGCAATTGCAGGAAGGTTAATCAAGATTTTTTTCATTTCACTTTTTTTGAAAAAATAACACTAATCATACATAAAGTCAAGTAATGAAAATAAACCATTGACATTTTGTAAATCTATAATATAATTTAATAAACATTAAAAACAAGAATATGGATTCTAAACAAGTGATAGAAATTTTACGCGAAGCATTACAAAATGCTCGCAAGAAAATTGCAGTTCAAGCCGATTTGATAGACACGATCTCTAGCTCCCCTCTTGAGTACTGTGTTGTTGTAAAAACAGGAAATAAAACTCTTGTTGAGAGACTTCCCAGACCATCAGACTTTTCATTAGGAAAAGAAGTTAGATTATCTATCTCTCATCCTGATTACTTAAAAAACTTAAACACAAAAGGAAAAGTAACCAAAGAAATTGATTTAAATGGATGCGTACAAGCTGAATTTGAAAATGGTTACAAAAACAATTTCGACATCGGAGGAATAAACAAATCTTTCGAATTAGAATTGACTGAGGAAGTAAAAGAAGAAAAGGAAACAATCACTATTGTAATCAATGGGCAATTTCTTGAAATAAACAAGCCTTTAATTGATGTGGAACCCGGTGATGTCTGTACCTTGTCTTCTAAAACAAAACAAATTGTAAACAGATCAGCCACAGTAACACTTGGACCTGTATGCGTCTTCCGAAAGTTAATGGATGAAAACCATTGTGAAGTGGAAATATCCGGAACCAAGAAAGTCGTCTTTTCAGGGAAAATAAACAAAGACGCAGAATCAGGAGATCACATCGTACTTGATCCCTCCTCTTCTATAATTCTCAAGAATTTAGGAAAGAGTGAGGAAGATTTTTCACTGAACGAAGAATTGAATGTATCTTGGGATGAAATCGGAGGACTACATAAAGCCAAGGAGCTTATGATAGAGCTCGTAGAACTTCCATTCAAAAATCCTGATTTGTTTAAATTCTACAATCGTAAAATGCCAAAGGGTGTTCTGTTATATGGACCTCCAGGATGTGGCAAGACAATGCTTGGAAAAGCAGTTGCTACTTCTCTGGCAAAAAATTACGATAAAAAAGGATTTAAAAGTGGTTTCATATATATAAAAGGCCCAGAGATATTAAATAAATATGTTGGCAATGCTGAAGAAACTATTCGAGAAATCTTCGATAGAGCCCGTAAGCACAATGCACAATATAACTATCCTGCCACCCTTTTCATAGATGAAGCTGAAGCAATACTTTCAAAAAGAGGCTCCGGTGTAAGTTCTGATGTTGAAAAAACAATAGTACCAATGTTTCTGACAGAAATGGATGGGCTTGAAGATTCTGGAGCTTTTATAATATTAGCTACCAATAGACCTGACATGCTTGATCCTGCTATTGTAAGAGACGGTAGAATAGATCGTAAAGTCAAAATCACTAGACCTGATCAGAAAAGTGCAGGCGAGATTTTCCTAAAGAATATCAAAAAGATTCCAAAATCAAATTCAGCAGAAGATGATTTGTCGAAAGTTTTTGTAGAAAAATTCTTTAGTGAAGACTTAAAGTTGTGTGACATAAAATACACAGAATCAGAGGGTCATCTTTTTCTTCATCATATATGCAATGGAGCAATGATTGTCTCTGCTGTTGATATGTCCATATCGAATGCAATGAAAAGAGACTTAGCCAACAACACAAAGACAGGTATTCAAGCAAGTGATGTTGAAGAAGCAGTGGAAAATCTCTACAAGCAAAATCTCGATTTAAACCACAATGATGAGATTGCTGAGATAATAGAAGACTCAGGAAAAAGATTGATAACTTTTTCACGTCATAAATAATAAAAATCCCCCATATATATGGGGGATTTAATTTTATAATTTAAAAACAATAAAACCCGCTCGAGATTGAGCGGGTTTGTGAAAATATTTTTTTACCTTTACCGATAATATGTATCGGTTGGTGCAGCATCCTCGACAGTACGGGCTTTAAGCCATCCTATTTTGGAGTACCAAATCAACGTCCAGCTTGAACCGTGATTTTCACCATTGAGCGAAGTCAGTGTGAAACTCTCGCGAGTCTCATCACTTGGTGCACCACCAGCAGTGTAGCTGTAGTCACCATTGGTCCAGTCCAACGCAAATTTGCGGTTGGTTGTGACATGCAAGGTATCATAATTGCTGAACTGCACATGCCAGCTACCATCTTCATTGCGCCAGTAATCTCCAGTAAAGGTTTGATCAGACCAGTAAGCTTCACCACCCGAATTCGGGTCGGTGCCACCGTATGACATGAACTGCATCGTAACGATGCCGTCAAGATCAAAGGTGATAAATAAATCGGCAAGTCCCTGGTCGCTCACATCGAGCACCGGAGCCTGGCCGAAGTACACTTTGTACCCGAACCAGGTGCCGTCAATTTTATTGAAAAGGTCCCCCGGCATCGGGTCTTTCTGACAAGCTGTCAGGCCGAAAATAAATGAAACAAGTAAGGTTAAATATTTTTTCATGCTATCTTAAATTTTGAGATGAACTATTTGTGAACCCTAATAATAGCATAAAATGCTTTAAAAGTCAATACAAAACCGCCCAAGGATATTAGGGCGGTTTTGTGATAATAATTCCCCTGTCGAAAGGATTATTTGACTTAGCGTCTATACTTTATGACGAACCAAATATACTTTTGTGACAACGTATATTGAGTCATGTTATACTTAAATATATGATAAATATACACCCAATTTTTGTTCACTTCCCTATTGCGCTTTTTACTATTTATGCACTTTTTGAGATTATCCGTATCAAAAGATTTGAGGCTACTGACACAATCACTTATATCAAATCCGCATTTTTAATCCTCGGATCTCTATCTTCTATTCTTGCTGTACAAACAGGTGCACTTGTCGGTGAGGCGATGGAGAGCGGACCTCAGGGAAAACTTTTAGAGACTCATGCATTTTTTGCAGTTGGAGCAAGTTATATATTTGGAGCACTTGCGATAGTGTATCTAATCTGGCTGATCGAAAAAACTCAATCTTTCATAAAATACACAAGTAGTGGTGTAGGTCAAAGCATCTGGAATTTACTACTAAAAATCAAGGCTATATTTTGGAAAAAAAGAATTTTAATCTTGCTTGCAATCGTAGGACTGTTTTTTATAACAGTCGCAGGATCTTTAGGCGGAGCACTCGTATATGGACCTGATGTAGATCCAGTTGTAAAATTCTTTTACACTATATTTGTCGGAGTGTAATATGAAGGTTCACCGTTTTTTAACTGAATACAAAGAAATCGGAAACAATGTATTTATAGAAAATACAGACCTAATTCATCAAATCAAAAATGTACTAAAGCTCCGCATGGGAGAAAAAATAATTCTAACTGACGGGGTGGGTAAAAATATACACATCACCCTAACTGAAATATCAAAAGATTCTATTGTGGGCAGTGTTGTAGAGAGAGTAATTTCAGAAAAACCTTCACACAAAGTGCATTTATATCTATCGATATTAAAAAAAGAAAACTTTGAACTTGTAGCCCAAAAAGTAACTGAGGTTGGAGTAGCAAGTATAAATCCAATAGAATCTGACAGGACCGTTAAAACTGGCCTCAAAGAAGAGCGTCTGAAAACTATTATCAAGGAGGCACTCGAACAATCTGGCGGATCATATTTACCCACACTAGAAGAAAAGACCAATTTAATAGAAGCTCTAAAAAATTCTCCCGGAGAGAAGTATTTGCTTGATATGACTGGAATTCCTTTTGATGACCTAGAAGAAATACCAGAGGAAGTTTCAATATTTGTAGGACCAGAAGGTGGGTGGGCTGAGAATGAAATACAAACCGCAAAAGACACAGGTGTACAGATTGTTAGTATTGGAAACTCAACTCTCCGAGCTGAAACAGCTGCGATAATATCTAGCTTCTTGTTTGTAAATAAAAAATAATGACAATACTCCAATCAATCGTCTTAGGAATAATAGAAGGTGTCACAGAGTTCCTACCAGTATCCTCTACTGGGCACTTGATACTTGCCACTCGCACACTAGGAATAGAGTCAACGCCTTTTGTAGAAAGCTTCACAATTACAATCCAAGTCGGAGCACTAATAGCTATCCTTTTTTTATTTACAAAAAGGTTAATCCAAAACTGGGACTTGATGAAGAACATCGCCCTAGCATTTATCCCTACTGCAATAATCGGAATAGTACTATACCCATTTATAAAAGAATTCTTGCTCTCTAACACTTACGTAGTCATATATTCACTACTGTTTGGTGGGATACTCATAATACTTTTTGAGATCTGGTTCAAAAGAAGAGCTCAATCTGAACCAAAAGAAATCACAACTAAAAACGCAATATTGCTCGGAGTGTTTCAAACCCTAGCTTTTATCCCTGGAGTATCGCGTTCAGGAGCGATGATTATAGGCGGACTCTCGATGGGAATCACAAGGAAAAATGTTGTTGAGTTCTCTTTCCTACTAGGCATACCTACACTTATCGCAGCATCAGGTCTCGACCTAATCAAAACTGGTTTTACTTTTTCTTCAAGCGAATGGACGTTGCTCGGAATTGGTTTTGTAAGTGCATTTGTATCAGCGCTGTTTGCTGTAAAAATATTTATCCGTTTTATAGAGAAGCATAATTTTATTGGATTTGGAATATATCGCATACTCCTAGCACTCGTATTTTTGTTTTTTGTTTTATAACTCCTATCACCTTCTGTGTTAATTATTGTTTGGTTTCTGGAAAACTATTTTTTATCCTCACTATTAAAAAGCACGGATATTTTCTTGCTAGAAAATTCCTCGAGCTCGTGTCGTCACACTCGCTAGTCTTTTTAATAGTGAGGATTTGGATGTTTTAAATTCTTGAACCCAGGCTTTGCCCTTTCTACCCACAAGTATATGAACAGATGAGGACGAATGTTCCGTTAGGAAAAAGTATTCTGTTTGAGCCCCGCTTTGAGTCTGTGGGGCGAGTTAATGCTTTTAGTGAGTCCGAGTCTTGTGAATATTTGTGGGTAGAAATGCAAAGAGGTTTTTGCGTTACTTTTTTGAAAAAGTAACGATAAGAAAAAGACTTAGCCCGCAAAGCGGGCTTTTGAATAAATCAAAATAAAAAAAACCCGCCGGATTGGCGGGTTTACAAAATGAAAAAAATTAATTAGTGATCTGACCACTCCCGGTAGACAGAGTCGCACCGCTAGCCGAAGTGGCTGTGACGATGGCTTTATAAACCCCAGGAGGAAGGTTCTTGAGATCAATCGAGCCTTTGCTCGAATTGAAATCTTTCAAACCTCCATTAGGATACGTCAGGCTCAGTTTGTAACCTGTTGCCCCAGCAGTCTCAGTCCACTTTACAGTGGTAATATTTCCACTACCTTTTGTAGCGGAGATACTGAACTGTGGAGTGTTGTTACCCGACTGCCCCATGTTTGTAGAACCTGAAGTTGCTCCAGTCGTCGGAGCTTGTGCGGCCACGGTATAAATATCCGCATTCCACACAACTTCAAGTGTGTTTTTTTCATTCCTACTTGCCCATTTCCATGGACTTTCAGAAGGAGTAACAAACTTATTTTTTTCGTTACTCCAAACACTACTTACACTTTCGAGCCTTGATTCTACACTCAACGCTTTCAACTTACTAAAGTCACTTTCATTTATGAAGTTTACTAACTTCATAGAGATTGACCCGTTTGAGGTGTCAACAAGCGTCTCAGCAGTCTGCCACACAGCGATATCCTTGCCTTTTTTTTCAAAGGTCATGGGATAAAAAATTGTATATTGTAAATCCAGATAACCAATAGTGCGGTCATCATAGTTCACAATAGCTGGTGTATAACTGGGCTTCGGCAAACTCTTGCCGTACTTAAAAATTAACCTAACCGCATTTTTATCTTCGGCTGTTGCCGGAGCAAAGCGACCGTTCTCGAATTTCACGAGAACGTAATCAATAAAAATAGGCTTCGGCAAGCTTTTCAAGTTTGCCAGATGCGCTGGGTCGACATACGCCAACACAGATGATATAGCACCATCTGAACCGGAAGTAGTGATCTCACCAACAGACACCTCACTAAGATCGAGGTCTCCTATCACATCCATCTTCACCTCAGCTCCATAGCTGAAGGTGGTGTTAAAGTCCATGATTGCACGCGCACCTTGCGCATGGACCATGGACACAGAACCGATAAATAAAATTAAAACTAATAATTTCTTCATATCTTCTTTTTTTTGAGTTTAACAATGAACATTTACGCTTTGTGCGTTACCTGAGTATTATATCAGATTTTATATAAAATGTCAATGCTTTAGAGACTGAAAAAACCCTTATTTTACAAGCCTAAATAAATAAAACCCGCGCAAAATGCGCGGGTTTAGAAATCAATTTTCGAACGTTGTTTCCCCTGTACCATTGGGACCTTCAACAAAAACTTTGAAAGTTCCACCTTTGGGTAGGTTTTTCAATTTTATACTTGCATCACTTGCAGGAAACTTCCTGGTATTACCACTAGGATAAATCAGAGTGATGGTGTACAAACTCCAGTCCGTACCAACACTATCCCACTTTAGTAAAACTACGTTATCACCAAGCAATACAGCTTCAACTTGTATTGAAGCTACTGTAGCATCAACCGTAAACTCAATAGAATCTGAATCTGGCTGAGTACTTACGGTAGGTGTAGTATAAATATCCGCATTCCACACAACAAGATTTGTCATACGATCAGTCTTGGATAATCCAAAAATCTCCGGTCTATGGATATTTTTATCATCTATATATGGAGTCTCATCGGGAATAACAAACTTATTTTTTTCATTACTCCAGACTGAAGCCAGTGCTTCAACCCTAGCAGAATACAGAAGTGTATCGAACAACTCCCTATCCTCTTTGCTTTTAAGGGTTATGAGCTTCATTTTCCTGGTAACCTTAGCTGTGCGATCACTTGTATCAATCAGCGTCATGGCGCCCTGCCATATAACTGTATCCTTGCCGGGGCGCTTGAAAGGTACTTCGTAGAAGATGTTGTACTGTAAATCAAAATAACCAATACTTCTACCTTTTTCAGTAGAAAGTTCATTAAATACTGGGAATACCAATTCTTCACCAAAGCCACATACTAACCTAGCAGAATTATTATCATTTGCAGCAGCCTGTACAAATCTACCTTTTTTGTATTTAACTACTACAGTATTTACATAAACTGGTGTAGGTAAAATTTTTATCAAGTCTAAGTAACTTGCATCAATGTAAACCAGTGTCGGCTTGCCTCTATCACCATTTGCGTCAATTTCATTGACGAGTATTTCTGCGTAAGTAATACTACCAATTTTATTAAATTTTACTTGCGCCATATGAGCAAGTAAATTATCCATGTCTATAACACACCTCTGGGCGCTAGATGTAAACGGAGTAAAAACAATCATCAATAAAATGATCTTAAAAGCTAACTTCATATAATTTATTTTTTTAGTGAAAAGAACTCATTTAGATACTAATTTATATAACAAAAACAGTTAAACGTCAAATTGTATACTAAAAATTTAAATACACCTCAAACAAAAAAGCCCAGCTGTTAAGCGGACTTTTCTGCTGATGTGAACTCGAGAGAGGCCATATCATTCATAATATCCATAACTTGTTCTGGGTAGCGAGCCACCACAGTACGAGGATTATAAGCTTCTAGTTTTTCAATCGTAGACTTATCACCATAGTGATGAGCAGTCTTCGGGTTGTTACCTCCTAGGTTACGAGCAACTGTTTCAATTGCAGCATCATAGGATTCAAAACCGAGCTTACAACCTCCCCATCCGAAAGGATTAACCTTACCTAGGGAAGCCTGACTCTTACATTGGTGTTTTCCACCAGTAGATTCGCGAACTGCAATAGCTGCGATCAAGTAGGGGTCAATATTATTTTTCTCTGCTTCGATAACCATTTTCATACCAGTTCCTTCGAGTGGCATGTCGTGATTAGCAAAGTATGTATCTATATTTTTAGCCGTATCGATTCGAGTCTTCTGTTGGTTATCAGTGATCGTCTCGATAAGGGGCCCATTTTGTTCTGTCATTGATACTCTAGCAGTTGGAAGCATGATTGTACCCGCTGGGAGTACTAACATGTTTGTCGCCAAAATAGGAAGTACGACAAATGACTGTAGAGAGCGTAAAATGCTGTCTTTATTCATAACTAGCGGTTCTGCTCCGCCAAACTACGTAACTGATTTTTTTGCCGGTAAGTAATAAAACCTCGGCTTTAAAAGAAAAACTCCATAAACATAACGTTTTTGGAGACAAGCATATAGTAGCATATTGTGAAGATAAAGTCAATAGTTATACCACTATTTTTAGGAGTGTCAAATCAAAAATACCCTTATTTATAAGGGTATTTTTGATGTTCTAACTTGACAAGTATAGTTAAAGTGTGGTGTTATTTTAGGCTGTGGATAGCCTTTTTGGCTTTTTAGTGACTTTTAGGCTCCGTGACACTTTTTGTACTTCTTTCCACTACCACATGGACATGTATCATTTCGCCCAACTTTCGGAATACCGCTCTTTTCAGCCTCAGATTTATGGCTCATAGTATCAGAATCAAGCGACCCAGCACTTGTGATAACAAAATCCTGCTTCACTTCTTCCTCTTTAACACTAGCGGGGGTCTTTATTTCTACAGTTTTTAGAATTTCACACACTTCCCGTAAAACTGCCTGTTCCATATTCTTGAAGTAAATCAAGCCTTCTTTTTTATATTCAACCAAAGGTTCTCTTTGACCATACGCACGCAAGTTAACAGAAGACCTCAAATAATCCATAGTCTCCAAGTGCTCAGCCCAGAGCGTATCAGTAACATGTAGAATTATCCTACGAAGTGTTTCGTAGAAACTCTCTTCAGTAGTTAGAGTCTTTTTTTCATCAGTTAGATTAGAAAGTTCTGTATCAGAAGACACATATTCATCTATATATTTCTTTATTTCATCAAAAGTACCAACTATTAGGGTCTTGCGTCTGTTGTATATACTTTTTCTCTGATGATTCAATACATCGTCATATTCAAGAGTGTTCTTTCGAGCATCGAAATGGAAACCTTCGATTTTTGCTTGAGCACTCTCTAGAGCGCGACTAATCAAACGATTTGTAATAGGTTCATCTTCGGGAATACCAAATGTACCCATCATACGTTTTATACTCTCAGCACCGAACACGCGCATAAGATCATCTTCTAGTGATACATAAAATTGAGTTTCGCCTGGATCTCCCTGACGACCAGATCTTCCTCGTAACTGGTTGTCTATGCGTCTAGCCTCGTGGCGCTCTGTACCCAAAACAAACAAACCACCAAGATCGCGTATTTCTTGTCTCTCCTCTTCTGTGGCCAATGCGCCTCCAAGTTTTATATCAACTCCACGACCTGCCATGTTTGTTGCAACAGTAACAGCGCCACGTTTTCCTGCTTCTGATACTAGCTCACCTTCGCGCTCATGATTCTTTGCATTCAAAAGTGTGTGTGGAACACCCTCTGCTTTTAGAAATTCAGACAGAAGTTCGTTTCTCTCGATTGAAATTGTACCGATAAGTACCGGCTGACCTTTTTTGTGAAGATCTTTTACTTTCTTTGCGATAGCTTTCCATTTACCAATTTCGCTTTGGTAAATTAGGTCTGAATTGTCGATTCTCTTTATATCCCTATGTGTAGGTATAGTAATAACCTCAAGTCCGTAAACTTTAAAAAATTCTTCTTCTGAAGTCTTCGCAGTACCAGTCATACCGCCAAGCTTCTTATATAGTCTAAAATAATTCTGGTAAGTGATAGAAGCTGCGGCTCTAGACTCTTTTTGGACCATAACACCTTCCTTGGCTTCAATCGCCTGATGCAGACCCTCACTCCAACGACGTCCTGGTTGCATACGCCCAGTAAAAGGATCAACAATAATAATCTCATTATCTTTTACTACATAATCCTTGTCTTTCTTGTATAAGGCCTCGGCACGTACAGCAGTTTCTAGATGATGAACATACTTTATGCCTTTTTCTGAATATATATTTTCAATTCCTAAAGATTTTTCAGCGCTAGTTATACCAGCGTCTGTTAGGGATATAGATTTATGCTTCTCTTCAACTGTATAATCCTCTTCTATCTTTAAATTGCGAGCAATACTAGCAAATGTCTGATAAAGTTTCTCGGAATCAGATGTCGGAGCAGATATTATAAGAGGAGTTCTAGCTTCGTCTATAAGTATAGAGTCTATCTCGTCAACAACAGCAAAAGGGTGACCTCTTTGAACCATCTGGGAAGAATTTACCACTAGATTGTCTCTCAAATAATCAAACCCAAATTCATTGTTTGTTCCATATGTAATATCAGCTGCATAAGCCTCTCTTCTGGTGCAAGTTTTAAGGAACTCATACATCACCTTGAAAGATCCTGTCTCGTCGTGTTCTTTGTCCAAGTCACCTTCTTTCTTTGAATACAAATATGAAATTTGTTGTGAGTTTATAACCCCCACACTAAGACCAAGAAAATCATATATCTGTCCCATCCATTCTCCGTCACGACTCGCTAGATAATCATTTACAGTAACAACATGCACACCATCTCCTTTTAATGCATTCAAATAAACAGGTAAGGTAGCAACGAGGGTCTTACCTTCTCCTGTGCGCATCTCGGCTATTTTATTTTTGTGTAAAACAATACCTCCAATCAATTGCACATCATAGTGGCGTTGCCCAAGAGTTCTTCGTGAAGCTTCACGAACAAGCGCAAAAGCTTCCGGTAAAATATTATCTAGAGTTTCCCCTTTTGCGAGACGCTCCTTGAGAGCCCGAGTCTTTTCAGGAAAAGCTTCATCAGGTAAGGACAAAAGGCCTTCTTCTAGAGAGTTTATCTTCTCTATAAGTGGTTTTACTGATTTTATAAAACGGGAATCTGCGTTCCCAAATATATTGCTAATTAAGGCCATAATTTCTATATAAAAACAGAGTATAGCATAAAAGGCAAATTTTATCGAGATATAAAAAAACAAAATCCTCTGATAGGGAGGATTTTGTTTTTGAGAAGTAGAAACTATTTCTTCTTCTTTTTAGCTGCCTTTTTCTTAGGAGCTGCCTTTTTCTTTTTCTTTGCTGCCATATATTTTAGTGGGTTAAGCTATTAACGTTTTCTGCAATGATCCGACCACACAAAATAAATTTATAAAAAAATATTTTGTGATTTCAATCAATGCATCACTGTATATATTATCTTACAGAAAAAAACTAATAACAATATTATTTACAAAAAATATGTGGATAACTCAAAAAAGTTTTTTATAAAAAAAATTATAAATAAAATATTTTTTATAAAAAAATAAATAATAAAATAAAAATTATTTTAAAAATAATTAAAAATAAAAATCTCCCCGTGCTTGTGGGGAGATTTTTATTTTATCTGCGTTTAAAGCGAGCGTGTGCTAACTCCAACACAAATGCCTATGTGAGTGCAGACGCTCGCTATAAACACAGACAAGCGATCTGCAATAGAAATTATATGCGGATAACAAAATAATAGCAATAGACACAAAGGGATTCATATATAAAAGCCTTTATTTAGTAGCCTAAAAACGCAAAATCCCGGCCGAAGCCGGGATTTGCGAGGCACTTGTGTCTCATTAATAACGAGACGAAGTTATTCACTCACAAAAAGAGTATAGCAGATTCGATTTAAAAAGTCAACCCCCTAATACAAAATACTTATACTATAAATATTAGTAAGCTTATTCTATGGGACAAGTTTGATCTTTGGGATCAAATATCGAAGGTTTCAATACTTCATTATTTAATATTTTTGAAATTCTCTTGGCTCCATATATTGAAGGTAATATTCCAACTCCATTGCAACCTAAGTTGTATAAAAGCAATGGATTGCAAGGTTCTATACCAATCAATCGAACTCCATTTGGTGTATACCCCATCAGCCCGTGCCAAATAAATTCAAAAATATCATTTTTACTTTTTGTATTATAAGTTTTTTCAATAAAACTAAATATAGAACCAATAGCAGAAGAAGGGATACGCATATTTCTATCGTATTTACTTGTATCTTCTATCACCTCCTCAGGCCCACCGATTGATATTAGATTTACTTTGTTATCTCTCAATTCATATGGTCTACGAGTCGCATAAAAATACTCTCCCCCATTCATACCTATAGATTTTGTGTAAATACTAGCAGAAGGCTTCTTGTCTGGATTTTCGGTAAAGCCAGCCATATAACCAATAAGACCTGATACTTTATGGTGAAATTTAGTATCTATATCTACACCATTTTTATTGTCTATTTTTATATTTTCAAATCCATTTGTACACAATACGACTCGATCTGTAAGAATAGAAATATCCTTTGATTTTAGAGAAACAAAATCTTTATGAAGTTCACAAACTGAAACAGGAGATTCTTCAACCAAGACAAAACGATCTTTGAAGTTATTTAGTATAAAAACCGCCAACTCTTCTGTAAAAAGAGCGCTATTCATACAACCTGATAAAAATGGCAAAGCCGCTATATAATCACTATCAATAGTTTCGAGCAAAGACATTACATCACTGTGCCCTATTTTTGTATAAAAAGATTTGTATTCAGAAGGCAAATGCATACTATGACTCCATTCTTCGGATATATACATTTTACGAATAGACAAACCTGCTTCGGATTTTAGTTTGAGATCTTCTAAATACAACAAAACAGAGTCTTTATCTTTCAGTCCATCATATCCTTCAAATTCTGATAGAGGGGTTTTTATATTTGCGTCGCGCATGATCTCATTTAGAATCATGCGTGCATCATATTCGATAGCTCTTACTGCATCGGCTGACTGCTCCAATCCAAATTTATTTACAAAATCTTGAAATGGATTTTCAAAATAACTTGTAATCTGACCAGCATTGTGACCAGTCGCTCCGTGAGCCACTTTTGTAGCTTCTAGTAAAACAACTTTCAGATCTGTATTTTTCAATATTTCATACGCAGTCGAAATACCCGCTATTCCCCCACCAACAATAACAACATCGGTCTTTTCAGGTATCTTACCTTTTGAAATAGGTCTCGTTCGAGCAAGTTGATGAATCCATGGTGAATTGTTTTTTGACATATAAAAAATTATAACAGAAAAAACTCTGCTTTCGCAGAGTTTTTTCATATTTTTTGTTGTACCTATAAGCCGAATTCTGTATCTATCTTGCGATAGACGACAATCATTTATCTAGGAGTATTGTTGCCAATACCCTCAAGCGACTCTCCCTAGCAAGCTAGGACACGGTCTTGCACAGAAGTAAGGATTTAGCCGTTTCACCCCAATGTCTCCATTGGATTATTCCCAAGGGAATTCCTCTCCTTTCGGATTAGACGTCACTGCTCGCACCTCGCATATTGCTATGGATGGGAATTACCCACTACCCTGCTGCTTATTTTCATAAGCCTGTGTTCGGACTTTCCTCACCTGCCTTTCGACAAGCGCGATCATCCAGTACAACAAAGGTAGTATATAACATCATATTATATTTGACAAGGCGATATTTTATGATATATTAAGGAAAAACATATACATATGAAGGATATTTATATAGTACTTTCTATTTCCTTAATTGGATGTATCTTTGGGTATTATTTTGCAGACAAGAAAGTCTCCAAAGCCTTTGAAAAATTACGACTATATTATCGAACTGATAATCATGCAATGAGGCAACAAATAAAAGATATCCAAAGAAGCAACGATATATCAAGGGCAATTCTCGGAATATTTTTTCTTTTAATGGGAATATTTATTGGATTACTTTTACTCATGTAATACGATAGATGTTATTTACCTACTTAAAAAATATAATAATTATGGGAAAAAAAATAATAAATAATTTACTCAAAAAGTTCGTAAAGTTTTTTGATACGTCATTTCAGATTTATAGCGACGAGTGCTATGAAATATTCAAAGACAACCAGAAGACCCAAGAGCTTATGGTTGCAATTGAAAACGATCAAAATACATCTGGCGACAGATTACCTACCCGATACAAGGTATACAGAGTAGGTGGAGCAACATAACTAAAAAACCACTCAACTGAGCGGTTTTTATTTTGTTTCTCCCTCCCGTCAAGTAGAGTTTGACAAAATCCGTAAGATTGATAAGGTAAAGAAAACTGAACTTTATGGAACAAAAAAATATCAGGAGGTTATCAAATACAGGTACCTTACGATATCCTACGGTCTTGCCACAAAGAACTGATGGTAAAATAAGATTTGGATTGGCCGTCTATATCGGACACGTTCTGCCTAATGATCAGACAGAAGCAATAGAAAGTGAAAAATTGGCCGATGATACAGTACAGAAACTTTTTCCGAACCATAACATTGAAAGGAAAGTGCTTCAAGATATATGGAGACCACCTTATCCTTTTACATCTACACAACAACGCGCATATGTGTATGTGCTTGTACTAAAAGGATCCGTACAGAAAAATGTTGTTCCAACAACCACCTTGGAAAATAAGACTAAGGGAGAGACCCAAATCCTTAGAAAAAGAGTAACTTCCATGATTCCAGGCTTTTTCTCTCGCCTAGCACAAAGGAAGCGGAATAGGTCGCTTAATAACGAAATAAGTTTCCATTATGATTATGATTCCGAGTAGTAAAATACGTATCCGCTTTTTTGGCGGATTTTTGTTTGGTTTGACAACTAGGCTCTCGGAGAGTAGAGTGAGGAAAAATTCAATATGGCAACTAAAAAGAATAAGGGTCTTACTACTGAATGGAAAGAATTCGCAGATGCGTGGATCGCCTATCTAAAAGATACCAATGAAGAAAACAGGGAACGCCTTCATAAAGCCCTAGAAAATTACTGGGTTGGAGAAAAGGAATCTGATCAAGAAAACTGGAGATGGGAAACAAAACAACTTATGAAAGATGTTGCGATTGGTAACCGTAAGGCGTGGAAAAAAATATATGATTTCATCAAGGAAAGGTATAAAGAACATGATTATCATAAAAAGGTTCTTGAAATTGCAGAATCAAAAAACATAGGAGAATATATCTGGATTTTATAAAAAAAACCGCTCAACTGAGCGGTTTTTCTTTTTATTTAAAACTAGATTTCACAGACTCCAGACACACATGCGAGTTCTTTTTTAACTTCAGTTTCGTCTTGGATTTCATAAGTAACAATCTTTGAGAAATCAATATTTGCAACTGTTGGCTTTAGTTTTTCATATTGCTCTTTTGTAATCTCTTCATATGGAGCAAGTTGGTACACGTGATTTGATCGAGGAAGGAATGAAAGACCTCCTACGATATCCCAGTTCTGATACAACCAATGAGCCACTTCAATCCATTCATCGTCTCCCACAGAAACTGTTACTGATGGATTGTGTTCTGTGTAGTTAACTTTTACAACTTTCCAGTGTTCTAGCTGAGCAAGTGCAGACACATCGTCTTTACATATCGCACCTTTTGGTGCTGCAACTGGAAATTCAAGTACATATGTAGTAGCAGTATCAACTGACTGACCAACTTCTGGGAAGTAAGGTACGCCTTGGTCTTTCAACATTTTGAAAAGTGCATCTGTTGCAGATATACGTACACGTCGGATGTAGTATGGAGCATGACGAGGATGCATACCACTTGAACAGTCTACAGTCTGAGAAACGGTTCCAGAAGGTTTAACACAAGTAATACATGTAGATTCATTTACTCCAAAACGCTTTGCAAAGATCTTGTTAATGCGAATAGATTCTTTCTTGAGTTTTTCAAGCATCTTGCCATCTCGAGCAAGCCCGCAATCCCATTGACCTGTTATAGAAACTCCAAGCAAGCATTCTTTTCTACAATTATCTTGCCACTCTTTTGAGAGGTATCCAAATTTTGTAAGTGTTGATTGGTATGTTCCAAGTATTGCAGCTATACGCACTTTTCTCATTAGAGTTTCTTCTGTATCATCTGCGCGCGCTACTACTTCTGATAAGTTACAGAACTGTTTTGATTGGAGAATAATCTCTCCACAAGGATTTGTTCCGATCGGTCCGACTACGCGTCCATCTGGTGAGAAGTAACCCTTGTACTCTTTCTGCCAAAGTTTTATACGACGTTCTGGTAGAGTTGCATGAAGTGATCCACGATTGAAGATTCCTCTCTCTCCAGATCCTGATTTCATCAAAGCTACCCATTCATCCATAAACTCTATAGCTGAAGGCTTGTTTTCATATACAGCTGAGTTGTTTGCTAGTGATCTCTGACCTTCTGTGAGATAGAACTGACCTTTCTTTGAATCGCGTATTTCTTCATCATCCAAATCTGAAAGTGATATCAAAGCACTTCTACGTACTCCTCCAGCAACAACACACTCACCTATTTTACAGATAATATCGTGCGCATCGATGTTTCGTAGATGTCTTCCTTGTCGGCGCAAGATACGCTCACGAGTAAACTGGAGAAGCTCAACTAGAGGTTGTGGACCTGAAGATTTTCCACCCATAGTTTTTAGACGAGCACCGGCTGGTCTAAGAAGTGAAAAATCAAATTCAACATCATTTCCACCGAACCAAGTCTTCATACCATGCACGAGAGCATCAGCCCAACCTTCTTTTGAGTCAGGTACTATAAAAGTAGGAAGTTTTTTCCCATCTTGAAGTTTAATCTGTGGAAGTGCTTGAATATTTTTTGATTCAACTGTGTAACCTACTCCAGTTCCACACATTGATATATATACAATCTCTCCGAAATCTTGAAATGTAGATGGTGCGATAAATGAACAGTTGTATGCACAAACGTTTGTCTTGCGAGCTGGAGCGCCTGCGAATTGAATAAGGCGCATTGAAGGCATCGCTTCTTGTTTTAGAATTGCCTCACGAACTTCAGCATACTCTGATTCTTTTAGCTTGTTGCCTATGTTTTCACGCATGAAATCCATATAACGATCGATAGTCTCAATCCAAGTCTCACGACGACCTTCTGCATCTATCCAACGTGCGTATGTTCTGTAGTACACGAGCTCAGCAAGAGGATTTCTGAAATACTTCTTACTCTCTTCGGCCATCTTTTTAACCTTCTCTGGAACTGGACCAACCTCACGACGAAGTTCTGCGCGCTTGTTTCTATATAGAATATAAGCCTTTGCTGTATGCACATATTTCTCACGAATAAGCTCAGTTTCTACCAAATCCTGTATAAGCTCTACTGTAGGAGTAAAGTTTTTGTCTTTAGCTTCTGTTTTGATAGCCAATAGTTCTTTGAAAACCTTCTTGCCAACATATTCAGCATCGGCATGTTCTCCCTCGCCAGTTGAAGCAAAAGCTTTATTGATAGCTTCAATAATCTTACTTAGATCAAAAGCTATTATGTTAAATTCGCGGTTACGAATTTCTTTGATCTTTGCAAGATCTTGTTTACTGAGGGTGATTTTTTTTGTCATGCGCAATAAAAAATAAATTAATAAAAAGTTCTAACTTGTGGTATTCATTGTACCTAAATTTTTTTTTCTTGTCGTAGTGGATAACTCACTTTTTATATCCGTAAAACAAAAAAATTTTCTTGTAAAGATGTGTGTCGCACGAGCCTTATAACAAAGACTTATTTAGTGTCGTAAAAATATTTTTTCAAAGATAAAAATAATCACTCTTGTTTTGTTTGGCCGTACCATGACCAAGTGTATAGTGTTGGTTGATATTAAAATTTTATACCTAAAAAATAGTAAAAGCCCCGCGGGTGCGGGGCTTTAAAAAACTTTTTTGGCCTTATTTATCAATGGATTTTACGAGGATTGGCATAACGGCCAAAGTATTTATCAACCCACTCATCACATCGTCTATTCATGACGATATCGATGATTACGTTGCACCTTTCATTAAAGATTTCCTCGGCCTCACCCGGATCGAGTAAATCAATCTGGATGTCTGACAAAAATCCACTAAACAAAGCTGGGTAAATTGTAACCAACGTATCCCACACTTCATCCGGCAAGAATGTCGGGATTAGTGAGTCAGCTGGGACCTCTGCTCCAACAATCGAAGCAAAATATCCGTCAATAAATCCTGCATTGTAGATTGCCCAACGATCATATATCGAATCCAGCATCGGGATTCGTAAAAGCGAATCAGCAGTTGGATCGGCAATGAATGCCATTTGGAAATCCACAAAAAATACATCTGCGTCCGCCTTAAACGGAGCTAAAATGTCTTCTTCTCCAGTTGGTGGAATAGTATCCTCTCCACCCGGAATATCGACAGTATCACCTGTCTCTCCCTGGTAAGGAATCGACTCAATTGGCTCCGGAATCTCGTATTTATCACACGAAACCATAAAGGCAATAAATGCAGTAAAAGCAAATAAATATAAGTTTTTTTCCATTTTGGTACGTTTTCCTTATAATATCACAAATATACAAAAAGTCAATCCGTTTAAGCTTCTTTCTAAAAACAAAAAACAACCCGATGTGGGCGTTTTTATATGTAAAATCTAATAGTTTCTATACTCTTTTGTTTCGTTCTATTGGGGTGGCTTTCCCTCCTGTCAAAGCTGCTTTTAGGTCCGCGCTTAACTGACCATTGTATGCTCAATTGAGGCATACAATACCGACACCTTAACTTCATATAAATATGAAGGGGTTTCAAATTGAATTATTCCACGACCAGCTTCCGCTAGCCGTGCCTTGTTACGACTTAGTCCCTGTCACTGATTTTACCTTAGGCCCTCCAATGGAGAGATTTCGGGTACCACCAGCTCCCTTGACTTGACGGGCGGTGAGTACAAGACTCGAGAACGTATTCACCGCAGTATGTCTGACCTGCGATTACTAGCAATTCCAACTTCAAGAGGTCGAGTTGCAGACCTCTATCCGAACTGAGGCGGCTTTTATAACGATTGGCTCAGGGTTACCCCGTCGCGACGCGTTGTAGCCGTCATTGTATTATGTGTGTAGCCCAGGATATCAAAGGGTCATGCTGACCTGGCGTCATCCTCTCCTTCCTCCCAGAACTTTATGCACGAAATATTTTCATGAACAAAGTTCTGGGCGGTCTCGTGTGACAAATATAACACACGACGAGGGTTGCGTTCGTTACCCCACTTAAGGGAACAATTCAAACCACGAACTGACGACGGCCATGCAACACCTGCCTACTAGTCTTGCGAGGGCTCTAGTTTCTTAGAGCTTTCACGTAGGTGTCAAACCCTGGTGAGGTTCTTCGTTTACCATCGAATTAAACCACATAATCCACTGCTTGTGCGAGTCCCCGTCTATTCCTTTGAGTTTTAGCCTTGCGGCCGTACTTCCCAGGCGCTTTTCTTAACGCGTTAGCTTAGCCACTCAGAGGGTCGATACTCCGAATAGCGAGAAAAGATCGTTTAGGGCGTGGACTACTGGGGTATCTAATCCCATTCGCTACCCACGCTTTCGTGCTTGAGTGTCAGAAGTACGCCAGTGCATTGCCTTCGCTTTTGGTGTTCCCCAAGATATCAACGGATTTCACCCCTACACCTTGAGTTCCATGCACCCCTCGTATTCTCTAGTCGTACCGTTTCCTTCGCAGATTCCCAGTTAAGCCGGGAGTTTTAACGAAAGACTAATACAACCACCTACACACCCTTTACGCCCAATAATTCCGGATAACGCTTGGGGCTCTCTGTATTACCGCTCCTGCTGGCACGAGATTAGGAGCCCCTTATTCATGAGGTACAATCAATAAACTTTTTCCCTCATAAAAGATCTTTACGTCCCAGAGGGACTTCATCAATCACGCGGCGTCGCTCCATCAGACTTTCGTCCATTGTGGAAGATTCTCGACTGCAGCCTCCCGTAGGAGTATGGGCCGTGTCTCAGTCCCATCGGTGGGGGTCAGCCTCTCAGCTCCCCTAGACGTCATAGCCTTGGTAGTCCATTACACTACCAACTAGCTGATATCCCGCAGGCCGTTCCCAAAGCGTTAAAACTTTACCCCGGAGGGACCATCGTGTATTAGCACACCTTTCGGTGTGTTGTTCACGACTTTGGGGGACGTACCCACGTGTTACTACCTCGTTCGCCACTAACTAGTGAACCCTTTCCATATAATTGTTTGTATTGCTACTCACTCAAATACTTCCAGGGACTAGTTCGTTCGACTTGCATGCCTTATCCACGCCGCCAGCGTTCATCCTGAGCTAGGATCAAACTCTAATTAAAAACAGATTGCTCTGTCTTTTTGAAATAGAACGAAACAAAAGAAAACATAAACTATTTTTAGACTCAGATTATTACATTACTTAGCTTCTTGAATTTTCAAAGAAAAAAGCGTCCAACAGGCGCAATCAAACTTTACTTGTTTAGATTAAAAAAGTTAGTTTTTCATATGTCTGTTAGTTACCCTACTTATATGTAGAGTAAGGATAGTATAGACGAGGTGCAAAGCAATGTCAACCCCATAGGGCAAATTGATAAAAATCCCCTATTAAACCTATGTTAAATATAATTATTTAGCAGTTTTTAGGACAAAATAAAACACTATAAACACAGTTATAGTTTGCCAAAAATACGTCAATCTGCTATGCTCATATCTATGAGTACGATCACTGAGGCATTGCCTTACATACAGATTTTTCTATCTATTATTCTAGTCATATCAATACTTCTCCAGCAATCAAGCGCAGGCTTGGGTGGCACTTTTGGTGGCTCAGACAGCCTATCCACATTCCACACACGACGCGGGTTTGAGAAAGTACTCTTTTATACAGCAATTATCACAGCTGTATTATTGACATTGGCAAGTCTTGCTGCTGTTCTAGTCTAGTATAGTTTAAAACTGTATCTTAAAACTAAAAATGTGAAAACAATTTCACATTAAAACAAACTCCAAATAATTTATGTTCCAAAACTTATTTAGAAAAGCTCGTGGACTTCGTTTTCCAAAGAAACAAGAGTTGGCGGCAATCCCACACTATTTAACAAGAAAAGAATGGGTTGTTTTTGTTACTATTTTGACCGCTCTCGTAATTACGACTTTTATCATATTAGGTAAAATAAATTCTAATTTTATTATTGAAGTTCCAGCTAGTGGTGGATCAATAACAGAAGGAATAGTGGGTACTCCGAGATTCGTTAACCCAGTACTAGCACTTTCCGACACCGACGATGATTTGGTAAGCGTGGTTTTTTCTGGACTTGTAAGAAAGATGCCAGATGGATCTATAGTTCCTGATTTAGCTGAAAGCTACGAGATATCAAGCGATGGATTAACTTACACCTTCAAACTTCATGAAAAGCTAACTTTTCATGACGGAGAACCTCTAACAGCCGATGATGTAATCTTCACAATAGAGAAAATTCAAGATCCTCTATTGAAAAGCCCTAGGAGAGTTGAATGGGAAGGTGTTGAAGTCGAAAAAATAGACGATCTCACAATATCATTTACACTTAGACAGCGTTTCGCATCTTTCTTGGACAACGCAACAATAGGAATACTTCCATATCATATATGGAAAGACATACCTATCGAGGAATGGAATTTTAGTGAGTATAATTCAAAAGCAATTGGTTCTGGTCCTTATCTAGTAAAAGATATAGATAAAAAAAGTTCTGGAGCACCTAGTTCATATACTTTAAAATCATTCAGTAAATTTACTCTTGGAAAACCTTTTGTAAATCGCATCACATTTAACTTCTATGTAAACGAAGATGATATGATTCGTGCTTATAAAAACAGATCCATAGAAAGTATGAGTGCTATAACTCCAGAGAAAGCCCGAGAATTAGAAGAGAGCGGAGCGAGAATTGAAACCACTACCCTACCTAGAATATTCGGCTTATTCTTTAATCAAAATCAATCTCCTGTATTTTTAGATAAATCAGTAATCAGTGCATTCAATACAGCTATCGACAAAGATAGAATAATAAACGAGGTTCTATACAATTACGGTCAAACAATTGATAGCCCTATTCCAAAAACACTTCTAGATGGAACATCATTTAATACTGAAGAAACAAAAATGGCATCGATAGATGAAGCTGTAAGCATATTAGAGAAGAATGGATGGTCTAGAGGAGAAGACGGGATAATGATAAAAAAAGGTAAATCTGGAAATACAAGATTAGAATTCTCTATCTCCACCGGTGATGCACCAGAATTGAAAAGATCTGGAGAAATTATAAAAGAGAATTTAGAAGCAATAGGAGCAGATGTAGAATTAAAAATATTTGAAATTGGCGTATTAAATCAAAATGTTATACGTCCTAGAAAATATGATGTATTACTTTTCGGTCAAATAATAAGTACTGAAAATGACCTATTTGCTTTTTGGCATTCATCCCAGAGAAATGATCCTGGACTAAACATAGCACTGTACACAAACACTAAAGCTGATACTTACTTAGAAAAAGCCCAAGGGTTACTCTCTAGTGAAGATAGACTTACCAATTATGTAAAATTTGAACAAGTTATAAAAGATGATAATGCTGCTGTGTTTATATACTCCCCTGACTTTATTTATGTATTACCAAAAAAATTAAAAGGATTAACTGTCGATCATATTGTCGAACCTCATGATCGGCTTGCCACTGTTTACAAGTGGTATATAGAGAGCGATGCAGTATGGAAAATATTTGCCCGTTCGAATGAATAGATATTAAATATGCAAAAAATACAAAAACCAATACAAAAAAAAGATGCTCCGCACAGTAGCAGAGATTTAAAAGCTCCTGCTCGACACCCAGCACACATACAAGCACATGGTGGATCACATACACCACATACACATGCGACACATACAAATACAACAAGCAAAGATGCTAAAAAACCTTTTACTAAAGGTGCACCAAAAAGAAGTGGTGGTTATAGATACCAAAAACATGGATCCCGTAAAAACGGAATCCAAAGTGTAACTACTCACCTACCAACAAACAAACCTAAACAAACAAATCACATACCACCAGTTGGACCAGGAGTAGTACGTATCATACCTCTAGGTGGAGTTGAAGAAATCGGAAAGAACATGACTGCGATTGAAATCGGAAACGATATAATTGTCATCGACGCAGGTATGCAATTTAAAACTGATGATACTCCAGGTATCGATTACATCATCCCGAACACAACTTATTTAGAAGAACGCAAAGACAAAATCCGCGCGATGATTATTACACATGGACACTTAGACCACATTGGAGGTGTGCCTATAGTAATGGATCGTATTGGTAACCCACCAATCTATTCACGAAATCTGTCTGTACTTCTAATGAAGAAGCGTCAATCTGAATTCCCTCACCTAAAACCTCTAGACGCACACATAGTTGAAAATGAAAGTGTCATAACACTTGGAAATATAAAAGTGCGATTTTTTGGAGTGACTCATACTGTTCCAGATTCAATGGGAATAATAGTAGAGACACCTTACGGATGGATAGTAACCCCTGGAGACTACAAACTAGAACACCAAAACGGAATACCTTCTGATAGAGAAGAAAAAGAATATAGTATTTTTGATGAAGCTAAAGTACTGCTTCTTATGACTGACTCTACAAATATAGAGAACCCAGATTGGGCAATTCCTGAAACTGAAGTGCACAAAGGACTCGAAAGTATTATAAAAAGTGTAAAAGGAAGACTTATTATCGCAGCTTTTGCATCTCATATTGAACGATTGATAAAAGTTGTAGAGATAGCCGAAAGCTTAAACAAACATATAGTACTTGAAGGGCGAAGTATGAAAACAAACATGGAGGTTTCAATCCAAGCAGGTCTACTAAATCCAAAGAAAGGCACTATCATATCTATTGAAGAAGTTGAAAATTACCCACCAGATCGTATTATTATTCTTTCTACTGGAGGACAAGGAGAAGAATTTTCAGCATTGATGCGCGCATCAAATAAAACTCACAAAAACTTTAGACTCGGAAAAGGAGATACTATTGTCCTATCTGCATCGATTGTTCCTGGAAATGAGCTCGCTGTTCAAAAACTAAAAGACAATCTTGCTCGCCAAGGAGTTAGAATAATCCACTACAGAACAAGTGAAGTATCGATCCACTCTACAGGGCATGGGAACGTCCCTGAAATAAAATGGTTGCACAGAAAGACTCACCCAAAATTCTTTATCCCAATACATGGAAATCACTACATGCTAAAGCTCCACAAAGAATTAGCTATGTCTCTTGGTATGCCAGAGAGTAATGTTATTGTTCCAGACAATGGATCAATTATAGAGATAAATGAAAATGGAGAAAAAATGGTTCTACGAAAAGAGAAAGCGCCTTCAGGAAACATGATGGTGGACGGTTTCTCTGTAGGAGATGAACAGGAAGTGGTCATACGTGATCGCCGAATGCTCGCAGAAGACGGAATGTTTATAGTTATGGTAATAGTTGATGGCAAGACAGGTAAACTAAAAAAATCTCCAGACTTAATCTCTCGTGGATTCGTATATCTAAAAGAAAACCAAGAACTACTAAGACAAGCTCGTATAATAATCAAGAAAACAATCGAAGAAACAACGAACGGAGCAAATCCTATAAACTTTGATTACATAAAAGGAGCTGTAACTGATGAAGTATCAAAATTCTTGTTCCAAAAAACAGCTAAACGTCCTCTTGTAATACCTGTCCTCTTAAGTATGTAAGCAGTCGTGCTATACTAGCTTATAAATGAGCGCGCCTATAAAGATAATTAAAACAGTTTATATAGCAAGTTTTTTCTTTGCGCTTCAGATCGCAATAGCTTCATACATAAACTCGACATTTGTAAGTGAAATAACTCAGGAATCAATCGTGGGTATAATCTTCACTGCTAGTGCAATAGTTACACTACTAGCACTTTCTCTGATACCAAAAGTAATTAGTAAATTTGGGAATAAATTTACCTTACTTGGATTGCTTGTGATTAGTTTTTTATCTTTAGTAGCTTTAACATCTTTCGGAAGACCAACGCTGCAACTTATAGGGTTCATATTTTATCTAGTAACAAACAACGTAATAGTATTTTCATTTGATATATTTGTTCAGCATTTCTCCGATAGTAAAAAAATCGGCAAGATGAGAGGATTTTATCTAACTGTTATTAACACAGCTTGGGTAATATCCCCTGTAATTGCTGGGATACTTATGAGTAACGGCGGATACCCTCTGCTTTATGGAGTATCAATGATGTTTATATTTATAGTTTTTTATACTGTTTTGACTCAAATAAAAAACTATCATGACGCACCATATGTTCGAGCCCCGTTTGTAAAAACATTGAATCTACTGTGGAGCCAGCATGAGCTCAGATCGATTACTGTGCTAAACTTTGTCCTACAGTTCTTTTATGCATGGATGATTATATATACGCCGATATATCTACATGAACACATAGGGTTTTCCTGGGAAAACATAGGAATCATATTTACCATAATGCTTCTACCGTTCATACTCTTAGAGTTACCACTTGGAAGACGGTCCGATAGACATGGTGAAAAAACATTTCTAATTTTGGGATTGATTATTATGGGAGTAGCAACTCTGTTTCTACCTACTCTACCTAAAAATATAATTCTATGGGCATTCTTCCTTTTCCTAACTAGAGTTGGAGCAGCTATAACAGAAGTTATGATAGAGGTTCATTTTTTCAAAAAAGTTACAGATAAGGAAAGCAACTTCATAAGCATCTTCAGAGATATGTCACCACTAGCTTTCGTGGTTGCACCAATATTTGGAACACTTATTATAGGAACATTACCATTTAAAACACTTTACATAGTACTCGGAGTATTTGTATTGTCAGGAATTTTTTATGCCCATAAACTCAAAGACAAAAAAACAAGTTAAAAATAAAACCAGTGATCCAATCAGACTAAATCATTATCTTGCAATAAAAAATATTGCAACTCGTCGTGGAGCAGACAAGCTAATCGAAAGTGGTGTTATTTTGGTGAATGGAAAAGTCGCTACTATAGGAATGAAAGTTACTGATCAAGATGATGTAAAAGTTTTAAAAGACACTACTAGCGATTACAAATACATCGCATATCATAAGCCAGTTGGAATTGTAACCGTAGGACCAAACCCAGGCGAAAGAGCAATACCAGTCAAAGATTTTGGAGAAGGAATGTTCCCTATTGGAAGACTCGACAAAGACTCACACGGACTAATCATAATTACAAACGATGGACGTGTAACTGGAGCATTACTTGATCCAAAGAAAAATCATGACAAAGAATACCGCATAACTGTAAGCAAGCCTGTAACAAATAATCTTCTGCGTGGAATGAAGGAAGGTATTCGTATCGGCGCAGGAGTAAATACCCGAAGAGCTCTAGTTCGAAAGGTAGACCCTACAACACTTGAAATAGTGCTAACTGAAGGGAAAAACCGCCAGATCAGACGTATGGCAATGGCCTATGGATTCGACGTAAGTGAACTTGTGCGCTTCCGAATAATGAATATAGAATTGGGCAATCTAAAGCCAGGTCAACATAGATCTATAATGGGAGCAGAGCTCGAAACTTTTTTAAAACAATTAGGATTAAAATAAAAAAACCTCGCATAATGCGAGGTTTTATTTTATTTGAGCAAGACTATTTTCAATTTGTGCCAGAAGTCATATCCATCATGTGAATCCTGAATCAATCCTTTGTTTTCTAAAAGATATTCCATCCAAGTAGTATTATTCAGAACATTGTAGACTTTCAGCGGAACAATCATCGAATCAATCTCGGACACAGAAATATTTTTTTCTTGCAACAATGGATCAATCACACAATCAGAAAGACTAGAAATATTTGTCACAATAACTCCATCTGGATTCAAATGTTCCTTCCCTCTTTCTAATAAATACGCGAGTAAACTAACACCTTCATATGGATTATCGTCGATACTTTTCGGACGTGGAATATATGGTGGATTGCAGACTATTAAGTCGAAGGTATTGTCTTTGATAAACTCAAGCGCATCTCCTACAGCGGACTCCACACGCGAATCTGGAATATTCTCTCGAGTACACTCCGCAGCCTTTTCATTTAAATCAATTGCATAAAGCTTCTCTACTCCAGGTACATGATCCAAAATATATTTTGAAATAAATCCTGAACCTGGACCAATCTCTAAAACTTTTTTTACTCCAGATAAATCGACTTTTGAAAGCGCACGACAAAATAATAGCGTATCTATAGACGGACCCCATACTCCCGGAAAACGCTTCTGTTCAAATCGAATCACTGTCCCATCGTAATCTGTAATCTTGGTAGGTGCGCTATATAGAGCAAAGACTGTATCTCGCTTTATTGGATCCAATTGCGCAATCTTGTAGTTATCTGTTACCAAGACTGGACTATCTATAGTTACTACTTCTATCTCCTCTTGCTCATCTCTCATATATACTCGATTACCATTCTCATCAGTATCGTGCCCCATAATTTGAGCTAACTCATTACCAAAAGCAGAAAGTGTAAGTTTCTTTAAATCTTTATCAAAATGTAATTTCATGTGCTTAATTTTAGCAGAGCTTAACAAAAAAACCTTATTTTGACAAGTAGAGTTATTTATGCTAAAATATAAAAAAATAAACGTTATTTATGAATACAATAATTGGACATTTCCCAATTCTCCTCGGAGACGGCACAGCTGTTGATATCGTTCCAGCTATGCAAAAAGTTGTTGAATATGCACTTGCCCTCGACGGTAAAAACATACGTTGGATTCCCCTTGTAACAGGCGACAAGGCATTGGAAGCAACAGGAGCCCGACTTCCCAAGGAGGTACTTGATGTGATCCGTAAAAATCCTGTCGCAATAAAAGCGCCAATGAATACACCAACAGATGATTCCGACACATCACCAAATGTGATGTTGCGTAAAGCACTGAATCTGCACGCTTGTGTGCGTCCGATAAAATACTATCAAGGCATGAATGCTGCGGTAAAAAATTATCAGGGTACTGATATTGTAATCTTTCGTGAGAATGTGGAAGATTTATACAGTGGAGTAGAATTTAAAGTATTCGACCGGGAAACTGTGGACTTAATAAACACAATAAACACTTTACGTCCAAATAATCAAATTCCTATGGATTCCGGATTGAGCATTAAGTTTACTTCGGTCGAAGGTACGAGAAGAATTATGAATTCTGCACTTGAGTATGCAAAAGAGCACGGCCGTAAAAAAATTGCTGTTGTTACAAAACGCAACATCATGAAGGCAACTGATTTACTTTTCGCTCAAACTTGTGAGCAACTTTTTGAAGAAAAGAAGTCTGAGTATCCGGGAATAACACTTGAGAGCGTGTGGCTTATAGATAACACTACACAGAAGCTTGTATCGATTCCTAATAAGTTTGATATGATTGTCACCCTTAATCTCTATGGAGACATACTCTCAGATTTATGCGGTGGTATCGTTGGAGGTGAAAACGGTATCGGACTTCTTCCTGGTGCAAATATCGGTGACAAATGCGCAATATTTGAAGCAACTCATGGCACATGGCCAACTGCTGCAGGAAAAAATATTGCCTCACCAATTGCCTTGATTCTTTCGGCAAAAATGATGCTTGAATACATTGGAGAACAGTGGTTCGCAGACCTAATCGAATCCGCTGTGGAAAATGTCCTTTTAGATGGAAGATACGAAACACTCGGCACAAAAGAAACCGCTGAATACATGTGTAAATATATGCACGAAAAAAGGTTCGCAAACATATAAAACAAAAACCCCTGCACTATGCAGGGGTTTAAATTTTCCAATAGATTGATTATTCCTGAAAAGTACGTATAGTTATAAACAAATTCATTACATGGATAAGTTCTTGTTTTTTCAGATATGTTTATTGCTTATGTATTTAACTAGCAAGCTATTCTTGCTTAGGAAAAATATAGCAGGCTGGGTGGTTGGAGGCGTGGCAGCACTATTGTCTGTATTCTTCTATCTATATATACCAAACCCAGATACAGGACTAGCAATATTAGAAGCTGGTACTACCCTGTTTTATTTATACGGATTCATAAAATGGCACAAGTTCCCTGGTGTAGTACAGAAGACATGGTTCGATAGAATCTTTACCGCTTTTGCTATTGTTGCTGGACTTACGGTTATTACACTAGAGTTCATACACAAAGTAGAATACATGCATTACCAGCTTATAGTGATCGCTGGATTTGTTGTAGGTGGCCCTATGATTGCCCGAAAAAAGGCTCTGGGATGGATATTCTACACAGTAGCTCACGTTGCTGTAAGTATGTGGATGTATGAAAAGATTACAGATAGTCTTGTAGAAGAAACAGAAGTTTACTATCCGATATTCTCAACATACCAAGCACTGTCGGCAATAATATGCCTCATAGCATATTTCAAGTACAAAAAATCCCCTACTAGCTGAGGGGATTTTAATTTGACAAATATTCTATATGTGCTATGATTTTAAAAAATAGCACTATATGGAAAAAATAATAGCGTATGCCTCCAGCGGAACTGGAGAGATGGTATCAACAATTGTAATCGTCATATTGGCGATTGGAGTAATCTTTATTGGAATCAAAAGCTTTTCAGAAGCTTTGAAGTCCAAGGAGGACGACCCCGAAACTGCAGAGCTAAAGAAGAGAGCTAAAGAAGAGCTCCGTACTCAAGCCTATATATGGCAAGAGGAAGTTGCTATTTTAAAAGAGCAGTATGGTGGTAAAGTTCCACCTGAAGTACTGCAAAATAAATTAGCGCAGTTTAACCAGCGCTACAAGGTTATGCAATAAAAATACAAACCCCTACCCTATAAACGGAGGGGTTTTAAATTTGCCATTTTGTTAGTGTACTTGCAACACAATATATGAAGGTATATAATACAGATATATGGAAGTGATAAAAGCGCCTCATAAAATACCGGAAAATTCTAAACCGAAAATATTTCTAGCTGGAAGTATCGAAATGGGTGTCGCAGAAGACTGGCAGACAAAAGTTTCTGAAATGCTTGAGGATGAAGATGTAATACTTTTAAACCCTCGCCGAGATGCGTGGAATTCTACTTGGGAACAAACAAAAGAAAACCCTGACTTCAAAGAACAGGTAGAATGGGAGCTCAATTCTCTTACAGTATCCGATTACATAATCATGTATTTTGACCCTAAAACAAAGTCCCCTATCTCACTACTCGAGACAGGCCTGTTTGCCCATGACGGAAAACTTCTAATCGTATGTCCGTCGGGATTTTGGAGAAAAGGTAATGTAGATATAGTCTCCGAAAAATACAACATTCCACAATTTGAAAATCTAGAAAAACTTGTTGAATATCTGATACCCCTAATACGAAACTACAAAAAAGCTTGAAAAAAGTGCTTTTTTGTACTATTGTAGAGTTCGTAACGTATTATATTGGGGTATCGTCTAATGGTAGGACAGAGGCCTTTGAAGCCTTTAATCGTGGTTCGAATCCATGTACCCCAGCAAGGTGATTTTTGAATATTTTTTAATATTAAAAAATCAGCTATGAGGGTACATGTATTCGAAAGACGCAGGCGGTATACAAGATTCTGAGTGAAGCGAAGAATGCTTGTCGCCGAGTCGGGGTCGAGAGTACTTAGTCCGCGCAGTGTGTACTCATACGAGCAGACTTAGTAACTCGTGACCGAATCCATGTATACCACCTTTGAAGGCCTCGACAAGTTATGTAATTATGATTTCTAAATTTACTCAAACAATAAAAGACTTTTTTGGAGATAACAATGAATTCGTTGCTTCATTTGATTTGGCGATAAAAGAACGTATTACCTCACCTTTTTATGGATACTTCATAGTTTCATGGCTGATGGTTAACTGGAAAATAATATATATCGCTTTCTTTATAAATCAGGAAGAAATATATAATAAATATAACGTACTAAGAAATGAATATTTATCAACAATTTTTCCTTCTATATATAGTTGGGATCATTGGTTTAATTTTTTAATACTACCAATACTTTTGACGTTCTTTTTCTTTTGGGTTTCTCCAAAAATTACAAGAATCTTTTACAGAAAAAGTATAAAAAACCAAATCGCTTTAAAAGTAATCGAGATTCAAGAAACAAGAAAGGAAGCTAAAGAAAAGACAGAACTTATAAAAGACGAGACCGAAGTAATTAAACAGGAGTTACAGAAAATTAAAGAAGAGAAAAAAATTGCGTCTGAAGCACCTGAAATGCTTTGGGAAAAAGAGTATGCAAAGTTTTTTAACTCAACATATTTTTCAAAGTTCGAATCAATTATAGATTCAATTTATCTGCATAGTGGAAACATAAAAGAATTTGACAGCTATAACAATATGACTACATTTATGATACCGAAAGATATTTTAGTCTATTCTCATACCAATGAATTAATAAAAATTGATAAAACAAAAGATAAAATTGAATTAACAGAAAAGGGAAAGTTTTTTATAAAAAAATATTCTTCTAACTAAAATTAAATATCTTAAAATTCACAATGAAAAATATAATATGAAAAAACTAATCATCTTCGATCTAGACGGTGTAATAGTAGACAGTGTTGGATATGCTGCAAAAAATCTACAAAACATTTATCCTGGAATAACTCCCGAAATGCAAAAGGAAATAATGTGTGGAAACTATTTTGAAGAAACCGCAAAAATAGCACACCTAAGAAAACAGGAAACTCCTGAGGAGAAAAAGGCTCGACAGTATGCATATACGGAAGGTAAAAATAAACTACCGGTTTTTAGTGGCATGCCAGAACTCATACACTCTCTAAAAGATTCAGGGCTCATACTTGCAATCAACACTTCTGCTGGAGAGCGAAACTGCAATCCACTACTAGAACGCGCCGGAATACTTCCCTGTTTTAGCTTCATGGCAACAAGTGAGGTTGGGAGGAGTAAAGTAGAAAAATTTAAAATAATATTGGAAAGATACAACACAACTGCAGGTGAAACTATTTTTATAACAGATACTGTTGGAGATATACGTGAAGCTTCGGTTTTGAATATACCAACAATTGCTGTGACCTGGGGATCACATGACAGGGAATATTTTATGAGAGAAAAATACGAAAAATTACTCGCTGTTGTAGACACAGTAGAAGAACTGTTCGAGAAAATAAATGAATTTAAAAACTAATGATGATGTTTGTGGTTTTTTATTTCTTCCATCTCCTTTTCTTCAATTTCTGAATTACCCTCTTTTTGTTTTTTCATTAAAATAAAAACTGATAACAATGTGGTTATTGGTACAGCCAAAACAAGACCTATAGACCCTATCATTGTACGTACTATTTCTACTGCAAATATTTCTTGGTTTATAATCGGTGCATGAGAGCCTAATCCACTAACAGAGTAAAAAAGTAGTAACAGTGGCAGTGACGCACCCACATATGCAATTGCAAGCGTGTTTACTAATGCACCGATATGTTCACGCCCCATACGAATAGCACGTTTATATATATTTACCCGGGAAACATGCGGACCTATCCTGTGAAGTTCTTCTACTGAAATTGCTTGCCCAATCGCGACATCATAAAGAACTCCAAGCAAACCAATCATAATTCCTCCAAACAATAATCCTATAAAGTCTATAGACCCTCCCGTATTGAAGTTTAGATAAATAGATTCTTCATCAGAAAAACCAGTTAGACTCGTTAGATGTACAGATAAATATGCCAAAACTCCAGTAATTAAAACAGTCACAATCATACCAATCACAGCAGATGTAGTGGTCTTGTTGAAACCGTGAGTAACATATGAACCGATAATAATAATAAGAGAAGAAACTCCTATGGAAACCATTATTGGAGAATATCCATTCAAAATAGCAGGCATCAATACATATAGTATGAGGAAAAGACTTCCAAAAAGACTCACCAATCCACGCAATCCTTGTATACCACCGAAAACTAGAACTGATATTATAAAAAGTCCAATTAAAATATATAGAATTGGTATTCTGTATGGATCCTCAACACTATAATGATCTGTTTTGAAATATTCGTTTGTTACATGTTTTAAGTAAAAAATTTCGCCTTCTTTCAGCTCTATATAATCATTTATAAAAGAAACTTCTTTCCCCTTTTCTTCCCCACTTATTATAAGAGCTGTAATTTCTTGATGAACTGGGTTTACAAAAACACCATCCTCAAGATCCACTTCTTTATTTACTACTTGGATAACCTTAGCTTTAGAGCTGGTTACAGTATCTTCGATGAGAGAGTCTTCTGTATTTGCATTAGAAAATCCAGGTAATATAAAACATATTAAAACAAGACTGATCTTAAAAAATTTAAACATAGAAATATTATAACAAAAACAGGTTTAAAACCCGTTTTTTAATGTGCTGAATGCGCTATTTTAATTACAATATATATCAATCCCATACCAGCAAGTGTCAGTATTGTAGTCCATTTTGTAGGATGCGAATGATAGCTCTCTGGAACAAGATCGCTCGCACCTAGATAGATGAAGAATCCTGTAAACAAAGCGAGGACTATGGCCAAGGCTTTATCTGTAACACTAAAAAATAATGTAGAAAGTATACCTACAGCTGGAGCAACAGAATCTGCAATAAGCCATCTGAATGCCTTATTCTTACTTCCACCATCTTTTATAATAGAAGATACGGTATTTATACCATCAGAGAATCCGTGAGCAAGCACAGCCAAGGTAACTACCACTCCCAATGTACTAGAAACTTGAAATGCAAGTCCAATACCTACACCATCGAGCAAACTATGTATAGATATACTAGAAGCCCTAACTACCCCTCTATTTGAATCCTCGTTTTTATGTTCATGAACGTGACACTCTCCGCCTATATCACCATGAGAATGTGTATGAAAAAACCTATCAACTAAAAGATATATGACAAAACCGACAGCAACTATAGTAGCTATGTAGTCTATATTCTGAGCATTACCAATTTCAATAGCCTCAGGCAAAAGATCAAAGAAAGCAACACCGACTACTGTTCCAGCACTAAAACCTACAATCAAGTGTGACTTATCTTTAAATTTTAAAGCAAACAAGCCACCTAAGAAAATAGCAGCGGCAATGAGTAAAGCAATAATTATTAACATACAATTATTATATATTGAAGATATCTAAATGCAAGTCATTTGCATTTAGATATCTTTTTGGTACAGTTGGATTATGTCATTAGATTACGCAAAAATACTAAAAGACTTGAATCTAAAAATAACACCTGCAAGGATGGAGGTGTTTGATTTCTTATACAAAATAAAAAGACCTGTTTCTGCGGAAGAGATAAACCTTAAAATCCCCTCAATTAACCTGACCACAATCTACAGAACTCTCGAACAATTCAAGAAATACAATATTATATCCAAAATTGAAATGCGAAAAGATAAAATGTATTTTGAATACATTCACTCGCATCATCACCATATAATATGCAACTCCTGTGGAGATATAGAAGATATAGATAATTGCAAAATGATAGACGAGTCCAAGTTACTAAACAAGGTTAGTAAGTTTGCAAAAATACATTCTCACTCTTTAGAATTTTTTGGGACATGTAATAAGTGCGCTAAGAAATAGCTTACTTTTTCTTGTTTTCTATTGAAGCTTTTATAAAAGCTGTAAATAGTGGGTGCGGGTGTAGTGGGTGTGCTAAAAATTCTGGATGAAATTGTACGCCCAAGAAAAATGGATGTACATTTTTTGGCAACTCTGCAATTTCACAAAGTGAACCATCTGGAGATTTACCAGAAAAAACCAATCCCTTGTCTTCCAATCTTTTTACATATTCTGGGTTTACTTCATATCTATGTCTATGGCGCTCTGTTATAGAATCTGATTTGTATGCACCAAAAGCTAAAGTCCCCCGCTTTAGTTTAGCTACATAATCTCCAAGTCGCATAGTGTTACCATATTGCATCTTGGAAAGCTTTTCTATTTGTTCTGGGATAAGATCTATGACTAGATTTTTTGACTTAGGGTCAATCTCGCGAGATGTGGCATCTTTCAATCCTAGAATATTTCTAGCGTACTCAATAGTTAGAAGTTGCATACCATAACATAGTCCGAAGTATGGGATCTTGTGCTCGCGCGCATATTTTATAACCATGAGTTTCCCTGGGATACCACGCGCACCAAACCCTCCCGGAACCAGCACTCCATCATATTTTTTTAGCTCAGAAACTTTTTTAGGATTTTTCTCAAAATCAAATGCATTTAGCCATGTTAGAACAGGTTTCTTTTTTAAAGCATAAGCAGAATATTTTAAAGCTTCAATAACAGACAGATAGGAGTCAGATAAAGTAAAGTCTCCCGTATCAAAATATTTTCCAACGATAGCAATACGGACCTCGTCTTTTGAATTGCGTACATTCCCAACAAATTTATTCCAATCCTTCGAATGACCTTTGTTAGGCTTGCTGCAAGACAAAGACATAATGTCACAGAGTGTGTCACCTAAGCCTTCGCGTTCAAAATTTAGAGGAACATCGTAAATACTTTCTACGTCTGGTGCTGATATAACTCTATCTTCTGGGATATTGCAAAAGAAAGATAATTTTTCTTTTCGTTTTTCATCAAGTTTTTTATCAGAACGTGCAATGATTATATCCGGCTGAATACCAGAAGCGTTTAGCAAACGTGCTGCATGTTGAGTAGGCTTGGTTTTCATTTCCCCAACCTTACTTGGCACAGGCAGATATGAAACCATCACAAAAAATACATCTTTCGGATTCTTTATCTTCATCATACGAGCAGCTTCTAGAAACAATATATTTTCGTATTCACCTACAGTTCCGCCTACTTCTATGACTACAACATCAGCACCTGCCTCATCTCTAGCCTTGTGAATACGATCAATTATCTCAAGCGGTATATGAGGCACAACTTGCACACATTTTCCACCATAGCCAAGATTGCGCTCACGGTCTATAACACTCTTGTATACACGCCCTGTGGTCATATAATTGACTCTACCGAGCTTAATATCCAAGAAGCGCTCATAGTTACCCATATCCTGATCTGTCTCATCTCCATCGTGTAATACAAAAACCTCACCATGTTCGGTGGGGTTCATAGTACCCGCATCGACATTTACGTACGGGTCAATCTTTATTGCAGTGACTTCTAATCCTCGATCCTGGAGAATCTTGCCAATTGATGATGTGGTGATACCTTTTCCAACTCCTGATATAACACCGCCCACCACAAAAATGTATTTTGTGTTTTTCCTCATATAAAATATTCTTACTTTGTTAAATACTTACGAACTGCTAGGAAGCTCGACACTGCTCCAAGTATCACACCAGAAAACAGAATTATAATAAAAACCTGAAAGATATTATTCAAATAATATGTAAACAAATTCATGCCGAAAAATCCTGTCATATTTCTACCTAACCAGAAAGTTATAGGTATATAAAGTATAAGTGTCAGTACTGAAGCAATCGATCCATAGAGTATTCCTTCAACCATAAAAGGACCTCTGATGTATTTATTTTCTGCACCCACAAGTCGCATTACTCCAATTTCTTCTCGAGCAAAGTATATGGTTAGTCTAATAGTATTGAAAGTTATAACGATTGAGATTAGAACTAAAATCAAAGTTACTATGAAGCCAAGTTTTTGAGCGCCATTTATTATGGAAGTTAATCTGTCTATGACTAATTTATTTTGATGATAGTTTACCTTATCTATGATAGAAGTCCCCTCGTTTGATAAAACCGGTCCAGTTTCGAGAAAGTTGGTTATGCTTTCATATTGAGAAGTATCTTCTGCTTTTACATTCAAAGACGCACCTAGAGGGTTTTCATCTAGTTCATTTAAAGCCTGAAGTGTTAGGAAATCATCTTGATGTAGATTTTTAAAATTCTCTAAAGCCTGCTCGCTTGAAGTATAAGTAACAGCAGTAACTTCTGGGAGTTTTTCTAGAGATGCCTTTAGATCTAGAATTTGATCTTCTGGAGCATTATTCGTCATGTATATAGTTACATCTACCTTGTTCTGTATCTGCTCAAGAGAAAAATGTAAAACTGCCTGAAGGAGTATCAGAGAAGTTATAACAGACAAAGTAATAGTAGCAACAAGTAAAGAAGCTACAGAAACAATCCCGTTGCGCCAAAAGTTCAAGAAACCTGATCTAATAATTCTTTTTGAATCTATCCAAGACATATTTTTATATTACGTATTTACCTTCTTTATCATCTCGCACGATACGACCTTTTTCTAAAGTTATAACTCTTCGCCCAATTGATTCTATCACACCACGGTTATGTGTAGTAAGTAGAACAGTAGTACCAAGATCATTTATCTTCTTTAGGATCTGCACAACTTCGTATGTATTTATAGGATCAAGGTTCCCTGTTGGCTCATCAGCAATAATCACGTCTGGCTGGTTTATGATTGCTCTTGCTATAGCTAGTCTCTGCTTTTCTCCTCCAGACATCTGAGATGGAAAATGAAAAATCTTACTAGACAAATCTACAAGTTCTAGTACGTGTGGGACGTCTGCTTGGATTTCCTCGTCTGTCTTGCCTGCTGCTTCCATAGCAAAAGCTATATTCTCGTATGCAGTTTTATTTGGAAGTAGTCTAAAATCTTGGAAGACAACACCTATCTTGCGACGCAATTTTGTTACATCACTAGGTCTAAGTGCATGAATATTTGAAGATTCAAAGAAAACCGTACCTGTACTCGGATGCTCTTCGGCTAATATAAGTTTGGTTAAAGTAGTTTTTCCAGCACCAGAATGGCCCACAATAGACACGAATTCACCTTGGGTGATGGCTATGTCTATACCCTCAAGAGATGGTTCGTCTGCGCCTGGGTATATTTTAGTAACGTTATTAAAATTTATCATAATAAAAAGTTTTAATTGGAAGATTTTTGTTTTACAACAAAAAAATGAAAATAATTACAAGATTGGACGTAATGTATTATAGCATATTTTTTTGTTTCAAAATTCCAGTTTTTAGACCATATTTAAAACATCTATATACCTTTCTCTGCTTCTAGAAAATCGTCCAACTGGCCTTCTAAAAGCACTCCGTCCACATCGCTTGTTTCTATATCTGTTCGATGATCTTTGACCATTTTGTAGGGATGGAGTACATATGACCTGATTTGATTCCCCCACTCTATATCTGTAGTCTTCGATATCTGGAGACTTTCCGCAAGAGTTTTCTTATCCTCTTCTGCGCGTTTATATAATTTTCCAGCAAGCATCTCCATTGCACGAGCTCTATTCTGTTCTTGAGATCTTTCAGTAGTTACGTATACATTGATGCCAGTTGGTATATGGGTGGCACGTACTGCAGTTTCGCGTTTGTTTACATTCTGTCCCCCAGGACCACCGGACTTGGACATTTCTACTTTTATATCGTCAGGCCTTATTTCAGGTAAAGCACCTTCAGGAATTTTTGGAATCACTTCCACGAGTGAAAAAGATGTCTGGCGTAATTTCTTTGCATTAAATGGTGAGAGTCTAACAAGTCTATGAACACCGGATTCGTTCTTCAAAGTTCCATAGGTGTTTTTTCCCATCACTTCGATAGATATATTTCTAAATCCACCATGATCATTTTCGTTTTGAGAAAGTAGTGAATATTTAAAATTCTTGCGCGCAAATAATTTTAAATACATATTAAAAAGCATTCTAGTAAAATCTTCGGAATCGTCTCCGCCAGCGCCAGAAAAAATTGTCATAATACAATCCCCTCGGTCAAATTCTCCCACACCTTCAAGTTTGTTTTTTAAGTCTCCAATTTCTCGGATCATTGCCTGAGCTTTGTTTTTGTCAGACCAAAAATCCACCCCTGCCATGGCGATTTCAATTTCTATTATGCGGTTTTTGATTTGTTCTTTGTCCACAAGAGAAAATACAGAATATTAATCCTCCCATGGAAGATTTTCTGGTATGTTTTTGAGATCTAAAAGAAGATCATTGGTATATTGAATTATCTGTTCATGTGCTTTTTTATATATGTCTGCAATCCTGTCTTTTCGTTCTTTTTCGAGTACTTCGTTGGTTCTCTTTTTATATTCTTGAAGCTTCAATACTCCCTCTCGTCTTGCATTTCCTTCCATTTCATCCTGTAGCTTAATTTTTTCCTCGGATACTTCATTTTCAAGTTCTTTAAATTTCGGATCCCACAATGACCATATCCGACGAATCTCATCTTTTCTGGATGTAGCTTCTCTTTTTATAGAGCCGAATGAATTAACCATTTTCAAATTCCAGAATTTATCATACATGTACTCATAACTAGCCTGATCAGTAGCCTCTCCGCACAATACAGCCTGTGTGGGGTCCAAGTAACTAACTGTATTTCCATCAAACGTTTTTGCCATAACCATTTTTTTATTGTCGATTTGGAACTCTCCAACATGTGACATTGCCTCAACAAAATATACAAATTGACTGACAGTTCTCCCGTCGTAAGTTTCTAAAAATTGCATCATTTGCTCTTGTTTATCTGCCTCTAAAACAATACCGGAAACCATTCTCTCTTTATCGTCAGGATAATCCTTTTTTTCTTCAAAAGACACTATTTTTCGATCAAATTTCATAAAAATATTATACCTTGATTAACCCTTTTGAGCCACCTCCGAGAATTGAACTCGAAATATTTCATATACAGTTCAAATGCTTTAATAGGCAAAATTAAAACCCCGAAATTCGGGGTTTTTACACTGTAGAAGTGATTATCTTGTAAAGCAAATCTTCGAGACCAACCTTAAAAGAGGATTTTGTGACCTTGACCTCGCCACTGTCCGAATTCGTCTTCATTAGAACGACTGGTTTGCCCACACTATCTTTTACAAAATCAAAAAGACTTGTGTGGCCACCCACGCCATGAATAGAATGCGGAACTGGACCAAGTAGAACACCTTTCCATTTGTGCCCTCTTAGCTCATCAACAGGAATGTTATGTGAATGTTCGAAACCGTTTACGATTTCAATATTTCTATCACTCAATCCATAAGATTTTGCTATAGCCTTCAAAACATGGAGCTTGTTTTTCCCTGTACCGATTACTGCAATACAAGCATGAGGCTCATCTACTAGAAGTTTTGCAACCCCTTCGACAATAGTCTCTCTCCTGTCTGCAGAATCTTTTAACACAAGGTCAAAATTGCCTTTCGTAACTTGCTCTAAAATATGCAAGATCTTCTCTTTTTCCCGATCAGGCAAATCTCCGTTTTTTATAATCCCTCCTATAGTGAACAATTTATTGAGAATCTGATCCTCAATTGTAGACTTTCTTTCTTCGTTCACATTTGTAAATTTTCTAAACTCTACCACACTACATGTTTAGTGTAAATACTGACTTTTGAGCCCACGACCGGGATTGAACCGATGACCTCGTTCTTACCATGAACGTGCTCTACCAACTGAGCTACGTGGGCTTTTGTATAAACGCAAAAAGTATAGCAAAATAAAAGCGTTTTACAATTAGAATATTAAATTATTTGTAAATATTCACCTAAAGTTAATCCTGAATCTTTCACTGCTTCGGCAACTTCTACGCCAACATATCTGTAGTGCCATGGTTCATATGAATAACCCGTAATACTTTCCTTGTCTTCTGGATAAGACATTACAAAACCATATTTGTACGCGTTTTGCTCTAACCAATTACCTTCTATATTACTAGACATTAGCTTGCTTGTGGATGCAAAACCGATCGATGATCCAGTTAAGTCCATAGTAGTACCAAGCTGATGCTCAGAGTGCCCTGGCAGAGCACTCACTCGCGACGCCTCTGCAAGACCCATAGTTTCTGTATAAAGATTGAAAAGATAATCTTGGATTTCATATTTTCTAAAACCTGAAGTAATACCAAGTGTTATGTTTTCTTTTTTTGCATCATCAAACATTTTTATATAAGCCTCACTTGCAATATCTTTCAAACAGATAATTCCATTTGGATTAGTGTAATCTGGTAAAACAACTAAGTTGCTAGGAATAAATTCAGAACTAACTTTATTTTTCTTGTTTATGGCAAAAAGTAAATCTACATCTTCGCCAGAAACTTTTGGGCATAACTCAGACAAGAGAACCTCATTGAAAGCTTCACGTGTCTTGCTATCGACAACTCCTGTGAGAGGAATTTCTTCATCTTCTTGAAATCTGATTAAAGTAGATGAGGTAATCTTACCCAAAACCCCATCCGATTTAACAACAATATCAGGATATAATCCTTGTAAATAACTTTGAATATAACTTATGTCTGTACTTTTTGAACCAATATTATAATCAGTCTTGAATCCGCCTTGTGCTCGCCAAGAATTCAATGCACCCGCAGAAAAACCAGTAAGTGATCTATTGTCAAAATTATTAGGAAAAATATTTGGAAAAGCAGAAACTATGAGTAGTCCAGCAAAACCCCCTATAGCTATAAGTCCTATATGCTTCATGTAATTTTAGTATAGCAGAGAAAAATAATGTTTATAAAGGTTAAAAACACCTTGCGGGTTGCAAAAATACCCTATTTAGGTACAATACCTTTGTCTTAGAAAAGGCAATTTTTTATATAGCGGGGTAGAGAAGTGGTTATCTCATCAGGCTCATAACCTGAAGACGGACGTTCGAATCGTCCCCCCGCAACAATCCAGGCTTTGAAACTGGAAAATGTCGGGGTAGCTCAGTCGGTAGAGCACAGGACTCATAAGCCTGGGGTCGTGGGTTCGATCCCCACCTCCGACACACGGACATTTATATTTGTGTTCGGAAAATAAAAATGCGATCGTAGCTCAACTGGTTAGAGCACCCGCCTGTCACGCGGGAGGTTGCCGGTTCAAGTCCGGTCGGTCGCGCAAAATAAAAAGCACCTTTAAGGTGCTTTTTATTTTATATATATTCAAACTCTTGGAAAACAGATTTGTACAGTTCGATTACTCTTTTTGCTTCGTGACGTGAAAGTACATATTCTGATCCATCGTGTGCAATACGGTTGCGAACTTTGTGAGCTTCCCATGCGTTTTGCAAAGTTTTGAAATCACTAGGCTCTACATTTTTCAATCTCTCACCAAGATTCTCGCCTTTATAACCCATACGTGCAACCATGTCATCGAGTATTATATCTGCCTCAAGTATTGCTTGGCGCCATTCTGCCTCACTCTCAGTATCCATATGTCGCTCTATAGACTCCCAACGTTCATTTTGTTTTTGTACAACAGGTTCTGGCTCTACACCCTCTTTTTCAAGCTCATGATGCTTTGCATCTTCAATTTCTTTTATACGCAAGTATGTATACGCAATCAAAACAGCCATCAGTACACCTATGATTCCTAATACAATAGAAAAGAAATTGAATATTCCTCCATTTACAATAGCATCCCAGAGAATTTCAAGTAATTTAACAATCCTGTAGAAAAGATACTCAACATTTAAATATGTTGGAAAAGCAGAGCCACCACTTACTCTCACACCTTGGCCCAAAAATACTATTACAGCCAATATTCCTAACACAGAGATAATAACCCAAGGTATTGGTCCTATTCCACTTCCTCCTCCGGCTTTTGGTTTTGGTTTTGGAGCTGCTGCCATAAAACTATTCTAACACAGGTCTGTTAAAGCCAGTTTTATCTTCAAACTTTTTCGCGACTTCAAAAAGTTCTTGTTCACTAAAATGCGCTCCCATGAATTGCATACCAATTGGTAATCCTTCGGATGTAAATCCTGAAGGTACTGATATAGCTGGAGTACCTGCGATGTTTGCTGGCACTGTAAAAATATCAGACAGATACATAGAAACAGGGTCGGACTTCTCTCCTATTTTGAATGCACCTGTTGCTGTTGTGGGTGTAAAGATAAAATCCACGCTTTTAAAAATATTTTTTAATTCATTTGTGATTTCTTTTTGAAGCAGTAGGGCTTTGTTGTAATACGCATCATAATATCCATGTGAAAGTACATATGTTCCAAGCAGGATGCGACGACGCGTCTCCTTGCCGAATCCAGTTCCGCGAGTCTTTGAATAAACTTCTTCAAGATTTTTTCCTTCACTACGAAGTCCGTAGCGTACTCCATCAAAACGCGCCAGATTAGAAGACGCTTCAGCTGGCTGAATAATATAATACACAGCAAGTGAATACTTTATAAGAGGTAGTGATACGTCAACAATTTCATAACCAAGAGATTTTAAATGCTCAATTGATTCATTGAAATTTCTTTCTACCTCAGGATTCAATCCAGTCAAAAAGTCTCTCGGAATACCAATTTTTTTTGTATTTGCAAAATTAACTTTACGATTTTCTGCGCTAATAGAAGTAGCCTCTGATTTGTCTGGTACACTTAGAGTATCAAAAAGTATTTTCGTATCATCTACATTTCGTGTAAATGGACCAACCTGATCAAGCGAACTTGCAAGCGCGATTATTCCATAGCGGGAGATTGTGCTGTATGTAGGCTTGAGACCTACTACTCCGCAAAATGCTGCGGGTTGTCGAATAGAACCTCCTGTGTCTGAACCGAGAGTTGCCAGTGCCATGTTTGCCGCTACAGCTGCAGACGACCCACCAGAAGATCCTCCTGGTACACGAGAAGTATCATATGGATTTTTTGGAACACCATAAAAAGAAGTCTCTGAAGAACTTCCCATAGCAAATTCATCCATATTTGTACGCCCAAGTATTACAGCGCCATTTTCTTTTAGAGTTTTTGCAACAGTAGAATCGTAACTTGCAACATACCCACTTAGTATTTGTGATCCACAGGTTGCAGATTTTCCACTAATGAGCATATTGTCTTTTAGAGCAATCGGAATACCTGTAAGTAGAGTTGCGGAACCTGACCTGAACATTTCATCTGCCCTATCAGCTTGTTCTAATACATCAGAAAAAACTTCAATGTATATATTGAGATCTTTGTTTTTATTTTCAATTTGTTCCAAATACGCATTTGCCAAATCTCGAGCAGAATACTCGCCCGCTTTTATTGCATCATGCGCAATTTGTATTGTTAGAGAATTTAAATCAATTTTCATATTACAAAATCTGTTTTACTTTTAGGAATCCATCTGTGCTTTCAGGTAAATTCTCAGAAATCAATCCAAGAGTATTTTCATCAGCACGAATAGCCACATCTTCACGTACCACGTTTAAAGTATTATTTTGGATATCAGAAGTACTAGAAACATTTACAGAGCTGATCTGGTCTATGTATTCAAGTATTGCACCAAAGTCCCCAAGTAAGCTTTCCTTCTCGGAATCACTCATGTCGAGGCGCGCCAGTGTGGCCAATTTGTCTATATCTGCCTTTTGCATCCCCAAATTATAGCTTATTTTGATTATTATTTCATTTGACAAATCAATCTTTTATGATAGATTAAAGAAAAAATACTAGAATGAAAAACTTAAAGAAAGCAATTGAACATTACTGCTCCGTGCGAAATATGACCATCGAGCAGTTAGCGCAAAGAACTGCGATCGATATATCAGTTATAAATGAAATTGATGAAACACCAATAGATGATCCATGTGGCATACAAATGACTTTTATTAGTCGACTTGCAACGGAGCTCAACGTATTCACGCACGATATATTTTTAAAAGCAGTTTTAATGAGTGAAGAACTTACTGAATTACGTAGACAAGAATTCAGCAAAGTATGGGTCTTGCTTGATTTCCTGCTTAAAACTCGGACTTAAACCAATCGCCGTAAATGGCGATTTTATTTTGCCATTTTTAGAAATTCATCTTCCTCTATAATTTTAACTCCAAGTTTTTGTGCTCCCGCAAGCTTTGACCCCGCACTCTCCCCTGCCAGAACAAAATTTGTTGCTTTTGAAACAGAACTTGCCACTTTACCACCATTGTCGATAATCATTTTCTTTGCCTCTTCACGAGAAAGTGTCGGGAGTGTCCCTGTTAGAACAAAAATAAGCCCGGAGAATTTTCCTATCGCCTTTTTGTATTCTTTTGGTTTTACTCCATTATCTAAAAGTTTTTGAATAAATTTCTGGTGGTATGAATCAGATAGATATGAAAGTATACTCTCGGTAACAGCTGGACCAATGTTTTCTATATGATCCAGATCAGACTCTTTTGCATTTAAAAATTTCTTCAAATTTACAAAGTGTCCTGCAAGATCCCGAGCAGTTTCTTCGCCCACATGTATAATTCCAAGCGACATGATGAAGCGATCAAGTGGAGGATTCTTCTTCTCAGATATATTTCCTATGATATTTGCTGCAGACTTTTCTCCAAAGCGCTCAAGACCAGACAGGTCTGCTTCTGTAAGAGCAAACAAATCTGCTGCATCAGTGATAAGACCTTCGTCTTGCAAGCGTTCAATGATTTTCGGACCAATAGTATAAATATCGAAAGCACTCACGAAATGCACAAGACCACGTGTTTCTTTTGCAGGACATCTTTTGTTTGCACAATAATACGCTACTGACTTACCACCTTGACCTTCTTTTTTATCGATACCACCTCCGCACACAGGACACTTTAGAGGCATCTTAAAAGATTTTTCTTTTCCATCGCGCAGATTGACCAACACTTCTACAACCTCTGGTATCACATCACCCGCTTTTTGTATAACAACTGTATCGCCAACTTTTAGACCCAAGCGCTCTATCTGATCCATATTGTGCAATGTTGCTTTCGAAACAGTAGAACCTGAAACGAGAGTAGGTTCAAAATGAGCAAGCGGAGTAAGTACTCCAGTACGACCAACTTGTACCGTAATATCAAGAACTTTGGTTGTAGCTTTTTCAGCTGGATATTTGAAGGCACACATATAACGAGGGGCCTTACCCACAACACCAAGTCTGTCTTGGAGGCTGGATTCGTTTATAGATACAACTACCCCGTCCGTACCAAAAGGCAAACTATCTCTAACTTTTGATATTTCATCAATAAAATTTTCTAATTCTTTTATATTTTTACATTTACGTTCGTACTCACTAACTGGAAATCCGAGTGCTACTAGCAACCTGTGTTCATCGGAGTGAAGTTTTATTTTTTTAGCATAATCTTCACTAAGCTGTGCAATATCATATGCAAAAAAATTCAAATTGCGCTCTTTTGCAATTTTTGGGTCAAGCTGGCGCATACTTCCAGCAGCTGCATTTCTAGTGTTTGCAAATTTTTGCTTACCCAAAGATTCATTTTCTTTGTTCAGTCTTATTAGAGTCTTTTTCGACATAACTATCTCCCCTCGCACCTCTATAACTTTTGGTGTATTTTTACCTAGATCAAGAGGTATATCAGAAATCATCTTTATATTGTTTGTTATATTCTCTCCTATATATCCGTCACCGCGGGTTGCACCATATACAAGTTTTCCGTTTTCATAAAACAAAGACACTGCCAAACCGTCGAATTTCAATTCAGCAAAGTAAGTCGGATTCTCATCTTTTATTATTTTCTTTGCACGCTCTTCCCAATCTTCAAGTTCTGAAACTGAAAAAACATCCTGCAGTGAGAGCATGCGCTTCTTGTGAGTAACTTTTTCAAATTTATCTAGTGGCTCGCCAGCAACTCTACTTAGAGGATCATTTTCAATATCAAGTTTAAAATCTGGAAATTTTGATTCCAGGCTCCTGAGCTCTTTGGTCAGCGAATCATATATATCATCGGTAACTGTCGGATCATTTAGTACATGATATTTATGACGCAAATCAACAATCTCTCTCCTGAGGGCTTTTATTCTTTTTTCAGCTTCATTTTTATCCATAATGGAAAAGTACAGGAGCGTGTCCTGTACTTATGAGTATACCTCGTGATATATGTATTATCCAAAAAATATTCGAATCTAGAGTACCCCTGCGCCCGCCCCATCATCAACTACTCCGCCCTCTGGGGCTGGTGCTTCGCCGGCTTCGACAAAACCACCGTCTGGAACCGCAGCTACTGGATTTGGATATTTTACTTCCAAGAGTCTCTCGACTATACGATTTGTATCAAATGAATCCAATTGTGCGCAATCTATGTTATACCCTTGAGATATTATACGTGTGAAACTAGCACCATCTATGTCAAAATTTTTATTGACTTCAATTGTCGCACAGCTACGAGGAGATAGGTCGAATTCAAATGTAAATAATGTTGGAGAGATAGTCTCAAAATTAGACACGACGCCGTCTCTACACTCTGGTGTTATTGGAGAAATTGGATTGAAAGCGTTTTCTTTAAGGTCATAGTAAAGTGCACACTCACTACCAGCGTCTGCTGCATAAAATGCTAAGTTAGATTCTTTTGCAGATATGGTAAGTTCAGTTTCTTTTAAAGCTATATTAAATATTCCAGTTGCTAAAACTAAAACAATCACTGATATCAAAACTGTAAAAAGTACGACGAAACCACCCTGATTTTTGTCTGCTTTTTTTATTTGTTTAATAAATATTTTCATATTTTATATTGCACTTATATGAGGCTGCCAATCCATCAATATATTTTGATAAGTAATTGTCTGTTCTGAAACACCTTGATACCAAGTAACTTTACTAGTAACCAAAACATCGTTTGCTGTAGTTTCTGGAATTTGCAAAATAAATATTGTTCTAGTAAAAGGCGAAGCAATTGAACCACTAGGCAGGTCGCAAGCATGACTCTGGTCATATCCGAAATATCCTGAAGCTTCTGAGTATGGAATATTACAAGTGGAGCCAGTACATGCACAAATATCTAGACTTGATGGATCTATATTACAACCTTGAGTTCCTGTACAAGAACTAGTACTTGATATGAAAGTAGACCATCCCTCACCTGAAGGATCAGCTATAACTGAAGTATCTCTGAGATTGCGAACAATCTCTACTCCCTCTTGGGCCAAGTATGAGGCTGTAAGCCTAGACTTCGCTAGTGTGGTATTTGATACACCACCACTTGAAACAACTATCAAAAAAACAATTGATGAAGAAAATATAGCCAAAGCTACAAGAGTCTCTACAATAGTAAAACCTTGGTTGCTATTTTTTTCTTTGTTTATTTTTGAAAAAATTTTATGCATATATTTTAGAAATCAATTTGTCTTTGAGATATAGTTGTCTGGACTGAAAAAGGAGTCACTATATCTTGATAAACTATATCTCCAGCTAATCGGATAATAACTCTTGGTTGTGTTCCATCACCGAGCAATGGGTTTGGATTTTCTGCGTTTTCAATATTGAAACCGGATTTGTTTGGATCTATGTGTACAGAATACGGGGTCAAATCAAGACATCCACTACCTGTAGGAGAAGTAGCACAAGCAATACCAGTGCCCTTTACCAGCTTATATATTCCAGTACCAGATACCTCTACAATTCTATACACAACCTGGTCACCATCATCAGCAGGGTTGCCATTTACTCTCTCAAAAGCCATAGATTGGTATGGGGTTATACCTTCCTCAAACGGACAATCTTCTGTTTCCCCTAAACCTCCGATAGATGCTCTACAATTATAAAAACTTCCTAGTCTAATATTTCTAGACATATCTTCTAGAACAAAGTGCATGCTGTCTATTGCCTGTCTAGTATCAGTTGTTTTTTTATGAATTTGATTTACTTTTAAAACTGCTCCAATACCAATAATCATCACAACAGTAAAAAGACCTACTGCTATAACAATCTCAATAATCGTAAATCCAGAATTTTTATTTTTATGATTTTTGTATTTCATATAAATTAACAAGCTACTCCTCCTCCACCACATGCATCAACAGCACCGTCAGAAACACTGATCTGCCCTGTTGGCCATATAGAAATATTCATATTTATTCCTTTTGGAGAAATTATTTCTATTTTTGCACCTGATGGTAATTCGTATAAAGTATCAAATTTTGTTCCATAAATTTTTGGCTCTGGAAAAGGTCTAACGTATGTAACTGATAAATCCTCGTAACCACAAGACCCATCGTGTGTACAAATATCAGATATTGCGTCATTTGACTGGATTGTTGTTGTAGATAAACACTCAACCCCGAGCTCACCAGGATTATCACAGTTACCATCAAACAAGAAATTTCTAGGAGAACCCAAATCTCTAAAGTAAATAAAAGACTCTGGCGTATCCATGTTGAAATAAATTCCATAAGCAGGCGGCTGGCCTGTATCTAAACCTCCAGTCAATCTTCCAGATATTGCATTGGTCTGAGCTTTTTTAATATGAAGAGCAATATCTTGAGAAAGATTTTGGAGTGATGCCCTGGTAGAGAAATCAGAGAAATTCAAGAGTGTGACACTAGATATAATCCCGACTATAGACAAAACCACTATAAGCTCTATGAATGTCATCCCTCTTGTGTATTTATAATTGTTTTTATTTACCTTCATTTAGAAAAATAAATTACTCAAAAAAATAGAAAGCGTTTGGAAAGATGTTTCAAAAACATAAACAAACAATGTACCGAATACTAAAAACGGACCAAAAGGAACTTCACTCTTCATAGTATATCGAGAGTGTTTTGCTAGAAGAAGGAGTATTGATACAACTGCACCAACCCAAAAAGATATCATGAGTGCCGCTACTCCATTTGATAAACCTAAAAAGAATCCCATTCCCATCATAAGCTTCAGGTCACCAAACCCCATGAGTCTACCTTTTGACAAAAGCCAAAGTAGATAAAAAGGTAAAGGTAAGAGTATTCCAGCAAATGCATCTATCGGAGCTGGAGCAACAATCCCATATACATTTGTAAACATTCCTAGAAAAGCAAATAGGATAAAAGTATATACAAGTGCGTTGGGAATAATCTTGTGTCGAATATCGTACACAGCTATCACTATAAGAAGCGATGCCATAAACATAGAGTATATGAGCGGAGCGACAGTTACAAAAGATACCACTTCAGAAGATAGAAATTTATTGGCTAAAAAGACAAAGATAAAAGCTGTTGATATTTCAACAAGTGGATACTGAATAGAAATTTTTGATTTACAAACTGAACACTTACCACGCAAAAATATATAACTGAAAATTGGAAAAAGCTCATACCAATGAAGTGTCTTGCCGCATGACAAACACATAGATCTGCCGCCAAGTCCCCAGCCGGTCTGATATCTGTATATAACAACATTAAGAAAGCTCCCGATAAAGAGTCCTAAAATAAATATTATAAATATTGGTAAGAAGGTATACATTTATTTTTTACGGTACAAGATCAAAACATTTTCCACCAGCAGGCTCTACTACTGTACCTTTACAAGACTGCGCATCATCACCTCTGATAGAGCTAGCGTTCAATCCATTTGTATTACCACAAAGGTTTGTATAGCCTGTCCCCACAAGACCTGCAGTCGTAGAAAGTAGATCTCGGTCTGTATTAAGGACTACATTGTTTTTTTCCAAAGAAACACCTACATGATAAGAGGCGCACTGTCCAGCTGAACCACTCAAGCCGGTGTAGTATATATTTGAAGGCATAACTGGAATATATGTTGGAACTAGAGATGTTGCTACAGCAGGATAATATCCGTTTGTACTAAAATATAGATTTAGTGCATTTACTACTGATTTAAGTTCGGTGATATCTTTAGAATCACGACTATTTGCTCTAGCACTATTCAAGGCACCCATAATTATGGCAGAAAGTAGGCCGATAATTACAATCACAATAAGTAATTCCAAGAGTGTAAAACCTTTTGTGTATTTGTCTTTTTTCATGGTAAAAAAATTATTAACAATATATTAATTGTATCATAAGCAATCTTATATAATAGCAGGAATCACCTATGCACTGTGAGTATCTTTCACAAAAAAACACTCCATTGTGGAGTGTTTTTTAAAACTTCAATAGACTCAACTTAACAAGTTACAATAGTTGAAGCTAGAGTTGTCGCTTCTTTAGCAGCACCAGTTGAGTCAACACAGAATCCACTACTTGCAGTTGTTGGGTTTTTCAAACTTACAATTGCAGCCCATCCTGTTGCGTCATCATGACAAGCAACGATTTGAGATGTGTAATTAAACACAGTTGTATCTACCCCTATAGAAGCTGTAGCCCCTGTATGAGCTTTAGCAGCTGCTAATACAGAATCTCCAATACCTTTTACAGTAGCAAGGTCAGTTGTACAAACTGAATCATAACTATTGCTATTTGCATCATAGAAAAGTTCTGCTTGTGCACGAGCATTGGACAAGTTAGCTTTTACTGCAGCATCTGCACCTTTTGTACGTGCTGTGTTAAGTGAAGCCAAAACTACTGAAGCTAGAATACCGATGATTGCGATAACAACCAAGAGTTCTATAAGTGTGAAACCTTTGTTTTTTTGTGACATATAAAATAAAACTTTTTAAAATTTGCCGCTTTCATTAATCGATTGCGACGCGACCTATTTATAATACCTAAAGTATAGCATAAAAGGGTTTTTACTATGTAAATCCCCTAGTTGTGGATAAATATCCACAAAAAATGACTACTTCTAAATGACAAAATATAAATTTGGAGATAAAATTTAATAAATTTTCTTTAACAAAAAAAAAATAAAATATGAAAAAGTTTATTCTTCTAATTGCGTTGATGCTAATAATTGCATCCGCAATCTTTTCGCAAACACCGGACACTCTTTATGTAGACGGCTGGGACTACCCTGTTGATGATAGGGGTTACACAGCCGAAGGTAATGAGTACGAGATAAGTGAAAATCTTAGTCCGGAACAAAATACACTCTACCCCAACAATCCAATTGCAAATCCTCAAAGAGAGTGTTTGACTGGATGTACTGGAATATTCAGCGCAGGAGACGAGGGTGACTTTGGTAATACAAGTAAAGGTGATCACCCAGGATGTGACTTAAACCGAGAAGGAGGAGACAACGGAGACACAATATTTGTTTCTGCTAATGGAATTATTGTTGATATAAAAATTTCAAGCGGATTAGGTGTTGCAGCGTATTCCGGATGGGTTATTGTTGTAGAGCATTATTATGAAGGCGACAGTATAAATACAAGTGAATACAATCACGTCACTACTCTAAACAATACCGATGGAAGTATTTGTAATAGTATTGATGATTTTACTGTATCTATTGGTGAATGGGTAACAAGAGGTCAGCCAATTGCTAGAATTGGATCAGGTTATACTGCACCCGGAGGAGGCACCCCTATGTCTCCCCATCTTCATTTTAGTATACGAAACTCTTTGTACAGTTATTCAGGAAATGGAAATATCCTTTACCCAAGAGATAACGGTAGAGGTGGTTACGGAGGACTAGTTGACTGTATTGAACCTTGTGCAAATAGCGGAATTCATTTCGCAGGAACAATGACAGCTGAACAAACAACTATTGCTTTTGCTAATATGCAACGTGATGGAATTATTGATGGAACAGACTTCATCGATGCAAATAGACCAAGTACTTATATCGAAACTGCACCAGAAATCGAATGGCAGAATACCATAGGAGGATCAAACTATGATGGCCTTTACTCAATAGAACAGACATATGACGGTGGGTATATTTTAGGAGGTAATTCATCCTCTGGTATATCGGGTGACAAAACGGAAATATCTTTATCTGATGACTATTGGATTATTAAATTGGGGAATGATGGAAATATTGAATGGCAGAATACCATAGGAGGAAGTAGTCAAGACTTTTTTTACTCTATTAAACAAACCTCTGATGGAGGATATATTTTAGGTGGATCTTCTTATTCAGGTATTTCAGGAGATAAGACTGAATTATCCTTAGGCTTATCTGATTACTGGGTTATTAAATTAGACAGCTCAGGTGTAATCGAATGGCAAAATACTATAGGAGGAAGCGGAGATGATAATCTTCAATCAGTTCAACAAACAGTGGATGGAGGATATATTTTAGGTGGAAATTCATCCTCTGGTATATCTGGTGATAAAACTGAAGTATTAATTGGATTCTTAGATTACTGGGTTATTAAATTAGACAGCTCAGGTGTAATCGAATGGCAAAATACTATAGGAGGAAGCGGAGATGATAATCTTCAATCAGTTCAACAAACAGTGGATGGAGGATATATTTTAGGTGGAAATTCATCCTCTGGTATATCTGGTGATAAAACTGAAGTATCTTCAATGTACGACTATTGGGTTGTTAAATTAAATAATGATGGAAATATTGAATGGCAGAATACCATAGGAGGAAACATGAGCGATATAATGTATTCTGTGCAACAAACCCCTGACGGAGGATATATACTGGGAGGAATTTCTCTTTCAAGCATCTCAGGCGATAAGACTGAAATAAATTTTGGAGGCTCTGATTATTGGGTTATTAAATTAAGCGCCGAAGGATTTATTGAATGGGAAAACACAATAGGAGGTAATTCTACGGATGATTTATTGTCTGTAAAAAATATACTAGATGGGGGCTATATTCTTGGAGGAACTTCAGCCTCTGGTATATACGGGGATAAAAATGAGGCGTCTCTATCAAGTGATTACTGGGTAGTCAAAATTAATGAGTCTGGTGTAATCGAATGGCAAAATACTATAGGAGGAAGCGGAGATGATTATTTTTTCTCATTACAACAAACTTCTGATAAAGGATACATACTAGGTGGTATGTCTCAATCAAATATTTCAGGTGATAAAACTGAAAATTCTATAGGTAATTTCGACTACTGGGTTATAAAATTATTTGGCGAATGTATTCCATCCCCCGAAATCTGCAATACTATAGATGATGACTGCGATGGACTCACCGATGAAGACACCGGACCTTCTGTGTCTATAAATGCTCTAGGTTCTACCACTTTTTGCCAAGGCAATAGTATTGTATTAACAACAACTCATACAGGTACAGCTGTACAGTGGTATAAAAATGGTGTTGCAATATCAGGAGAAACAAATGAATTTTTAACCGTATCAACTACAGGATCTTATACCTGCATAAGCTCCAACGAGTGCTCAGGCACAGCTTCAAACGCAATAATAGTAACAGTAAATAAAAATCCGCCAGCAAGTATATCAGCAGGAGGACCGACAAGTTTCTGTGCCGGAGAGAGTGTTACTCTTACAGCAAATGAAGGAGTGGGCTTAAGCTACCAGTGGTACAAAGGTGCCACAGCAATAACTGGTGCTACTAATATAAATTACACAGCAACATCAGCCGGAAACTACAAATGCAGAGTAATAAAAACAGCAACTGGTTGTTTTAAAAATTCAAACAGTATTGCTGTATCCATTGTATGCAAAGAAGGTATTGATGTAGAAAATACCATCCTCTACCCCAATCCATCTAGCAATAAAATATATATTGACTTAAGTGTTTTCAAAAATACAAATACTAATATTGTTATTGTAAATAATTTAGGTCAGCCTGTGTCTAATATGAATACAGATGAAAATAATATTGTCGAGTTAAACATTTCATTATTCCCGTCAGGATTATATGAAGCAGAAATCATACAAAACGGGCATATTATTCATTCAGAAAAATTCATAATTCAATAAAAAAAACCCCGCAATATGCGGGGTTTTAATTATATTTATTCTACGATATCCCTCCTGCGATGTTGTAGATCGGGACGAGAACTGATGCTAGGAGCACACCAACACCCAAACCAAGTGCGACGATCATAATAGGCTCGATAAGTGATACGAGCGTATCAACTGCATCGTCCACTTCACGTTTGTAGAACTTAGCCAAAGTTTTCAAGATACTTCCTAGAGACCCAGTCTCCTCACCCACTTTTACCATCTGCACCAAAATCGGTGGAATAGGTTCGTGTTTTGCAAATGCATCAGAGAGAGATGAACCACCTTTTACATCTTCTTCAGCTTTTTTTAAAATCTCAGAATAGACACGGTTTCCAACAACGTCTCCTGTGATTTCTATAGAACGCACGATTGATATACCAGAAGAAAGCATCGTATCCAAGTTGTCAGCAATACGTGCAAGATAAAGTTTCTTGAAGAGCTTGCCTATAACAGGAAAAGATATCTTCAAACCATCGAGATATTGTTTACCAGAGTTAGTTCGTGAAAGATACCAGATATATACTCCAGCAATAACAAAGAATATTAGTATGAAAAATCCATAATTTACAAAGAAGTCACTCGCACCGATTACCACCTTTGTATACAGAGGTATATCCTGACCACTTTCTGTGATAATAGAAGAGAGTTTAGGTATAACTATTGTAAACATCAACCCCATTACCACAAAGAAAGTAAAAATAACGAACGCTGGATATATGAGTGCGTTGCGAGTTTTCGATGTGAGAGCATAGTTTCGGTCTAGATAGTCTGCTAGGAAATTGAAAGTGTCGTTCAATTTTCCAGACTCTTCTCCAGCTTTTACCATGTTTACATAAAAAGCTGAAAACACATCTGGATGTTTTGCCAATGCTCCTGAAATAGAATATCCGGCCTGCAAGTCATCTACTACTTGATTCAAATTTCTAGAAAGTAGCGGGTTCTCTACGTTTGAAGCAAGAAGTGAAAATGCTTTTAGTGCAGAAACTTGTGCTTCGAAAAGTGTTGCTATCTGACGAGAAAGTATGACTATGTCTTTTGCTGGCACATGTTCAAAGACTGACATTTGAAGTAGGTTTTTGTCCTCTTCCCCTTTTATAGAAACAACTATAAAACCACGACGCTGAAGTGCGGCGATCGCCAAATCTTTTGTTTGAGCATCGATTGAGCCCTCTTTTTGTTCACCTGTATTTGAAACAACTTTATATTTGAAGGTCATATTTTAAAATTATAGCAATCGCTCTAGAGCTTTTGGGTTAAGTGAATATAAGTAAGCATTGTCCATTGTAATTTGTCCTGCACGTACAAGTTCTACAAGGGAGCGGTTCATATCTATCATACCGTGCTCATATCCAGTTTCTATTACTACATCTATCTCGTGTGTACGTTTTTCTCGGATAAGGTTTTGTACAGCGTTGTTGTTTACGAGAAGCTCATATGCTGGAACAAGTCCCCCAGTTATACAAGGTATAAGACGCTGAGAAAATATTCCGATCAAACTTGAAGCAAGTTGTATACGAATCTGATCTTGTTGGCCAGGTGGAAACGCATCGATGATACGGTCAATAGTCTGAGAAGCGTTGTTTGTATGAAGAGTAGAGAAAACCAAGTGACCTGTTTCAGCAGCTGTAACAGCAGTAGAAATAGTCTCAGCATTGCGCATCTCACCAATCAGTATTACGTTTACATCTTCACGAAACACAGACTTCAGGGCTGAATTGAAATCTTTTGTATCTATACCAACTTCACGCTGATCTATAATAGAGTGCTTCGGTGTATACATGTATTCTATTGGGTCTTCGATAGTTACTATGTGTTCTGCACGTTCGTTGTTTATAAGACTTATCATAGAGGCAAGAGTTGTGGACTTACCTTGACCAACTGGTCCTACGACAAGAAAAAATCCTTGTTTTTTTCTACAAAAAGTTTCAATAATTGGAGGAAGTCTGAGCTCAGCTAGAGTCTTAACTTGTGGTATAAGTCGGAGAGCAATACCCGCTATACCTTTTGTAAAGAAGGCGTTACCACGAAGCCTAGCCTCACCTTTAAAATCGTATGAAAAATCAATCTCTTGGTCTTCTAAAAACTTTTTATATTTAACATCGTCCAACAGTTCTCGAAGTATTCCCAAAGAATCTTCTTTTGTATAAATATTATGCTTAACTAAAAAGTTTAATTGTCCTGAAACGCGGATTGCAGGATAGCGCATTCCAGCAATATGAAGATCTGATCCGCCTTCACGAATAAGAGTAACCAATAAATCTTCTAGTTCTTTTGCGTAATCCATAATTATCTTGGTAATTGTTTGGTAACAATTTCAGTTACTTTAGTAATAACCTCGCCTGGTGTACTAGAAGCTTTTACGATATAACCAGCCACTCCTAGAGTCGCACCACGTTCTATGTCAGATTGTTGACCACGGTTTGAAAGTATAATTTTCATAGTACCTTCTGCTATTTTTTCATCGCGCAACTTTTCGAGAAGTTCAAATCCATCCATTCCCGGCATAACAATGTCCATCAACATAACATCTGGAGAAGCCCCTGCTTTTAATTTCTCATAAGCCAAAGTAGAACCGAGAGCTGTATCTACAGAAAATTTTGGCTCCTGAGAAAATTTCATAGCGTACATGTCTAGCAAAAAATTGTCGTCGTCAATAATTAATATTTTGTATTTTTTGGATTCTTCCATAATTGCTTCTAATTATACTATAAACACTCCGTTTTTTACCAATTTACAAATCATTGTAGATTTCTTGAAACGGCAACTCCCCTTTTAGACTTTTAATAATCGCATCCTCTTTCATGGTAAGCATACCGTCTGCTCTAGCCACTTTATATATTTCCGCCTCTACCGGACTAGTTAAAATAACATGTTGCATCTCTTTACTAACGGCGAACATTTCAAATACTGCCATACGTCCGCGAGTTCCATTTGGACATTCAGCTGAAGGCACAACTTCATACATTTTGTCCCGTGCAGGCAACTGACCTCTGTATTTCTCTGGTAAATCTTTAAATTGATTGTCCAAAAGCTCTTTCATGGTTTCATCCATAGGAACTTCTTTGCGTGAATCCTCGCACACAACACGAGCAAGACGTTGAGCTATAGAGAGTATAAGTGTTGGCGCAATTAGATAAGGATCAACTCCCATGTCCACCAAACGCGGAACTACACCAACAGCAGAGTTCGTGTGTAAAGTAGACAATACCAAGTGACCTGTTAGAGCCGCCTGAATTGCAAGCTGAGCTGTTTCTTTGTCGCGTATTTCTCCCACCATTATTATGTTCGGATCTTGACGCAATATTGAACGAAGACCTGAAGCAAAAGAGTACCCTATCTCTGGCATAACCTGAGACTGGTTTACGTCTGGGATTTGATATTCAACCGGATCTTCTAGAGACACGACATTGGACTTTTCTTTGTCGAGCTCATTCAACATCGAATACACAGTAGTAGATTTACCGGAACCAGTTGGACCTGTCATCAGTATAAGACCGTATGGCTTTGCCAATGCTTCTTTTATAAGTTTGTAGTTATGTTCAGATAGGCCCAATTCTGAAAGCTTCTTCACTCCACGTGAAGAATCGAGAATTCTCATCACAACTTTTTCACCATAATAGGCTGGGAATGTAGACACACGAAACTCTACTTTTCTACCAGCTATCTTTGTAGCAAAACTTCCGTCTTGAGGTTTACGTTTTTCATCCAATCGTAGTTTTGCCATTATCTTTATACGAGCAACTATTCCTGCGTAAACATTTAAAGGTAGTACAAGACTAGTATGCAAGACTCCGTCCACACGAAAACGTACCTTTACTTTGTCACCTGTGTTTTCTATGTGAATATCAGAAGCGTTTCCTTCTGTTGCGTGACGCAATATAACTGCAACAACTTTGATTATAGGCGCGTCTTCAACAATACGCTCTTCTTCGCCTGGTTTTAATTTAGCCTGGATATTTCTATCTTCTATTACAATATCGCTAGTATTTACAGACTCTATTTCTTTATCAATTTCAGATATTGCTTGATCAACTTCTCCTGTTAGGCCCTCATAATTTTTTAAAATACCTTCAAATGCCTTACTTGATATCAAAAATATCTTATAAGGAATATTCATCTTTGAAGTTATAAATTGTATAGCATCTATTGCTCCTATATTGTCAGGGTTCACTATACCAACCTCGAGCACTCCATCTTTTATACCTAGAGGAACAAACATATAATGCTTCGCTGAATCTTCAGGAATATATTTCAATGTGTCAGAAGTTATTTGTCTTAGATCAACATCTTTTGTTGGAACATTGAAAAAACTACCTTTAAGTTCCAAAAGTTTTTTATCATCTAAACCAAGCTCTACGAGCATATCGTCAATATTCCCGCCATGTTTCTCTTCGGCGAGTCTGATTACTTCACTTATTTGATTGTCTGTAATAATACCTTGACCAGCAAGATGTTCTAAAAAAGTCATATAAAAATTTGAACAAACAACTAATTACTTGTGCTGAGCGTTTTCCAAGATACAACCGATCCGTAAACAGTCTGTCCGTTTATTTTAGCTGCAGCCTTATAGAAGTAAGTTGTGTTTGCTGTTAGACCAGAAACCGTAGCAGTATAAGGACTAGTACTGCCTAGTAATTTTGTTGTACTTGCACCCAGAGATTCTGTGAGACCCCACTCAAACCATCTTTCAGTTGCGACTGTTCCAGCTAGCAAAGCACCCTGAAGTACTGAGCTTGTAGTTGTTATAGAAGTAGGCGTATTTGTTATGACACTAGGACTTGATATTACACTCGTAGGAGAAAGGTCTGATCCTATAGGAGCAAAAGGATTTGGACGACCCTGGTTACCAAGCTGAACAAGAGTTATTGAGAAATCTTGTAAACCTGTAAATGTATTTGCATTGAAGATATCACCATCTAGTTTTAATACTTGAAGATTCAGAAGAGTCGCCAAGAATTCATCTCCGGTTTCATTTGTACTGTCTGCAGAAGCTCCTACAGTTGATAGAGACTGACTGTCTTGCTTCTTGTTCGAAACCAAAGAATACCCGATTGCAATTAAGGCAACCAATACTGCTACTGTTATTAGACGTTTAATAATCTTGCTCATAAATCTAATTCTTTAACCAATATGTTTTAATCTTAATGTTGTACTTATAAAAATCTCTGCCTTCTGAAGCTGTTGAATCGAAAGTAATTTCCTGTATATCTACAATACGCAAACTATTTTCCAAATCAATCAAAAACTTTTGAAAATTATCATAAGAAGCTTGTGTAGAAAAACTCAAATCAAATGTTCCAATATCTCGATTTGTCATACTCAAACTACTTCCCCCTTCAGCTATTGAATTTTCTGTATCTGAAGCTTCTTTGTTGTCTACGTCAAAAGCTACGTTTGTAACTGACATACCATATCTAGAAGCTATATAATCAATCTCTAAAATCAAACGTATATTGTCTACGTTGTCTGGCAAGAGCTTTCGCAATCTCTCAACATCACTTGGAGCAAATTCATTGTATTTAGCCACAAGCTCATCACGTCTCTCTTCCAATTGTTTTGAATTAGCCAAAGCTTCAGCATAGGTTGCTGTTTCTGCTTTGAGTTCTTTTGTGGCTTTATAGATAGGATTTGTTACACCCAAAAACAATCCTATTGAGGCTACAAACAAAATAATTGGAAAAATAAATCTCATCATAAATTTATGGGTTTAGTTGGGTACTATTGGTAGTGTCTTCTGTTGCAGATGTATCTGTTGTCTGTGTGCTAACCGGAACTATATCTGAAGTGTCTGAAACTGCAGATCTATTTACAAATTCTGTGTATGACAAATATGTAGGATCGACTGTAAACTCTAAATCAAAGTTCACCTTTCCGCTTGCATCAACTAAAAGATTTGAAAATATTGGATCTATTATGTATTTGTTTTGCAAGAACATATCAGACTGTAACGCTATAGGAGTATAGCCACTTGAAGACTGGCCTCGGAGTTTTATATTTACAGCTCCTCCATTTTCTTTATCAATCTCATAATCCATGCTTGTATAGCGAATTGTTTTTAGAGTCAAAGTTTCAAGTGTCTCAAATATAGGACTTATAACTGTATGATTTGATATGACACTCTCTGATGCAGATAGTCTACGATCTAAGTCTTCAAGATCAGTGATAAGCGATGGTTCAAAACGTGCTCTAGCTTTATCAAGCTGACTAGACATAGCTTCTACTTGTTTTACCAATGACGCTCTATAAAAATACACGCCTGCTGCAGAAGCTAAAGATGCAAAGAAAACTAATGTTGCAAAAAACACAAGTAGGCTTGCAGGTCGACGCGTAGTAACACGCTCTTCTGCAAGAGATTTTTTAGGTATAAAAGATGTTTGAAAGTCTTTATCCATTTACATAAACGAAGCACAAGCTTCTAACATTGTTATATTGTAATACGAACTAGCTACTATGTATAGAAAATAATGTGTAAAACTATGAAGATTCCTGCAATCGTCGCAAAGCAAGTCCTGCTGCGACAGCAAACTCCGGACCAGCGGTTTCAAGAACATTGTCCAAGAAAGCAGGTGCCTCTACTTTGTCGAATGGTCTAGCCATCACAACTTCTGATCTCAACTGTTCTGTTGCTCTTTCTTTAAAACCTTTCAATAGAACTCCCCCACCTGTCAAAATAACTTTACTAATAGTTTTTCCGTACTGTCTTTCGTAATTTAGAATTGCACTGTTTGTCTCACTCAATATATAGTCTACAGACAATGAAATAATTTCTGGCATACTTGGATCTTTTTGATTACCAAGCATTCCAAAATCTCTCTTCATCTGCTCTGCTTGCAAAAAAGTTACACCTAAAGATTTTGACAGTGCGTTGGTTATATCCTGAGAGCCTCGATCAATACTATGGAACTTTCTGACGATACCGTACTCTATAATAGATAACTTAGTTTTAAGAGCACCCATATCGATTATTAAAACAGTAGAAAGCTCCCTACCAAAACTACTTCGTATGCTTGAAAAAAGTTCTATTTCAAAAAAATCTACTGACAGACTTGTCTTTGCGATTATGTCTCTGTATTTTTGTATAGTGTCATTGTGAATTGCAGCAACTAAAACTTCAGTCTTCGCTGCTTCTTTTAGAGGTTTACCGTCTGGACCAACAGCACCATCTAAAGCAGAATCTTTTTTAGGAATAGGCCACCAATCAAGTGATACTTCGGATATTGGAACTGGAATATATTTTCTAGCCTCAGTCGGAATAATCGATGCTAACTGACTCTCATCTATAACTGCAGGTAATTCAATTAGAAAAACTAAACTGGCAGATGCAGGTATGGATACCGCACCTTGTTTTGTTGTAATACCAGCTTCGCGCATAACATCAGTTAATCCTTGGGCAATTTTTTCTATAGGTAGATTTGTAGTCTGACCAACAACCCCTCCCTCCAAATACGGGCCAAGTGAAAGAGCACCGTAAGTCTCTAGTACTGCTTTTGCGCCCTTCTTCTTTAATTGAACAACCTTTATGGCTGAAGATCCAATATCTATTCCAACAACACTCTCATTGGAAGTCTTCTTAAAAATCGCCAATCCGTCGTTTAGTATTTTTGAAAATGTGTTTGCCATATATAAAATTCAGTAATTGTATTATATCATATATACATATTTTATTTATGAATATAATCTCATCAATACTCGAGTACATTTTCCCAACCAAGTGTATAAAGTGCAAAAATACAGGGAGTGTACTATGTGATAAATGTCTAGGAAAAATCCCCGAACCGAACCAAATCCCAGATTCTTTTGTGCATGCATGCTTTTCATATAAAGACAGTACGGTAAAGCATGCATTGTGGCTACTCAAATACCATGGCAGATTCCCTATTGCAAAAATATTAGGCCAATCTTTGTATGAACACAACATAGACATATTGAGTGAAAAGAATATTTTCAATGCAAACAAAGAAACTCTGATTATACCGATACCAATCACAAGAAACCGAAAACGCATACGTGGATATAATCAATCAGCACTCCTGGCGAGAGCTTTTATAGAAAATCTCACGGATAAAGAGTTTCTATATGGTGGAGATATATTAGAAAAAATCCGCGACACAAAAGCTCAAGCAAAAGTCAGGAACCGATTGGAAAGATTGAGAAATCTACAAGGTGCATACAAAATAAAGTCTGGAGTAGATATGAGAGGAAAAAATATAATCTTGATCGACGATGTATATACAACTGGTGCAACTCTAAAAGAAGCTCGCCGAGTCTTACGCGAAGCTGGTGCGAGAAACATAATCGCACTAGTGGTGGCGCACTAAAAAACTAGAAAAAATGGCCGTGTTGTGGTATTCTCATCTCGATATGGAGACGTGTCTGAGTGGTTTAAGGTACCTCCTTGCTAAGGAGGCGGGGTGTAAAAACCCCCGTGAGTTCGAATCTCACCGTCTCCGCTGTTTCTGTATTTGAAATATGGAGGATTGGGTGAGTGGTTGAAACCAGCAGTTTACTAAACTGCCGAGCCTTAAACAGCTCCGTGAGTTCGAATCTCACATCCTCCGCCAAAATTGAAAATCGGAATCGGAAGCCGAAATGGGGTCGGCACGAAGTGCCGACACAAATGTATTCCCCCCAAAAAATCCTGAATCTGAAAGGGTTCGCCACGCTCCGCGTGGCTCAAAAAGTACGGTTCGAGCTTCAATAATAAAGTTCGAACCGACTTTTTTGAATAAATGAAGTTTCTCTTCATTTATTCCCTCGTTTGCCAATTCCATATTGTATTTCAAAAACTTTTCGGTAAGTTCGAACCGATTATTCGCTTTTTGCTCAAAAGCCGATAATTTCTCTTTGAGAAGCTGTTTTTCGTTCACTAGCTTGTTTTTCATTTCTCGATATTCCTCAAGTGATAAAGCGTTCTCTAAGTAAGCGTTCATCAGCTTCTCAATTTTGGAATCCAAAAGAGAAATATCGGCTTTTGTTTTGTCGGCAAAAAGCGTAGACGATTGGGCTTCCACCAATTTGTCTTTTTCATTTTCCGCTAACATCCATTTAGCCCAATCGTCTGGCAAAGAAACTTTTTTGATTTCCTTTTGAATTTCGGAAGTGATGATTTCCTCACGGGTATATTTTTGTGAGCAAGGATTTTTCCGTTTCGTACATCGCAAATAGTTATAACCTTTCTGTGTTTCAGTGGTAATGAAACAGCCACATTCTCCGCAACGGAAAAATCCTCTGTACAAAAATGGTTTTAGTCCTTTGGAATGAGGTTTGCTTTTTCTCATCATCACTTCCTGAACGGAATCAAAAAGTTTCTTTGTGATAATCGGTTCGTGTTTACCTTCGTGTATCTCGCCGTTATACAACATTAGTCCTGTGTAAATTGGATTTTTCAAAAGTTTTTGATAATTCGACACCGCAAGTTCCTTTCCGCTTTTTCGCTTCAATCCAAGTTCGTTAAACTTATCGCGGAGTTGGCGCAAAGTGAAAGACCCAGACGAATATGCCTCAAATGTTTTCTTGATTAAAGGTGCGATATTCTCATCGGGAATAATTTTTCTATTTTTGTTCACATATCCAAGCGGAGCCATTTGAGGCCATATTCCGTCTTTCACTTTGTTGCGATGACCTCGCTTTATATTTTCCGACAAATTATCTACATAATACTTGGATTGCGAAAAAGCGATTGAAAGCATGAATTTGCCTTGCGGTGTCGGATCAAACCAAAAAGTTGGAAATTTCATTTCACTAATTATTCCAGTATCAACGAGGTAGATGATTTTTCCTCCGTCTACCGAGTTTCTCGCAAGTCTATCGGGATGCCACGCCAAAATACCAGTCGCTTCACCCTTTTCCATTCTTTCCAACATTTCATTAAACACAGGGCGACCTGGTATTTTGGCGGTCTGCTTTTCGACAAAGACATCAACAACATCAATTTGTTCTTTCAACGCTAAACTTTTCAATTCCGCTAATTGGTCAGAAATACTGCGGACTTGTCTGTCTTTGTCGTCCGTAGACTTGCGAGTATAAATGAAAAACTTTTTGGTTTGATTATTCATAATTGTATTGGCAAACGAGGAGCCACGCGGAGCGTGGCGAACCCTTTCAGATTCAGGATTTTTTGGGGGGAATACATTTGTGTCGGCACTTCGTGCCGACCCCATTTCGGCTTCCGATTCCGATTTTCAATTTTGGCGGTGTTTGTTGGACAAAGTTCGAAACTATTTCGAGCAAAATCCAAACGATTAAAACTAATATAATGGACTCGGCAGGGCGAAACAATTTGTCTGGGGGAATGGATTCGCCCTGCCTCGGCTGATTTCCCGCCCGCAGGAGGGGTCTGGGGAGGAATGCGGGCGGGTTTCGGACTGGGGATTTTCAGAAATTTCGCCATCGGATTTCGTATTTCGCTTTGCGAAATGCACCGCCAAAAATTTTGTTTGATTAAATTCATTTTATTTGGTAAAGTTATAATAGTAAAACTTATCTCACTATCTATACTAGTATAATTATACTATGAAGTCAAAAGAATTACCAACAATTGCAAAAAATATAAAAAAATACAGAGAGAAACTCGGTATTTCGCAGGATAAACTCTCGAAGTTGGCTGATATTGCTTATAATGTGATTATCAAAGTTGAATCTGGCGCAACACCGAATCCGACAATTGAAACTATGGCAAAAATCGCCAAAGGGTTGGGCGTTTCAATTGATGATCTAATGAAATGACCATGCAATATACGGAAAAATATTTTGAAGACGGGCATGATAAATTGAGATATTTTCAAGTTGGTTCGGGAAATGCGATTTTGTTTTTGCATGGTGGTGGAGTAAATGCCTTAACTTATAAAAAAGTTTTGGATTTTTTGTCAAAAGAATATTTAGTTATTGCTCCCGACTTACCTTGTTTTGGAAAATCCACATGCTCAAGCAATATTTCAGATTATTCCAAAATTTTGAAAAAATTTATAACTTTCCTTAACTTTGGGAAAATTGCAATTGTTGGCCATTCTTTCGGTGGTGTTGTAGCTCTACAGTTATCAGCGAGCAATAAAAATATTCAGTTAATGGTTCTGACTGATTCTGTCGGACTTTCACAAAATATTTCAAAATTTAAGTTTTTGTATATTTATTTTATTGAAAAAACAATCCGCGACATTTTCAAATATAGAAATCTTGGGACTTTTTTGCTAATTGTTAGAGACTTTTTTGAAAATGTTTCCAAAAGATTTTCTGAACGGAAATTTACGATAAGTGTGGTAAAAAAGTTTTTATTGACCGACTTCCCTGATTTCCATAATGTTAGTGCAAAAACCTTAATTTTGTGGGGCGAACAAGATGAAATATTTCCTAAAAATCTTGCAGAAAATTTTCATCGGAATATAGAAAATTCTGAATTAAAATTCGTAGACGGTAATCATGATTGGTGTTTGTTTAATCCAGAAAAATTTTCTAACATAATTATTGATTGGCTGAAAACAAAAGGTTATTAGAAAATTAGCAAGTATTATGAACTAAAGAAAAAATAAATATGGACCATGTGGCAATAATGAAAAAATCATGGGGATTAACTCAAAAAATTCTTTCGGGACAAAAGAAAATTGAATCTCGGTGGTATAAATCAAAACACTCTCCTTGGGGAAAAATCGGAAAAGGCGATACTGTTTATTTCAAAGATTCTGGTGAACCTGTTTCAATCAAGACCGAAGTAGAAAAAGTGGTTTCCTTTTCCGATTTAACACCCGAAAAAGTTAGTCAGATTTTAGATGAATACGGAAATGATGACGGAATCGAAAAAGATAAAATTAAGGAATTTTTTGAGTTATTCAAAAATAAAAATTATTGTCTTTTGATATTTTTGAAAAATCCGAAAGAAATTGAGCCGTTTGAAATTAACAAGGCAGGATTTGGAATGATGTCGGCTTGGCTATCGGTAGAAAATATTGATAGAATAAAAACATAGGCGGTGTGCCAACTTTATTGGTACGAAATCCGATGGCGAAATTTCTGAAAACCCCCAGTCCGAAACCCGCCCGCATTCCTCCCCAGACCCCTCCTGCGGGCGGGAAATCAGCCGAGGCAGGGCGAATCCATTCCCCCAGACAAATTGTTTCGCCCTGCCGAGTCCATTATATTAGTTTTAATCGTTTGGATTTTGCTCGAAATAGTTTCGAACTTTGTCCAACAAACACCGCAAATTTTGTACTACATACCCTCGCAAGGTATAATGCTCTCATGACTGAAACAGAAGAAATTGAACAACTTAAAAAAGAGAACGAAGAACTCAAGCAACAAAATGCACTAAAAAGTAATTGGATTTCTATATCTGCGCACCAGCTCCGAACTACCCTTTCCGCTGTGAAGTGGATACTCCGCATGTTTCTAGACAAAGATTTTGGCGAACTAACTCCTGAGCAAACAGATTTTATGAAACGTGCAAGTGATTCAAACGAACGCATGTTATCGCTTGTAAACGAAATGCTTTCACTCAATCATGCAGACACAACATCTCTGACTTACAATTTTGAAGAAGTGGATATGGTCAAACTAATAGATGAAACTCTTTTTGACTTCTCTAGTGAAGCTTTCAAAAAAGGTATTGAGACAATTTTCTTAAAACCAGAAAATCCAATCAAACAGATAACTTGCGACAAAGAAAAGGTTAGAGTTGTTATTCAAAATCTAATCGAAAATGCAATTAAATACAGCAATACAGGAGACAAGGTGCTCATATCTATTCATGCAAATGAAAACGAAGTGGAAATTTCAGTAAAAGACACTGGCATAGGAATACCTGTAAGTGAGCAAGAACAAATATTTGGTAAATTTTATAGAGCTACAAATGCCAAAGCCAAAGACTCTATTGGATCAGGATTGGGTTTATATACAACTAAGCACATAATAGAAAAACATGGTGGTAAAATAAACTTCAAATCTACCGAAAGTGAAGGCACTACTTTTACATTTTCACTACCCTTGCACAGATAAGGTGTCACGAGTACAATACATTATATGCCAAAGAAAATTCTTATAATTGAAGACGATTCATTCCTACAAGGACTTGCAGCAGGAAAATTATCAAAAGATGGATTTCAAGTACTTACTGCCTCAACAGGTGAAGATGCAGTGAAGATTGCAGATAGTGAAAATCCTGATTTTGTACTCCTAGACTTAGTACTTCCTACTATGGACGGATTCACAGTTCTAGAAAAAATACGCTCAAATGCTGCTCTCGCAAAAACACCTGTAATAGTTTTCTCAAATCTATCAGAAGACAAAGACATAGCACGTGCTCGTGAACTTGGTGCAACAGATTTCATGATCAAATCAAACTTCACGCTAGACGAATTGTCTGATAAAATAAAATCTATATTAGGATTATAAAAACAGGCTCAGGCCTGTTTTTATAATGTCTGATTTATATTTAATAAAATTAACTAAAAAACAAATGAGTAAAACATCAGCAATATTGGGACTTATCGCACTTATAGCAATCGGAGGGTTTATTATATTCGGAGAAGAAAAAAATACTGAAACACAACTAGAAACTGAACAAGAAATTTTAGTCGAAAAAACAGAGAATCCAAATATAGACACCGAAAAAGTTTCTGAAACAAAAGAATCTCAAAGAGAAGAAATTTTAGTAATGTATACTTCTTCTGGTTTTAGTCCAAATATAATAAATATAGAAATGGGAGATACAGTAAGATTCTCAAATGACTCCTCTCTCAATATGTGGGTCGCATCAAATCCACACCCACAGCACACAGAGTTCTCAGACTTTGACGCAGGGAGAAACTACCAAAATGGAGAATCATACTCTTTTACATTCACTGAGAGTGGGACCTATGAATACCACAATCACTCAAATCCTAGTATGCGCGGAACAGTTGTAGTCTTGGGAGATAAATAAAATAAATTTAAGAATCCCTTTCTATAAATGAGAGGGATTTTTTATTATTCCCTTAAAAAGTTACAATGCTTAGATGCAAACCTCTGACCCACTAAAAAAACATTTCAAGATACAAACAACAGAAGAGAAGGCGCTCTTGCGCCTTGGTATAAACACCATACATGACCTCTTATATCACTTCCCCACTCGTTATAGTGATATATCAGAACTGCACTTTATTCGTGATTTAAACCCAGGAGAAATCGCGACTATTCACGGCACAATCACGCGCGCAAAAACAAAGAAATCTTTTCGCACAAAAGTCCCAATGGGCGAAGCAACTGTCGAGGACCAGACAGGAACAATCAGCATAGTCTGGTTCAATCAGGCATATCTCGCGAAGATGTTTACAGTTGGTGATAGTGTAAAAGTGACAGGTAAAATAAGCCAAACCAAAAATGGCTTATCTATAACCAATCCTGAAATTGAAAAAACACCTACTCTACCAATTGATATCCACGATACCCTTTTTGTAAAAGAAGGAGTAGAAAACTCAGGTATCCGATATCCTATATATCCAGAGAGCCGAGGTGTTACTTCAAAGTTTATATATCACGCAATAGATAGAATATTTAAATCGGGAATCCAAAATTCTATTACAGACCCAATACCAGAATATATATTAAAAAAATACAACTTACCAAAACTCGGAACAGCACTGATTTGGATTCACACACCTCGCAATGAAAATGACGCAGAAGCAGCGCGTAAGCGTTTTGCATTTGAAGAAGTTTTCTTGATTCAACTGAAGAAGCAACAGGAACGCCATATATTCAAGAGCTCATATTCATACGAAATAAAAATTGAAAAAGAAGACCTAAAAGAATTCACAGACAGATTCCCATTCCCAATTACAGATGGGCAAAAAAATGCAATTGAAGGAATCCGAGCTGATTTAGTAAAAACACACCCCATGTCTAGACTGCTCGAGGGTGATGTTGGAAGTGGTAAAACCGCAGTAGCAGCAAGTGCCGCATACGGCATCATTACAAATCGTCCCGCAAAACAAACTTTTGGATCACTACAAGTCGCATATATGGCTCCGACTGAAATACTTGCTACACAACTTTTTGAAAACTTTATTTCTTTTTTTGAACACACTGGAATAAACATAGGACTGATCACAGGAAGTGGCTGTAGGAAATTCCCATCCAAAGTAGCCTCCAATGTTGGCAACTGGACAAATATATCTCGAACACAACTTTTGAAATGGGTAGAAAATGGAGAAATCCCAATACTTATAGGAACACATGCACTAATTCAAAAATCTGTAAAATTTAAACATTTAGCTCTAGTTATAATCGATGAGCAGCATAGATTTGGAACAATACAGAGAAGTAAGCTTGCTCACAAAGAGTCGAATGGTAAAGTAATCGCCCCTCACCTACTCTCTATGACTGCAACGCCTATCCCGCGCACACTGGCCCTAACAATATATGGAGACTTAGACCTAACTGTACTTGATCAAATGCCGCTTGGCAGAAAACCAATTCATACTGAAATAATTCCTTCAAACAAAAGAGAAGGTTCATATGAAAAAATTCGTGAAGAATTAAAAAACGGTAGACAGGTATACATAATCTGTCCACGTATCAACGAGCCCGACCCAGAAAAAGAAATGGCTATCATAGCAAAGTCTGTTACAGAAGAAGCCAAAAGATTGAAAAAAGAAGTCTTTCCAGAATACGAAATTGGAGTACTGCATTCTAAAATGACCAAACAGAAAAAAGAAGAAGTGATGGAATCTTTCTATAATCATGAAATCAATATTCTCTGTGCGACATCAGTTGTCGAAGTCGGAGTAAACGTACCAAACGCAACCATAATCGTAATAGAAGGCGCGGAACGTTTCGGACTAGCACAACTTCACCAGTTGCGTGGACGTGTAATCAGATCAAATCATCAAGCATATTGCTACTTATTTGCTGATGCAAAATCACAAAAAACCGCAGACAGATTGAAGGCACTTGTGTCAGCAAAAAGTGGTTTTGAGCTAGCAGAATTAGACTTGGCACTTCGCGGAGCTGGAGAACTCGGAGGAGGAAAACAATGGGGTATAACTGATCTTGGTATGGAAGCAATACGCAATATAAAGATGGTAGAAGCTGCGCGCAATGAAGCCCGCACGCTTATAGAGAAAGATTGCGCGCTTGGCGACTACCCTATACTCGTCGAAGCTATACGCGAAAGATACAACGATATGCATTTTGAGTAAAAAATAAATCCCCCAAAATTGGGGGATTTTTTTATTTAAGCTGCGATTTTCAATTCTTCGGCAACAACCTTAGGCAGATACTTCATAATCATCTCATAGTACAAGTCAAAACTTTCTACTTGAAAATATTCAATTTGAAGCTTAGTAATATCATACTTCGTATACATTGCCTGACGAATAAAATTCTTCATCGCCTCGGGACTATCTCCACAAGAGTGAATTGTCGGCTTTGAGCTTGCGGCTGCATATAAAGTTTCTCCTACAGACGAAAGTATTCCTGGGCCAGCAATACGACGATCCCCATGACCACGAACAAGTATGAACTCCACTAAAAACCAAAATGCTGGTGGGAGGATTTTCATAACTTCTGGTGAGAAATTATATCTTTTCGCCACTATTCCAAACATCTGAATACATTCGCCATACTTTTTTAAAGTAAGCATCGGCAAATGCCCGAATATCTCATGAAACATGTCGGGGGCAGGAGTATACTGCCAATCCTTCAATAGACGAAAAAAGTTCGTCACCGGGAACATCTTGTTCATGAGCCCGTAGTACAAAATATCATCATCAAGAGTTCCATCACAGACATATATTCTCCATCCTGTGAGTTTCTCGAGTCGACGATTAATTTCTGAAAATACAGGAATCTTTTCTCCTGTAATCCCAAGTTTTTTTAAACCTTTAAAGAAGGCTTTGTGAGCAATATGTTCCAGTTGTCTGGTCTGATTGTCCCACAACAACTTCCAGGTTCTCTGGTCGTCTTGTGTATATTTATGATATGCCTGTACCTTGTCTAGATTTCTACTAGCAAGATCATTGAATCTTTTTTTAACGCTTTTCATTGTGCGATTTTTTTATCACTCTACACTCATTTGTCTAGGTTGGCAAGTACACCAAAAACTTTGAAAAAAATCTCTAAATAAGCTAATATCAAAGTCTAGCCAAATATATCCACCCTTAGCTCAGTTGGTTAGAGCACAGAGCTTATACCTCTGGGGTCCTTGGTTCGAATCCAAGAGGGTGGACTAGATAGAAAATAGGAACTGCTTCCTATTTTCGATACTAGCCCAAGGCGCAGTGATGTTTTGCGAGCACGCAAAACCACGAGCCGGGGTCGCGGAATTTTACGAGCGACGGCGAGTAAAATATCTGTGACGACAAATAGACTCGTATGCTAAAATAAAAATACCCTTATAACTTAATCAATAAAACATATGAACGAATTCGCAGCTAAAAAATTGGGAGAGGTATTGGCATTCGCATTGGTTGGAGATGAGACACTAGAAAAAGGACGATCTGTCCTATCCCCTGTTCTAGGAGAAAACGAACTAACAGATATATTAGATAAAAATCGTATTCATGCAGATGAGCTTAAAAAACTTGCCGGCGAACTTGGTGTATCTGAAATCGTAAATGCAAAATTTGAAAAGACCGGTGCAAAGCTTCGAGAGATGCGTGAACTTTATATCGGCGGAGAGTGGGAGAATCCAACAGAAATACTCGAGTGGTCAGGGTTCTTTGAAGGAGCAGCTTTCGTGCACTGGGGGCTTGTAAAAGGTGTAGCGGAAACTCTGAATCATGAACTCCTTATGACACTTGCAGAAGAATGCATGAACTTCCACCACGACCTACTTGATACAATATCCTCTGAACTCCAATCAGTCGGACAAACCAAAGCTCAATAATAAAATCCCCCACGTCTGCGGGGGATTTTATTATGCTTTTATTTCTTCAGATTTCTTTTTTGGACTAATACCGTGAGCTTTAATTATCTCCTCATACTCTGGTTGCTCAAGTGTTTCTACTTCAATCAACTTGTCTGCAACAGCATCGAGGCACTTACGATTTTCAGTCAAAACTTTACGAGCTTTCTCGAGAGCTTCATTCATTATGCGTTTTACTTCATCATCAATTTTCGTAGACATTGTTTCAGAATATTCTCGGTCTTCTACGCCGCGACCAAACATTGTGCGCCCACCGTCGCTTTCAAGCGCTACTGGACCAATAAGATCACTCATCCCCCATCGTGTAACCATCGCACGTGCAAGAGAACTTGAAACTTGAAGATCGTTCGAAGGACCAGTCGTAATATCACCAAAAATCATTTCCTCCGCAACGTATCCACCGAGTGACATAGCTATATCATCTAGAAATTCTTTGCGTGATTGAAGTTTGCGATCTTCTAGAGGAAGCTTCAGTGTATATCCTCCAGCACGTCCACGAGCAACTATAGAAACTTTGTGAACTGGGTCTGCATATGGAAGCACACTCGCCACAACCGCATGACCGGCTTCGTGATATGCAGTAATTTTCTTCTCAATTGGAGACAACAAATGACTCTTGCGTTCAGGACCCATCATAACTTTTTCGATTGAACGAATAAAATCAAACTGAGCAACTTTCTTGCGATCTTCACGTGCAGCAAGTATTGCTCCTTCGTTCATTAGAGAATATAGATCAGCACCAGAAAATCCTGGTGTACGTTCTGCTATAACCTTGAGGTTCACATCTTCTGCTAGTGGTTTTCTAATAGCATGAATAGCCAAAATCTCCTCTCGGTCTGATCTATCTGGTAAGTCCAAGACTACTCTTCTATCAAAACGTCCTGGACGAAGCAACGCTGGATCCAGTACATCAGAGCGATTTGTTGCAGCCATTACAATAACTTTTTCATTGGGTTCGAAACCGTCCATCTCTACTAGAATCTGGTTTAGAGTCTGTTCGCGCTCGTCGTTACCTCCACCAACACCTGTTCCACGCACTCGTCCTACTGCATCAATCTCATCTATAAATATAATCGCTGGTGCTGTGCGTTTTGCTAGCTGAAAAAGATCACGCACACGACTAGCTCCAACTCCAACAAACATCTCTACAAACTCTGAACCTGATAGGTGGAAAAACGGAACCCCAGCTTCTCCTGCAACAGCACGAGCAAGAAGTGTCTTTCCTGTTCCTGGTACACCTGTAAGCAAAACACCCTTTGGAATACGGGCACCAATATCAAGAAACTTTTTTGGATTACGAAGAAAATCTACTATTTCTTTCAACTCTTCTTTTGCTTCTTTTGAACCAGCAACATCTTTGAAAGTTACACGATTATTTTTATCATTTGGATCAGTTATTTTTGCTTTTGATTGACCGAAGGAAAAAGCTTGCATCCCCGCGCCTTTTACCTGACGTGACATAAACCAGAAGAATAGGATTATAAAAGCAATCGGAATTAGTATCGGAAGAATTGTAATAAGCCAATACCCAAATCCTGTCTGACTTTTTATATTGATTGGAGTAGCAGAAATTTTCTCACTAGCAACACCGTAGTTTGCTAAAGTTTCAGATAGAGAAGATTCTATCTCTTTTTTAGATTTCTTGAGAGTTCCGTCATTGAGCTCGATATTTAAAACATCCCCTTCAACTTCAATACTCTTCACCTGACTGGTCTCAATTAGAGAAGCAACCTCAGACAAAGTAACTTCTTGGACTTCTTTCTTATTTTCTGTGATTACAGTATACAGAGCTGAGATCAACATAAATATCAAGAAAGCTGTGATTATGTGACTACCAAAAGTCGTAGGTGCGCCACCTGGTTTTTTTCCTTTAGAATTAAGATTTTTTAAGTTTTTTATTGGTGATTTCATATATTTAAACGTACTTCACTATACACCAAAAAATTACCCTCGTCTATAATCTTTGTAGATCATTAAATACAATATTAAACGAGAGAATTTTTTTTGAGAACCTCTCGGTTCTCAACGTTTCACTGCTCTCCTCCACGGAGAAAACTAGAGTTTTCCCCGATCCCCTTTCCTCGCTCATTCATTCTCAAAGTAAAGCTTTGAGAATGAATGAGCTATAAAAATGCAGAAAATAAATGTGCTACAATCTGCCTATGCCTACATTTACTGAAAATCGAAAAGCTCACTTCAACTACGAATTCCTGGAAAAAATAGAAGCAGGAATCGAGCTTTTTGGGAATGAGGTCAAATCAATACGAACAGGCAAGGCAACGCTTGAAGGTGCGCGTGTAATAATAAGAGGTGGTGAAGCTTATGTCCTAGGGATGAACATATCCCCTTATCAGCCGAATAACACCAAAGAAGATTACGACTCGCTTCGAACTCGACGACTACTATTAAACAAAAAAGAAATCGAAACCCTATTAAAAACCGAATCTACTAAGGGTTTGACACTAATACCTATATCATTGTATAATAAAGGCCCTAAGATAAAGGTCTCTGTTGCGGTCGCACGAGGTAAGAAGAAATTTGATAAACGTGAGACAATCAAGAAACGTGATATAGATCGTGAAATAGGTAGAACTTTGAAAAAGTAATAATGGGAATGTAAGGCATCGACAAAGGATTAGTTTTGTATGGTGCGTGCCGAGCTCGTGCGAAACGCTCGTAAAACAGCGCACAAAACTCAAATGCAAAAACATTTGGTAAGGTAACATCACCATACTTCGGTATGGCTGATCTTGCTCTCGCTCGAGCTTAAGCTCGCGAGTGTCTCTGTGTTCGACTTCCGATAAAATACACGAGGCAACATCTATCGGGATAGAAAAATATCGCGTCTCAGATAATTTTCGAAACAATTGAGAATCGAGTAAATATTATTTTGTTGGTTTTATAGATATTTGCTTTAAACAAATAAAACAAACTATGCACGTAGACTCCATACGAAACCTCCCTTGCACGGGGGTTCGACTCCCCCCATTTCCACTGGTAAAAATATTAGCGCCCAAAAGGCGCTTTTATTTTTTCAGTGAAAATGAGTGAAGTGCCTGCGCACTTCACGTGGGGGAGGCGAAAGGCGCAATTATATTTTTCTAGCAAGAAAAACAAGTGAGCCTGGGTCGCGGAATTTTGCAAGCGACGGCGAGCAAAATATCTGTGACCAACCCCCCATCCTTGCACTCATTGAATTTTTCACCTATACTCACAAAAAACGACGTATATGTTAGACAAAGAAACAATAAATAAGCTTGTATTGATAAATGAGCTCAAGTTAGCCTCAAGTGAAAATAAAAATATCGCAGAGGAAATAGACTGGTCAAAGCTCAAGAAAAATACAGCATCTTCTGGAGCTGCGTACTTGGCAGTAAAAATTGGATCAAAATCTTTCAAATAAATTTTCATAGCCGATATTATCGGCTATTTATTTTTCCTTTGACACCCCGCTCTTTTTATGATTAAATGTAAAAAAAGTTACATATGAAAACTGTTGATAATTGGAGAGAGCTTACGCACATACTCAATACTGAAGGTGCCAATAGATACGTGGAGTTCTATAGGCACGGAAAACACTGCAGAGCAGAGATAGAACACTACTCTCAAAGCGAGAAGTTTCTTTTTGTGTTACTGAAAAACATTTGTGTATACAACAAAAAAAATAACAAGTGGAGTATGGATAAACATCCAGAAAGCTGCATTAGCTTCAATATCAATAAAGATGTATGGAGCAAGATGCCAGGAGGGACGATAAAAATAAATTCTAAAATAGTAGGATTGGTGTATATATTCCCTCACGGAAAAACTTATAGTAAGGATGCGTTGCTGGAAAAAAAAGGGCCCAGTGTTAACTCGATTATCTTACCCGACTTGATCCAAAATATTTGCATAAACTAAACAAAGGCGCACAAATTATGCGCCTTTTACTATGGTTTGACTTACTGAGCACAATCGCGTTTAATGGGTATATAAAAGTACATTTAAATATGAAAAAGCAAAGAATATACAAAATCGCTCTAACTGGTGGCCCATGCTCAGGCAAGACTACTGTGCTTTCAGTCTTACACAGCAAACTAACAAGTCTTGGGTATAAGGTGCTTATTGCTCATGAGACAGCAACGATCCTTATAAACTCCCGTCTCATACCTGGAAGTATAAAATTCCAAGAGTATGTTTTAGATTTCATGTTGCATTATGAAGACATGATCGAACAATACGCAAAAGACACAGGTGCAGAAAAGGTAGTAATACTCTACGACCGTGGGGCAATCGAAGGATTGGCTTATGTTAACAGGCGTGAACAAAGAGCATACGAACAAATGATCCAATCAAAAGGACATTCGGTAGTGGGACTGCGAGATGCTCGATACGAAGCAGTGATACACATGGTAACCGCAGCAGATGGTGCCTTAGATTTCTACAGTACATTGAGTAACGAAGCGAGGTATGAAACACCTAGACAAGCTCGATACCGAGACAAAAGACTTAAAGAGTCTTGGACCGGGCACGCACATTTACGAATAGTGAACAACAAAAACAAAACCTTCAAAGGAAAAGTAAACGAAGTTGTTAAGTTAGTTTTTAATTTTCTAGGAATACCTGTACCAATCGAAGATGAACGCAAATTTTTGATTGATAGAAAATTTAAAATGTCTAACATACCTGTCCACTATCAAAAAGTAAACATCATACAGCACTATTTACTAACAGAGAGAGGCATAAGCGAAAGAGTGCGTAGAAAAGGTCAAGGTGGATTCTTTGCTTTTTACAACACTATAAAGATACCGATCTTGAATAGTAAAAGCGCCAAAGAAGAAATAGAAAGGATTTTAGAGCAAAACGAATACAATACTCTACTTATAAGACAAGATCCAAAATGCTGGCCAGTCGTAAAAGATAGAGCCTGTTATATATGGGATGATCAGTATTTGGAACACGACTTCTTCGATCAGAGTTTAAAAAGATTCCCAAAAGATTCTTTGCTGGAACTCGAACTGACCGAAAAAAATCAGAAAATAATCATACCGTCGTTCGTTGAACCTTACGTAATTCGTGAAGTTACAGGTGAAGAAGAATATTCAAATGCAAATTTGGCACGCAAAAATTAAACAAATGCTCTCTAGGTTCTAGAGAGCATTTTCTATTTCATAATCCCCAACTGTTATTCGATTCAGCGAATACACAACTGCTCCAGTTTTTAACTTTTTACCAATATCATCTACAAATGTTCTGACATAGAAACCAGAACCAACTTTTATTTCAAATGTAGCAATTGTAAAATGTCCCCAATTTTTTAAAACATTTCTCCAAGACCTTAGTGTTTCTTCTTGTCTAAAATCTCCTTTTACCAAACCGCATATTTCTGAAACTCTATTCTCTATCTCTATACTAGATGCTTTCTTTATAGACTTCAAATATCCGCTATATAACTCAACTTTGTGTCTTGGTCTTGTAATTTCAATACCAGCTCTAGCAAGTGATATAAGGGACTTACCTTTTATTGTCTTAGAAGAGAATATCGGGTATTTCTGATTCAAAGTGATTGGTGTGTTTGTAAAAATTTTCTGCAATTCATTTTTTATATCTTCTTCTGATATTTTATTACTATTTTTAGAAATATTAGGAATACCCAAAAGATCGTATGAATCAGTATTGAAACCAAAAAGCATCGAAACTTCATATGTCTTTGGCAGACTAGTGTACAGATCCTTTTCTTTGCATAAATCACCCCCCAGGAGCACTAAGAGACCTGTGGCCGCAGGGTCCAATCTGCCAGCATATGTCATAGGCACATTCTTGTAGAGTGGGTTTATAAGGCGAAAACGCTCTATAGCCTCAAGAGGTGTTTCGCCTAGGTTTTTATAGAAAAGTATCGGCCCCATATATTAAATAGATTAGCACAACAAAAGGCCAAGCTGTTTATTGACTTTATCCTTATAAAAGGCTATTATATGGACCAAGGTATTCGAACTAAATTACCTATTTCTTAACAATACTGAACGCTTGCGAGAACGCATAAACAACCAAATACGAGCTAAAGAACTAAGAGTCATAGATAGTGAAAATGGCAATTTGGGTGTACTTTCATTCAAAGAAGCCCTAGATATGGCAATAGAGCGAGGCATGGATTTGATTGAAATATCTCCAAACGCCAATCCCCCAGTTGCAAAGATAATGGACTTCGGGAAGTATCAGTATGAACAAAACAAGAAACAGAAGAAGGCAAAAGCAGGAGCGAAACCTACAGAAACAAAATCAATACAAGTTAAAATAGCTACAGGCGAGCATGATCTCGAACTAAAAGCTAAACAAGCTTCAAATTGGTTAAAAGAAGGCCATCGCATAAAAGTTGAATTATTCCTTGCTGGTAGAGCAAAATTCATGGCTGATGCATTCTTGCGAGAAAGATTGGACCGAGTACTACATCTCATAACCGAAGATTATAAAGTCAGCGAATCATACAAACGAGGTCCAAAGGGTATAACAGTAACACTAGAACGTGATACTAAAAAAGCAATCATTTAATTATTACAAGCAAAAATATTTAAGAAGACTATGATAAAAACAAACAAATCATACGCAAAGCGTTTGAAAAAGACAAAAAGCGGAAAGCTCTTGGGTAGAAAACCAGGATTCAACCACTTCAATGCAAAACAAAGTCGTACAGAACAACTTGCAGGCCGAAAGATGAAAGAGTTTATTATGAAAAATAAGATAAGAAGCCAGATGCTTCCAAATATGTAATATGTCAAGAGTAAAAAGAGGAGTCATAAAAAACAAGCGTCGCAAAAATGTACTTTCTAAAACAAAAGGTTATCGTTTTGGAAGAAGTACTAAAGAAGCTCAAGCAAAAGAAGCTATTGCACACGCAGGAACACATGCTTTTGCACACAGAAAAGACAAGAAGGCAGATCGTAGAGCAAGTTGGCAAGTAGACATAAATGCTGCAACTCGCGAACTAGGAATGTCATACAGCAAGTTCATAGACAAGCTAAAGAAGAACAATATCGGATTGGATAGAAAAGTTCTATCACAAATCGCAATCGAAAATCCAGCAACTTTTGAAAAGATATTCAAACAAGTAGCATAAATAAAAAACTCCCCTACCTTTGGGGAGTTTTTTATTTTATAGAGAGTCAGATTTTAATTTAAACTCTTGAACCTTGTCTGCTTCAACAAGCTTCATTACTTTTTTTACTAACTCTTTTGGATCAGAATCAAAAACGATTTTAGCATTTGGTCTATGGCCGTCTTCTAATAATTTTTTTATATCTTTAGCCGTATCCCATTCACCTTCTAGTATTCCAATTGGTTTGTTGTCTTCAAAAGCAATGGTGAATTCATGTATTGTACCTATACGTCCACAACCTATAAACACAGCATCACAGGTGCGAGTAAATAGCAGATCTCTTCCTGGATAACCAAATCCTGTGTATATAATCAAATCCATATAGTCCAGAGGAAGTCTGTATGTATCGACATGTTCTCGCTCACTAGTCGCAGGAGATAAGCCTATAGACATTCCTTTTTCTTCTTTTGCACCCATAGCACTCCAAAGAGGAAATCCGGTTGTTGCACCAGTAACGAGAATACCACCTTGTCGGACTATTTCCCTACCAAGTTCTTTCGCCTTTTCGAGTGCATTAACACCACAGTGACCAGTTTCTGCTGCACCGGATACACCGAGCTTTACTTTTAAATGATTGTGTTTGTCTCCATTCCCAATCGGACCGTTGTAACATAAATATTCAGTACCCATATAAATATATTAGCATGCGAGGGTTACAACATCCCCTCCTTTTGGCACAACTGCGTCTATACCAAAATTATCACGTAACTTTTGAGCTAAAAATAATGAAGACTTTGGTTCTCCCATCGCCAGATAAACTTTCTTTACCCTTTCTTGTGTGTCCGATACAAAATTTATTAGATTGTCAGAATCTTTGTGTCCAGAATATCCACTAATTTTTTCAATATGGGCCCTAACTGGGACATCTTCACCAAATATCTTTACAGTTTCAGCACCATCTTCTATTGCACGCCCCATTGTGCCTGAAGACTGATACCCTATCAAAAGCAGTGTATTGTTTTCGTCTGGAAGATAATTTTTTTCATGATGAACAATCCTTCCCCCATTAGACATACCACTTCCGGCAATAATTATCTTAGGGTCTGGTGTATTTAATATCATCTTTGATTCTTCTGTTTTTAGAGTTGTGTGTAAACCCTTAAACATAAAAATATCATCTCCATGGTCTATATGGACAAGAGCATCTTTGTTTAGAAGTTTTTCATAATTCCTATAAACCTTTGTTAGTTTTATTGCTAGAGGTGAATCAAAAAATATAGGCATCTTAGGTATGCGCTCATTTTCAACAAGATCATTTATTTCAAATAATAGTTCTTGTGAACGCTCGAGAGAGAAGGTTGGGATTATCAATGTCCCATTTCTTTTAAAATTATCTTGAATTATAGCCTGCAGTCTTTGTTTGCGCTCTCCTCTAGACTCATGATTTCTATCACCATAGACAGATTCCATTATCATATAATCGGCATCGTCGACTTTTTCAGTATCTAAAAGTATAGGCGAAGGAGAATTGCCCAAGTCTCCAGTAAAGACTATATTCTTGCCGTTATATTTTATATAAAGCATTCCAGAACCAAGTATATGACCAGCGTCTTTATAAAAAATCTCTAATTCTGAGAATTCGCTAACTTTCTCATGATAGTCTACACCTTTCCATAGCTTCATAATTTCAACTACCGATTCTGCTGTGTATATCTCATCCAATTTATGTTCTATGTCTCTACCTAGTATTACAGTTGTGTCTAAAAGCATAGGTAGCGCTAAATCCTTGGTAGCATTTGTAGAATATATAACACCCCTGAATCCATCCTTGAATAATTTTGGTATACGACCTATGTGGTCTATATGCGCATGTGTTATAAACAAAGCATCAATTTGTTTTGGGTCATAAGAGAAATCCTGCCAGTTTATTTCATCGGCAAGTTTTGTTGATTGTAATAGACCGCAATCAATTAGTATTTTGTGACCACTAGCTTCAAAAAGAAAATTAGCACCAGTCACAGTGCCTGCACCAGAGCAAAAAGTTACAACGGCTTCTTTTTTATCCATCTAGTATATTATATATTATTATTTTTATTTGCCCATATATTTCTTAGAACCAAAATGTAAGCAAACAAACCTCCTGCTATATCAAAAAATAAATCACTAATTGAATCGAGCGGTGTGCCTAAATCTCCAAATGTTATACGAGCGACTCCAAATTCGTACACTTCCCATGCAAAACCAATCGACAAAACAAATATTACGAAACGAATTACACTAGAACGAGACAGGATAGCTGATGGTAAAGTAAAGAAGCTAGATTTTATAGTATGACCAAGTCCAATATATAAAAATCCTAAAAATACTCCGCCTAAAAAGTGCATCGGCATATCAAACCACCAAATACTCAAATACCAAAAGAACTTCATTGCCAAAAGATTGGTAAATAAAATAAACAAAATAAGCCCAAGAAGTCTGATTTTGATATACTTTGCGGTTGTCATGGATATATTATACTTTAAAACCATAAAAAAATCCCTGCCACGCGGCAGAGAGACTTTTTAGGACTACCCAGAGTTTTACCGTAGCGTATTTTATGCTACGTGGGCCTCCTCGATGTAGTGTATCGGTCACCTTTCGGCTCCACCAACATTACAAAAGATTAGAATCCCATAAACTTAAATGTTCTCGGTAATACTTGTAAGTAATCCTATGGATATTATAGACTAGTGTTTTCAATCTCGCAATCTAGACGAACATTTTTATTTGTTTTACAACTTTTAAACAAAACAAAAACCCATCTTAATGGGTTTTTGTCAAAAAATTAATCTTTGTGTTCAGAATATATTAAATCTGTATCAATTTTTCCATAAGAAAATAATTCTTCCGATTTAAAAAATCTTTTTATCTCATTTTCTCCAGCCTCCAAAGAATCAGATGCGTGAACCAGATTGGATTGAGCACTCATAGAGAAATCTCCTCTTATGCTACCAGCGTCTGCTTCATATCCTCGTGTTGGGCCGACTATTAGTCTTATTGCTGATATAGCATTGATACCTGAAACCGCCATTACTATAACAGGACATGTTTTCATGTAATTTAAAATACCAGGGAAAAATGGTTTATCTGCAATATGTGCGTAATGTTCTTTTAAAACAGCATCCTCTACTGTCATCATTTTCATACCAATTATCTTCAAACCCTTTCTTTCAAAGCGACTTATTATTTCACCCACAAGATTTCGCTGAAGTGTATCTGGTTTGATGATTATTAATGACTTTTCTTCATTTGGTCGTGCCATATATTCTTTATATTAATACTAAAGTGCCCTCATAATACCTGAGAGTAGGTCTTTAAGCAAGATTCTATTGAGACTTCTTGAATTTTGCAAAAACTTCTTCCTCTACTTCTGCGCGATCACGCCCGTATTTTAGATATGAGATTTGTTTCAATTTTTCTACTATTTCTACGTTTCCTTTTCGTGGCGCCAATGTTTCTATATTGAAGGGTTTCAACGCCGGTGCACCATTTATAATCATACTCATATATGCGTTGTAGTTATCGAGTCTTGAAATATCTTGTGCAGTAAATGTTGGAGTAAATTTTGGTTCCAAGAACGAAGCATCTTCTGGACTTATGCGAAATACTGCCATTGAACCCACGTTACCAAAAACTGCATTTTTAATATCATCTGGAAGCTGTGAAATATATTGGTGAGCAACGTTGAGCGACAGTCTATATTTACGAGCCTCAGATAGAATAGATGCTATTGCAGGAGTTGTTACGTTCTGGAATTCATCTATGTATAAATAAAAATCTGACATCTGCTTTCCATAAGAATCAACGCGTGAAAGTGCTGCCATCTGAAACTTCATAACAATAAGCATACCTATCAAGTTTGCATTCAGTTCCCCTAGTCTTCCCTTGGACAGATTCACAAGAAGAATTTTCTTGTTATCCATGATATCTCTAAAATTAAGTGCAGAAGTTTCTTGGAGTACAACAGGACGAGTAAACTCGTTTGAGATAAACACATCAAATTTTGAAGTGATGTAGGGTACGAAGTTTGAAAGACCTTGATCACCTGTAGTTGCTTCAGCAGAAGCCCAAAATTGCTTCACAATAGGGTTTTTACAGTGTTGTAGCTTCATATCTCGGAAAGCTTTATCTGCTAGAACACGGGTGATTTCAAGCAAGGTAGAGCCACTCTCTGGATGATCCATAACCAAATATGCACCATTTTTAAAATACTGCTCAAACATCGGCCCCATAGATTCTTTTGAAAAGAGCTGGTTGAAGATCATCATGAGTGTGTCTATAACCATAGTCTTCTGCTCTGGGTATCGTGGATCAAATTCAAGCATGTTTAGCGCCATTGGTCGAGGAATATAAGCAGGATCAAAATAGATAACATCATCGATTCTCTCTGGCGGAACATATGACAATATATCTTGAATATCGGTGCCGTGTGGATCTATAAAACAACATCCATCACCATTTGCAATATCCTGAGCAATCATATTCTTCAAAATCACAGTTTTACCAGTACCGGTCTGACCAATAACATAAAAGTGACGCATACGATCTTCGCGCTTCATATGCACAGGAGTTTCCATACCTCTGTATTTATTTATACCGAGCAATATTCCATCACTAGACATATCGAGTGGTGCTGGAGCAATACCAGCTTTTGCTTCTTTGAGCTGTGGATTACCTACTCCAACTGGAAAATGAAAAACTGTTGAAATTTCTTTTAGATTTAGAGGAAGGTTCTCGGATTCATTTATCAGTCTATATGAATACTCATGAAATAATCCTGGTAAATTCTTGTCTGAAATTTTATTGAAAGCAAATCTATTACTTCCAGGATCATTAAATTGATTGAACGCACTTTCTAGCTCAACCAAGATATCATCTGCTCTCTCTTTTGTCTCTGCAGAAGCAATTACCCGTATGCCGACTTCTAAAATGGAACTTTTGATCTTTTCACTTATATGATTTACAGCATTATCATCAATTTTTTTGTCTTTATCTTTTTCTTTTCCAGATCCAAATAATAGATTTTTTGAAGCACTTAGGATAGCAGAACCGACTTTATATTTTTCATTGGCCTCTTTTATAGATAAGCCATCTTTTACATCCTTTAAGATACTTGTGAATCGTTTTATAAAAGTATCCCCAGCTGGGATGATGGTAAATTGTATAGCTGCTCCTTCACCTTCACGTTTCATCTTTGAAAAAACATTCAAAACTGCTTGCATAGGATCATGATCAAGCATATCGTGAGTCTTGATTGGCATAATTGGATTCTCAGACAAACTAGCGTACGCACCAGAAGAAGCCCCTCCTACAGAAAATATATTGTAGTCATCACTAACTTCTCGAACTTTTGCGTCTGTATAAAAAGATAAAACTTGTTTTTCAAATAGTTGACCTTTGTTTTTTGGAACAGCAGCGTACACAACAACTTCGTTGCTTGAACTAGATAGAGCAATTTCGAGTGTGTAATATTCTTTTGTTTTATTGCTCATATCCCCTGCAACAGATTGCATACCTGCATAAAACTGCTCCATAGCACCTAAAAGTTCTTTGAAATTCTTTTCGTTACCTGTCGCAGAAGGAGGTAGTGTAACTTCAAAAAGAGACATGTTAAGACCCTTAAACATCGGAGTTCCTTCTTTTAATCCAGGAATGTTTTGAGTTGAAGTTAAGTACTGAACCAAGAATCTATGAAAGTCATCATCTATATGTGGATTCTTAAATCCAGACGCCATCTCCATAGCAGCCTTTATGCCTCTAGAGATCAAAACACCCAAAAGCTCTTCCATCTTTGCATCGTGGGCTTCTGGCTTTAGTCTTAATACAAATTGTCCTGCTTCTGCTTCAGAGACTTTATTTTTTTCCAACAAAACTTGTTCTTGAGGAATATTCTTGTAAGCCTGCAAGGTCTCATCTGCTATATTTTTTTTCTCAGGAGTAGAACCTGCTTCAGTTAACTGTTGCTCTCTTTTTGCTATGTGTTCTCGCAAAAATTTCAACTCCTCTTCAGGAGATTGAAATTTGGGTAATTCTTTGAAAAAATTGGGTTCCATTACTTTCTATTATACAGTATGAAAAATAGATGGTATAGTAGCCATATGGATAAAATGAATAACTTTGATCAAGCCAAGCCACTTGAGGATATGGACCCAGGAGAGAGGGATATATCAAACACTGGAGGTGTAACTCAGCAAAAGGCAGAAGAAATTACTCACCCAAAACCTGAATATTACCAAAGAGGGACTCATGTAAATATTGCGAGTATGTCAGAAGAAGATTTCAATAAAATGAATACTTTTGAAAAATCAGTGTTCAGTAAATATGGTCTGGACTTAAGAGAAGATGCTAATTTTGAAAAAATGAGTTCCATGACACAAATAAACATGCTGGATCGACTGAAAGCTCTAGAAGCATTAATACTAATTACAATGAAATATCGTGATTCTTCGGCAGAAAGCCTGCGAGACTTTACAAAATTATATGAGGATTACAAAAGTGAGATCAAAAGATATGAAAGATTATACAACAAGGTATATGAACCTAGTGATATAAAAAACAAAGAAGAGGCAGAGGAATTTTTATATGAATATATGCATCCGAACAATGTAGATGCAACTAAAAAATTCTTTAAAGAATCATCCGGTAAAATCGAAAATGGGTACCAAGAAGTCAGCGAAAAAGACAAGGAGACTCATATCGAATATACAAATTTACAGGCACAAGAAAATTTAAAAAATAAAACATTGAAACCTGAAGAAGTATTTGAAGAAGAATTAGTATAAAATACCCCGTATTCACGGGGTATTTTATACTTCTGTTAAAACTTCTGGATCTCCATCGGTTATAAGAACCGTATGCTCAAAATGGGCACTCTTTTTACCGTCTTTTGTAGAAACAGTATATCCATCATCTTCAAATACAACAGAAGCTGTGCCTTCGTTTACCATAGGCTCTATCGCAATCACCATACCCGCCACAAGCTTTTCTCCATGCCCTGCCTTACCAAAGTTAGGTATATAAGGATCTTCGTGAATTGCACGTCCTACTCCGTGTCCTGCAAGCTCTCTTACGATTCCATATTTATATGGTTTTATAAAACTTTCTATAGCATGCCCTATATCTCCTGTAGTATTTCCAGCACGAGCCTGGTCAATACCTATATGCAATGCTTCTTCTGCGACAGAAAGTAATTTTCTAGATTTAAGATTTGTTTTACCCACACCCACGGTTCGAGCATGGTCAGTAAACATACCTTTGTAATTAAGTCCTAAATCAAGAGAAACGACATCGCCTTCTTTTAAAATTCTAGGACTTGGAATACCGTGCACTATTTCGTCATTTACTGAAATACATATTGTTGCTGGATATGGGTAAGAAGCTCCATCAGGCTGGTAGTCTAAAAAAGCAGGCTTACCACCAGCCTTTTTTATCAATTCATACGCATATCTATCTAACTCGTCTGTAGTGATTCCTGGTTTTACTTTTTTGACCACGGAATCCAACACCTTACCCAAGATCTTCCCGCCCTCACGCAAAATTTCTATTTCTTTTTTTGTTTTAATTATTATCACCTTTTAAAATTGAAATCTTTTTAATCAATTCTTCGTGAACTTTTTCAATAGACTGCTCACCGTGCACATCAATAAAATGATAACCTGAGTGATTTCTAAAATACTCTATAGCAGGCACCACATCCCTATCATACCAATCAAGTCGTGACTCTATATACTCTTCTGTATCATCACTCCTACCTCGACTCATCATGCGTTCTTTTGACCAATTCCTAGATACATTTATAGATACAACATAAGGTCTTTCTCTTTTGTAAAAAGAAATTGCAGAATCAAGCACCGGAGCCTCTGATGCTCTACGAGCAAGTCCGTCTAGTATCAAATCTTCTACTCCAGTAAACTGCTCAATTAGTGAATCTGCCCAAATCCATACAGGTAAAAAAGGTGGCAGTAGCCCTCCGTCTTTCATAACACCCTTCGTTAAATTAGCTGTATAGTTATCTTTCTGAATAAAGTCTCTAAACTTTTCACCCGTTTCAAGGTAAATAACCTTGCGGTTTTTACCTTCTAGAAGTTCTTTGAGTAATTTAGCTTGTGTTCCCTTGCCAGATCCAGATCTGCCAAAGAATATAAATGTTTGAGGTTTGTTTTCCATACTCGCATCCTAACATAAAATGTCCTTTTAGAAAAATAATTCATAAATTTATTTATGAATTATTTTTGGACAGTATGTTTTTTGCTACTTTATATTTTAGTATTCTCGCATTGATAGCTGAGCGTCGATTTTTTTGATTATATCAAGCACTACAGAAACTACGATCAAGAGTGCTGTTCCGCCGATAGCAAGTTGTGTGATACCTGTAACTTTCTGAATGATGAATGGAAATACTGCTACCAATCCCAAGAATAGAGCGCCTAGGAATGTTATGCGAGTAACTATGTTACCTACATATTCTTCTGTTGCAGTTCCTGGTCTAATACCTGGAACAAAAGCACCGCCTTTTTGTAAGTTTGTAGCCATAGCGTGCGGATCAAAAGTAACAGCAGTGTAGAAGTAAGTGAACAAGAATACCAATACAAAGTATGCAATTCCATACCAAAGTGTTCCTTGAGCAAACAAGAGCATGAAGTCAGAAACTTTCAAAAGAAACAGTGATGTTGAAGTTGCTAGGTAGTTACCTATAAGTTGTGGAAATAGAAGTATTGATAGTGCGAAAATTATAGGAATAACTCCAGCTTGGTTAACGCGCAGTGGGATATATGTAGAAGCTCCTTGTGTTGTTGCGTTACCTCTTGATTGTTTTGCATATGTAACAGGGATAGGTCTTTCAGCCTCAGTAACATATATAACTCCAATAATCATCAATATACCAGCCAATATAAAGAGTATATAAAATGGCACCTGAGATGGATCAAAAGAGAACAAGATTTGACTCATTTGAGTTGGAACTGTCGCTACGATACCTGCAAAAATTATAACTGAGACACCGTTACCTATACCGAATTCTGTGATAAGTTCACCAATCCACATCAAAAGCATAGAACCAGCAATTATAACTACTATGCTAGTTATAAGATCAAATAATCCTAGTGCAGGCAAAACTCCTTGTCTTGCAAGTATTACAAGCAAACTAAAACCTTGAATAGCAGCTAGAGGGACTGTAAGAAGTCTTGAGTATTGAGTAAAACGCTTTCTTCCGATCTCACCTTCTTCTTGATACATCTCCTTCAAACGAGGGATCATAAGAGTAAGAAGCTGCATTATGATAGAAGCTGTGATATATGGACCTACACCCAACATTATAATTGATAGGTTTGATAGTCCTCCTCCAGAAAATATATTTATTATTCCCAAGAATTGGTTGTTTGCGAGCAGAGAAGCTAGTCGAGATGTATCTATCCCCGGAACTGGAATAGCAGCCAAAATTCTAAAAGCCGCCAGCATTAACACAGTGAACAATATTCGCTTTCTTAGTTGTTTATCAGTAAATATTTTATGTATTTTTTGCCAGAACTTTGTCATAATTTTTATTTGCGTATTTCTCCTCCAGTTGCAGCTATCTTAGCTTTTGCTGATTCTGAAACTAGTATTCTTGAGAAGATTATTTTCTTAGTTAATTCACCAGTACCTAATAGTTTAACTTTTGGTGTAATACCACGGATGCGTTTTACGAGCTTTTTTTCAAGTAATATAGTTGGTGTAACAATATCCCCTGCTTTGAAATTAGATTCGATTGCAGATAGGTTCACAACTGCTGGTTTAATTTCAAAACTAACGAAACTGTTTTTACCTCTACCACGAAGTTTAGGTAGCTTTTTTATGATATCTCGAATATGAGGGCGTCTCTTGTTACCTGCGCGTGACTTCTGTCCTTTTGTTCCACGTCCAGAAGTTTTTCCACGAGTACCACCACGTCCTACTTGAGCGCTCTTTTTATTTGGAGTATTTCTTTTTAGTTTGTGTATTTGCATAAAATTTCAAATTATTGCTGTACGTATGATTGTACTTCTTCTACAGGAGCAACTCGCTTCTTTGTTGCTATAAGTGACAATGCCTTAAGAGTAGCTTGTGCGTTATTCAATTTGTTTTTACTTCCTGAATGAATCTTTCCTGTAATGTTTTTCAATCCTGCTAGTATTACGATATCACGAACAGTACTACCTGCAACTATTCCGTGTCTCTTGTTTGGAGATATTTTGATTCGTGAACTTGCGAATTTTGCTTCTACTTCATGAGGAATAGACATTCCTTTTGTAGTCTTGATTGTTATCATGTTCTTTCTAGCATTCTTTAGTGCTTTAGATATAGCGAGCGCTGTATCTGTAGCCTTTCCTGTTCCAAATCCTACTGAACCTTTCTTGTCTCCTATAACCATAGCTACAGAGAAACTCATGCGACGTCCTCCTGCTACAACACGAGTAACGCGACGGATATCAATAATCTTTTGGTCAAATTCTGGTTTTGGTCTAGAAAAACCTCCACTTCTGCCTCCAGAGCGATTTCCTCCATGACCTTTTGGTGCTCCACGAGATCCACCTTCTCTCTTCTGTGGAACAACAGCCTCCTTCTTAGGTTCTGCTGCTACAACTTCAGGTGTTATGTTTTTGTTCTCTTCTGTATCCATATAATTAGTTTAAAAAATTAATCCTCCTTCTCGAGCTTTATCTGCAAGAAGTTTTACACGTCCAGTATATTTAAATCCATTTCTATCAAAAACAACAGTTTTTATTCCCTTCTCAATAGCAATCTTAGCAATTTCTTTTCCAACACTTATTGCTCTTTCATTTTTTGTTCCTTTGTCTATTTTTACATCTGAATATGAAGCCAGAGTTGTGCCTTTTGTGTCATCAATAAGCTGTGCGTATATAAACTTATTTGAGCGAAAAACTGACAAGCGTGGACGCTCTGAAGTACCACTGATCTTGATCTTGATCTTTCGTTTTATGCGGTTTCTCTTTTCTGTTTTTTTGTTTACTGTTTTCATATTTTTTATGCAGATTTCTTACCTTGTTTTCGGCGAATAGTCTCTGTGTCGTAACGGAATCCTTTACCTTTATAAGGCTCAGGCTTTTTCATCGCACGAACTTTTGCTGTAAATTGTCCTACAAGTTCTTTGTCTATTCCAGAAACAGTGATTACGTTCTTTTCAGCAGTTACTGTAAGACCTGCTGGGATTGGAACAACCACAGGGTGAGAGAAGCCTAATGCTAGGTTTAGATTTTGACCAGAAACCTCTGACTTGAATCCAACTCCCTCAAGAATCAATTTCTTTGAGAACATATTTGTAACACCGTTAATCATGTTTTCAACATGAGAAGCATATGTTCCCCATAGAGCTCTACTGAACACTGTGTCTTTTCTTGGTGAGAAAGTTACCAATCCATCCTCGATTTTTATTTCAATATCATCTCGGAAGTTTTTTGTAATAGTACCCTTTGGACCTGTAACAGTACAAAGACCATCAACGTAAGTAATTGTTACTCCAGATTCGATTTTAAGTTGTTTTTTTCCTACGCGTGACATAAATCTTTTGTTATTACCACATTTTAAATAGCACCTCTCCACCGACCAGTTCTTTCTTTGCTTTTGTTCCAGACATAATACCCTTTGGAGTTGATAGGACAATAAGTCCAAAGCCATTTTTGATAGGTCTGATATCTTTTGCACCCATGTACATTCTGCGAGAAGGCTTTGAAATTCTAGAAACATCACTTATACGAGGAGATCCATCTCTATAAGCCAATTCAGCTTCAAGAGTTGGGTGAGTTTTTTCAGTCTTCTTTGTAACTGATTTTATGTACCCTTCACCAACCAAACACTCTAAAATAGCGAGTTTTATCTGTGAAAAAGGAACACTAACAGTTTCGTGCTCTGCACGGTTAGCGTTCTTTAGCTTTATTAACATGTCTGCGATTGGATCCATAGTGATTTTTATTATTGAATTATGATTACCAACTAGATTTACGGATACCTGGAATCTTACCTTCGTTTGCTAATTCTCTAAAGCAAATACGACAAACTCCGAAATCTCCCATGAAACCACGTGTGCGACCACAACGAAAACATCGATTTACTTTTCGAGTACTAAATTTTGGTTTTCTTTTTGACCGTGCAACGGTTGATTTTTTAGCCATATATATAAAAGCCTTTTAGTATTTGGGAATATCTCGTGTCTTTTCTTAAATTAGCTCAAAAACGAGCAAACTAAAGGAGAAACACGGATTCGCCAGATACCTATTTGGCTTCGCCTATACTATCAAAATCGGGCTTTTATGTCAAATCAAAACCCTATTATCTAGGGCTTTGATTCACTAAGTTTATACTGAAGCCAAATCTTTTTTCAAATCCTCAATTTTACCTTGAGTTACAGCATCATCTACTTCTTTCACCTGCGCCTCAAGAGCGTTCATTTCTTCTTCAAAAAATTTAACACTATTATCTAAGTCTTGTTCCACGGAAGATATATCCGCATCAGCTTTAGCAATAATCTCTGCAACTTCAGGATTTTTAAGATCAGCTTGTATTCCAGCTTCAGAGAAAGACTTGTCCAACTCACTGTCAATCAAAGCTTGTACCTCATCAAGTACCGCTGGAGTAATAGCTCGAGATGTTAGAAGTGCAACAGCCTTTGCTTTCTGTTCTGGTGGAAGTACATCAGAATTTTTTATTTCATTTATATAATCGTCTAAAGTCATAATTATATAGCTACTTGTGAATTATTTGTTATTGCAACCTTGTTTAGACCGTCTCTTAGAGAAATGAGTTTGTTGGCCTTATCTTTTATTGCGTTTAATCTAGCCTGCTTAGCATCTTCTAAATTATTTGCGACCATAGCATCTCTCGCAATTTCTTTATCCAGCTCTCTCATTTTATAAGCTATAATTTCATCTTTTAGTCTCATTTTTATTCTTCTAACCTCCGCACTAGCAAAATTGCCTGCCTCGGTCATAAAGTTATTAAGTTTATTAAATTGGTTAAATATACTGTCTTGAATCCTTGCGAGACCTTCCTTGGTACGCTCTGCTTTGTAAGCAACGATAGAAGCGGTTAGTACGGCTTTTTCCTCTGCGAATTTTTTTGTTGCCTGCGCTTTTTCATTTATCCAGTTACTCACCCCTACTGCACTATTCTCTACAGCATTAGCAGCCTTATCAGAAATTTTATCAACAAACGCAATACCAGCATCCAAACCTTTTGTGCCCATATTCAAACCAGACTCTATTATTTTGTCAGTAGATAAAATAGCCACAGAAATATTTTTAGGTATTTCGTAACCAAAGTCTTTTATTTTTCTAAAGAAATTTCCTAATTTGTTGCCCATACCTGAAACACGAGATTTTACATTTTCTTTTACAGAAGAAATCTTAGAAGCAATCATTTCATATCTTTCTTCACCTACGGAAAACATGTTTTCACTTTTAACTACCGGAGTATTTTCAGATTCTTGAGTAGGACTTACTATAGGAGTTTCCAAATTTTGAGATACCTCTGTGTGTGTATACGCCTCTATGGTTTCTGGAATCTTGTTTTCAACAACAGTTTCTCTGCTTTTTGTAATGCGACTGTTTATATCTTCTAATTTCTGCTTTGCGATCATAAGCTCCTGTTCTTTTTGAGTTACAGCTTGCTCAGCAGCTGACTGTTCAGCTAAAAGAGCCTGAAGTTCTATAGGAGTGATATCTTCTTTTTTACTTGTATCAGTTGGATTGATTTCCATATTTGTATTCATAAATAACATTGTATCTTGTTTGCTTTATAAAACAAAATCCCCTGCATATGCAGGGGATTTTGTTTTATAAAATATTTTTATTTCTTGAAAGGAAAACCTAGGAGTGTGAAGAATTCAAGTGCTTCTTCTTTTGTTTTTGCACTTGTTACTACTGTAATAGCAAGTCCAAACACATCTTTTAGTTCTTCGTCACCTGTTTCTGGGAAAATAGTGTGTTCGCGGATTGGAAGAGTTAAGTTTCCTATAGAATCAACGATCTTTGTCTCAATACCTCGGAAGTCTTTCATACGAGGGATAGCGACGTTTGTCAGTTTATCTAGGAATCCATACATACGAGCCCCGCGTAGAGTAACCATAACTCCAACTGGATCTCCTTGTCTAACTTTAAAACTAGCGATAGATTTCTTTGCACTTTTTGTTGCTGGTTTTTGACCTGTGATCTTTGCAAGACGGCCAATTATGAATTCATTGCGATTCTTATCCTTTTTGATTCCACTACCTGTACCAGATGCAACTATGACTTTCAACAAACGAGGTGAGGCAAGACGGTTTTTATAACCGCGCTTAGCTTTCATAATCTCATATGCTTTTTCTTCTTTTATCTTTATTGGTTCCATAATTATTTCTTAGTCTTTTTAGGTTTTGCCGCTGCATCACTCTTCAGTTTAACATTTGATGCGTGTATTGGTAGAGAAACTTCGACTACTTGTCCTTTTGCACCTCTTGCACGGCTACGAATATGCTTCTTTTTTTTATTTATTCCATCAATAACAACTTTATTTTCACTAGGAATAGCCTTCAAGACAGATCCACTCTTGCCTTTATCCTTACCTGTTAGCACTATTACATTGTCTCCTTTCTTGATTTTCATAATTTTGTTTATTAAAACTTTTTTTATAGAACCTCTGGAGCAAGGGATACTATTTTCTGGTAACCTTTTTCTGCCAACTCACGAGGTATTGGTCCAAATATGCGTCCCGCTTTTGGCTCAAGCTTACCTTTTTCAAGGATAACAACTGCGTTATCATCAAATCTGATATATGAACCATCCTTTCTGCGGAAAGCATTTGTAGTGCGTACTACTACAGCTTGGTGGACATCTTTTTTCTTTACAGCCTTACGAGGTTCTGCGATCTTAACTGAAATGATGACAATATCCCCTATGCGAGCATATCTCTTTTTTGCAGCTCCGAGTACTTTGAAAACTTTACCGATCTTTCCTCCGGCATTGTCTGTTATTTTTACAACTGATCCATCTTGAAGCATAAAATTATTTTAAAAATTAAGATTATTATTTGATGATTTTAAAATGCTTGTCCTTTGAAATAGGAGAACATTCTTCAATCATTACATTTTGTCCGACCACAGCACTATTGTCTTCATCATGTGCTTTGTATTTTTTTGAAACTTTAATATATTTTTGGTACTTAGGATGCTTATTGAAATTCGAAACTGAAACAACCGCAGTCTTGTCCATCTTGTTTGATACAACTACACCATTTAGAACCTTCTTCTTTTTTACAACTTCTGTTTTCATAGTTTTATGCTTTTCGTAGACGTAATTCTGTTAAAATACGTGCGATTTTTCTTCTTGTATTGCGACCCGCGCGAACATCCTTTGTTTTTGCGCCAGAAAGATTGAAATTGAAACTTGAAAGAGCTTCACGAGCATCTGCTAGTTCCTTTTCCATATCTTCTATTTTAATATCTTTCATCTTTTTCATAAATTTTACAATTCGCGACTTACTACCTTAGTCTTCATAGGAAGCTTTGTTCCAGCCTTTCGTAGAGCCTCACGAGCAATACGCTCGTCAACACCATCAACTTCGAAAATAACACGTCCTGGTCTAACTTCAAAGCAATATCCTTGTAGATCTCCTTTTCCTTTTCCCATACCCACTTCTGGTGGTTTTGCTGTTACAGGACGATCAGGGAATATTCGAATCCAAACGCGACCAGTTTTACCTAGTGCACGAGTCATTGCCTTACGAGCAGATTCGATTTGATTTGACATAACACGTGCACTTGATGTCGCCTTGATTCCATAAGAACCGAAGGACACTGAAGTACCTCTCGTATCACTTCCGAGCTTTGAGATATCTTTACGTGCACGTTGCCATTTTCGATGTTTTACTTTCTTTGGGACTAACATAAATTTAAATTAAAATTATTTCTTATCTTTTTGAAAAACTTGTCCACGATAAATCCAAACTTTGATACCAACATCTCCGTAAGGTAGGTGTGCCTTTTCGCGTGCGAAATCAATATCAGCTCGGAAAGTTTGTAGTGGTATTGAACCACGCTTTATTTCCTCACTTCTTGCGATTTCTGCTCCTCCCAATCTTCCTCCTACAACAATACGAGCTCCTTCAACACCTCTTACTGACATAACTTTCTCAACTGTCTGTTTCAAAACACGTCTGTAAGGAAGTCTCTTTTCAAGACCTTCAGCAATCATGTAAGCCACAAGAGCTGCATCTGCTTCTGGTTGAGCAACTTCAACTATATCTATCTTTATCTCTTCAGATGGCTTTATGCCTAGTTTGTTTATTTCTTTGATTATGTCTGCTTTTAGCTTGATTGATCCTTCTCCATTTCTACCAATAAGCATACCTGGTCTTGATGTGCGTATTATTATACGAAAAGCCTTTTGGTTTCTTTCTACCTCAATAGATGAAACATAAGATCCACGAAGTCTCTTCTCTAGGTATTCACGTATCAAAACATCAACACGTAGAAAATCTACATATTTTTTACCACTAGCAAACCAACGAGATTTCCAATCTCTGAGTATTACTAGGCGATGTGCATATGGGTGGACAATTTTTGACATAAATTATTATTTAAAAAATATTATTCAGTTACTTTTTTAGCCTTCTTTGGTGCTGCTTTCTTTGCTGTTGAAGTCTTTGTCTTTACTGCTTTTGCTTTCTCTACCTTTTCAGACAAAACAAGCAATACATGACTTGATCTCTTGTTTATACGAGATGCAGAACCACGTGCACGAGGCATGAAACGCTTCATGGTTACTCCTTTGTCTACTCTAACATCTGAAACTACAAGATTCTCTACTTTAATGCCAGAATTTTGAGTTGCATTTGCAACAGCTGAACGTAACAAAACCAAAAGTGGTGTTGCTGCGCGCTTAGGTAAAAAAGATAGAGCCAATTCAGCATCTTTTACTTTCTTGCCCTTAATCAAATCCGCAACTAAGCGAACCTTTCTAGGTGACTGTCTGTAATTTGGAATTGAAGCCTTCATAATTATTTCTTAGTTGTCTTACTATCTGAAGTAGCCTTTGCAGCCTTAGCTTGAGCGATTTCTGTCTCTTTCTGCTTTGCTTCAAGTTCCTTTTGCATCTTACCTCCATGTCTAATAAACTTACGAGTTGGTGAAAATTCACCTAATCTGTGACCCACCATATCCTCTGTAACAAGCACTTCTATGTGACTTTTACCGTTATGTACACCAAAATTGAAACCAACCATTTCTGGACTTATTTGAGAAGATCGTGACCAAGTTCGAATAACCCCTGTAGCAATAGGATTTTTACCCTCAATTTTTTTGAGGAGTCTCTCGTCAACGTATGGACCTTTTTTAAGTGATCGTGTCATGTGTTAGGGGTAAGTGATTAGGAATTAGGGATTATTTGAGTTTTACAAGAAAAAATAAGTACTTTATTCCCGTTCCCTCGTCCCTTTTGCCTATTTACTAATTAAAATAGCTCTCTACGAGCGTCGAAACTATACTAGCAGACAGCACATTTATTGTCAAATAAGGATTCTTTATAGATTCATAAATTCAGCGATCATGCTCAAAAAAACCAATTTTAGAGACATGTCCCACAAAAAAATCCCCCTTTATCGAGGGATTTAAATATAATTATGCAAAAACTTGAAGATTCTGTATGTCACCTCCTAAGTTAGGAATGAGGCTCTGGTTTGGAATCTTTGATTGATTTAGATATACAAAAGAAACATCTTTTTTTGCAGCCCAGCCAATAAAATCATTGCATTCCTTTGGTATTAAAACCAGAGGGTCGTTGGCAAAAATAATTACTGAATCATTCGACAAGTCTTCATGGGTCATACCCTCCCTGAGCTCTACAGTGGCTACAGAGTGGCCTAAAGATATGAGTTTATTCTTTAGATAATTAAATTTTGCTTCGGGCAATTCTACGCGGACAATTATTATTCTCATAGTGTTCGTTTTGTTTTACAGTAACACAAAAAGAAAAAAAGAAAAGCCTCGCAAGTGCGAGGCTTTTCTTTTAACCTTTTCTATTTTTTCCTGTCTTGCGACGAGATACGATAAGGTGGTTTGAGTATTTTTTAGGTGTACGAGTTTTTCGTCCTCCTGTAACTTTACCCCACATAGTCTTTGGTCGGCGAGTTCCGCGTCCTTGGCGTCCTTCTCCTCCTCCGTATGGGTGATCAACTGGGTTCATCACAGATCCGCGAACTGTTGGGCGAATACCCTTCCAGCGACTACGTCCTGCTTTACCTATAGACTCTAGAGCATGTTCACCGTTTGAAACTTCTCCAATACAAGCGAAACATTCTTCTGAAACTTTACGAATTTCACTTGAAGGCATCTTTAGGTGTGTTTGGCCATCTGAGTTTGCAACCACTTGAGTGAAAACACCTGCACCACGAGAAATTTTAGCACCACCTTTTGGCTTAAGTTCTATGTTGTATACAAAAGTACCAACAGGGATTTTTCTCAAAGGTAATCTATTTCCAGTAGTTAGAGGAGCACTCTCAGATACAACGAAAGTATCTCCTACTTTCATGCTTTTTGGAGCAATAACATATCTCTTTTCTCCATCTTTATATACAGCAAGAGCAATAAAAGCTGTTCTGTTTGGATCATATTCAATTGAAGTGATCTTGGCTGGAATATCAAACTTGTTGTAAAGAAAATCTACTTCTCTGAAAAGGCGCTTGTGTCCTCCTCCTTTGTGGCGAGTTGTGATACGTCCTTGGTTGTTACGTCCAACAGAGCGCTTACGTCCATACACAAGAGACTTCTCTGGTTTTTTTGCACCAGAAAGCAACTCGCGATACGGGATCGTTGTCATATGTCTGCGTGATGGAGTTGTTGGTTTATATGATTTCATATTAGTGATACTATTTTCCTATTTATATTAATTCTATACTATCGCCTTTTTTAAGATAAACATAGGCTTTCTTTCCACCACTTGTTGTACCGCGTTTACCTCGTACAGTAATCTTATTTTTTCTAATTGTAACTATACCTACTTTCACAGGTGTAACTTTATACTTAGCCACAATATTTTTTATTATTTCAGGCTTTGTTGCATCTGGAGAAACATCGAAAGTGTAGACATTTTTTGTAGATACAAATGCCGCCTTTTCACTTATGCGAGGTCTTTTTATGATACCCTCTTTTCCTTTTTTTGTTTTGTTTGTTGTAGCCATAAAATTATTTTGAAGTTACGCGTTTTAGAAGTGCAGATAGACAAGTCTCTGGGTCAACGATAATAAGATATTTATAGTTTAAAACTTGTGCTGGATTTATATCCAATACAGATTCCAATCTAACAGCAGGTATGTTACCGAAAGGTCTAAGTGAAACACTATCAACTTCTGGGAACAGAATTGCAGTATTTCTTCTTCCGTTTACTCCAATCTTTTCAAAACCACTAATAGATTTTAGAGCATTCATTACAGAAGCACCTTCTTTTGTCTTAGTACCAATCTTTAAAGGAGATACAAACAATACCTGACCACTCTTCCATTTTTCTGAAAGAACAGTAGCTAGAGCTTTGTTTCTCATCTTCTTGTTAATCTTTCTCTTGTAGTTCTTTTCTGAAATTGGACCATGAGTAGTACCTCCACCAACCCATATTGGTGAACGACTTGAACCGTGACGAGATCGTCCTGTTCCCTTTTGTTTCCAAGGTTTGATACCTCCACCACGAACTTCTCCGCGATCTTTTGTATCAGCAGTACCAGCACGCTTGTTTCCGAGAATACTTGTAACTACCTGGTGAACCATGTCACCGTTCCACTTTACGCCAAAAACATTTTCTGGAAGCTTAATTGTTTCTCCAGCAACACCTTTTTGGTCATACACAACTGCATCCAAAGAAACGGCTTTAGCCTTAGGAGCTGTTCCAGGAACTTTCTTTGTAGATTTTTTTGTTTTGTTTGTTGTAGCCATAAAATTATTTTGAAGTTACCTCAACAAGCGTACCACGACGACCAGGTATGGCACCTTTTATAAATAAAGTATTTGTTTCAGGATCAATAGCAACAACAGTAAGATTCTCTACAGTGATAAAATCACTTCCCATTCTTCCCGCCATGCGCATCCCTTTGATAACGCGACCTCCAGCACGTCCTCCTCCTCCAATAGAACCTGGAGCACGTTCTGAGTGCTTACGTCCGTGTGATCTCTTGTCTCCATGGAAACCATGGCGCTTAACCACACCTTGAAAACCTTTACCTTTTGTAATACCACTAACACTTACATTGTCGCCTACAGCGAATTGATCCAAGTTCAATGTATCACCACGTTTCAATGTTGGATTTTCCATTCTCCACTCACGCAAGAATCTAAAAGATCCTAAATCTTTTGTATGTCCAACTTCTGCCTTTGTTTTACGTTCTGGCTTTTGAGTACCATAACCAATCTGCACAGCAGAGTATCCATCTTTGTCCTTTTCTTTAACCTGTGTAACAACAATTGGACCTGTAGAAACTAAAGTCACAGGAACAACCTTACCATCTTCGGTAAAGTAGTTTGCCATATGTTGTTTTGTTCCGAGAATAAATTTCATATTAGTAATTTAAGTGATAAGGCAAAGAAAACAGTGAGGATACTTTTTTAGTAGCCACCCTGCTTTACTTTGCGCCATTTATTATGCGCGCCTATTAGAGCATCTTTACATCAATATCAACACCAGAAGGAAGACTTAAATTCGTTAGAGCTTCTATCGTCTTTTGATTTGGATTCAAAATATCGATAACACGCTTGTGAACACGCATTTCAAACTGTTCACGAGAATTTTTGTAGACAAAGGAAGCACGATTGACAGTGTATTTCTTGATTTCTGTCGGAAGTGGAATTGGTCCTACTACTGTAGCATCATAACGTAGTGCTGTGTCTATAATTTGCTTGACAGAAGCGTCAAGAATTTTATTTTCGTATGCACGTACACGTATACGAAGCTTAATACTAGCATCATCCTTTACTGTCTTCTTGCGAGTTGCTTTTGGTTTTGTTGTTTTTGTTGTCATGAATGAACTTTAGTGCTTTCGCACGATAATCTCTCTGTTATGCAGTAATTTTAGTTACAACACCAGCTCCAACTGTCTTACCTCCTTCACGGATAGCGAAACGCTGTTGTTCTTCTAGTGCAACTGGAGTAATAAGCTTAACTTTGAAAGTTATAGTATCTCCAGGCATAACCATTTCTACTCCTTCTGGAAGTGTAACCTCTCCAGTAACGTCAGTTGTACGGATATAGAATTGTGGTTTGTAACCTTTGAAAAATGGTGTGTGACGACCTCCCTCTTCTTTTTTCAAGATATAAACTTCACAATCAAATTGATCATGAGGAGTAACAGATCCAGACTTTGCTAGAACTTGTCCACGAGTAATATCTTCTTTCTTTGTACCGCGAAGTAGGATACCAGCGTTGTCTCCAGCTTGACCTTCGTTTAGGTTCTTGTTGAACATTTCAATACCAGTAACAGTTGTTTTAGCTGTATCTCTGATACCAACGATTTCAATTTCTTCACCAACCTTTACGATTCCACGCTCGATTTTACCTGTAGCAACAGTTCCACGTCCTTCGATAGAGAAGATATCTTCAACTGCCATAAGGAAAGGCTTAGCTGTATCGCGTTCTGGTACTGGAATGTATGTATCTAGAGCTTCTGTAAGTTCAAGAACTTTCTTTGCCCATTCATCTTCCATTGAAGTTGATTCAAGAGCTTTTAGACCTGATCCACGGATAACAGGAGCGTTTGCACCATCAAAGCCTTGTTTTGTAAGGATTTCACGGATTTCTTCTTCAACTAGATCGATAAGATCTTTGTCGTCAACCATGTCGCACTTGTTTAGGAAAACGATAATTTTTGGAACACCAACTTGTTTTGCAAGAAGAACGTGTTCACGAGTTTGTGGCATAGCTCCATCAGTAGCTGCAACCACTAGGATTGCACCGTCCATCTGAGCTGCACCAGTAATCATGTTTTTGATGTAGTCAGCGTGACCTGGAGCATCAATGTGTGCGTAGTGACGAGTAGGAGTTTCATACTCGTTGTGTGAAAGGTTAATAGTGATACCACGAGCCTTTTCTTCAGGTGCGGAGTCAATCGCATTAACATCTTTCATCTTAACTTTGTTTCCTGCCATGTTAAGAACATGCAGAATAGCCGCAGTTAATGTTGTCTTTCCATGGTCTACGTGACCAATTGTTCCCACGTTTACGTGAGGCTTACTTCGATCGAATGCTTCTGTTGCCATATTTTTGAGATCACAGAGGAATAGACGAGCTATTCATGTGTAAAATTATGTAAATTAATAATACTGTTCAAATAAAAACAGCGCAAAATTGCGTTGTCTATATACTAGCAAATATGAAAATATTGTCAAATTTTACAAGCTAAAACCCTCCAATTAGGAGGGTTTTTTGTTAATTTCCGAGCATGTCAAACATCTCAGAAGCCAGATTCTCAGGTTTTTGGGCATCTTTATCCCAATCTACCTTTATTTGAGGCCTTCTAGTCTCGGAAGTATCGTTAAAATCGGCTCGCATTTTGGGTGTATCGATGATTTTGGGCTCAATAAGCAAGTATTTAAACTTCTCGTCTTTATCCAACCCTCTACTGATAGTTACCTTTGAAAAAGAGCGTTTTGAAAACACATACCCCCATTCTGGCCAGATGATCAAATCTTTCAACGGGAAAGATGCAGCATGAGATGAAACATTCAAAATCTTAACTTTATTTTGACTTTGGTAGCATTTTTTTAAAGCATCTACAAAACGCATCGGTGCTAAGTAGTTCTGCTCTTCAAGGTCTTCTATGGCACTCAATCTCTGCTCATCTACAGTTTCACCTGGATACTTATAATCCCAGGCAAATTTACCAGTAGAGTTGATAACGCAATCTATTTCGTGCATCCGAATAAAAATTGTATTCAGAGCCTCTTCTATGTTTGCTTTAGAACCAAGATCTAGGGATATAACATCAATACTGTCTCCATGTTCTTTTTTGAGAGCTTGAAGCTTGTCTTCATTTCTACCAAAAGCAACCACCTTATAGCCTCTGTTTACTCCTTCGGCAACTATAAACTGACCTATCTCCCCTGTCGCACCTGTGATAAAACATACTTTTTTATTTTCCATATTTGTGTTCATTTTTAATAGTTTACATCTTTAAAGACGAATATCAAATGAAAAAATAAAAACCCTTAATTAGGGTTTTAAAAGTCACTTATTCAAACGTTGGTTCATTTCGAGGTCGTCTCTAATCTCTTTTAAAATATAAAGTAAATTGTCTTTATCTACCTCGTGAATCTCAGGCCTCTTAAAATCAATAAAGTCCTGGATCAACTTGAGCGCAAATTCTTTATCGCGTTTTTTGAAAGCCTCATCGAGGACGTTCGACATCTGAATAACTCCGAGATACTCAACGTTTCGATCAAGACTCGCAGTAATGCTTTTAGTGGCAATCTCCTCTTTCTTCTTGCTTGAAGCATTTGAACTCTTCATGAAATCGATAGAGTACTGCAATCTATTAAGATTCTCCCGGCCGAGCATCAGCTGTTTGCCTTTTATAAGCCTTATCAAAGCATTCACAGTAGAAATTGCTTTGCTATATCTGTGGTAATTGGGAGGTTTTTTAAATACCTCTATTTTTCTGGTCATATTACATTTGTTTAAAATTAAAATACCATATAAAATAGATATTGACAAGAGCGATATTTTAAACTAATGTATACAAAAAAGTTCACAATATGGATAAGAAAAAGCTTTTTATGGTTTTACTTGGCTGCAAACCAGTAGGTAGAAATACTGAACAACATGATATCTTTTTTGGAGTTGGAGATAAATTCGAAGACCTAAAAGAAAAAATGATAGCTTTCTGGCCTGAGGCACAAACGGAAGAAAAAAATACTCTACATGTAGACGTGTGGAAAGAAGTGAAGTGTATAGATGGCTATAAAGTTATCGCCTTCCCTTTGAGAAATGGCGAAAAGATAAAAGCTAAAAAGAATTTATACTTCATAAATTTTGGAGCCTATACTCCAAACGAATTTGAAGAAGACCACAAGAAAATATTGGTCGTGGCCGAATCTATAGAAGTTGCAAAAGTAGAGGCCTTGAAACATCCATTTTATAAAAATGGACAAAAAGCTCCCGCTGGTGCACGGTCTCACATAGATGACAAATTTGATATCGACGATGTTTTAAAAATCGAAATCCCTGGATATCGAATCGCCCTGGAAAAAGTCAGCAGAATTGAAGCAGCCAATTTGGAAACTCGGATTAACTCCGGATATCTTCCGATGAAGCTTATAAAATAAAACAAACCCGTCCATTTGGACGGGTTTTAATTTTTATTTTTTCTGATTTTTTTGTGGCTTGAGCCACTCTTTCTTGATCTTCCCAACAAGCCATGGAGCGTTTTTGGGTTGATCGATTATATTTGCAGTTTGCCATACAAATGCAACTACAAAAGACAGGTGCGCAATAACTTGTATTCCATCGCTATATTCAGAATAATTTCTGACTGCAAAGAAATACATGATGTGCATAGAAATCACAAACATGAAGACGTGAGTCATCGGATTTGTACTAGTCCTAAAGTATTTCCGAAACTGCTCTTCATTGTCAGTGTCTATGGCATCAATAATTTTCACATACTCACTTCCTACACGGTCTAGCATAAACGCGACCGGCAAGACATAGAGTCCGGCGAATATACCTATGAGAGCAGCGATCATCTCATCATTCTCAGTAAGTAAATAGTACGGCTTAATATATGGTAAAAATATATACCATATAAAAGTAATGAGAGTGGCCATAATAAAAGGTCTCAGAAACAAAAGTAACCAAAGCCATAATTTTCTTAATATATGTCTTTCGCGGATCATCTGTATTAAACTTTTCATTTATATTCGGTTTTGTTTTTTTGTATTATAACAAAAAATATAAAAATGTCAAACAAAAACCCTCGCGATTATGCGAGGGTTTTTGTTTTTAAGATTTTTTATTTTCTTGCTGCAATAATAGTATCTGCAACGTTTTGAGGGACTATATCGTAACGTAGGAATTCCATAGTGAATCCTGCGCGACCTTCAGTCATAGAACGCAAATTTGTCATGTAACCGAACATTTCAGATAGTGGTACAACAGCTTTAACAGCTTTGTTCATACCCCTATCTTCCATACCTTCGATGAGTCCGCGTTTTGCTGATAGTGAACCAGTCACATCTCCCATGAATTTTTCTGGAGTTACAACTTCAACTTTCATCATAGGCTCAAGTATCACCGGTCTAGCTGTACGAGCTGCATCTTGGATTGCCATAGATGCTGCAATCTTGAAAGCCATTTCGTTTGAGTCAACTTCGTGGTAAGAACCGTCATATAGGTCTACTGATACATCTACCATTTTGAAACCTGCAAGAATTCCACGATCAAGACCTTCTCTGAATCCTTTTTCACAAGCAGGAATATATTCTTGTGGAATAACACCTCCTTTAATGTTGTTTATAAACTCAAAGTGATCTTCATGTTTTGTATTCTTTGGTAGATCTGCAATATCTTCTTTAGACAAAGTCATGTCCATAGGCTTAACCTTGATTCGAACGTGACCATAGTTTCCGCGTCCTCCAGACTGTTTGATGTATTTTCCTTCTACATCAGCAGTACCTGTAATAGTCTCACGATACGCAACCTGTGGCTTACCAACATTTGCTTCAACTGAGAACTCTCTCTTCATACGATCAACGATAATATCCAAGTGTAGCTCTCCCATTCCAGCAATTATAGTCTCACCTGTTTCTTGATCTGTAGATACACGGAAAGTTGGGTCTTCATCTGCAAGTCGAGATAGTGCCATACCCATTTTTTCTTGGTCAGCTTTTGTTTTTGGCTCAATACGTAGAGAGATAACAGGTTCTGGGAAAATAATACGCTCAAGCATGATTGGTTTTTCTTCATCACATAGAGTGTCTGAAGTCTTTGTATCTTTAAGACCAACAGCTGCTGCGATTTCTCCAGCAAAAACCTTTTTCACTTCTTCACGTTCGTTTGCGTGCATTCGAAGTATGCGTCCAATACGCTCTTTGTTTCTAGTACGAGGGTTGTAAATATAACTTCCAGCAGCAAGTGAACCTGAGTAAACACGGAAGAATATTATTTGCCCAACGAATGGGTCAGTTGCAACTTTGAAAGCAAGCGCAGAAAATGGAGCTTCATCAGAAGCTGGGCGAATATCTGCCTCTTCTGTATCAGGATTTATACCTGGGATTGGAGGAATATCAGTTGGCGCTGGTAGATAATCAATAACTGCATCCAAAACCAATTGCACACCTTTGTTTTTTAGAGCTGAACCAGCAAAAACTGGGAAAATATTGTTAGCAATAACAGCCTTGCGAAGTGTCTTTTTTAGAGTTTCTAGATCTGGAATCTTTCCATCAAGATATTCAGTCATCAAAGCATCATCTTGTTCAACTATCTTTTCAATCAATTCTGCGCGATATTTTTCTGCGTCAGCTATCATATCAGCAGGTATTTCCCCTTCTATGATTTTTTCTCCCATCGCTCCTTCTGAACGAAATGATTTCATAGTAAGCAAATCTACAATTCCTTCAAATTTATCTTCAAGACCAATAGGAATTTGCATTCTAACTGCATTTTTATTCAAACGTTCTAGAATAGTTTTGTATGAGTGCTCAAAAGAAGCACCTGTTCTGTCTAGTTTGTTAACGAAACAAATACGTGGAACCTTAGCTTCGTCAGCATAGCGCCAGTTTGTCTCAGATTGAGGTTCTACTCCAGCAACTCCATCAAAAACAACAACCGCTCCGTCTAGTACGCGAAGTGAACGCTTAACCTCAACAGTGAAGTCGATGTGTCCTGGTGTATCGATAATATTGAAACGGTGTTTTTTAGCTTTATCATTTGGAGCATATGTTGGTGTCCAAAAACATGTAATAGCAGCAGAAGTGATAGTGATACCGCGTTCTTTTTCTTGTTCCATCCAGTCTGTAGTAGCTTCTCCGTTGTGAACTTCACCGATCTTGTGTGACATACCAGTGTAGTACAAAACACGCTCTGAGGTAGTTGTTTTACCAGCGTCGATGTGTGCAATAATTCCAAAATTTCTAACTTTTTCTAGTGGGTAATCTCGTTCCATATATATTAATAGTTTTGTGGAGTTAATAAAAAAAGACCCTCCAAAGTCATGCCCATACTATACAGCGCAAGGTTATTTTTTGCAAATTTTTACTAGACCCAATAGACCTAATTTTAGTGGTAAAAAAATACCCCTTTCGGGGTTATTTTTTTTACCAAGCAAAGTGAGCGAACGCTTTGTTTGCTTCAGCCATCTTGTGAGTATCATCACGTTTCTTGATAGCAGAACCTTCATTCTTTGAAGCCAGTATTAGTTCATCAGCTAATGAGGCAGCCATAGGGACACCTTTTTTACCACGAGCAGCTTCCTTTATCCATCGGAAAGCAAGAGATTGTCTTCGTTCTGGACGAACTTCACGAGGAACTTGATAGTTTGCTCCACCAATACGGCGTGAACGAACTTCTGTTGTAGGACCAGCGTTACGAATAGCTGCATCAAAAACTTCTAATGGAGTTTCTGTAGCTGCCTTCTCTTTTATAATATCTAGAGCTCCATAAACAACACCTCGAGCTGTCTCCTTCTTACCATCAAGCATGATGTAGTTTATAAATTTCGCTAGTCTTGGTGAGTTGTAAACCAAGTCTGCTTCTACTATTTTTTTATTTTTTAGTCTTCTTCGCATATATTTTATTTCTTAGCGTCTTTCTTAGGTTTCTTTGCTCCGTATAATGATCTTGATTGACGGCGCTTCTCAACACCTTGTGTATCAAGCACACCACGCACTATGTGGTAACGTACCCCAATAAGGTCCTTAACGCGACCTCCTCTTAGTACTACTACTGAGTGTTCTTGGATATTGTGTCCCTCTCCTGGGATATAAGCTGTAACTTCCATTCCGTTTGTAAGGCGAACACGAGCAATTTTTCGAAGCGCTGAGTTAGGCTTTTTTGGAGTAGTTGTTGTAACTTTTGTACACACACCTCTCTTGAAAGGAGATGGGTAAAATATAGGTCTGTTGTCGATAGCATTAAAACCACGCGCCAAAGCGACCGCTTTTGACTTACGGACTATTTTCTTTCTATTTTTTCTTATAAGTTGATTTACTGTTGGCATCTATGTTTAGATTCAAAATTAAATAGCTCGTAAAAGCTAGTACGGATACTTTACTATACCCTTCGACCTTTTGCAAGGGCCAAAAGACTTATTTACTATAAATATACAAATTATATGACTTCTCCACCTGCACCCTCTTCGGATTGTGGATCCCCTTCAGTACCACCACCCAATTCTTCGGTATTTTCATCTGAGACAATTTCTTCTTCTACTGGCGGCTCCTCTGGAGTATTTTCCTCTTCAATTACACCATCTCCTTCTGAATCTACTGGTTCTTCTTCAATAATTGGATCATCTATAGGAGTTTCTTCTGTATTACCACCATCATTCACAACAGGAGTATACGAACCACTATCATCTAAAATATCCAAAAGATCATCTTTTGTTATACAAACATCCTCAACACAGAGCTCTTCAACAGTCACTCGTTTTGCAAATATATTTTGGATTCCATTTGTAGTGTCATTTAGCCAGAGAATAATCTTATGTGCTAGTGAATTTTCATTCTCTAAATCAAAAGATTCTAAATCATCAATTGATATCTTTAGCTCTTGAATACCTTTTATTACTTGCCAAGTGCTCGGTATTTCAACAGTATAAAAACCATTGCCACCCATTCTGACAAGTTCTGGGTAAACCTCCATTACCTCCTGAGCAATAACTCCAGTCATATGATCACCGGATGCCAAAACATCGTATTCTCTAATACGAAAATCCATGAAGTAAGGCAAGATACTATTCGCGTCAACTATATTCTCCTTCAATCTTTCATCAGAAGAACAAGTTACGGTCTCAGATCCAGCTTCAGGATTGTGCAAACAAGCACCATCAGAATCAGTGAGAGCAAATACATCTGTATCAACCCCGGTATTCTCAACATCAAGCAGATAGTCTGGAGTTGTGTCTCCAATACCAACTTCTCCTGATGCATCGATGCGTAAGCGTTCGGTTATTGCAGCACCTGATGGTTTAGTAGAAAAAGCTAAATCACCTGTTTCAGAACCTGCGGTATTTGTAAGATTGGTAATATCAATTGCTGCTCGTGCAATACGACGTGCACCGTTTGCGGCAGTAAAAACAAACCCACTATTTGTATCAAAAATATATGCTTGAGAACCAGCGGTGGAGTTTGAGTTATCTACATCAAAAACTGTTTGAGGCGTAACGTTACTACCAGCACTTGTTGTTCTGTAAACACCAGAAGTAGTTCCAACACTAAGAGCACCTGTTCCAGAAGATCCAATGATTATTCCTCCCGATGTTGTGATTGTTGTAACGGCATCGATCGAACCAGACGAACCAACTTGAAATTGTGAAGTTGAACCAACAGAGAAAAGTGATCCTGGTGTCCCATCTCCTCCAACATTTATGTTTCCAGATGAATCAATAATAAATCTATCACTTGTCCCAAGTGCTGTAGTAGATATCTTGAAACTATCACTATCAGAATCATCTACGCCTATAGTGAAAGATGGTGTATTGTCTACGAGCTCAAATTTTATATAAGGATCAACATCAACACCCGATGCGCTAATTGCAATACCAGCAGCAGCATCTGCCGCAATATCAAGAATGTTATCCGGACCCGTGTCCCCAATACCCACATTGCCATCTGCTGTTATAACCATACGAGAAGTAAGGGTGGTTGAGTTGTTTGGAGTAGTGCGAAACAAAAGTTGTGAACCATATCCTGCATCATCAAAAGTTTCTTCTGCAACAACTCTAATAGATGCAGTGGATGAAGGAGCAAAACCTGTCGCCCCATACCCTTGACCTGCAAATTCTGCAAGTATATCTGTCGCAACTGTTGCGGTTGGCACAGCTTCTGTTCCATTTGCACTTCGTCCTGCAAAAACTGGCTTTCTACCATTGTATCCAGAAGCAACTACTTCAACGTTCTGAGAAGCTGAAACCACTTCCACTTCAAAATCTGGACTACTAGTTCCTATTCCAATGTTTCCAAAATTGTTTTGGACCATAGTGAGAGTACTGTCAGATCCGCGCGCAATAAAGATCGCTGCAAGTTTGTCGGGCGATGCATCGTTTGCTGTATCAGTAAATGCAGTGTCAACAGTTAAGCTTGTGTCCGAAGCAATCGCTGTAACAGTTCGTGATTCTCCTGAAACTGTAATTCTATCCCCAACTACAAGCTCTGTTGAGAAAAGAGTACCGACACCTGTAACAGTAGTAGAAGCAGTAGCATCTATAGATCCTGTTAAAACAGAGGTAGCTGCTCCTGTAAATCTACCCGAACCTGCTACGTCCAATTTCAACAATGGCGATGTTCCAACACCAAGTCTTCCATTTATATTTACATAATCATTTGCAAAATCTCCAAAAATAAGCGGTGATGCACTGTTGGTGTTTTCTATGTATAACTGATCAGACCCAGTTGCGTCAGCTCCTGCTTGATATCCAATAAAAATATTTCCTGATTCTGTTGTAATGTCGTGACCTGCTTCATATCCAAGAAACACATTGTTCCCTGCAGAAGATGAATTCAAACCTGCTTGATATCCAACAGCTACGTTATTTGATCCTGTTGAAAGAGAATACAAAGGAGCATAACCCAAAGCGACGTTGTATGAGCCCGATGCACTAGAAGGTGAGCCTGCTCCGTATAAAGCATCTCGCCCAACAGCCACGTTATATGTACCTGTAGTAATACGATTACCTGCCTGTAACCCAACAGCAGTATTATTGTTTCCGGTAGTTGTATATCTAAGAGCAGCTGTACCCAAGGCAGTGTTGAAATAACCAGTAGAAAGTGTTGCGAGTGAGTTCTCTCCTATACCAGTATTGGCATTGAAGTTTGATGTTGCAGAGAGTGTAAAGTTTCCTGCTCCTTTACCCAAAAACAAGTTGTCATTTGTTCCAGCTGGTTTATATGAATGCAAAAAACGTGTTCCGTCTTTTGTTAAAACACCGACAGTAGAACTTGAAGTTGTAGTTATTTCTAAATTATTTGCCAGCGTAACATTGTCTATATATAGAGTATCTGTGGAATCATCGAAATAAAAATTGGTACTATCTTCTGCAAGGTCACCATTGGTATCAATAAAGAGCACTGAATTGTCGTCACCTGAACCAACAACTTCCCCAATTGCCATAGGAGTTACATAACAGTTTGCATCACCAGGAGAACAAGAAGGATCGTTTTCTTGATCAGACGGAGCAAATGGAGTTGCTGGATATGTTGCAAAAGCTCTGATTGTTATAGAGAAGACGAATAGAAAAAGAAGTGCGATGACTAGAAGTCGGTTTTCGCGCACTGAAAAAGTGTAGAACTTTTTGATTTTTCCTAAAATCTTTTGTTTAAACATCTACAAATCTATTATATCTCAAAAAATAGATTATATCTCTTGAATATGTTTAAAACCAATACTTATTCCAATATTAGAGGTTCTTCTTCAAGATCTGGAATTTCAGGTGTGGTTTCTTCATCTGGAACAATAGTTGGTTCACTTTCTACAGGAGGTTCCTCGTTTGGTATAACTACTTCTTCTAGCGGAGTAATCGAATCTTCTTCAGAAGGAATATCTTCACTATTTATATTCTGATCAGAAGATACTTCATTACCAACAGATTCATTATTTTTATTTACAATATTTAAAAATTCTTCTTCAGTGACACACACTTCTCCTACACATAATACGTTTGTGTGTATTTCTCTAGCAAAAAAAGTTTGTATTCCGTTTGCGGCATCGGAAAACCAGTCAATCATAATACTTGCCAATGATCTTTCATTTTCAAGAGAAAGAGATGAGATACTCTGAATAGATATATCAAGCTCCTGTATAGCTTTGATCACTTGCCAAGTGCTCGGTATTTCAACAGTATAAAAACCATTGCCACCCATTTTTACTAAATCGGGATATATTTCTTGGACTTCTTGTGCAACAACTCCAACCATATGATCTCCCGAAGCGCGCACGTCATACTCACGAATATTAAATTCTCTAAAGTAAGGCAACAGCGGATCAGCATTGACTATATTCTCCTTCAATCTTTCATCAGAAGAACAAGTTACCGTTTCGGTTCCCGCTTCTGGATTGTGTAAACAGGCACCATCCGAATCAGTTAGAGCAAATATATTTGTATCTACTCCTGTGTTTTCAACATCAAGTAAGTAGTCTGGTGTTGTATCTCCTATTCCTATTTCTCCAGCAGCATCGATGCGTAAACGTTCAGTGCTTGCTGTGACTAAGCCTATTTCATTTGTAGTAGCACGGTATAAACCGTTATCAGTATCACCCACAAATCCAAAACCAGGAGTTGTTGTTGAGCCAGAAGTTGCTTGTACAAGACCGCCTGCAGTAATCGCAGTGAGAGTACTTCCTCCATTGTCTGTCACAGTGATAGCATTCGCAGTCTGACTCGTAGCAAGATTTATCCAAAGAGGCATAATGCCTGCAGCACTAGAATATATTGCCATCTCAAAAGTATTTATACCGGGTGAAACGGAAACCCCGTCACTGTCTCCACTAACAACCAAGTCAGCTCCAGTTGAATTGTACACACTCGTTTGTCCACCGGTAAGCATAAAAGATCCTCTTTCAATAGAAAAATAATAATCTTCTGTTGCCATATCCCCGAGATATATTGATTCATCCGTATCAAGCTCAAAACGAGCATTGGGTCCATCCCATCCTAAAACCGCCTTACTCGTACTTGCATCAACAAAGTTTATTTGAGCAGTCTTGTTTGTACCACCAGTATTAAAAGTAAAAAGTGCTCCACCACCAGAACCTGTGATATCTAAAATTGTATCTGGTGATGCTGTACCGAGACCAAGTCTATTATTTGTATCATCCCAAAAGAAATTCGTATTGTCTTCAGCTAAAATACCTGCTGTTCCAAGAAATAAAACAGATCCGAGTGTCCCCGTCCCCACAGTCTCCCCAATTGCCATAGGAGTTACATAACAGTTTGCATCACCAGGAGAACAAGAAGGATCGTTTTCTTGATCAGACGGAGCAAATGGAGTTGCTGGATATGTTGCAAAAGCTCTGATTGTTATAGAGAAGACGAATAGAAAAAGAAGTGCGATGACTAGAAGTCGGTTTTCGCGTAGTATATTTTTTTTAAAAATTTTAAATCTATACATTTTATCTTATACACTGAATACATCTTTTATGTGACCATCCTTAACTTCAAAAGCAAGTGATACGAAAACCTTTGTATAAGTAGAATCTTCGTTTTTCTTTTCTATTGTCACATAATAATTTCCATTTGAAATTAGACAATAGTAGTGACCTCTCGCATCAGCAACCTTGTGTGTGATTTCCTGGTTATTTGCCACAGAATAAACTCTCAATATTGCATACGACAGAGGTAGACCAGTTGCCTTATCAACAATTCCACCCAACTTATGTGCTTTATATCCAACCTCTCTAAGAATAAACAGTAATATATATAAACTAAATATAATTATATTGTACAAAACAGGAGATACTAGAAACGCAATAAAAGATATAAAGAATCCAGCCGCAAATAAAGTGTCAGATATTTGTCTGAAAATAGCATCACGTCTTGAATAGAACTTCATCAGTTTTTGTTGTTTCTTTGCAAATTCATTCCAATCAAAGTTTATTGGATCCATAGGAATATTTTTTGTAATCGGAGAATTTTCTGTAACCTCTAATTCTTCGCCAAAATACAAATCTTGATAGAGCTCATCTTTCTTCTGGCCAGCTAATTTTTCTGAAGGAAATTTATAGTTAGTTTTATTGGCGATTATTTTATATATTCCACCTGGAACCAAGAAGCCGAAACGTCCATCTAGATCAGTTATAGATGTTGATACTTCACTTCCATATTTGTCATACAAAACAACATACGCCGGATCAAGAGGTTGCTTGGTTATAGAATCGTAGACAGTTCCCCATGGTGGACGGCGTTTTGATAATCCAAATGCTGCCAGTAGTAGCGACCACAATCTAAAAGGAATAAAAACAAGTTCAGAGAGTGAGAGTGGGTTCATGAACAACAGCGAAGCAATCGATATAACAGCACTAGTTGTAAGAGCAAAACCAGTAAAAATTCTAGTCGCTAGACCTCCATCTGCACTGTTTATATAATCTTCTACTCCTCCTGACAGATCATCAATAAAATTGATACCATCATCTGCAACACAACCAATACCAACACAATCTTCTACGTCTATATCGGTAGGTGGTGGAGGTGGTGGAACACAATCATCACCCGTGCAAGTTTCTGGTGGATTACATTCTGCGCCAACACATTCACTAGGTGAATAATTACAAGGTAACGATCCGCCGTAATTTGTAGCAAACAAATCTCCACACACATCTTGTTCTTCTGGTGGATTACATTCCACCCCTACACATTCACTAGGCGGATAATTACAAGGTGATGCGCCGCCGAAGTTAGCTGCAGCAACATCAGAACAAATAGAAATTATATATGTACAAGGAAGACTTCCACCGTAATTTGTAGCATTTACATCAGAACATAAACTTGGAGGATTGCCCCCACCACCCCCAGTGGTGTCCCCATCTCTAGCATCTTTAGGTCTCCAATCAGTCTTTACGCAAGCTCCTGTAACACCACAGTCAAATTGTATCCAGCCATAGTTTTCACTCCATGCAAAACCAACAAACTCTCCATCCATATCTATATAGACTTCTTGTGTGGAGCTATTTGAAAACGGACCAAAATTTATCCACCCTGCACCCTCTCCCCACGCATATCCCGAAAGCTGGCCTCGAGAAGAATCTGCATCCGGGTCATTTAAAACGCCACCAGAATTCGGATCCAAATGAATCCACCCTAAACTAGGACCCCAAATATCTCCAACAACAGTAGTATCAGTTATAAGAACATCTTCTGCACCAGCATTGCCAGGGACAAGCCAATAAATCAATTCCCCGTGTGTATATATTTTTGAAGTATAACTATCTACATCAATAGTACCCTCAGTCTCAGAAGCAACCACAGAAAAAACATTTAGAAAAAATATTGATATTATAAATAAAAATAAAATTCTCTTCATGAATCTAAAATCCTGTTAATGTTGCAAATAACCACAATAAAAGAGGTGAAACATATTTCCACAGAAATACAATAAATAAAATCAAAATCGGAAGGGCGTATCTTTCCATGAATATCTCAATGTTTCTGTATTTTGCAGGCAAAAGAGCAAATAATATTTTTGAACCATCCAAAGGTGGGATTGGTATTAAATTAAAAATAAACAAAACTAAATTTACCAAAACTACAGCACCGAGTACTGCTACAAAAGAACTACTAAAAATGCCAGAAATACTAAGCACCCTGATAACAACAGAAAAGATAACAGCAAGGGTTAAGTTGGCTAAAACTCCAGCAGAAGCCACGAAAACTGTCCCCCATTTTTTATCCCTCAAGTTATTTGGATTGTAGGGAACGGGCTTAGCCCAGCCAAATATAAAACCTGTATTTGATATAACTAAAAGTAACGGTATAAGAACCGAACCTATTGGGTCTAGGTGTTTTATAGGATTCAATGTTAATCTTCCTGCTATACGAGCTGTTGGGTCGCCCAATTTTTCCGCAGCAAAACCGTGAGCCACCTCGTGTATAACGACAGACATTAAAAGAATCAAAATATAGAAAATTGCATCTAATTCTTGCATACCAATACTATATATGATAACATGCAAAAGCTTATATCTTAAGTGAATATTTATGTCAAAACAATGCGCAGTAACAAAAAGAAATAGTATTACAGCAGGTAAATACGCGAATCGCACTCGTGCGACGATTTTTACCCCTACCGGCAAAACTCGCCGATATGTAAACCTACAAAAAAAGCGTATTTATGTACCTGAGATTGGTAAAACTCTAAATCTAACAATATCAACAAGAGGCCTACGCACAATAAACAAAAATGGTGCATATGCTACTCTAAAAAGGCTGGTGTAATCAAATAAAAAATTCCCCTTTATAAGGGGAATTTTTTATTCACAAACAAACTCTACCCCGTCACTTTCACAATTTATTGTACCCTCATACATGGTAACGAGATAAGGAATACCAAAATTTGAAAGTCTATCAGTTACATCTTTTTTTGGATGACCATATCTATTGTTCAATCCAGATGAAATAATAGCCAACTTAGGACGAGCCTCTTCTAGTAGCGCGGTGCCTGTAGATGTAGAAGAACCATGATGACCAACTTTCAAGATATCAGTACCAGATATATCACTTCCTGATACAACTATCCCCTCAGCCAATTTTGTTGAATCTCCCATAAATAAAATAGTCGTATCTTCATAAACCAATCTGCCAATTAGAGAACCATCATTACTAGACCACCCCGATACATCTCTGTCTGGAAAAAGAATTTCAAAATATATATTTTTACTTTCATCCAAAACAATACGTTGACCTTTAAAAGCAACTATATGCGGAACATCCTCGGCCTTTATTTTATTCTGAAGAACTTTGTACATGCTTGTATCTGAGCTGGTCCCAGCTTCCAAGACTGCACCAATACTATAATTATCTAAAACTGGAATAAAGCCACTATAATGATCTAAGTCCGGATTCGTAATTACAATTACATCTATAGTTTTATCTCCAAAAGACATGACTTCTGGTAAAGATCTTAAGATAGATTGACTCGGCCCACCGTCAATTATCATCTGTCGACCATTTGGAGCTTCTATGTATATCGCATCCCCCTGTCCAACATCTAAAAATGAAACCTTTAGAAGATCTCCGTCTTTTGGAACCTCAATTACCTGAGACTGTGACCACACAGTTATGCAAAACAAAAATAAAAATGCAAATATAGTTATAATTTTTCTGTTCTTCACAGTCTTGATTATAGCAAAACCAATAAATACAAATATGTTAGAATATATACATTAACAATAAACCTAAAATACATGTTTACACCAAAAACTTTCAATATCCCCACCCTTAAAGGAATCAGTGCAAAAACTATCGAAGAACATATCAAACTTTACGAAGGCTATGTAAAAAATGCGAACGGAATCATTGAAAAAATGTCGAAAATTGATAGTACGACAGATGCGTATATTGCAGGAGAACTTTTCCGTCGTTTTAGTTTCGAATACAACGGAATGCGAAACCACGAAGTATATTTCGCTTCCCTCGAAGGTGGACCTGCTGCATTTGATCCTGAAAGCAACCTCGGCAAAAGGCTCGTAGAACTTTTCGGATCATATGAAGTATTTATAAAAGAATTTTCTGCACTCGCTCTCACCCGCGGTATCGGATGGGCAGTACTTTGGTATGACAGGAAAGAAGATAAATTCCTCGCTTCATGGGTAGACGAGCAACACTTGGGACAACTCAATGGTTGCGAAATGATTCTTGCTATAGACATGTGGGAACACTCATACGTTGCTGACTATCAACCAAGCGGAAAGAAGCAGTATGTTGCAGACTTTTTTGAAAACCTAAACTGGAAAGTGATCGAAGAAAACTTCAACAAGTAAAATAAAAAGACCGCTCAACTGAGCGGTCTTTTTATTTTACTAACTATTCGTATTTATAAAACTTATCACCTCATCGAGATACCGCGCGAGTAGTCCACCGACATGAGCTAGGTCACTTGCAACATAAACATCACTAGCTACACCTACTGCGGCGAGCTTTTGATCAAGTGTTGTCGCCTGAATAGTCGGAACACTTCTGTCTTTGTCACCATGAAGGATAAGGAACGGAGAGTCACCACTAGTTATATACATCTCTGGAGAGAGTGCTTTATACTCATCTTCGCATGTTGTACTTGGGACAGGAGAACATCCAACTTCATTACCAATAGAATTTTTGATTCCACCTGACATAGTATCAACAATAGATGCGATATAGCTTCCAGAAATATTGATTACACCCGCAATGTTGCTGCTGTAGCTAGTATTACCTCCGATTGCCCCCTCTAAGCTTGTGTTCCCTTCTGTCACACCCATTAGAGACGCTAGAACCCCTCCTGCTGACTCACCGAGTGTAAAAAATGCGTTAGGGTCTATATTGTACTCGTTTGCATGAGCTTTCATGTACCTGGCAACACCTTTTATATCGTAAAGCGGCGCAGGAAAAACTGCTGTACCGGAGAGTCTGTAGTCGATACCAACGACAGCTGTGCCGTGCTTGGCAAGCATAACTGCATCATCAGCTACGCCATTCTTACTTCCACCTTTAAATCCTCCTCCGTGAATATACAGAACAAGTGGTGTTGGTGAAGAGGCGCCATTTGGAGTGTAGATGTCGATCTTTAGATCCATCCCTGAAGCATTTCCATAGACCACATTTGATTTTGTGGTGACAGTATAATCCTCATTGTAAGAGAGCGCGCCCGCAACAGATGAAGAACCACTTGAATCACCAGAATCTTGAGAACTATCTATTCCTTCTATATTTCCATTTTGTAAATCAGTTTTTTGGTCAACTGAATCAACCATCTGTTCTGATCCTTTGTATTTATTAAATTTATTTTCTATCTGTCTTGTAATTTTTACATTTGTCACAAAAACAGCAATAATCATTCCTATAATTATTAAAAAAATGAAACCAGCAACCGAAAGCTTCAACTTCTTGCTGGCCTCAGGTGCTTGGTTGTTTAGGTTTATATTGTCCATGTGTATAAGTATATTATAAAAATCTAAAATATGCTTTTTCTACTCCTGTGCCAACGATAAACAAAATAAAATATGACTCCATATATTAAAAATATAATCCAAAAAGAAAATTCTTTTACATACACAGAAGAAAGGGGTATCTTTGCACCATAACTAATAACAGAAAGAATTTTATCTAGAAGCACTGTGCTTAAAAAGCCAAAAGGATAAGCCATGAACTGCCCGATGAATCCTAGGACTCCTACTAAAAAACCTAAATACATTGCCAGTGGTATAAAAGGCAAAATAAGTATATTGATTGGTAAAGAAATAATAGAAAGATTACCCATTGTGTAAACAATAAAAGGCAAGGTAGCAATCTGAGCAGCCACTGTTGAAGCAATTATTTCCCTGAGCCAACCAAATCTCTTTTTTTTAATGAAAGAAAACCAGATCTCAGTTATGGGAGTTATGTATATAATTCCGATTGTAGCCAAAAAAGATAGTTGAAAAGATATATCAAAGATTAAAGTTTTAGGATTCGCCAAAATCATCAAAACTGCCGCTAAAACTAGTCCGCGATTTATATCGTATTCCTTACCACTAAAACGAGCCATTATTACAAGAATAGCCATGATCCCCGCTCTAATGGCCGTAGAACTTGCGCCACTCATTAGCACAAACAAAACTATAGACAACCCACCAAATGACAAGGCGCCGTAACGAGATAAAAATAAAGTAAAAAACTTTTGAATACCATTTGCAACCACTGATATGTTATACCCAGACAAAGCAACTATATGTATTGTTCCGGTCTTTATAAATTCATCACGAATATTACTAGGCAAACCAGAACGTGCACCAAGTGTAATCCCAGACATAAAAGTACTCTCAGGAGCAGGTATTACACTTTCAATATTTTTAATAATTCTATTTTTAAATTCAAATAATATTTCTTGAAATTTATAAGGCGCATCGTGATCCACTAGTTCTATTTGAACTTTTTGCATCAAATAGAATATATTGTCTTTTCCTAGATAAGATATATAGTCAAAAACTTTACCTTGATCGGTGGCGAAATTTGCAGGCTTGGATATTACTCCTTGTACAGACACAATGTCTCCATATTTAAAAACTGGATATAGATCTGTGGTCGCAAGGACATTTGATTCTATGCTCTGCCCTTCAACTTCTCTTGTCCGGACTAGGATTTTTTGATTGTTCTCTCTTCTGTCTGGCTCATCTACTATTACACCAAAGATCTCAACTTTTTTATTCAAAAACAAATCTAATTTTTTTAAATGATTGTTCTCATAAATTTGAAATCTCAATATCCCAAAAAATACAGACACAAGTAGTATGGAAAGTACAAGAAAAATTTCTCTAAACCTCTCCACAAAAAAAGATATGAATAAAAGCGGTATAGCCACACAAATAAAAACAACCAGTATTTCTGCTGGTATAAATAAAAAAGATTCGAGAGCTACACCTAAAATAAAACCCAATGTAATTGTATAAAATAATCTATCAGGCATATTCTAAAAAGTCTAAATACTTTTGAATTTCTCTATGAGTTCATCTTCTTCAGATTTTGAAAAAACCTTCTTATATTTAACACCACTTTTACCTGTTACCCTCTTTTTGCATTCGTCCCAAGTTTTATCTTTGTGTATTTTACCGTCCACTAAACTCACATAAGAATACGCTGGTTTAGAACTTTTAGACTTAGATTTTTTGTCTTTTATTTTTGGATTTAATTTGTCAGCTGTTTTTAATTCTGTTGGATGAATATCCATATCAAAACCAAAAAGATTTTCATAGTCTAATAAGGTTCCTGTAAAAAGAAGCACATGCTCCCCCAATGCACTTTTTGTAGCTATCTCATCTACGCGCTCATTTGCAACCAAACCCGAATGGCCTTTTACTTTTTGCCAAACTATTTCTCTTTCACGAGACAGTTTAGCTTTATAAGTAATAGCCAATAATTTTTTCCAAATTTCCTGATTGGCTACATCTGCTCCCTCTTTTGTTTTCCATCCATTTTTCTCCCACGCATATATCCAAGATTCAATACCTTGAAGTAAATAACTGGAATCAGTATGAACAGCTATGTTGCCTTTGATTGATCGATTTTTTATCTCCTCAAGAGCCTTCAGCGCACCAGTGAGCTCCATGGCGTTGTTTGTAGTATGAGTATCCTTTCCCCCAATTTCGATTATTTTAACCTGCTTTTTCCAATCTAAAGAATCAGTCACATCGGTTTTTATGATCAAAATAGCACCATAGCCCCCAGGACCAGGATTACCCCTAGAAGACCCATCTGTATATATCTCTATTCCGTATTGCATAGGAACCATTATAATTGACAAGGTAAATTTATGCTATGATTTATAGTATAAAAACACCCCTGGTCTTTGTCACAAAATGAGAAATCATTCGTAATATATAGTGTACAAGGTTAAAAAACCTTGTGTTTAAAAGCATTAATCTTAACTAACATAAAAAACATATGAAAAACAAACTAGCAATCGGAGCTTTGGCTCTAGCAGTATTATTTACAAGTTCTAGTGCACTAGCTGCAAAACCTGAAGGACTAACATCTTTCAAGGGACGTCTAGATAGTTTAGTTGTCCGAATGGACGGCATCCTAGATAGATTTGAAGCAGTTATGGTAAAAGCAGAGGCAAAAGGTTATGACACATCAAAAGCAGAAGATGCATATGATGCAGTTATAGCAAAGCAAGATGCTGCAAAAGCAGAAGTTGAGGCTCTAAAGACTCTTATAGATGAAACAATAGCAGGAGGTGTAGCAACTCCAACTGCTGAAATCCGCACTCAAACTAAAGAAGCAAAAGATGCGTTGATGGAATACAGAGATTCTGTAAAAGAACTACGCGATGAACTAAGAGAAGCTATTGAGAACAAGAAGGGAGAAGCAGAAGACGCTCCAGCAGACGAACCAGCTCTCTAATATAATTATTATTGGAAATGTTTAAAAATTAACAATAGTTATAGAAAATGCACACCGAAAAAATATCTGTGTGCATTTCTATTTTAAAAATATGAAATCACAAAAAGGAAATTCAATAATTTGGGTTCTTGTAGCAATAGTGATACTTGTAGGTATATATTTTGTAATGAATACAAACAAAGGAAAAGAATTCAATTACGAAGTAGAGACTCTAGACACTAATGTAAACGAGCAAGTATCAGGAGATGCAGAATTGTCAGCAGAAATTAACTCTATAGGCACAGACTTAGACAGTGTAGATGTAGAGGGAGTAGATTCAGACCTATAGATATATAAAATAAAAATCGCACAAACATGTGCGATTTTTATTTTATATCAACTATTCTCAAGCGGAGCTCTTCTTTACCTGCAAATCTAGACAACTCAAATGTTGCGTACAAATCTACATTTAAACCTTCCCCTAAAACTCCATACTCATGCGGTGAGTCAAAAAAGATATGGCTTTAACTTTTTTACCACCTCCTGAAAATATCATCTCTAGATGATTTTTTTCTTTACCAAATTGCTTCATAGATTCTATCTTTACACTCTTAAATAAAAAGATGGGTTTTGGATTGCCAAGGCCATATGGGGATAGGCTATCTATGGATTTGTAGTTACCTTTGTTTATATCACTTATACTAAGCTCGAGATCATATGCTATGTCATCTATTTTTACATCTCTTTTAATCGATGAAAATTTAGATGCTAATTTATCTTCTAAAAAATGTATATGCTCACTTTTTACACTAAATCCTCCCGCCATTTCATGTCCTCCAAAACTAGCAAAAGATTCACTTTCTAGTTGCATGAGCTCAACAATATTTACACTTCCATCTGATCTACAAGACCCTTTTATAGGAGCATCATCCTCCTCTTTTCCACCCTCTCTACCCCAAACAAAAGCAGGACGTTTATAAGTCTCACATATTTTTGAAGCAACAAGACCCAGCACCCCGACTCGCCAAGACGGATTACCGATAACTATAACTTCACAAAGTTCTCTTTTTTCTAAGTTCTTGTGAACATCTTTCATTATGCTAGCAACTATTGTCTTTCTTTCGTCATTTATGCCAGTAAGATATTCTGCAAAACCCTGCGCTTTTAAAATATCTTTTTCTGCGAGCATCATAAAAGCACTTTTAGGAGATGCCATACGTGAAGCAGCATTTAGTCTAGGAGTAAGTGAAAAAGTTATATCTTCTTCATTGATATAGCGCATATTAATCCCCGCTTTTTTAAATAAATGCACCAACCCCGGTCTAGGAGATTTACGCATTACATGAAGACCCCAATAAGCAATGGTTCTATTCTCACCTACCAATGGAACCATATCAGAAAGGGTGGCGAGTCCTGCCATATCAAGTGTCCACTTTTCCCAACCTTCTTTTATATTCCAATATTCTCCATATTTTTTTATAAGCGCACACACAACCTTGAAAGCAACTCCTGCTCCGCAAAGTCCATCAAATGGATAATTTGTATCGTATTTAGGATTGATGATTGCAAAAGCCCTTGGAACTCCTGCGTGTGGTAAATGGTGATCGGTAATAATCACATCAACTCCTCCAATAAGAGCATCTCTTACTTCTTCCACTGCGGTAATACCCAAATCAACAGTAATTATGAGCGATACACCTTGTTTTATAAATTCATCTACTGCGCTTTTATGTAAACCATAACCCTCATCGTGACGATCGGGTATGTATATATCAAAATTCTCATACCCAATCTTTTGAAAAAATCATTGAATATAACTGCCCCAGGAATTCCATCTGCATCATAATCTGCATAAACAACTATTTTTTGATTCTGATCTATAGCTTCAAAAATTCTCACGCACGCACGCTCCATATCCTTGAATAAAAAAGGGTCATGCAAAGTCTTTTCGTAGTCTGGGAGCAAAAAAGAGTCTATTTGACCTTCGTCTACACCTCTATTTTCTAATAGTTTTTTTAGTAATTCACCCGATTGCATAGAAATGATTGTAGCACGAGAGGTATTTATTATCCCGTCTCCTAAAAAATAGCTTATAACTAAAATATTCCTATTATGGTATTATTTTTGTATGGAAAGTTGTATTTTTTGTAAAATCATAAAAGGAGAAATACCTTGCACCAAGGTCTATGAGGACGAAGTCGGTTTGGCTTTTTTGGATGTTAATCCAATAAATCCTGGGCACACACTCCTAATACCAAAAGAGCACCATGAAAATATACATGAGATGCCCGATGAGTTGCTTGAAAAATTGATGCCGACAGCAAAGAAAATAGCCAACGCTATAAAATTTAGTATAGGCGCAACAGGTATAAATATAGGACAAAACAATGGCACTGATGCCGGACAAGTTATATGGCACTATCATATGCATATAATTCCCCGTTTTGCAGGAGATGGACTAAAGCATTGGCCAGGCAAGCCTTATATGCTAGGTGAAGCTGAAGAAACTGCAGAAAAAATAAAATCTGTCTTATAAAATTAAATCCCCCGCAAATGCGGGGGATATTTTTTAACTCGTATGAGATCCGGAAGAGGATAGCTCAGGAATATCTGATATCTTCATCAGACCTTTCTGGGTTATCGACCACATCACTTGTCGAGAATTTTTTCTATAAAACCCTCTTTTTCAAGATCTCGCATTTCTTCTGCAATAGTGCGAGAGTTTAAAACTCTAGAGTCATCTTTGTAAAAGGATATTATGTCTCCTATTGTCAGGGAACCCTCTTTACCTTTTTCGTTTAAAATGTGTAGAATCACATCTCCGTCTGTAGTTGTTTTATCCATAGCTAATATTTAATTTAAGAAGTTCGAAAATACTATACATCATATTTATAGTATTTGCAATAGCTGTATGGATTTATATGCTATAACTCCAGAGAATCCCGTCTTTTTTATTGGTGAAAAAAATGTATTTTTCACTTCCGTCCAAGAATAGGTTTGTCATATCAATAGGAATATTAATTGTTTCTATAGGGTCAACTAATACATAATAAACACTTGTACTGAGGTTCATACTCCACAATGTATCTTCAAAAGATACACGTCCTTGATACCAAACATCAGGATATACCCCCAACAAGAAACTTTCTGGTACAGCACAATATACAGTTATGCTGTCTTTTGACCATACACACTTCTCTGGAAGAGTAGATATACCCAGATCTGTAGTAGATTTTGTATTTAAATCATAAGAATAAAGTCTTACCTCATTTGCAACAGATGCGCTGTATAAAACTTTTTTACCATCTGGGCTCATTTTTGTAGTTAAACCAACAATCCCTCCTAGTACTTTGTCAAAACTTTTTTTATTTACATCTACGGAATACATGTACCCAGGAAGTGTGCCTGAAGGTTTTGTAGTAAGTGTTAGAGTTGTCGCATTTGGCCAAAATGACAACCATTCAGAAAGAGATGATTCAAATACTTGAGATTTTTTACCACCTAGAAAATCCTCTGTTATACCAACAACTCCCCCGACAACAGGCTCGAGAGTAAAAAACCTAGTCTTGTCTGGTGACACCGATATATCTGTAATTCCTTCCACCAAAAAATTTCCCTTTAAATCTTTTAAAACTGATGGATTTTGACTACTACCCCCTTCCGCAAAAACACTCGGAGAAGAAAGTGTTGCAAGATATGTTTGTATCTTATTTGTTCCATCTTCTAAATATCTAAAAACTACAGACCCTCCGTCTAAATTCCAATAGGTATCATATATCCTAGGTATGGTTGTATTTGAAATTCTTGTTTCAGTCAATGTATCAGTATAAGTCTCATATATATGAGCAGTTGATTGTTCCATATACCTGATAGCTGTCGCATCTTCTACTACAATTTCTTCTGTTGGAGTCTGCGCTATAACAACAGGATCACCTCCTGAGTCACCTTCGATTGGTAGAGGAGGGATTGGAACAACTCTTGTTCTTTTTGTATTAAATACAGTTGCTCCAGAAACAGGGAAAGTAGAAACCTGTCTAAGGCGTGGAATAATCACATTCCCATTCTCATCCACAGTAACAACATCAGGAATAATATCGTCGTTTGTATCATTGTCCGAACTACCACCTCTGTCAGTCACAGACCCGAAAGGAAAAAGGTCTGACAAACTAAAACCATCTCCACTTGTTTCAGGATTTGTATTTTTATTTTTCAAAAAAATAGATAAAAAGACAATCAAAATGATTACAATAAATGAAACTATTATGATTAATCTTTTTTTATTCATACTAGAATATATTTACTTTAACACCAGAAACCATATAAGGATAAAGGATCAAGATGTCGTCATTTCGCATCTTTATACATCCAGCTGTATTTCCTAGATTATTGTTAGCCTGTCCATGAAAACCAATACCTCGATCTGTGCCGCTAGGCAAAGTAGCACCTGTATTCACAAAAGCTGCGCCCATGTTTACACCAGCTCCATTTAAAATAGCAGAATCCTGGTTCTCAGAAATCTTCCTACCATTTGCAGGTATAGTCCATATACCTTTTGGTGTTTTTAAATCTCCACTCACACCCATCCCCACCTCAGAAGCACCGTTTGCTCCTATGTTTATATCTATAATAACGCTCTTCGTTGCTCCTCCATTTTTTGCTACAAATTCTGCTTTTTTAGTAGATGTATTTATTTTTATTTCTGAAAGAGAATATCCATTTTTCAAGTATGTATTTACAAAATCGGACACTCCAGCACTAGGTAGAGGGGCAGCATAATTACCAAACATCAAATACTTATTACCCAAAGTATTTTGCCCTGTTGATTCAAAAGACTGAACCTGTAAAGCAAATATATCTTCCGGCGATTCAACAACTTGTATGTTTGTACCCTGGATTCCAAGATGTAAATTAACCAAATTTGGATTTATTGTATTTAGTATTAAGTAACTAGCTAGAGCTAACAATAATCCTCCCAGAGCATAAGTAATACGCTCTCTCCCCTCGCTCTTTCCAGACAGCGCATCTGTAGACATATATTGAATACCTCCAAGCACCATCATGATAACTGCAAGCGCACCGGCAAACCCAATCGCAAATTTTATAATTATATTCAGATAATCACCAAGATCAGTATTTGCCGGATTAACTTCAGATAAACCAGGTATAGGAGCTAGTAAACAGTATGAATCATCACCATTTGTACAATTCGGATTTGAAGTTCCTGAACCAGAGCCGGTCAAATCTACGGCATCTTTACCACCATCCGTACCAGCAAAAACAAGCGGAGTAGTAAACGAATCTACTATCGTAAGCTTTATTGTGCCGTCAGCTGCATCTATAAACTGATAGTAGTAAGTTGTATTTGGAGTAAGGCCTGTTATAGAACCACTAAATGAACCGTCCGCAAGCGGTGTAATTACTGGGGCACTATTTGTTAAAGATGTAGCTGTAACACCCCATACAGGGATCATAGAAAATCCGGTCCCCGCTCCAACAACATCTCCCTCAAAAGAAAAAGATGTTGGATTAAGATCTGTTCCTCCATCATCAACAAAAACATCTACAGCAGCATAAACACTCTTGGATACGATCAGGCCCAAGAAAATAATAACAGCTAGCGCAATCTTATATTTTTTAAAAATGATCATGGTTTTATAGATTAATATTTAAAGTTTTATCTGCTGATTGAAAAAGCCTAGGTTTACTTTCAATTGAAAGATCAATAAATGCATTACCACTAGCACCAGCAGGTTTCCTAACTACAAGAGTATTTTTAGGATACTGGTTTGCAATCCTTGTGCCATTGATTTTCCACTCATAATCTAGATCATTAGATAGTGCATCTTTCGGAGAAAAGAAATAAGGCTCCGCTACAATAGTAGCCTCATCTTTAGTTAGAGAAAAATATTCACCAAGATTTTTTTTATAATTTACTCCAGCAAGAGGACTGTACTCATAAAAAACAATAAAAGGTGAAGAGGTTCTTATTGTAGAGATTTTTTGAGCTGAAAGACCACCGTTGATAGAGCTAGCTTTTAAAGATATTGTTTCTGTTGTATTCAAATAACTAGTTTTAAAAATAAAAGAATCTTTTGCGTATCCAGAAAAAACTGGCAGCGCACTAAAATTTCTCTCCCATGAGAAAGTCAGGTCATTTTTTGAAAGCTTTATTCCACCAGATTTCATGTCTGGTATACCTACTATTTTTATAACAGCTTCCGATGAAGGTAGTGCCTTACCTTTATAAAAAGGAGGTGTATATGAATCTACAGCTTCCCATATAAGATCTATTGTTGAAGGCTCAATCAATATTGTCTTTACTAAAGTTGAACCTCTAAAAACAATAGTTGCCTCAACTGTAGTTCTAGAACCACTAGCACCAGAACTTAAAGTATAGGAAACGGCTCCGTTTTTTGATAAAACTGTTTTACCACCAATCTTCCAAGTAATTAGTGAACTATTCAAATCTATAGCATAACTAGTAAGCCTGATTGTAACTTGTTCATTTGGGCCAGGTATTTCTGGAGTAATTTCTGCAATAACATCACTGCCAACAAGTGCGCTTGTGCTAAAAGGTGCAGAGAACATAATCACAGAGAAAATTGTGATTGAAAAATAGAGTAAAGTAGACGATATCGCTTTTTATTCATTAAAACTATTATAAAATAAGCATCTACTGTATACAAGGACTAACTAGACGCTTCTTCTAAATCCTTTTTAGCTTTCTGGATGGCCAATACTTGTGATGGATCAGATGTTATGATCTGATCTTCAGTATATGAAGCAATAATCTTTATGGCGACATGCTTTAATCCAGCAAAAAATATTCCCTCTCCGACTCCTGATTCTAAAAGAAGATACTTTTCTTCATCTGTTAAATTGAAAGTCTTTTGAAGAACATCTATAGAACTAGGAGATTGTTTCAACAGCAATTGAATAGAAGAGTTTGTTACGATCGGCAATCCGTACGGACTTTTCAAGAAGTCCCCCACGTCTTGTGTTATGGTCATTAGTCCTAGATAGTATTTTCTTCCGCGCTTGGCAATTGAGTACAAGAAAGATGCTGTGTCTTCACTTTTCATCATCCACCATGCCTCGTCCACTACAAGCAATCTTTTGCGTAGATTTTTACGTACTGCATTCCAAATGTAGTGAGTAACAATATACATCGCAACAGGCTTGAGTTCGTCTTCCATATCACGCACTGAAAACACTACGAATTTTTTATTGATATCAACGTTTGAAGGCTGATTTAAGAAACCTGCCCAACTACCGCGAGTGTACTTTTGCAACTTCTGAACAACGGATTCGGTATTCTCCATTCCTGATAAAACCATTTCAAAGTCAGACAAAAGCGGTGGTTCAATATTCGAGAAATCAGAATTTGCAGTGATATCCTTGATAGCATATGTCTCAGTTATCGCACGATCAATAATTGCATCTTCTTCTGGAGTAAGGCCGCCGAGCATTATTCTAAACAACCCAACCAAGTTGATTGTATTGGAGCGAAGCACATCACTAGCTGTTTCATCTTCACGAGGTATAGGAAGATCAAAAGGATTGATGTGGTGATCACTAGATAGTGAAATATTGAAATATCTTCCACCTACCGCTTCAGCCAAGTATTCATATTCACGCTCTGGGTCTATCACAATCACTTCTGTGTCGAACATGAGAGTACGAATAAGCTCTAGTTTTGTGGCATAAGATTTACCAGAACCAGATTTTGCAAAAGTAATAGAGTTATAGTTTTCAAGTGAGAAACGGTCGAATATAACCAAGCTTGAATTGTGTCGATTTACGCCATATAAAATACCCTTATCAGAAGTAAGGTCAAAAGAAACGAATGGGAAAATACTAGAAAGAGGTTCAGAATTAAGCTTCTGGTGTACACCAAGAAGATCTGTACCTATTGGAATTACACTCTTAAATCCTTCTTCCTGCTGAAACAGTGCTGGCTTTAGATACACTAGCTTGGCATCTAAGATAGACTTTATTTCATTTTCCAACTTGAAAAGCTCATCTTCATTGTCGGCATACATTGTTATATACAAACCAACATCAAACATCTTTTCTTGGGCTTGTTGCAAACTATCACGCAAACTTTCTAGGTCGCGGTACGCAGTATCAAGTATTGGGTCACGAACAAGACCACGGCTCTCTCTCATATTTATCTGACTTTGCACCTCAGCAACTTTTTTCTGAAATTGACGCAATATTGTAGCTGTATCAATAGGGTGTATGAAAAAAGAAACATCAAATATTTTATCTAAGTTGATGATTGGCGCAAACCAGTTATCAGTAAGATATCTTGGATAAGAAATTACAAAAAAAGTACGAGCTATTTTATCACCCAAATGCAAAGCCTTTGGCTCAACTTGTAGTGCTGATGGCGCGATAACATCCTGAAGTTCTAGAGTTGCCGCTTGATATATTTCCTCTGGTAAAACAGGCAAAACTTGGTGTTCGTCTGCTTTTTTACTTGATTTACCTAAAATTTTATCTAAAATTCCCATAATTATATTTTTATATTTTGTTCAGTCTCACCAGGATTAAATACTTTATAAAAAAGTTCTATCACTTCTTCTGTCCCAAGTTTTGTACTACGCACACCACAACGATTAAGACCCTGTTGAATAACTGCAACACGCTGCTCTAACTGGGTTCTTTTTTCTTCAAATAAAGATAGTGCGTCATTTTTTTGACTAACTTTATCTCCAGCACCAGTAAGATCGGAAAATGCCTTTGTTATACTACCCTGCTTTGACAATGGAGCTGCAGAATAAGGTACTACTATAAAAAAGTTCTTTGTCATTATGTTCACCTGTTCTGTAAATGATCTTATAAATTCTATATACTCTTTTGTTTGAACTTTAAGTAGGGGTTCGACTTGATCCTTCATTCGATTCTCAAGTGTAAGTAAGTATGGTTTTATGTCCAATCTCCTAGATTGAACAATTATTTGAGTCGAAAATTCCAAAGAATTCAAGAAGGTTTGGAATTGCATAATTATAGCTTGTTGTTCATCACTAGACTTAAGCGATAGGTTTACAGAAGATGCCATAATCACAGCACGCAAACCACCATCTTTAAGTACAACAACGCCATCCCGAACTTCTTTGATCGGTACGAATGATTGTGTTGAGCGTGCGTTGATTGCCATAGAGTTTAGTATACCAAATAGTTTACTTTTTAGAGTTTACATCGAGAACATCTAGACTCCAGGATATATCCTTAAGTCTACTTTCTGATAATCTAGGAACAATCGGAGCAGGAAGTACATCTTCTGTCTTATTTATTTCTTTTTTCTTCGGATCTTTTTTCCAAATATACAACTTACCCTGCATAAGAAATCTAATATAAGACTCGAGTATTGCAATAAAAGGCTTGTTGTTAACTTTGTAAAAAGTCAAAGCCAGTGCGAGACCTGCTATTGGAACTATAAATATAACCGCAAAGAAAAAAGGTAGCAACTTGTATACAATGAAACAAATACCAGCACCTCCAGCTAAATACACAAACTGCTTGAAGGTAAATGGTCCAAATATTTTATCTTCGATATCAATAAATTGAGGGACGCTAAATCGCATGTATGTATTATATCAGAATTCTATAAGATTTTAGATACTATACAGAGAGATACTATGCCATCACAATCAATGGGATTTTTTATTATATACACAACCTATACTACGCATGTGGTTATAAAGTAAAAATCCCCTTTGGGGATTTTTACTAATTTTTTAAACCGGCTCTCTGTACGGATCACTCTGAATTTTCTTTTCTCCTATGGCTGGGACTGTGTAATTACTAACTTCTTTTGGAATTTTAAAAGTAGCTTGTAGTTTGCTACCTACAATACCAGTCCCAGAAACCTCCGGAGTGCCAATAACTCCTGCTGATTGAGCAAGTTTTTGTATTGGAGATATATCATTCTCTTGGCGAGGTACTGTATCCACTTTATCTGAAAAATTTACAGGCGGTGGAACAATATTCGTCGGAACTTTTATACTCTCTCTATTAAAACTTGTACCAATCTCTGAAACAGCCGGTCTTACAACCTCTGGAATTTTTATTAAACCTTCACTTTTAGGAGGATTCTCTAGTGTTCTTAAAAGCTTGTCTCTGTCTAGACTTCTTGCGCTTACATCTTCTAGAGCCTCTCTAACCTGCTCTCCTGGATCTTCATCTATCTCTATATCGGTACTACGAAGAATTGCTCTATCATTTTGCTCTTGTGCTTTTGGAGTTCCTGGAAAATTCAACTTGATCGAAGGATTGCTTGGTGCCTCGGGTTCACTTTCTACTACCTCTTCTTCTGGTTCATAAGAGAATGCAATCATTGCTTGTCTAAATGGAACAAATATTTTTTTGTTTATTTCATCTACAAGTTTTATCAAAATATCATCTGATAGACCAGTTTGAAACTTAATTGAATCATAGAAATCCCCTGCTTTTTCAAGACCAATCAAGACGAAAGTTATTTGACCAGAAATTTGAGATATTTTATCAAGCGAAACTTGGTGAGTTGCAGCCAACTCTTGCATAACTTTATCGACAGGTGTAACACTCATAGCCTTGCGTGTAGCTACTGGGATAGAGTCAAAGGCTTTATTTATTTGTTCAACTGTAAATTTCATATTTTTTAACTAGATAATTTTTCTTCAGCCTCGGATTTAGCATTCTGCTGCTGAGCTTTGTCATTAAACAATGTTTTATAAGAAGCAATTTCTCCTTTTGTCTTATCATACTGAGATTTAACTTGAGCGTACTGCTGCGCTGTAATTGTTCCATCAGCAACATCTTTTTCGGCTTTTTTCAATTGAGCTTCGTATATAGATAGACTTGACTGACCTTCATTCATAGCGAATTCAACATGATCAAATGAAACATCTTTTGCCTGAATTGGATTTCCTGCATTTGCAGGGTCTGCATTCCAAGTATCTGCAATATCTTGCAAGTGCTGATCAATTTTCTTAAGCTCATATGCGGCTCTAGTAATCTGACCTTCTGCCTTCTGTCTCTCTTTTCCACTAATAGGTTTTGATTCTTCTCCTGCTTTTTTGCGAGTATCCACAGTAAATTGTTTTTCAGATTTAGACATATCAGATCTAGTCTCAATATTGTTATCCTTTCTCCATTTAGCTTCATCAAATCTTTGACCAGCTTGTGTAGCCTGCTCTTTAGCAACATTTCTTTTCTCTGTATAGCCATTTCCAAATTCAACTTCATTTGCTTGATCGTGTAATCTTTCAGAATTGACTTCTTTTGCTGTTTTTTCTTTTGCTCTACCACGAATTGTTTCAGTCTGACCTGTTGTAGGATCCACATAAGTAGTAGTTGTATTACCCTTCTCAAAGTCTTTTCTAAACTGCACCTCATCAAGATTTGGATTATTCTTTCTTTCTTGCTCAAGCGCTTTTTCAAGATCAGCTTTCCAAGCTCCTGCTTTTTTATCTTGCTGACTAGCTTCATAACCCTTGAGTAGATATGTCTCTACCTTGTCTGACTTCTCTTTTGTCTTGCGTTCATTTGCAGACTTAGCTCCACCTTCTGTAGAAAGATCAAATTTACCTGCACCACCAACCATGTTTCCAAGATTTTGTGCAAATTTAGCACTACCCTTTGTGTCCATATCCCATCCAGTCTGTTTACCAAACGCAGTACCAGCCTTTGTCTTTCGGAAATCAAAACTACTTGCTGCACCATAGTTTGCAAGCGCAAGTTTACGTTGTGCCCCTTTGTCTCCAGCAGCTGCGGCTGCTTGAAGCTCTGGGTTTGCTGCAGTACGAGCGGCAGCGGCCCCAACCGTACCACGAAGCGCCAGAGCCGCTCCTCCTGTAGCTGCTCCAACAGCAAGACCTCCCACCTTACTCATAACAGCCATGGATTGCTGACCAATCTCTCCAGACAAATCTATAGCAAGTTTCTGTGCTTTCATGAGTAAAGTGTAGACAATCGCAAACGGAAGCAGGACGTATAGAAGATTTGCTCCAGCAGAAGCTGTGTCAGATATAGCAAGAGTTTTTAAATCTAAGAATAAAACTATCAAGTACAAGAAGAATAGAAATACTGGAGCAAGAAATGCCGTTTTTATCAGCTCACTAGACCAATTGGTCCAACCAACATTTTTCCAAGACTTCATACCCGGAACTATCATGGATATAAAAGCGAGTGGCGAGAAAATCATTGCAACCATAAGAGATATGACTCTACCAACAAATAAAATACCTATCTTCAAGAACATTATTATCAAAAGAACGTTCATAGCGACAGCTATCAATGTCACAATGATATACATACCTATGTCACCTTCTGAATCTATTCCACTTTTTGAGAAAATAGTTTGTGGGTTGAATTGACTTACCAAAGCGCCAGATATTGTCTTCTCATCTCCCACACCTGTTCCACCTCCGACTGATATAGTGCTATACATTAGGTTCGCTAAAATATTGGAAGCATCAACCACTATCTTTGTAAAAAATAAACTGAAATTTATCAAAAGCGCCACTACAACAAGCGTACCAATCATCTTTTTCGCATCAACAGAAGGTAGTCGGAGTATAGTTCCTATTGCTATATATAAAAGTATAAAAATAAATACTATGTTTGATATATCACGAACAAGTGACCAGCCTTGTGATATAAATTCAGATTCACTATAGGTAGCACTCTGTATAGAAAAATGCATAAACCAATCCAAAAACATTGCAGCAAGACCAGCCAAAAATGCTGTTGGTTTGTAGAAAACATAGTAGAGCAATTGTGCAAAACATCCAGGGATACTCAAGTAAGGCACTACACCCGCGGCCATTTTGAAACAAGCAGGACCATTATCTGAACCACCCACATCGGTAGCTGATGCTGTAGTTTGACCAGCGGCACCAGTCACCTCACCAGAACCAACAGGCTTAGTCTTAAACTCTACTATCTTGTCTTCATCATCATCTGATGCACTCAAATCATCTCCTCCACCTCCTTCCATCAAGCGTCCAGATGCATAATATTGTGTATCAGCAGTAAGACCAGTTATTGTTACAATAACTGTTTGTTCAGATTTAAAAACGTCTGGAATAATAACAAATGAAAAACCAATTTCTGGATCAAAAGTTTCTCCTGGTATTAGACGTCCCGCTCTAAGAGAAGCTTCAGTTCCCGCCAAAACTTCTTCCTGACTCATTCTAGGAGCCTCTTTATTGTCTAAACTATCAAAATTACTAGCCGTAATAGCTGCGATATCTAGATAAACTCCGCAACCATATCCGTTACACTCAAGCTCATCAAACGATCCGAGTGCACCACCATTTTCCGGATCAGTAAAAGGTCCAGTATTGTCATTTGAATTACCTGAAATTATTTCATATTTAGAGTTTCCATCCGCACCTTTAACGAATACATTTCCCACTCTATCTTCAATTCCCCCATCACTAGCGTCACCCAACTCTTCAGTTCCATCCGCGATTGCTCCAGGTGTTGCTACTGTCTTCTGGTTTTTATAGATATCGTGTCCAATATTACCATTGTTACCACCGACTTTTAGAGTATATTTTATTGTAGCTGTGGTCTCTCCAATTGACGAAATTTCAATTGTAGGAACTTCGAAATTATCATTTAGATTTGCTTTAGCAACTCTAGGTAAAAACAAAAACGAAAAAGAGCTCATTACTATAGTAAAGAGTAGTGTCGATGCGCAAATATTCTTCATTCTTTTTGATATTTTTTGCACAATAGAATTGTACGTATATTGTACCATGCAAATATATAGTAAATACAATAAAAAAGTGAATTACCAAAGAAAAATCCCCCATATTATTGGAAGATTTTTCTTTTTTAAACTTTAGAATGCATCACCCTTATAATCGTCTATACCTCCCCTATACCAGCTATCACACTCAAATTCAAAATCATTATCATTGTAACCTCTGGTCTGTGTATAAAAATTACCCCACGAATCTTCCCAAGCACAGAACAAAGTTTGCCTATTATCATCTACTATAGTATGCCAAGCGTCCGAGTACATCGGAGCACTAGCGAAATCAGTTCTTTCGGCAAGACATTTAGATAATAAAGAACTCGGATTTGCAGCATTAAATATGTCATAATCTTCATCTACATATGTATCGTATTCTACGAGAGCATCGGCAATTGTATCTGGGCGTCCAATTTTAGATTCAATCGAAACATACTGTGAAGCGAGCTTATCTTTTAGTTCTTTGTTTTCTGGAGACTGAGTATCTAGAGGATTTAGAAGCTCAGTATTTGGATATGTAACAATATTTGCTTTTATGCCCTGCAGGATTGCCAAAGCTCTAATCTTAGAAGAAATCTTCGCATCAAGCGCTCCAGCTTCATCGTTATATCCAGAAATTCTATTTACTTGATCATATATAATTGGCGCAGAAGGAATATTCTTGTATGGAAAATTTACATCTTCCCAAGGCCTACCTCCAGGACAACTTGCGATTTGAGATTGACCTAACGCTGGACCGTCACGTAGAGTTCCTGAGATAAGTGCAATTTTTATATCAGATATAAGTTGAGATATGAACCCATCGAAACATTTTATTTGATCTTGGGCTTCATCTCCATTTTCAGTATCGTTATCTGATTTATTTTGAACCTTCTTTGATTCCAATAGGTATTGTTCACGCATTCGATTTGCGAATTTATAATCTGGACCCGGTAAACACTGATCAAGCTCCATTGTTTTTTTAGGGAAATCTCTAATAAGATTTTTTGAAGACATAAGTAAGTCAAGTTCAGCTTGAGTATCATCGATAGATGTTTGCAACAATTCACTAGGCACACCCGTAAGTACCCCTCCTACATATATTGGAGTAGCCTCCAAATCTACAGTATCGCCTGTATTCCACACAAATACATCTCCACTAGATTGAAATTCTGAGTTATTTCCTGGTCCACCAGCTGTTGGGTCTTCTGGATCTGTAGTGTCTATGTTTCCTATCAATTGTGTTATACCTTGTGTTATAAGGCCAGCCGCAAGATTTGATACTGAATCCAGGATTGTATTACCAGTCGCGGAGTCATTCATGGCTTTTGTTAGAGGTGCCTCTACTGACTGTTGTAATTGTGCGGCAATAAGCTTACCTGGTGTTACTGTTTCGTAACGTGCACAATCATCGCTTGCGTTGAACTCTATATCACTTCCAAGAGAAAGAGACAGACTGCTCAGGTACTCTTCCATATCTTCTCCTAACGGATCAAGTCCTGATGCATCGACTCCGTCTTTGTATTGAACACATTTTTTCATAGACAAAAATCCCCCACTTTGAGCAAGCTCTGTCTGAGTCGTATTTTTTACTGCATCTACTCTGTTTTCAAGTTCTTCGGCTGAACGCAAATATGCTCCTACTGGATTGTTTGCGTCATTTTGTGTATATGCCATCCAACCATCCCATCCTCCTACACTAAAATCATCTTCAGTAAAATCTTCCCAATTAGGCCCTATGGTTTCATCGAGAGAAAAATTCAATTTACTTTTAAAATCACCACTGTTACCCAAAACCTGATCGGTGATCAAATTCATAGATATATTTCTAGAATATGGAAAAGCAGTCTCATCTGCGCTTATTTCGTTCACAAAAGCTTCAACTTGTTCATCTGCAATACTTTTATAGAAACTCTGTTGATCACGTACGAAGAATGGATTGCCCTTGAAACCTGTAGAACCCCAGTTTATAACCTGCTGGGTCATATTTAGAGCTACTTGAGAGCCGATCTTCTTCAACATCTTGGCTAACATACCCTCACTGAATTCTTTTATTGTGGTTACAGCTGTCTGAGAAGAGGTTATCGCACTACCTATATTGACTGGTAAATTTGCCAGGTCAACAGTAGGTAGGCCAGTAGCACTAGCTTGACTAGTGGTAAGTGTAAAAATAAGCACAAAAGCAAAAGATACTTTGGCAATAGGTTTTAGAAATTTATATTTTGAAGACATAAAAGTATTTTAATTGTAACATTATGGCTAATTATTTGTACTAGTTGCATCGATTATGTCTTGGTTCAAAGTTTCTAGATTTGAGAGCATAGCATCTACTATAGAACCTGCCTGATAAGCACTTGCAAGTGCCGGTATCGGATCTATTGCATATCTAGAAATATTTTCAAACATTTCTGCTGCGGAAACAATACTATTTAACAGGGCCAAGTGTACAGCACTTTCACCAACAACAACTGGAGTAGCAAGTAGCGTGTCAGCCAATGATTTATATTTATCTGAAACTGCTTTCAATTCAGAATTGACTGATTTTGTATTGGGTGTAGTTACCACGGTATCAAAAAGAATAAAGTCCAAAGGCTCTATTGGATATTTTGCAAACGCACTATCGACTGCCTTTATATATGCAACAGCATTCACGCTAGTATCAGATACTGTTTTTATATCTTTCATATAATAAACAGTTCCTTCAGGACTGTCTTGAATAAAGGCAGATATCTCTGCAATAATACTCTCCTCAGATTGGTCTGTTAGTTCGCCATTTTCTTGAAGTGCTGATATTAGAGAGAACAATTGCTGGCTAAAAGTCTCTGTTTGAGTCAAATCAATATCTTCTGTGTCTTGCAAACCTCCTGATCCCAAGGAAGCCTTTATTCTAGAAACTTCTTCTCCATCACTCACACCGTCGCCATTTGTATCACGATTTTCAGGATCCATACCCCACATAGGCTCTTCCCAATCTTTTAGACCATCACCATCGGCATCTTGTTCAACAAGTTCCCCTACTTCAAGAACAGCAAAAGGCTCTTTCTTTGGTTCTTGTTTTTTTATAAAACTTGGAATTTTAGATACTAGGAATAAAATTATAATTCCTAATACAATAGCAAATATGGCTTTTTGAAAATTCTTGCTAGGCAGGTACTTAGAAAACTGAGTATTCATATGGAGTCATTATACACTCTAGAAAATTATATGTAGACTAACTCCTGTTAATATCTAAAATAGTTTTACCGAGCAAAATCCAATCTTTTAAATCCAAATCTTCAGCTCTAATTTCTGAATCAACCCCAATAGAGCTTAAGATAGTTCTCCACTCTATGTCTTTTGAATAATCCCTTAGATTTCCTGCCAATTTCTTCCTTTTATGAGAAAAACCTATTTTAAGTAGACTAAAAAATACAGTTTCATGCTCTAAATCTTCAAAATTATTACGAGAAATATTATTTACCGCCAAAATAGCTGAATCAACTCCCGGAATCGGAAAAAAAGAGCCTCGTACAACTTTCTGTATATAAACTGGATCTCCATAGGCTTTTATAGATATAGACAAGATGCTTTCTTTACTAGATTTAGCAACTATTCTCTTTGCTACCTCGTCTTGAATAAGTAGAACTAAAACAGATGGTTGATACTTTGCTGACAAAAATTTTTCAAAAATTGCACCAGTTATATTATATGGAATATTGGCAATCAGTTTATATTCAAAATTCTTATAAAAAGACATTTTTTGCGGATCAAAATCTAGCGCATCACCTTCTATGATTTCTAGTCTGCCTTCATCTATCTCTTTTTTAAATTCCTCATGAAGGAAGGCGGCTAATTCATAATCTTTTTCAATAGCAACAACCTTGCCTGCTGTATTCAAGAGAGCACGAGTTAAAACTCCCTTACCAGGACCTATTTCCAAAACAATATCTTTTTCTCTAGCACCTGCAGCACTTACCATCTTAGAAATTGCCCCTGGTGAGTTCAAGAAATTTTGCCCTAAAGATTTTTTTGCAATGTGTTTCATATATTAATCAAGAAAAATAGTTTTCAGTATTCCGCTCTGGCCATCTTGTTCGAAGTTAATTAGATGTGCAGGTATATCAGAAATAAAACTAGACTGACTGTTTATTTGACGCATACCGTATATTGTACGAGTTGTAGCGTAAGTTAGATAGAGCTTTTCTTTTGCGCGAGTAATCGCGACATAGAAAAGTCTACGCTCCTCTTCGGCTTCTTCAGTCTTTTTATATTGACCTGCACGCTCATGAGGAAAAAGACCTTCTTCGAGTCCAACAATAAATACAACTTTAAATTCAAGTCCCTTTGCCGCATGAACTGTCATAAGTTTTACACCAGCACCAGCTCCTTCTAGTGTGTCTTGGTCACTCGCAAGAGCTGCACTTGTGAGGAGTGCGTCCAAACCTTCTTGTGGACCAAGCGAGTCATAACGAGTTGCGAGTGTAACAAGTTCTTTTATATTTTCCAATCTTTCTTGCTCTTCTTCTGTACCAGCCTTATAAGCATCTTCTATGCCAGATTCTGAGAGAGTAAATTTTATAATTTCACTTGGCACATTGAACTGCGCAAAATTATTTATTGCCTCAAGCTTTTCATAAAAAACTTTTATCTTTGCTTTCATAGCTGGAGGAAGACTCTCTGTATCACCTGCCATAACTTTCAACATAGTTGTTTTACCTATACCACGGACAGGTGTATTTATTATGCGTCTTATATCAGAAAGCGAATCTCTGTTTAGTGAAGCCCTGATGTAAGAAAGCATGTCTTTGATTTCTTTTCGATCAAAGAATTTTGTACCTAAAACTTGGTAAGGCAAACCAATATCTAACATAGCTTCTTCTATAACACGAGACTGGAAATTTGCTCTATAGAGCACAGCGATATCACTAGCTTCTACACCGTCACGTATATAGGAAGAGGCAGTTTCAGCAACAAAATGCGCTTCGTCTATTTCACCAAAACATTCTTTTAGGGTTATTTTTTCTCCACCTTCTTTTAAGGTAAAGAGATTCTTAGGTACGCGGACAGTATTTTTTTGTATAACAGTATTTGCAGCCTCAAGTATTACACTGGTAGAACGATAATTCTGCTCAAGAAAAACTATTTTTGCATTTGGATAATCTTTTTCAAATCTAAGCATATTTTTTAGATTTGCCCCTCTCCAAGAATATATATTCTGATCTGTATCCCCTACGACACATATATGTCTTTCTTCGCCGACTAAAAGTTTTGAAAGTTCGTATTGGACTTGGTTTGTGTCCTGATATTCATCTATATGAACATACTTCCATCTAGATTGATAAGATTTCTTTATCTCGGGATTCTTTTTAAGCAGTAAAACGCTTTTTAATAAAAGATCATCAAAATCCAAAGCATTTTCTTTTTTCTTCTTTATTTCATATCGAGCCCATATACGTGCATATAATTCCTCTGCCGCACTCCCCACCTTTGCCGCATATTCTTCTTGAGTAAAAAAATCTCCCTTCTCTTTTGAGATTACATATTTATATTTTCTCGGCTCGTGTTCTTTTGGATCTAAACCTTCTTCACGAATAGATTCTTTTATCATCGAAACAGCATCAGACTCATCGAGTATTGTAAAATGTCTTGTTATTCCAACTTCCCGTGCGTTTTCTTTTAGAATATGGACACCTAGAGCATGAAAAGTAGATATAAAAGGCTTGGTCGATAGTCTCATATCGCCAATTGCATGCATTACTCTCTCACGCATTTCACTTGCGGCCTTATTTGTAAACGTAATAGCTAAAATTTTATCTGGATCTATGCCTTTATGTATTAACTCCAGTATTCTGTGAGTAATAGTTTTAGTTTTTCCTGCACCAGCTCCAGCGACAATCATCAAAGGGCCCTCAGTTGCAATAACTGCTTCTAACTGCGCTTCATTTAGACCATCAAGATGTTTCATAAGTCTATAGACTATAACATACGAGCTATAAATTTTTATATAAACTTTTTTAACCTTAATTTTATAATTGGTTTTTTAAAGTTTAGCTTCTGGAAAACTATTCTTCATGCCTGCCTTTTAAAAGTACGGATATTTTCTTGCTAGAAAATTCCTCGAGCCTGTCTGTCGACAGGCAGGCTCGTGTCGCCACGCTCGCTAGTCTTTTAAAAGGCAGGCATCTGATGTATTTGAATTCAAACTTTGCCTTGTGACCCTGTGTTTATATGAACAGAAGAGGACGAATGTTCCGTTAGGAAAAAGTATTCTGTTTGACCCCGCGGCCGTGGGGGAGTTAATACTTTTAATGAGTTCGAGTCTTGTGAATATACACAGGGTCATATGCAAAGAAGTTTTTGTGTTACTTTTTCAAAAAAGTAACGAAAAGAAACAAACAAAGAAAAAACCCGCAGGGCGGGTTTTTTCTTTTAAAATATTTTTATCCTATCTGACTCATCACTGACATACTTTCTCTTTGAAATTTTTCAGCTTCTTCTTTTGCGATATTTTCAAAGTCTCGTACATTTTCACGCAAGAAGCCAATTATCATTTCAGGAGATGCGTCTTTATCTAACATCTCTTCAAATTCTGATTGAAGAGTCTCTGGCATATCCTCCATGACTCTCATTAGTATTCCTTGAAATATTAGTGAGCCTATTCGCTCGATAATATCATTTTGCTCATCTTCTGATAGAGAGCCGAGATTGTATGCATTTATAATTGTTTGACGTAATTTTTGATCCATATTTTTTAATTTAAATAATAATTATTTTGCATTTTGTATCTCAGCTTTTTGCAAAGTTTCTATGTAAGATTGAAGTGTTTGACCTGTTGTCGGAGGAATCCCGAATTTGTTGGCAAGTTTTTCGATATCATCAAGCATATTATTAATTGCTCTTGTATCTGCTTTTGAAGCAGTTTCTACTACATGACCAGGAGTATCTTCATAATTACCATCAAAGTTTATTGAATGTGTAATACGACCCAATTCATCCGTCTCGTATATTGAATCAGAAGGATAACTTTGCCATATCTCCCATGTTCTAGTATTTACACCTTCTACAGAACTATTGTCTAAGTATTTATTTATAAAATCAGTAGTATTTTTATCAACTTCCAAAGAAAGACTGTCTGCACTAACTTCTGGAGTATTTACTCCTACAGAAGCATCAGTTGTAGCAGCAGGGGTTTCTGGAGCAGAAGCATCTACTGTTTCCACCTCGCCCATTTGTGCCCCACTCTTAGCACCCAAATCTATTTGATTGCCTTTAGTAAGAACAGTATTGTCTATACCATTTGCAGCCGACGCGCCCATTTGGTTTTGTCCGACACTATCAAGTATATCGGTAGTGCCACCCATCTGATTTTGCCCGATATCTGTAGAGCTAGAAACATCTGGTTCTGCATCCAATGTTCCACCGCTTCTTGAACCATGATAAATATATTCTGTTTCATCTGGAGTAGCTTCAAAAGGAGATCCAGCACTATGAGTTTCAATTAGTTTTCCATCTATAAATTCTCTAACACCAAAACTACCATCTGGCATTTCAGTAATAACATAAGAAGAGTGGCCTATTGTGTCATATCCAAGTCGAAGCTCTGTTCCATTGTTGAAGTATCCTGTATTTATAGCCAGTCTATGTGCTTCACCTTGAGCAAAAGTATGTAGACTAGAATTTCCATCCCAACCCATAGAACGTGCAAGATCTGGATCAGCTTCAATTTGGCGAATAAATACATGCTCAACACCATCTCCAGGCTGAACAGTTGCAAGAGGATTTATAGTCTCAATCTCTGGTTCTGGTGGTGGAGTGTGATCAATTACTGGACCTGTGCCTTCATTTGCATTCTCAGCAGCAAAGTGTCCGGCCATAAGACCTGCACCAACACTTGAACCCAGTCTAATACCTGCATTTATATAACGATTTACTTTTTCTAATTTCTTTTTCCTCTTCAATTCTGCACCAAATACACCTTCTTGGGATTTCAACCATTCCTCTGAAAATTCTCCCTCTCCAGAACCTTGTCCAAGTGTTTTTTTCCTTTTCTCAAATCCCTTATCAATTTTTTTCTGGCTAAAGAAGAGACTCTTTATTCCTATGCCTGCTTCTCCTGCTATTGCTCCACCCACTACACGAGCACCTACTCCTATAGCCGCACCACCGAGAGCTGCTAAGCTTCCAGCAGAAAGTGCTGCTACACCTGTACCTATTAGAACTGATAGTGCCACACGCTTGTATCTAGGCTGAACCTCTCCATACCACTGAAGAGCTTTTAATAAGACCCCCTGTTCTCTTTTTGGAAGTGCCTCTATTTTTCCTTTCTCTAAAATATCTCCTTCATCTAATATGAGTTTTTTGAAAAGTTCTCCAGATTTATAGTCAACAAGAGCTTTTACTTTGCTCTCTTTAGATATTTTAGTTTTATCAAGATCCTCTTTCTTCTTTGCATACAAATAATTTCCATATCCAACTTTTGCATTTTCATAATCTTTCTTTGCTTGTTCATATGCAACTAATTTTGCATTGTCTTCTGGAAGATCTTCTTTGGATATCTTTTCACCCACTACTTTTGACCATATTTTTCCAAATATATTTCTCTTTCCTTTCATTACACTCTGTCGCTCAGCAAGCATAGCTCTGTAACTAGCCATATAAGCATCTCTTGCAGTAGTTAAATCCTCCGAAGGAGATACTCCTTTTTCCTCTTTTTGTATTTTTGGTTCTTTTGTTTTAGTTTCTTTAGCATTTTCCTCAGCAGGTTCATTCTGTTCTTCTGCTAAAACATCTTCTGGTTTCTGTTCTTTAAATTCTTGGACTCCACTTGTAGACAATATTTCAAATGCATCATTTTTAAGTGAATTTACCATCTCCCTCTCGCTCTCAGATCTTTTGTCTCCAGTTTTATTATTTTCAAATTCAAAAATCTTATTACCATTTTTGTCGGTAATCAATCGGATAAGTGTGTATTCTTCTCCACTATCTTTTCCTTTTACCACAGCACCTATATCCAAATCATTTACTGCATTTTTAATAGCGCCAATATCATATTCTGGTTTTTCAATTTTTCCGATATATTCACTCGAAGAATCAATCGCAACCTTACCAAGTAAAAATCTTTCAGCCAATTCAGCTGCAGAATATGTCATCACTTCCCCATTTGCACGTTTTTCAAGTGTATATATTTTTTTCTTTTTATTTCCCTTACCCTTAGTTTCAATATTTGTAATTTCTGCGTATTCATCTGCAGAAACACCGTACAATATATCTCCGATCGCAAGAGAAGCGACACGAGCATCTGCACCCTCTTTTGTCATAGAAACACCCCCAATAGGAGCTTCTTGGGTTTGTGTATCGGGCTTTGGATCTTTTTCTTTTTTAGATTTAGAAACTTCCCATGTTTGACCAACTAGTTTCATGTTTGGATTAGATTCAAAAAACTTACGAGTTTTTTCTTCGGTCATACTTGAAACTGCTCTACTACCAGACATTTTATAAAAAACTTTTCCGTTTTCTACTTTAACAATCTCATACTTAACGGAAGGTCTGTCACTATCTGCATACTCTTGTCCTGCTGTGATTTTTATACCACCTCCAATATCAAGTATTTCACTTTTTGTATTTGTCTTATTTTTTTCTGTTTCAAGATTGCCTATACCAACTTTCCCAACTGTTCTAGCATAAAACAAAGCTTTGTCAGTATGAGAAGAGCCATCATCTAGATTGTAAGTTTTTACACCTGATTTATTTTCTGTGATAGTTTCTACAATTCTTGTTTCTTTAGTTTGATTAAAATACAGAGGAGTGCCTTCTACTATTTTATCTAAAAAGTCGTTTGCTTCTTTTCGAGTAGGATTTTCTATTTTATCATTTTTTTCTTCAGACTTTGGAGTATTTCCTCCGCGCTTAGTATTATGCTTTTTTGTATCAGACTTTTTACTAGAAGATTTTTTAGAAATCTTATCCTCTTGAAGAGCTTCAAGTATCTTGCTTTCCAAAGAACCCAGATTTGCTGAGCCTTTCTCTATTTCTTTCTCAAGAGCGTCTGCCTTATCTTGGAGCTCTTGTTTAGTAAGTTTGTTAAATCCTGGGTCTTTTTCGCTCATATATTTTAAATAAAATTAATAATTATTTTACAAATCCCTTTTTTTAATCTCTTCTTTTAATAATTCCAATAAGTTTCTTTTTTCTTGTATCTTATTTTTCTCTATTTCTACAGTCTTCAAAAGTATACCAAGATATTCTCTTTTTGTTACCCTGTATTTTGTAATATCTTCAGACTTAAAATCTTTGCGTTCAGAATACTGAAAATCTTCTAGTTTATTTTTAGGAATATCTTTGGGTGGATTTTTTATATTATATCTGGCTATTTTGTAATAAGTATAAGTATATAGTGTCTGACCTTCAAATTCAGTAAATGGGTGTTTTATTATGAATTCATTTCCACCATTTATAGGTAAAAGAATATCTCCATACTCAAATGGGATTCCTGCATTTTCTATAAAACGCATTATTTTACCTTCTATTATACTATCTTTGTTTTCTAAACTCACAAGCTCTTTTAGTTTATTTCTTTTCTCAAAAACTTCTTTTTGTAAATCTTCTTTTAGAGAACGCTCGTTGTTTGTTTTTGGCGCCCTAAGTCCATCGAGTTGCTTCACTAGTCTATTTATTTCGTCCTCCAGAGAATCAATTTCCTCGTTTGAACCTCCTGTAACTTCAGGATTTTTATCTGTTGTAGAAACAAAAGATTCATTCGCAATTAAATCAGCAAATTCTCTGTTGCTTATTTTTTTGGTAATATTTTTACCAGTCTCATAATCAAATGGACCTTCCAATAAAACCTGATCATGATTTTCGTAGTAAGCAAACTTTTCTGAATCATCCAATCCTTCTGGATCTTCTTCTGTACGGATTGTATCTACAACCTCAAATATCATCCCAGAGTCTTTATCTAAGAATTTTTCTCCTCTGAAAACTTTTACATCAGAATCTTTATAAGGACTACCCTTTTCAAGAATAGCTGTGAGTCTATCGAAAATAGCGTCTGCATTTAAACCTAAGTTTTTATCACTTGAAACAATTTCTTTAAATTTAGGACTGTTGGGATTTTTCTCGCCTCTTTTAGCTATCTCTTCTCTTCTTTGTTCAGAAAAACTCTTGATTTGTTTTTTTGTCCAACCAAGATCAACTAGGGTGTTATATTGCCCTAACACCTTAAGCTCTTCTGCACTTTCTGTTTGTATTCCGTCCTGAGATTCTGATTCTATAGCATCGAGGTCCAAATCTTTTAGATCTTTTACCACCTTTGTTGGTCTTTTGTTTTTTACTTCCGAACGATCTGAAATTTCTTGTTCTTTTTTTTCTACATCATGTGTCTTAAGATACTTTTCTACAATCAAAAGTATTTTGTTTACAGTTGATTCATCAGTTGATTTAACTTTTTTCAAAAGCTCATTTTTTACTGACTTAACAACACCTTCTTGAAAAGCCTCCAATATCTTTTTTATCTTCTTGCGATCTGCTACTTTTAATTTTTCTATCTGACTGTCAATTTCTTGCATCAATTCATCTGCACTAAAAACACCGACAGTAAAAACTTCGGTGGCATCTAAATCAACACTAGATTCATTGTCTGTATTTTTAATTTTTTCTGCAGAAACAGAAATATCAATAGATCCTGTTATGTTATGAATTTTCATATATTCATTGAAAGAATCTGCTACCAAAGAGGCTTCATCTTTGGTTATTTTGCCAGAATCTCTTAAAATAACGAGTATCTTTCTTATAGACTCAGGGTCTTTGGTCTTGGAAAATTCAGCTACTGGCTTTTCTAGTCTCGCTTTTATAAAAAGATGGTTTGCCACATCCTTCAGGATTTGCTCATCCAAATAAGCTATTAGTTGGCTTGGGTTAATATCTGAAACCTTTGGGGGTTGTTCTGACATATTGTAATATAATTATACTAAATTTTAAAATTTTGTCAAATTTATTGGCCACACAGGTAATCCACAGGGTGTGGATATAGTTCGTTGACTAGCCTGCCGGTATCGGATACCCTCAATATATAGGGTTCATATAGATAAGTATACCTTATTTTGCAGTATCCCTAATACAGATATCCCCATAAAGCTATATTTTGATAGACTTTCCGAACGATCGTAACCCCAAAACAGTCAAAAAAGCTTGTAGTTACTACTTTTTGGTCACCTACATGCGACTAGTGGAGGGAAATAAAAAAGCATATAAAACCTACAATAAAAGATTCTGACCTGAAAAACACCTATAATTCAAGGGGTCAGATGAAAATAGCCTTATATAATAAGCTTCCTACCAAAGAAGTTTGTTTTTCTATATCTATAATAGGAGCCTTCGTCATATTCCCGCTTAGGACAGAGGCCAATATTTTATCGATTTTTGGCCTATCTTCTACAACAGAAGTACATGCGGAGACAAGTAATATAGAGCAAAATTCACAGACAATGCCTATTTTGATGGCATATCATAGCCCAGACCCAAACCAAGTTCTAATAGAGAAAACTGTAACTATAAGCGACGGAGCTCTAAAATCTGAAGTGGGTCCACTAGGAACACTAGCCGACGTTGTAGAATATGACTTCCCAGAAAGCGACGAGATCAGTCTGTATGTTGTAAGGTCTGGAGATTCTATAGGAGCAATCGCGGAAATGTATGGGGTTTCTGCCAATACAATAATGTGGGCAAACGATCTAAAAAAAGGAGATAGCCTAAAGGAAGGCCAGATGTTAACAATACTGCCAATAACAGGAGTTAGACATGTTGTTAAAAAGGGTGAGACAATATCTAGTATTGCAAAGAATTTCAATGCGGATGCAAAAGAAATAGCCCAATTTAATGGAATTATTGAAACAGCATCTTTGAAAACAGGTGAAATACTTCTTATACCAGATGGTGAAATAGCTGCACCAAAAGTAACAAAAACAACCAAAACATCTTCTTCTAGTAGTAAAAAAGAAAAAACTTGGGGAACGAGTGCACCTGAACAGAAGGGTTATTACATCAGACCACTGTCTGGTGGAAGAAAATCCCAAGGACTTCATGGATTTAACGGTATAGATATTGCAGCACCGGTTGGAACTCCAATATATGCATCAGCAAGTGGAACAGTTATTGTTTCCAGATCAGGAGGATGGGGTGGAGGATATGGAAGTTATGTGGTTATAAAACACTCAAACGGAACTCAAACTTTATACGCACACATGTCAAAAGTGTCTGTTCCTTTGGGAGCAACAGTCACCCAAGGACAAGTAATAGGTGCTGTCGGAAACACAGGAAGATCAACAGGACCACACTTGCACTTCGAGATTCGTGGAGCAAAAAATCCATTTTAAATAAAAACTCTGAAAAGAAAAAATCCGCAAAGCGGATTTTTTCTTTTATACAAAACCCATATCACATTCGTGGTTTTATATAACTTAGTTTCTAGAAAACTTTTATTTTATCCATCACTTTTAAAAAGCACGCATAAAATCCTGCTGGATTTTTGCTCTGCTCGGCTACCCGCCTGCGCAAGGCTTTTTAGAAAGTGTGGATTGGGTTATTTAAGAACTCAGAATCCTTTGGGTCCTAGCTTTGGCTTATATTAAAAATTGTCTACGAACACACGAAGGCGAGTGTTACGAAGTAAAAAATATTCTGTTTGAGTGAAACGAGTTAATATTTTTAACGAGCCTGAGTGTAGTGAGCTAGATTTTTAATATACCCAAAGAAGTTTTTGCATTACTTTTTTAAAAAAGTAATAAGAAAAAACAAATTAAAAAATCCGCAAAGCGGATTTTTTCTTTATTTCAAAGCCTTAATTCCAGGCAACGTACCTTTAGATAGATATTCTAAAGTGGCTCCACCACCAGTTGAAATAAAAGAAAACTTATCCTCCATTTTCATTTTAGAAACGAGAGCAACAGTATCTCCTCCGCCGATTATTGTTTTTGCCTTTGATTTAGCCAATATTTTCAACAAAGCTATGGTTCCATGGTCAAAGCCAGCTTCGTACTCCCCAGTATGACCATTCCATAAAACAAATTTAGATTTATTTATTAAAATCTCAAATTCTTTTATTATCCTATCTCCTATATCCACAATCTTGTCTTTTTTGCCAACCTCATCGATACCTTTAGTAAGTCTTCCTCCATCTTGACCAGTAACTACTACATCCACAGGTAAAAGAAGTTTTGGGTTATTTATTATTTTTTTAATTCCATAATCTCCGCTTTCTACAAGAGATCTTCCGACTTCAAAAGAAGCTTCTTTAAAAAAGTTGTTCATAAGCGCCCCTGTTACAACTACCCTATCAGCATCTTTTAGAAACTTTTTTATAAGAGGCATTTTAGTTTCAAATTTTGCTCCACCCAATATAAACAAAAATGGTCTTTTGGGTTTATTAAGGATGAGAGATAGATTCTTGATTTCTTTTTCAAATTGAAATCCAACATATGATGGCAAATATCTCGGCACACCAACAATAGACGCATGGGCTCTATGTGATACAGGGAAGGCTTCGTTTACATAGACACTACCCAAGAGAGCCAAGCTTTTTGCAAACTTTGGATCGTTTTCTTTTTCGCCTTTAAATCGACGCAAGTTTTCCAATAAAACCACCTCTCCATTTTTTATATCTATAGATTTAGGAATCGCGCCTTCTATAAAACGCACTTTTATATGTTTATTTAAAAATTTTACTACAGGTAAAAGTGTTTGAGTGTCTTTTTGTAAATCAGAGTGAGAAATCAGTATTACTAAAGCACCTTTTTTCTTTAGATATTCAATTGTTGGTATAGCTTTTAGTATTCTAGTAGGGTCTATTATTTTATCTCCTTCAATTGGAACGTTGAAATCGACTCTCACGAGAACCGCCTTACCTTTTATATTTCCAAGACTTTTTATGGATTTCATACAAAAATTGTATCATAAAACCCGCCAAATTTGGCGGGTTTTAATATTTATATTAAATCTACAATTTGTACTATTTTTTCAAATTCTTTTGGATTCAAACTGGCTCTTCCAACTAAGAATCCATCTATACCACCGTTCATCATAAAATCCTGAGCTTCCTTACTGTCTACAGAACCTCCATAAACAATCATAGGAGTTTGAGCATTTTTTGCTCCGAACTTATCAGATAAAACTTTTCGTATATATATGACCATTTCTTCACATTCACTTGGAGTTGCTACTCGAACAGAATCTTTGCCTATCGCCCACACGGGTTCATAGGCTATGACTATCTTTGCTAGATCACTTGGCCTCAATCCTTCCAAACATCCATCTACTTGAGTTTTAACTGCATGTAAATACCAAGCATCTCCTGTGCGCTCCTTTTCCCCTACACACAAAATCGGTGTTATGCCAGACTTGATAGCCATTTTTATCTTTTGATTTATAAAAATATCATCTTCACCCATTGCTCGCCTCTCTGAATGACCCAAAATAACATAAGAAACCTTAGAATCTTTCAACATCTTTGCAGAAATTTCTCCTGTAAAAGCACCGTTTGTTTCAAAATGCATGTTCTGAGCACCTAGCGCACATTTAATACTTGAATATTTAGATAGTACCGGCAAAAAAATAGATGGACTACACACTACTATGGAAGTTTTTTTACTTTTTTGAGATGTAGATTTAATAGAGGAAAAAAGTTTTATCGCGTCTTTAGTATTTAGCGGATTCATCTTCCAATTCGCAACGATAATCTTCTTTGTTTTCATGATTAATATTATAACAAAATATAATTATTTATGTAATTTATTTCTGTTCTTCCCAGAAAACAGTTGAGTATTTATCAGAAGTAAGTGGAAATGATGGTGGTGGACCATATAGAAGATTTGCATCATAATTTAAATAGCGTAAATCATATCCAGTTCCGTCTGTAAAAGCAAACCCGTATCTAAGGTTTGTGGCTATCATACCAAACAAAGTAAGGGTATCTCGACTTGCTGTGGAACCACAATTACCCGCAGAACCTCCATTTCCATAATAATACCTACCTGCACGTCCATTTTGTGCAACGATAGCGGCATCTATCCTTAGATCATCTTCTGACATAAGACCAACGTTTATATTTTTCTGGGCTATTAAACCAATAACGTCTTGTCCATCATAGTTTGTATAAATTAAATCATTGTTTATGGTTATACTCCTTCTACTTGCAATTATGTCTGGAAAATGACCGGCAACAATTGTCAATCTAGCAGTATTTATCTGCCCATCAACCCAAACATTGTCATCTAAAAATATAATTCCATTATTAGGAAAATTATAATTCCCCAACAATGTCTGTCCGCCTGAAGATTTTATACTCCAGGTCCCCCAACCATCTTCATTTAATTTATTTTTACAACCATTCGGAACAGCAGTGAGACTTGTAACTTTATATAAATCATAAGTGTCATTCGTCTTTAAAACCAAGTGATATCCTAGCGAACCAGAAGGATTATAATAGTGACCATCTGATTGTGCATCTGTTTTCATTTGTGAAATATTCGCAGTAATACCCACGAAATCTGCCGTAGGATATGGAAATATCCTACCTGCTATAAATACATCAGTTCTTTCATTTACAGTGTTAGGTGGTGTTTCAGCAGAAACGTAATTAGTATATGTCCCAGAAGCAGGTGGTGGTTTTACATGAGTGTGAACTCCAAATTCTAATTTTTCTGTACCAGAATCTTCGTGATCTGGATCATCATATGAAGAAACAGCAGAGGTAACTATATTATGAGCAATACCATCAAAACGCACCCCACCATTTGCATGAATAGGGCCAAAAGTTTCAGTTCCTTCACCAAAACGCATAACATCATTGGCGACTACAGCATATTTTGCAAGAGAAGGTATTGCTAAATGAGACATGATGGTCCTGTGTACTTCTGGATTTGATACGACAGTACCTGTAGATTTAATCTTTATTAAAGTAGAACCTGTTATGGGCGGGGTTATTGTTAGGGTATATTGACCTATTACATTACCGTCTTTATCTTTGAAATCATGTATATAAGGTCCTTCTGCCCCAGTACCATCCTGATAGTCTGTAGGTGAGTGTGCTAGATGCCATCTATAATAATCAATACCTGCTTCTGCAATTTGAAAAGCCTGTTCTCTAGCAATAAGATGTCTGGTTGCTTTAAGGCTTGTCCCAGCCCAACCAATAAATCCATATACTATGGTAATAGCAATTGATGAAAAAATAATTGTATTTAAAAGTATAAAACCTTTTCTATTCATATTTATAAATTGTCTTTTAGGTTACGAAAAGATACTTGTGTACTAATTGTAGTCGCAGATGGTAACTTATTCAAATCAGAATCAATTATAAAATTAATTTTAATCAATCTTATTGATGATATAGAAACAGGATCTGGCAAAGGGTTTGTTGTCCCGTCATAATATGCATCATAATACAAAAATATTGGAGTAGCTCCATTCTGTATATTATGGACAATATCTGTATTAACTTCAGACATAGAAGAATAAACAGCAGGATTTCCTGATGGGTTTATAACACCCTTTTTTAGTGTTGTTCCTGATAAATAGTATCTAACACGATCCTTGTCTCCATCACTGTCTATATCTGAGAAAAAAATAAAAGATGTCGCTGTAGCGCTCTCTATAGGATAAGCACCTGCAGAAGACGGGGATGCGGAACGAATCTCATTTGCCATTGGTCTTAATATTTTTCTAGCTTCATCTGCCGCGTTTAATCCAGATTGAAATATTCTACTAAATACAATTACATCTTTATTCAAAGAGCTTGATACTAAAATTATTAATCCCACTACAGCGACTGTTACTAAAATTTCTATAAAAGTAAAACCTTTTTGTTTATTCATATATTTATTGCGAAATTGCTATTTCTTCCTTTTGCCACTCGTCTGAAATAGTAACCGATTGAATATAGTCTTGATATCCAGATTTAGTAACTGTTATTGTATATTCCCCATAAACAAGACCGGAAAAAGAAACCTGTCCTGGAGGCGTGCATTCTGTTGTAAGAGTAAATGAAATATCTGAAACGTTAGGAGTATAAGCTGAATCTTCTGTACTTAAATATATCTTATACCTAAAATATCTATTGCCGCTTATTGAAGAATTTATATTTGTATCTGAAAGAGTATAGTATGTGCTTCCTGTACCATCAGGACCAGAAAAATTCCAAGTTAAACCGTCATTATTTGAAGCAACCTGAAATTTTACACTATCATCACCGGTGAGAATAGGCTGGCTACTTGGACTCCATAATATTTGGTGAAAATTACTAAGATTATTAGTATCAAAAGTAGAAGATTCTAACCACCCACCTTCTATATATGATCCGAAAACATCTTCAATTTCTATTGAACCAGGATTTGAATTGGTCTCTATCCTTCCACCTGAATTTGCATATTGTGAGTATGAACCTATCATGTCTTGACCTGCTCCATTAGACCAATCTGTCTGAGTCAGGAATCCACGACCGGTAATTAAAGTATTATCATATCCTGTAGGACCCTCAAGACGCACAGAAACATCAGTCAAAGGTAATCCTGTGGACTGATCTCTAATAACAGCAAGTAATCTGGCTGGATCTTTAGGAGCAACAATCAAATCTAAATCTTGAGAGGAATCAGGTACTAAGCCCAGTGTCAGTAAAGGGTTAGTACCTATAAGATCATATGAACTATCTGTAACGCTTACATTATAAGTATCCCACTCTAGATTCGATATTGTCTTATTACCGGAAGAATTCGTCGTATAATATGCGTCGTATTTAAGCACGTCTGGTAATGTGCCTATTGTCTTTGAACCATTTATTTGAAAATCAATATTTTGTGCAGTATCACAATCTTCAAAAATTGAATTCGCTTGTATAGTACTAACTTTGTCTATAAAAAAACTTACTTGGGTTATTTGTTGAACTATAACAGTTTGGTTTGGTTTGGTAGGATTAGGATTATTTATATCTCCAATTGGATAGGTCTCTTCACTTGAGTACCCATCTTTTGAGACCCTAATTTTATAAGAATCAACAGAAGGAGGTGCGTCCACTATATTCAAAGTACCATCTATACCCGAAACATCATCTATATGAATTTCTGGTGATAGCTCGGTATTGTCAATTTCAATCAAAGCATCCGGCACAGGAATACCATCTGCATCATATACTCGTATTATCAAAGCACCGTTTGTAGATGATGTTTCTAAATTTTTTGGTGCTATATGTGTTGTATATTCTACTGGTATAAAATTTTTACAAGTATCACAAGCAATCTCAATCGCGACCAGTTTATTGTCTGCTGGGGACAAATCATTTGGTATACCACCTAAAGTACCATCAAAAGGATCATCAATATTTCTTATTGTTATAAAAACATCAAAATTTATATTATCCCTTGTTAGTGTCTGTGATTGTAATAGTGTTCCTGATGGAATTCCGCCCAAAGTCCCTATGTTTTCATAAGGCATATTTCTTATTATTTCACATTGTTCATTTGCTAGGGCTGCCGCTATTTGTCTATTCGATAAAGTAGCTGTAGTTTCAAGTATTTTTGAATATACGTTATAAATAGCAACAGAAAAAACTACAATAAAAGCTACTGCTACTAGGGTTTCAATTAAAGTGACACCTTTATTTTTGAAATCTTTCATAATTATAATTAGATCGAATCCATCAAAGAATACATTGGTGATATCATCGAAATAGCAAAAAATCCTACAGCAGCTCCTATTAAAATCATCAGTACGGGTTCAATAATTGTAGATAAATCTTTTGTCTTATTGTCTACCTCAGATTCATAAAAAACTGCTATATCTACCAACATATTAGAAAGTTTACCTGTCTCCTCTCCAACTTCGATCATTTCACCAACCATTATTGGATATAAATTTACTCGTTCTTTGAATACAGATGATAGTGTAATACCTTTTTGAATATCGACTACAGCCTTTTGCATTGTATCTTTATAAAATTTATTTTGTAAAACCTCTCCTGTAATAATAAGGCCTTTTGTCATATCAACCCCAGAAATGAGTAGAGATGAAAGTGTTCTAGCTGTACGAGCAGAATTAACTTCTTTTACTATCTCTCCAACAACCGGGATGTGAAATATTATTAAATCAAAATATTTTTTAAAAAATTTTGATTTAAACAATAAAAATAGTCCTATAAAAAGTAAGAAAACCAAACCTAATGTTAATAATGGACTTTTTGATAATGAATCGCTTATAAAAATAATAAATTTTGTACTTGCAGGTAATTCTATATTTAACTCCTTGAATGTAGAGGTTAGTACTGGTACAACAAAAATCATCATAAAAATACCTATCAAAAAAATAGCTCCGACTATTATAGATGGGTACATTATCGCACCCTTAATTTTTTTATTTAAATCGTAGGTTTTTTGAAGATTTAATCCAATTTCTTTTAAAGAGTCAGACATTTTTCCAGATTCTTCTCCTGCTCTAACCATAGAAACAAATAAAGTAGAAAAAACTTTTGGATATTTAGACATACCTTCAGATAAAGTACCGCCTTTATCTATATCTTTTATAAGAGAATTGAGTATCGATCTAAATTTTTCATTTTTTGTCTGCTTTTCTAAAACCACCAATGCTCTATACAACGATAAACCAGCAGATAACATTCCACTTAAATTTCTAGTAAAAATTATCTTTTCATGGAGTTTAATTTTATTAAAAATTGAATCGATAAAAGGGACTGATATGCCTGTCTTTTTAACTTTGGCTTCAGATATAGATATAGGCTGTGCACCATCAACACGAAGAGACTTTGCTGCACTAAATTTATCCGGAGCTTCTATTTCTCCTTTTTTTTCTGTTCCGTCTTTATTTTTTACTTTATATGTATATTTCATTATGAAATATCTTTATTCTGAAACCACACGCAAAACTTCCTCTGTGGTAGTTAAACCTTGAACCGCCATATATAGACCATCTTCTATCATGGTCATCATTCCTTCTTTTTTTGCCTGTTCTTCTATTACATCTTCTGAAGCACCTTTTAATATAAGTTCTTTGATTGTAGGGGTAACTGCCATAACCTCATGTATTCCAAGTCTTCCACTATATCCACTCTCAGATTCTTCAGAGGATTTAGTTTTATAAAAAGGAATTGTTTCCCATTTAGCGTCCTTTGGAACAGCACCTTCTTCTTTAAGAAAAACCATCATTCTGTCTAGATCAACTATTTTTGCAAGAGCAGATATTTCTTCTTTCTCTAAAAAATATTTTTCTTTTACACTTGTGAGTCTTCGCACTAGTCTTTGTGCGATTATAGTTTTAACTGTAGACACGATTAAAAATGGCTCAGCTCCCATGTCGATCATACGAGGTATCGCTCCCGCAGCAGAGTTCGTGTGTATTGTAGAAAGCACCAAATGACCTGTCAGCGCTGCGTTTATAGCAAGCGAAACAGTTTCGGTGTCGCGTATCTCTCCAACCATTATTATATCTGGATCTTGACGAAGCAGTGTTCTCAATCCATTTGCAAAAGTTAAACCTATTTCAGATTTTACTTGAGTTTGGTTTATTCTCTGCATTTGATATTCAATCGGATCTTCTACTGTAGATATATTCACATCTGGAGTATTTAAGATATCAAGCATTGTATAAAGTGTTGTAGTCTTACCTGAGCCAGTAGGTCCTGTTGCTAGAACCATTCCTGTTTTTTGTTTCATTCCATTATGAATTCTCTCAAGACCTTCACCATGAAATCCTAAACCTTCTAGGGTATAGCCTTTTGAATTCTCCTTCAAAATACGGATAACAGTCTTCTCGCCATAGTATGTTGGTAGTGTAGATACACGAAAAGATACTCGGTCTCCGGATTCTGTTGTTATTTTAAATCTACCGTCTTGAGGAAGCCTCTTCTCATCGAGTTTTAAATTAGCTAAAACTTTTATACGTGCAGTTATGCCCGCTGATGCATCACGCGGCAAGACCATAGCATCACGAAGTATGCCGTCTATTCTATAACGAACTAAGAGCTGTTCCTCTTCTGGTTCAATATGAATATCAGATGTATTTTGCAATATTGCATGAGATATAAGAGTGTCTACAATTTTTACCACAGGCAAGTCTTCTGCCATCTCTTTTAGTTCTTTTTCGGACAAAGCACCTTCTCCTCCATCTTCTGAGATAGTCTTAAGAGATGAGGATTCTTTTTTTATTATGTCGTCGAAATCTGCCTTTAAACTTTTTTTGTATTGAGATAGTGCGTGCTTGATTGAATCAGAATCAGTAAGTCTAGGAGATATCTTAAGCTCAACCTTTTTCTTTATAAAATCTATAACTGGAAGATCATCTATATCAAGCATCGCCACCTCAAGCTCACGAGGTCTTTTTTTATAAGCAATTATGTTGTGTTTACGAGCAATAGTTTCAGGAATCAAAGATAGAGTTTCAAAATCAATTTTTTCTGTTGCAAGTGATATAAAAGGTATCCCAAGCACATACGCTTGCATACGTTTTAAATCAATGTCAGTTATTTTTCCAAAAGAAACCAGAACATCGCCAATCGATTGATCTTTTTCTTTTGCAGTTTTATCAGCAAGAGCAATATCAGCCTTTGCAACAAGACCACTCTCGATAATAAACTTTTTTAATTGATCTTCTTTGATTTGCATTTATTGTTTTTATTATAACAAAATAATTTGTATTCTTATACAAAAAAATCCCGCGACTGCGGGATTTTTTATTTTCATTTTTTACCAAGTTACTACAACCATTCCTTTTGCACCATCTGCACCAGCAGAAGGAGATCCTCCTCCATCACAATCAGGACTTCGGTCATAAGTACCTCCACCTCCGCCTCCACCAGGAACATCACCAGACTTAGCAGAAGCTCCTAATATCTTTGGCAATCCTCCTGCACCACCTCGTGGAGAATCACCACCTCTTCCACCAAAACCTTGTTTCTCAAAATCTGCGCCAGTTGTCTTTATGCAAGCATATTCTTCAGATTGTTCTGATTGACCACCCAAGATTGAGAAACCTGAGACTGTTTTACCATTTACTGTTCCAGATATTGAATTTACTCCTCTTGCTGCGTTTGTTAGATACGCACTACTATGCAATCCATTTTCCGCTCCGTATCCTCCTGCAGCTTTTATTGTTACACCACCACCGATAACACTACTTTGTCCTCCAGGAGCACCATCATAAGTTGTTGTGCCCACAACTGTTTTACCTCCCAATCCTCCATTTCCAATTGTAACTGCGTATTCGTTTGCTGTGTTATTTGAAGGTATTATAGCCATTGTGTAGCTTCCTCCAGCTCCGCCTCCACCTCCAACTTCATCACCATTTCCTGTGAAAGCTCCGCCTCCACCTCCACCCCAAACTTCTATCATTACAGGAACTCCATAAGGAATCTCATTGCCATACAGTGTTCCATTTGAAGTAAATACTTTTGTACCATGCTCACTTGCTGGACCAGAAACATTTACTGAAACACTTCTAGTCACACCCCCACATTCTAGATTTAATACCTTTAAACCATTTGTAGCAAAATTAACTATTTGAACACCTGAACCAGATTTCTCACCACTCCACACTAAAGGAACGCCACTAGCAGTACAAGTAGAACTACTTGAACTCCAAGACAGTGTTACACCAGTAACTCCAGGATATAGATCATTTGGGTAATATGTATTTGTTGATCCATCAGCCAAGAAAATGAAATCACTTCCCGCTTCTGCACAAAAAACTATATTTCCAGCTGTGTCAGTACAAACAGGAGCAGGATACGAAATATTCAAAAGATTGTCTTCGTATAGTTGTCTGAATTTATCCAACCCAATATCACCATATACAAATAAATCTTTAGGTCCTACGATTCCACCTGGAACTCCTCCTATTGTTAAATCTCCCCAAAATGAACTCTCTGACCCGTCTCCACCACCAACAAAAGCATTTACTGCCAAGCCGCCATCTTTAACTTGATCATATGTACTAACATTTACTGGAGCAGCGATGTTACTACCAGGAGCAGTTGCTGTAGGCCCAACGAAAGCAAATGCGTAGTTCATACCTACTGCCACAAACAATCCTAATAGGATTATTTTTGAGGTACTTATTATTTTTTTTATAGAATTCTCTTTCATATTTATTTAAATCTACTAATAATAAAAGTTTTTTATATCTAATATCATATCACAATACATTTCTTATGGATTGATATCTTCTTGTCTCTGCTCATTGAACACTGGCCTTACTCCTCCCGATCCGGCTGTGCACCATGGGTCTACTGCTGGGTCACATGGAGTACAAGTAGGGTCTAGTTCTGGATCGCATCCGGTAGGTGTACAGGTTTCTCCTAGAGGCAAGTACCATACATTAGCAATCTCTGTATCAGAACCTGTATCATTTTCACATTCTATTTCATATTCATAAGGAGATGTGGATGGATCTAGAGTTGCAACAGAATCATATCCTGAAGTATCTCCATCAGTATCAAAATTTTCTCCAGACAAAGCGTCACAAGAGACTGAATCAGATGAACTCCAGCTTACATATGGATCAAGGCCGGTCACAGATTCAGTACAACTTCCAGTAAAAGTAACTGACGGATCTCCTACTTCTGTTCTATTAACAATCACTAGATTAGAACTTACTAGCGTTCCGTTTGTGGCAGTACAAGTTATTTTGAAATAAGTTGGATCATTTGGAACATTCATTCCATATTCGGTGTAATAAGCACCAGCAACTACAGGCACAGCTTCAGCATCTGCATCCCAACTAGCAATCACAACCCCAGTCGCGTCTGTTTGTGATCCAGTGCAAGATATAAGTGGGTTAAAGTTTGGACTATCTGATTTCCAAGAAAGATCTACTTCATAAGGACTAAACACAGATCCAATAGTATTTGTAGTTCCAGCTATATATAGATCTAGAGGTGGTAACATGTCCTCATCAACATTTACAATCGCAGTAGCACTTGTTGGAGCTCCTCCTCCTGCAGGGAAACATTGTATTGAAAAAATATTTGCACCAGTGGCTGCAACAAGAGATATGCCTTCTTTGTATTCAAATGCTGGAGCCATAGGTGGTAAGTTTGAAGCTGTAGCATTTATGATTGTACTATTCCATGCAGGATTTGCTGGTGTAGATGTAGGAATACAATTGTTGTACACAGTTCCATCAGGAGAATTCCAGTTTAAAACTATAGGCCCTGCCGGAACAGTAATTGTATTCGGAAGACCAGTTATTGAAACAGGGATAGTTGTAGTTGGTACAAATTTCAAACTACCAGTATCAACAACTGCATTCACATGAACGTCTGTAAACTGAACCCAACCAGTTACAGCCGATCCCCAAGCATACCCACTCAACACACCTGTTCCTGGTGTAAAAGAAACTCCATAAGCAAACGGTGAAGGGTTTACACCAGTTGTAATAAAATTGTGATCATTTGAATCATTCAAACTAATCCATCCATCAAATCCATCAGTTGCAACATCATCTCCTGATAAAACTTTTGCAAAACCAACTAATTCATTTGTAGCTAGATTTAATTTTGCACTACAATCTCCTGTTGTACCTGCTGGACAACCTGCATCAAATTTAACCCAACCGTAGTTTTCACTCCAAGCATTGCCAGTCATTAGACCAGTCGTCATATCTATATTCACACCATAATCAACAGCACAACCATATGGAGCAGTACTACAGTTAAAAGACAGCCATCCCATACCACCAGCCTTGTCATCTCCATCATCTACACCAGGAACATTATCGTAAAAAGCTACAACTTGTTTTATAAAAATATTTGTAAGATTTCTTAGATATACATTTTCTTTTAAGCCAATATCCTCTCCTGCTCCTCCTTCATCTGGGTCTCCTGCGTATATTGACCAGTCAACAAAACCTTCTCCCCATGCCCAACCAGAAACATTTTGCCCTGCACCAGCACTAGCTTCGTATGGCTTAGTCACACTCCCAATACAAACAACGATTAAGGTTAGAGTAAAAATTAAAGCGATTTGTTTTTTTGCTTTTTTGAACATATTTTATTTTTGATTCAAAGCTTCCATAGCTTTTAATTTTTCAAATGTGGATATTTGGACTGTTCCACTTTCTTCTGATTTTGATATCGCTTCATATCTCTCTTCAATAGTTGAAATTGGATCACCTGTATTCTTCAATCTTGATAGCTCTATATATCTTGCATCTATAGAATAAGGCTCTATCCTATCCTGCTTTATCATAACCACATATATAACAGATAAAAATACAATTACAGAAAGTAATATATATAGTATGTGCTTGTTTCTGTTGTGGCTTAAAACAGGGTGGTTTATTGTAGATTCAATATCCATATTATGTAAATAATAATACCACAATCAACATTTTGAGCTTATTTTAAAAAGGTTTACGATGTGGATAACTATCTGGACATTTGACATAATCTCTGCTCTAATGTGTTATATAATTGTTTTTTAATAAAAAAATATCTAAAAAGATGAAGAATTTATACATCTTAGCCTTATTTTTAAGCAGTTTATTGACTGCGAATGCTCAATCATTGTCTCCGATTGATTATGTTCCCGGTTACATAAACGTAATCGAGACCAATGAATCTACTGGACAAATAATGATTGGAGGATCGTTCAATGAAAGCGCTGGTTTCCCTTTTGCAAAATTTGCAATAATGGAAAACGATGAATTCATTAATCCTCAAAGTGGATTCCCTGAAGATGAGAGCGGAGGTATAAAAGACTTCGCTGTTTCTCATGGAATTAGTTATGCAGGTGGAGTATCGGATGATCCGATGTGGAAACTCGCAAAAAAAGATAACATAAATGACCCTTGGGAAAGTTCTGGGATAAATATCGACGGTGGTGTAACAGTATTAGATACACTAAGCGATGGAAATCTAGTAGTTTTAGGTGATTTCACAAGCCCTTATCCTGGTGCATTTGTGTACGATGGTGAAAACGTATCACCATTACCGGGTTTCTCAGTAAACGGAACACCTACTGACATGGTTTATTTTGCAGGTAAATATTACATAGGATATTTTTCATTACCGCAAGATTACAAAAATCTCTTTATATGGGATGAATCTTGCGGCTGCGAGAGTGCCGAAAGCACAAATTTACCGACTAATTTCATAGTATACGCAATTGCGAGATCCGAAGATAAGCTATATATTGCCCTCTGGAATTTTGACGGAGGAGACAAAGAGTTCTATGAATCAACCGATGGTGTAGTATTCAACGTCATAGGCAATATGAATGGAGAGCCTGTGGGAATAAAATCCCATGATGGTCTAGTTTATTTTTACGGAGACTTAGATGAAGTAAACGGAGTAGAAGTAAACCCTATCGTAACCTACGATCCAAATACTTTGGAATGGAAATCAGTAGACGGAACAAGCATAGCCGGAACTGGCGCAGGTAAAGATATTGGTTTTATAGGAGATGACTTATATGCGGCTATTGGATCTTGGATGTTTGTTTATAAAGTAGAAACTCCAGTAGACACTACTGAAGACACTACAAATATCTCAATATTTGAGATTGAAAAAAACATAAACATCTATCCTAACCCAGCAAAGGACATCGTAACTATAGAGATTGATAATATTGAAAATATATTTGATGAAGTGAGCATTTTTAACTCATATGGACAACTGGTTAGTTTTAACAACAAGTTAGTCAACGACTCAAAGATAATAATCAATATTGAAAATCTGCCTGCTGGAATTTATTCAGTTAAATCTGAACATTTCCAAGGAAGATTCGTTAAATTTTAAAACAACCCCCTTTTATAGGGGGTTTTGCTTTGAATAAAACACTGTGTATACTATATATATGTCTATCGAAGAACTGGAACAACTAGCTAGAAAAATAATATTCGGAGAAACAACCGACGAAGAATACGCGCGTTTTATTCGCGAAAGTGAGCGTATTATAGCTGACGCAGAAGTTGTGTTTGCATCTTAATATATATGGAAAAAGGACCACAAATAAATTTAAATAAGATAGAAAAACTAAACCCCAAAGAAGAGGGCTTGGCTTTACTTAGACGAATTCATAATATAAAAGATCGTATTAGCGACCTTCCTCCAAACTTAGCAAATTCACTCAAAGTTATAATACCGGCGATTGTTTTTATGACACTATCTTCAAAAGGTATGGCTCAAACAACACCTGAAACAGATACAGTGCAGACTGAAACAGAACAGCCTGGAATATTCCCTTCTTTTGAAGAAGACAAGCCTCTTCTGACCGAAGAACAAAAAGAGGATGCAAAAGAAAAAGCTGATGATGTAATAGGAGTTGTACTCGATGACACAAAGTACGAAGATATGTACGAAGTTGCAAAAGATGTACTCAAAATATTTAAAAAAGATGACGAATAGGCTATTTGCGCAATTCGGAGCTTTATGGTAATATTTGGATATTAAGTTCGCTGTCAGCGGACTTTTTTTAATAAAATTTTATCTCACAAGAGATAGATAAATAACAATAAAATATATGTTAGATCTAAAAGTATTACGTTCAGCTCTTGAACAATTAGAAGAAGAGCGCAAAATCCCAAAAGAAAAAATAATCGAAGCTATAGAACAAGCTCTCGCTGCTGCTTACAAGAAAGAATACGGAAAGCGTGGGCAAATTATTCGTTCAAAGTTTGATTTAGAAGATGGAACTACTCAATTTTTCCAAGTAAAAAAAGTTGTTGATGAAACAACTGTCCGTATCGTACCTGAAGAAACTCCAGAAGAAGAGGAAGTTATAGAAGAAGGAGATGAGAGAGTTCGATATAACGAAGAACACCACATCTTCCTAGAAGATGCCCAAAAAATAAAGAAAGGCATAGAGCTCGACGAAGAAATAATATTCCCTCTAGAAACAAAAGATGATTTCGGACGTATCGCAGCTCAAACTGCAAAACAAGTTATCATACAACGTATTCGCGAAGCTGAAAGAAGTTCAATCATGGATGAATACGGCACAAAAGAAGGCGATATCGTTTCTGGAATCGTTCAAAAGATAGAACGTGGAATCGTATATGTGGATTTCAACCGTGCAACTGGAATACTCCCTTTTGAAGAACAAATTCCTGGTGAGCAATATCGTCGCAATGAGCGCATCAGAGCATATCTATATATGGTAGAAGAATCTCCTCGTGGAATTTCTCTAAAACTTTCACGCACTCATCCAAAATTCTTGTCAAAACTATTTGAACTAGAAGCTCCAGAAATAGCAAACGGAATAGTAGAAATAAAATCTATAGCTCGTGAAGCAGGAAGTCGTTCAAAAATCGCAGTATTTTCAAATGATGACCACGTAGATCCAGTTGGCTCATGTGTTGGACAACGCGGTGTTCGTGTAACAACTGTCATGAATGAACTAAATGGTGAGAAAATCGATATTATACCTTGGTCAAAAGATGCAAATACTCTTGTATCAAACTCACTATCACCTGCAAAAGTTCTAGATATTGAAATAAACGAAGACGAACACAAGGCTCTTGTAGAAGTAGCCGATGATCAACTTTCTCTTGCAATTGGTAAGGGTGGACAAAATGTTCGTCTTGCAGCAAAACTTACTGGATGGAAAATTGATATAAAAGGTGTAAAAGGTGAAACTATAGGAAGTTCAGAAGACGAAACCGATGAAGGATACATATCTCTAACAGATCTAGGAGCAAAAGAAACTCCTGAGGTTGCAGTTTCCGAAGACACACAAGAAAAAGAAGAGTTAGCTTAAATTAAAATTTTAACTAAATAAATCTATGGCAAATATAAACCTACCACCATCAAAGTTTATGTATAATTTACAGCACACTATTCCTTCGTTTGCTGATGAAGGAAAAGGTATTGTAAATGGACTTGTAGAAATAAATGCAAATTCAATAAACAAATATGAATTCATAACTGAGAGCGGACAATTGAAGCTCGATAGAGTTGGTTATTCATCACTCGCATATCCAGTAGCTTATGGACTAATCCCTAAGACATGGGATCAGGACAACGACTTGCTCGATTTTGTAATCGCAAATGTTACAGAACCACTTGTACCTGGAACACTAGCGGAGTTACGCGTAATTGGAGTAATGAAATTCGAAGACGGAGGAGAACGCGATGACAAGATAATAACAGTAATTGCCGACGACAAAAGAATGGATCATATAAAGTCTTATACTGATCTTGGAGAACACTGGCAAAAGGAAGTTGAGCATTATTTTGAATTCTATAAACATCTAAAAAAGCCTGGTACATGCAAACCCCTCGGATTCTTCGATAAAGATGAAGCAATAAAAATAATCAAAGAATGCCAAGATAGATACGAAAAAGATTACGCACCAAAATTAGACTAATTAAAAAATAAAAATATGAGTATAAAAGTTACAAAGCTAGAAAAAAGCCAAGTTGAAATAGAAGGTACAATTCCAGAAGAGAAGTTGTTAGGTTACGAAAAAGGCATTGTGGACGAAATGTTAAAAGATTTTGAAATGCCAGGATTCCGAAAAGGCAAGGTTCCGGAAGCAACTTTCCGAAAAGAAATCTCTGATATGACAATCCTAGAAGAAATGGCAGAACGCGCTATTGGCGATGAGTATCCAAAAATATTGGAAGAAAACAAAATAGATGCAATCGGACGCCCTGAGGTAATAATCACAAAGCTTGCTCGTGGCAACGCCCTAGAATTCAAAATTAAAACTGCAGTTCTGCCGGAAATAGCACTCCCGGACTATAAAAAAATTGCGAAAGAAGAGATGTCAAAAAGCGAGAGTGTAGACGTAACAGGAGAGGAGGTAGACAACGCAATACTAGAGCTCAGAAAAATGAAAGCTCATCAAGCACTTCATGAAAATATGAAGGAGGGCGAAGAAGAAAACCATGACCACAATCACGAAGAGCTAAACGATGAAAAAAATCTTCCAGAACTAAATGATGAATTTGCTGCCTCACTTGGAGATTTCAAAACAGTCGCAGAATTGCGCACAAAAATCGAAGAGAATATGGCTCTTGAAAAAGCAAACAAAGCTCATGAGAAAAAACGCATTGCTGTTATGGAGAGAATAATAGACGAAGCAAAGATTGATGTTCCTGAAGTATTTATACAAGCCGAACTTCGAAAAATGATGTCTCGCATGGAGATAGACATAGCAAACATGGGTCTAAAAATAGACGACTATCTAGCTCATGTAAAAAAGACTCGCGAAGATTTGTTGAACGAATGGAGAAAAGATGCAGAACGCAGAGCAATACTAGAACTATCAATAAGTGAAATCGCAAAACTTGAAAACATAAAAGCTGATAAAGAAGAACTGGAGAGAGAAATGAAAAAGCTTCTTGAGAACTACCCGGACGCAGATCCACTTCAAGCAGAATTGTATGTAGACAACGTGCTTAGAAATGAAAAGGTATTTGTGTTTTTTGAGAATCAGAAGTAAAATCCATCCGAAAGAAAAAATCCCCCTCCGGGGATTTTTTCTTTTATACAAAACCTGTATCACGTTCGTGGTTGTGTAAAGTTTGGTTTCTGGAAAACCTTTCTTTTATCCACTACTTTTAAAGGGTGAGGATGAAAAATATTTTTCTAGAAACAAAACTCTGAGTTATCAAATACATTAAAGAAGTTGTGGACAATAAAAAAACCCGCGAAATAAATTCGCGGGCCGAGCTGGCAAAAAGCTCTAACCAAATTAATTTTCACCGGCGTCCACCTCATTGTCTGGTAAAGATGGACCACCAGCATCCACAACATCTCCGAGATTAGTTGTGGTTTCTGAAACCACTTTCCCTCTCTCTTTGATAATCGTGATCACTTCGTAATCTTTAGCCTTAAAACAAGGCTGGAGATCTTTGGCCGCAATCTCCTTTTTGATTTCTTTAACCACAGGTGTGGGCTCTTCTTTTACTACTGCCGGTTTTTCTTTTACCGGAGTTGGTTCTTTAATCACCGGAGGAGTAGGAGGAGTTACCTCTTCCTTTTCCTGGCAATCACAGGCCGATTCGGTTTTTTTTGTAAGGCCGTAGTCAACGATCTCAAACCGAATCTCGCGACCATTCCACCAAATCGGATGGATGATTCGCACCTTTACCCAAACCTGACTACCATAAGCGTCTACAAAGTTGTTATACTTCGTTGCTTCATGTTTGTCAGCCATACGGGCATAACTGGTTTCAGAACCTCCACACAAAACGAACGGTAAAGTCATCTCATCGAATGCTATACCATTAGCGGTTCCCGAAAATGTAGCATTGTCCGCATCAGCACCTGCTGGCTGGTTTTGCATATCGGCCGCTCTAGTCTTTTGACCATCATAGCCGCAAGAAGTTAAAAAGAAAATTGAAAAAATGAAAGAAAAAGTGATAATTGCTATCTTCATATCTTTGGTTTTTTAGTTTAGTTTAAGAACTTTTACTCATGTAGTATAGCACACATACACCCCATTTGTCAAGCCCTCCCGAACACCCCTGTTTTCTGCTATAATGACCTTGTCTTATAGGAATTTCAGTGTATTTATTACTATTTCCTAATACCTATAACCTGACACCTACTCAATATGTTAATCCCAACAGTCTTAGAAAAATCCCAATTTGGCGAACGAGCATATGACATATATTCTCGTCTTTTAAAAGAGCGTATTATATTCCTAAACGACGAGGTGAACGACTATACTGCAAACCTTGTTATTGCTCAGCTTATTTTCCTTGCACACGAAGATCCAAAGAAAGATATTCAGCTATACATCAACTCCCCAGGAGGTTCTGTTACAGCAGGTATGGCAATATACGACACAATGCAGTTCATAAAGCCTGATGTTACTACTATATGTGTCGGTATGGCGGCATCTATGGGGGCAGTCTTGCTTGCAGGTGGCGCAAAAGGCAAGCGCTTTGCTCTACCAAACTCTCGCATGATGATTCACCAAGTGCTCGGTGGAGCTGAGGGTCAAGCAAGTGATGTTGAGATCCGAACTCGTGAACTATTACGTATGAAGAAAATGTTGAACGAACTTCTGTCAAAGCATACTGGTCAGAAACTTGCTAAAGTTGAAGCCGATGCAGACCGAGATTACTTTATGACCTCTGATGAGGCCAAGAAATACGGACTTATAGATGAAGTAATAACAAAAGCAAAAGCATAAAATACAAAACCCCTCGCAACTGCGAGGGGTTTTGTATTGGTATATAAAAATAACTATTTCGTCTTCATGTCAATAGATTCAATGACACAACAAAAAAGGTGTGCTAATATAAAAGCATCGAACTTATAAACAATTACTTTTACTTACTAGATTTTAAACGCTTTTTTGAAGGAAAATCTCTGAAACGAAACAAAATGAACCCAAAAAATACTCAAATTCAAATAAAAATCACTCAAAAAGCGAAATACCCTCGTAAGTAGACAACGATTACATGAATTTACATTTATTAGCATTCCTAGGACTAGCTCTAGTCGTGGGAGTTGCCGTCGGATATTATCTCCGACTAATCATAGCCCTTGGACAAAAGGGCTCAATGGAGCTTGAGATCAAAAAGATCCTGATCTCTGCAAAAGAGGAAGCACAGAGAATAACAGACGAAGCCAAGAAAAAGGCCGAGGAGCGTGACGAAGAACTTAAAAAAGAAGAGAAAAATCGTGAAATAGAATTCAAAGAAACCGAAAAAAGACTAATCAAAAAAGAGGAGCTTCTAGATGCACGCCAAACTGAAATAGATAGAGAGGTTGAAAATATAAAACTAAAAGTTGAAGAGATAAAAAAAATAAAAGAAAAGACAGTTGAACTAGAAGAAGAAAAACACAAAGAACTAGAACGTGTGTCAAAACTAACTCGAGAGGATGCTAAGGTTGAGCTTATGAGCACTATAGAGAAAGATTACGAAGAAGACCTTCTTGTTCGTATGCAAAAATTAGAACAATCTGGTCAAGAAAAGTTAGACTCTAGAGCCAAAGATATATTGTCTACATCTATCCAACGTCTTGCGTCTTCGACTGCAGCCGAGCTTATGGCAACAAACGTAACTATTCCAAACGACGAAATCAAAGGAAAAATTATAGGAAAAGAAGGGCGCAACATCAGAGCGTTTGAACGCGCTGCAGGAGTGGAGCTAATCGTAGACGACACACCTGGAACTATTGTTATATCTAGCTTTGATCCAGTACGTAGACAGATAGCACGCCTTGCACTTGAAAACCTGATTCTTGATGGACGTATCCAGCCAGCAAAGATCGAAGAGATGGTAGACAAAGCAAAAGAAGATATAAATAAAATTATCAAAGAAAAGGGTGAGCAAGCAGTTTACGAATGTGGAATATTCAACTTCGACCCTCGTATAGTAGCTATAATCGGACGTCTATATTTCCGTACAAGTTATGGACAAAACGTACTCCAACACTCTATCGAGATGACCCATATCGCAGGTATGATTGCCGAGGAACTTGGGGCTGATGTACAAATAGCAAAAGCAGGTGCACTTGTTCACGATATAGGTAAAGCACTTGATCATGAGGTGCAAGGTACACACATAGACATTGGTATTCGAATACTTCAAAAATTTGGCGCTGACCCACGCGTAATTACAGCGATGAAATCTCACCATGATGATGTACCTCACGAAACTATTGAAGCTGTGATAGTACAAACAGCTGACTATATATCTGGAGGACGTCCTGGTGCTAGACGCGACAGTGTCGAAAACTACCTTCGTCGTCTTGCAGAACTTGAAGCACTTGTAAACAACTTCGATGGTGTAGAGAAATCATACGCATTGCAGGCTGGACGTGAAATCAGACTATTCGTAACTCCAGAAAAAGTTGGCGATGTAGAAGCAAAGGAGATGGCTCGTGATATCGCAAAGAAAATTGAATCTGAATTGAAATATCCAGGTGAGATTAAGGTGACTTTGATTCGAGAAACGAGAGTTATCGAATACGCGAGATAGGTTTGAAATCAGACTGAACAAAAGAAAAATTCCGCTTTGCGGAATTTTTCTTTGTTTTTTAATCGTTAATTTTTCAAAAAAGTAACACAAAAACCTCTTTGCATTCAATCCCACGAATACTCACAAAACTCGGACTCACTAAAAGTATTAACTCGCCTGCTGTCTCAAACAGAATACTTTTTCCTTACGGAACGTTCGTCCTCGTTTGTTCGTATACTCGTGGAATTGAAGGGCAAAGCCTGGGCTCAAGGATTCTGAATTCCTATATAAATAAATCCACACTTTCTAAAAAGCCTGACGGAGCGCGGCCGGCGCGAGTTGAGCAAAAATCCAGCAGGATTTTATGTGTGCTTTTTAAAAGTGGTGGATAAGAGAAAAATTTTCCGGTAAATAAACTCTAGATTACCGAGTGCGTGGTATAGGTTATAAAAAACAAAAACCCTTGCGGGTTTTATTGTTCTAAATTAGCTTTTTGTTTTGCAATATCACCACCTTTACTTATCCCAAGCATTGTTACTAGGACTCCCATTGTGAACACACCAGAAGCAAAAACCTTATAAGCATTTAAAACGCCTCGAAAACTTTCTGCGCTTTTCCCTAGATCATCCCAGTTTTCTTTTACCACCTCACTATGTTCAAATACCTGTACTCCTACGATGCTTCCCATTACCATGGTCGCTATACCAGTCCATGTTTCAGGGCGTTTCATAACCTCTTTTATTTTTAGAAGAGTACTTGGAGATGCATTTTTTATATTCTCACCAAACTGTTCCATATCCACTGATTCTGTATTCTCTATTGTATTTTGTGTTGGTTCTTTGTCCATAAATTAATTCTTGTCTTCCTCTAAAATATTATTAATCTCGATTGTTGCGTTGCGAACAAGTTCCTCGATATCTTTTATCTCGGACTCTGTTGCAGTACCATTTTTTATCTTCTCGACTATTTCTTTGTATTCCTCGGGTGTGTATTTTGGATTTGTCATATTATGAATTTTAACATAAAAAAACCCCCAAACTTAAAAAGTTCGGGGGCGCGATAGGCCATGGCACATCGCAATTTGTTTTAGGGCTTCCCTTCATATCTTTTCCAAACCCCACATGGTTTAGAATCAAGAATTCGTTCTCATCATTATCGCCCTGACCTAATTATGCCGGTTGTTCTAGTCCACGGGCTTTCTTGCGAAAGCTAGCGGACGCCAACACGGCTGCCGGATCAATATAAGCTCTTTTATTGAGCTAGGAGTAGTATAACATTGTAGCTAGTGTTTGTCAAGTGTCTTTATGTTTTACCTTTCTTGTATATTTGGACTTATCCTTGAATGACTTCTCTTTTACATTTACATTAGCAAATACATTTCTGGACATCTCACGATTGTCTTTTGCTAAATCTTTCTTGATTACAATACGAATATTTTTCTTGTTCTTGCTCATAATTTTTTGTTTTAAAAAATTAAATGAAAAAAGAAGGGATTGCTCCCTTCTTTGAATTAACTTTCCTTCTCATACAATATGCTGACTGTTACAGAAACTTGAAACTCAATAAAATCGAGCCAAGCCTTCACTGTTTCACAGTAGCGCAATGTAGAAGGGAGAAAAGGTTGTTTAGGGAGAATCCATATACACACTACCGCTTCATCGAGCCATCCATACCCACTCATACTTATCTGACCATAAACATCAGAATATATTTTATAGAGTAGATTGGTTTGCTTCTTGCTATAGAAGCCGTCGAGATGATAAGTAAGTGAAACAGGTCGCTCCCGTTTCCCGTCCTTTGTTTCCTTGAACCAAAGGGTTACGGTAAAAGTTTCTCTTTCCATACGTTTACGTTTTTTAGTTTAGTTTTGTGTAACGTTTCTTTTGTCTTTTTTCGTTTTACTTGTGAAACTGACTAAACGTATGGAATATATCTTCGTATCAGGTTATTTCTTCTTTTTAGAAGGCTCATTGTCGTAAACAACATAACCTTGATCATCATAGACCTTTAAGATTTCATCAAATGGGATTATGCTGTCTCCAAACGGCATTTTAGCCAAAATAATATTGTTTGGTTCATTTACCATTTCGAGTTTTCCATAATCACTCACTCGCATTACTCTCATACGGAGCGATACGACAAATACTTTTTTACCGATAGCTGAGTTTAACTTCTGAATATCCATATATAGATTTTTACTCGTGAAACTATTTAAAGAACAAACACGGAGCACTGCAGTGCCTACGCAATGCTCTCTGTTTATACTTCAATATCTCTACAGACCCACGAAACAAACTCATGAGTCTGATAAAGATGAGAAGCGGTTCATTTGACCACTTCTCATTTCCCAGGATGTCGGCCCCCATACCCTTCGTGGAACGGTGATGGGTTATACAGGTTACCCGTCCGACATGTACAACTTATCTCTTATGCCCCATTGGTGTTATCAAAATACGTTTCTCAAAAAATCTTTGTGCTTTGCAAATCCTCTTTTTTTTATCGCCGGTTGTTTGAAAACCGTTTTTCAAAAGTAATTTGTCAGCCTCTTTTTGAAGGTCAATTTTGTCCAATGTGTTTTCCATAAGTTTTTTTAATTTTTTAGATTTAGAACCAGATAACTTTCGGATCATAGCCAACCTCTTTTGCATACTCTTTGATTGAGCTATCAAAAGATTCTCTGCTGTACCACCAACCTGATATATATTCACCGCTTGGATGTTTCTCAAATTGTTCAAATGCTCTAATTGCTTCATCTTCTGTTTCAAAAACAAAAGTGTTTTCGCACATCATTGTAGTTACAGCTACAGGCTTGTAGTCATGTGTCTTCAAAACTTCAAGATCAAAATAATACTTCCTCAAATCTTGTGGAATATTATTTTCTTCCATCCATTTATATTGTTGTTCTATTTTTTCAAAGTGGTCATTTACCTCCTTTGTTATTTTTTCATCGACTGGTCCAAGTAAATCTTCCAATTCTTTTACGTAACTCTTTGTGGATTTCATTTATTTATTTTGTAAGTGAAAAGAACTTTTTACTTTCTACCAAACCGCAATCGAAATTGTAGTCTGGATAAAAAGGACGACCGACAATTGCGATCGTCCATTCTTCATTACTTTGCAGTACCCGCCGGTACTGTAAGTTTTTCCTGTAGAGATTGCGAGCCTCCACTTTAGTTTTTGAGGGAATCCTCGTTTGCAGTCAAGCTGCAAACGAGTACCGCTGCCGAAAAACTTGGATACGCTAAAGTTGTGATTGATTCAGGCCAGAATCAATCCAGCTTTATTGTGAAGATGCATAGCCTTTGCCTGTCTCTGACAGGTTGGGTAAGGTCACCCATATTTTTGCTTTGAAAAAGATCAACTTAATCTATCTTCGAGAAAAGGGTGCCACGGACACATTGGCAATCCCTTTTCCGAAAACTTTAGAGCTACACCAAGGTATGAATTCCGTACGCAATCTCCAGCTTTTTAAGGCCATCGATCACTCCTACACAGCTGTGTGGCTAGAATCCATACACGGGACCCGATTTAAAACATTCTTTGTTCGACAACGAACCTCGGAAGTGTTTTTTGTAGACTCTAGGAAAATCTGTGAAGACTCGCCCTACTCATTTTTGTGGTTCCACCAGATCCGCCTGGTGCGCCTTTTAGATAATGAGCAATCTATTCAACGTGAATCTTTTCCCTAATCGAAGGGAGGTTACCAGAAATGGCAACCACGCAACTTCCGGTAATCTCACCTCGATTGGATTTCTTCATCGAACTTATCTGGAGATAGTGTAACACGACTGAAGTTAAATGTCAATGATTTATACTACTTGTATTCCAGTAAAATCAAGTATATAATGGGTTTTGTTGGATTTAATAATATTTTGTCAAAGATTTCTGTCATTTTATGAAACAATTATCTCAAGAATTTAAATCTTCTCTTCGTAAAGCGGGTTTAGACAGGACACAAGTTGAAGTGTTCTCTAGCTTACTTGGTGCAGGACTTCTGTCTATTCAAGATCTCGCAAAATCAGTCGGTCTTCCTCGTTCAAGTGTCCACCTAGCAACCGAAGAACTTATTGAACGTGGAGTTGTCTTAGTGCACAAGCAAGGCAAACGAAGACTTTTTTATATAGACACCCCAGAAAGGATTAGATCTCTTGTTGAGTTTGATCAAAATATTCTAAATGAAAGAAAAAGTATCTTAGAACAAACACTTCCAGAACTAAATGCTATTTTTGCTACAGAAAAAGGCGAAGAACCTATAGTGGTCGAAGAACTTCATGGAGAAGACGGATTTGTGAAAACTTTTTATTCTTCTCTAGAAGGAAAACATAGCGAAGTGTTACGACTAGGTGGAGATCCGGAGAAATTTACTGTTGCTCGTGACAGATTGGCTGATTACCGTAAATTACGTATGAAAAAAGGTATAAAATCCATGATTTTGATGCCAGATTCTCCTATGACAGACAGTGAAAAATTGGACGCAATCGGCAAAGGACGAGAAGTTCGCTCTCTTCCAAGGGAAATATATAACCCAGAAGTTCAAGCATCTATATTTGGAGATACTGCTTGTTTTACTGTTTGGGATAGTGGACTGCATTCAATAACTATCAAAAACAGTAAGATAGCTTCGCTTCTAAAATCTTTGTATAAAATTGCTTGGGAGCAGGCAAAGTAGCTAAAACCCCAAAATCCCTTTACCTGCTTGCGTAAATTTGAGTGGGAGCTATACTATTTACAAGCGCATAATGATTCCCTCATGGCGGGGATCTTGAGGCGGGTCGTTTATTACCACTTAGTTACCACTAAAACTATATATGAATAAACAAGCATTGGTTGAATGGGTTCATGGAAAAGTTGGCGGCACAAAAGTGCAGGCTGAAGAAATCGTAGACGGATTGATTGACGCAATCATCGGTACTTTGAAAAAAGGAGGTGAAGTTTCAATCGCAGGTCTAGGAATCTTTTCTGTAAAAGATCGTGCAGCTCGTATGGCTCGCAACCCAAAGACAGGTGAGCAAGTAAAAGTTGCTGCTACAAAAGTTCCAAAGTTTCGTGCAGCAAAAGCGTTCAAGGACGCAGTTAAATAATAGATTTTCCCTGCCTGCGCAGGCAGGTCTAGAAAATTTAAATGTATATGTATATATAAGAAAAAACCCGGTCCTATCCCCGGGTTTTTTCTTTTGTATTTATTTTTGTTCTGGAGTACTTGGTGCACTCGACGGAGTATGGTCGCGATGACTTTCGCGCTCTCCCCCATCATATCTTTGCCCACTAGTGTCAGGAGCAGTATTTGGAATAGAGCTTTCGTGAGAACTTTGACTTTCAGTATTTAAAATATTTTCCATATCTAGACTATACTCCAAACAAAAATAAAATCCACCAATAAATTGGTGGATTTTTCTAATAAAAAATATCTTCATATGGAGTAGAAAATACAACAGAATAAAACATCTGTTTATACAACCCTCCCAATTCCAAATGAGCTTCTCGTTCAAATGAACCTCTTCTGATATATTCCAAACTATATGCACTGCTCCAATCTTTGTTTTTCTCAAAAGAAACAAAAGACCAGAAAGATACAAACCTAGAGTTTGCCATTCCAGATAAGTATTTTGACAGTGAGCTCGCAGGCTTGTCTTTGAACTGCTTTGCGTGCCCAAGCTCCTCCAAGAAAAGGTCAGGGTTCCACGTATAGCAATAATATCTATTGACCTTCAAAGAATCTCCATTCCTTTCTAAGAGTTTGGACAAAAATATTCTATTATTTATTGGGTCATAGAAAGCATCTGCGTACTGCATTGGAAAAGACTTCGAGTTCGGACAATATTTTAACTTGGGCGCACCAAGCGATAAATATATTTTCCATATTGTTTGATATGTTGCCGTACTGTTTAGGCTATCAGGCGCAAAATGAAATCTTTCTTCTATATCAATACCTCTCTTTATCAAATCAATATCAAATTCCTCGTACGACATAGACTCGATTTTTTTTATTACATTTTTGATACTATCTCTTACCTTTCCTGTTCCGTAGATAGACAATTCAAGTCTAAATAAAGTGTCTTGATAGAATTGCATGATCTTCCACTCTCTGCTTATATCTTGTTTACCTGCATAATAGTTTACAATCATGTCTGTCTCAGGGTCCCCACTTGTATAATTTGATGCATCTGGAGAAAGTAGACTAAATGTTTCAACGGAAAGATCGTACTCCCCTCTTTCAAATAAAAAACCATACAAGGCAACTAGTATCCAAGCTCCAAAAAAAGACAGGATGAAAAATAAGATTACACGCCACAATATTCTATAAATATTGCGGCGCACCGTACTCCAAAAAAGTAAGCTAGAAAAATAAGATTTATAATCCCAAAAATTTTTAACTCTCATTGAACAAGTGTTTGGTTATTTTTACTCTTATCTAAAGTAAATTGCAAGCAATAGAAAAAGAACCTTCTTAAGGTTCTTTTTCTATTTTTTCATTTGGATTATCTGGTGGATTTGAATATGGCTCTTTGTTTTGTTCTCCGGGAATAATTTTTTGTTCATCTTCATCTGGTGAGCCTTCTGGATCATTTTGTCCTCCTTCTTTTTTCTTTGTTTTATCTTCTTTGCTTTTCTCGATTCTTTTTTTTATATCATCGAGTATTTTATTTTGTTCTTCTATTGGAGACTTTCTAATACTACCAATAACAAATCTTTCTCTCCCTTTTTCACCCTCTGGTGGATTCATATTTTCCATATCTAGATTATATACCTAAATAATTATTCTGTTACAGTCTATTTGTTTGATAACAAAGAATAAAAACGGCATTACGCCGTTTTTATTCTTTGTCGGGGTGCCGGGAATCGAACCCGGCCCTCTTGTTCCCAAAACAAGTATACTACCGATATACTACACCCCGATGTTTTGCCTGAGCGCTCAGTATAGCCGAGATATCCTTAATTTTCAAGTTTGTTTGTATTGGATAAGGGAATCGGTCACAGATATTTTATTACAAAAAATTCTGCGACCCCGACTCGGCGACAAGCACTCGCTTCGCTCGTCTTGTATACCGTCTCCGTCTTTCGATTCCCTTACCGCAGTAAAACACAAAGACCCGAACGCTTTCGCGTCCGAGCCGTGTGTTTTATGTGCGGGATAAGGGAATCGAACCCTTGATTTCAGTTTGGAAAACTGAAGTTATACCATTTAACTAATCCCGCTTCTGTTAAAGCTGTAGCGGACAAGCCCGCTTTTCTACAGCACTTAAATACTATGCGATATTAACACCAAAATCATTTTTTTGCAAAAATAAAACCCCGGTAACCCAGGGTTTAAAATTTTAGGCAAATGCCTCTTCATTCGCACGCTCAAACAATCTTTCAACCCACTCAGTGTATTTACCGAGTATGTAAAAAGTTAACAGAGCCAATACAAGTTCAATCGCAATTTTCTCTGTAGGAGAAAGGCTATCGGGCTTGTATTTTAGGTTTACCTCGGTACGAATTTTAGTCGCTTCGAGAGAAAGTGGATTCAAATCCTTGCGATGGATTACCGCATTTACCGCTTTTGAGAAATGAAAGCTGTGACTGAAGTTCCGCATATTTGGACCTTCAACAGCTTCTTCAATTCCCATAGCTAGGGCCTTGAATTCTTTGTCTTTTTGTTCATCACCCATTTTTTTCATTTGGATGATTTTCGATCTTAGAAATTTTTCCATTTCCAAGAAGTGGGCTGAGGTTTTACTCATAATCAGATCGCTGTTTTTTTGTGTGTTATTAAATTGGTTTAAAGAACAAAGTAAATATTACACCTTTTATTTTTTTTGACAACACTTAAATTGCGTGGAGTTTTATAAAAATAATTTTCTATTTTTAAATTAAACAATATTTTCAATAACTCTAAATTTAGCCCTCTTCCCCACTTCATCCAAAAGGACACACACTAGATCGAGTTGCCAGTCTTTGTCCTTTATACCCCTCTCTTGGATATAAACCTCTATTGTCCTATATATTTTCTTTAATTTCATTGGATGCATATTTTCTTCAGGCCTAATGGTTGCATAAAAAGAGACTGATTTAACCTCTATAAAGTGAATCACGCCGTATTTTTCGGCTATTATGTCTATTTCACCAAGTCTTCGTGTGTAATTACGCTCCACAATATAATAACCATGTTTCATGAGAAACCTACAGGCCAAATCCTCTCCCAATTCACCTTTCTTTTGAGATTTTGAAGTAAATACTTTAGGCATGTTTCATGTGTAACAGTATTTTTATTGTTACACAGAGATTATAAAAACAAAAGTATGTAAATACACCTACATATAAACGTTGCACATGAAACAAAAACAAGATTAGCTATTTATAAATTTCGTTGTTACACATGAAACCAAATTATGTGCAATTGGAAAAATAAAACACAAATTGGTGTGCTTACATACAAAAGGATGATATTTCTTGTTTCATGTGTAACAAAAAAGGTTAATTTAATATATAAACAGCCTATATGTTTCACGTGAAACATATAGGCTGTTTATAAGACACAAAAAAGCATTATTGCAGTCAATCTAGATAAAAACCCTTATAAATTAAGCTAAAATAGCGATATACGCCCATTTCCTTTATACCAACAACCTGTCCTTTATGAACTATGTACACACACTTATCCACATTTTGTTGAAAAATAAGGGTTTTTTGTGTGTAAAAGACAGGGTGTAAAGGACATTGGTTTCTATTTGGTCATTAGTGGTCACAAATATTTTCTTCGCCGTCGCGCAGAAAATTTCGCGCCCCTGGCTCGATACTTCAAGTTGCTACTTGAAGTATCTCTGCGCCTTGTACATGAATCGTCGGACAATAGTCCTCCTCGCATGTGCACCCAGAGGGATTCGAACCCCCAACAACGGTTCCGAAGACCGGTATGATATCCATTTCACTATGGGTGCAGTAAGGTCAGTATAAGCTTTATATAACAAATTGCAAAATAAGCTTTTGCTGTTATAATCTCTTTTATATCAATAACCGCTGCGGGATTGGTTTAGTGGTAGAACACGTCCTTGCCAAGGATGAGACAGGAGTTCGATTCTCCTATCCCGCACAAAATACAATAGGTTAATAAACTTATGTTTACTAACTAAAAAGCTCAAATGAGCCCTGAAAAGACAATAAAAAATGAAAGTATTCCAAGCGAAATTTTGGAAGTAATGAATACCTTAGAAAAAGCAGGTTTTGAGGCTTTTCTTGTTGGTGGGTGTGTACGTGATCTATTGTTAAATCGTAAACCAAAAGATTGGGACATAACCACAAATGCAGTACCCGAAGAAATAATTCCTTTATATGAAAAAACTGTATACGAAAATAATTTCGGTACTGTTGCGATTATTCTAGAAAATACAGAAGATAAGACACTTAAGCAAATTGAAATAACACCATACCGCACTGAAGGTAAGTATTCAGACAAAAGACATCCAGATACTGTGTCCTTTAGCAAAAATATAAACGACGACCTATCCAGAAGGGATTTCACGGTCAACGCACTGGCCTACAACCCATCTAAAAGCCAATTAATTGACCTTTTTGAGGGTATAAAGGACATAAAGGTCAAAACTATACGCACCGTTGGTAATTCTTCAGACAGGTTCTCTGAGGACGCTCTACGCATGATTAGAGCAATTCGTTTTTCTTGTGAACTTGGATTTGCGATCGAAAGCGATACGTTACAAGCCATTGTTGAAACTGCCCAAAGTATTTCAGAAATATCTGCAGAAAGAACCCGTGATGAATTTATAAAAATAATCATGTCACCAGAACCAATTGTTGGAATAGCAATGCTTCAAAAAACTGGCATGCTCAAATATATAATTCCAGAAATTGAACAGGGGATTGGTTGTGAGCAAGGAGGTGCACACAAGTTCGACGTATACGAACACTTACTACAGGCTCTCCAGCATTCAGCTGACAAAGGATGGCCACTTGAGATCAGACTCTCTGCGCTCTTTCACGATATCGGAAAGCCAAAGACTCGAAGAAAGGGGATCAAGAAAGCTTATACCTTCTATGGACACGAAGTCGTCGGTGCTCGTATGGCACGCGTGATAATGGAGCGGATGAGGTTTCCGAAAGATACAATCGAGCTTGTAACGAGTCTTGTGCGATATCACATGTTCTTCTCTGACACAGAACAGATTACACTTTCTGCTGTACGAAGAGTTGTGCGCAATGTAGGTGTAGAAAATATCTGGACTCTTATGAATGTGCGCGAGTGCGATCGTGTTGGTATGGCAAAAGTTGAGGCTCCTTATCGATTGCGTAAATATCATGCGATGATCGAGCAAGTACTTCGTGATCCGATATCTGTATCGCAACTTGTAGTGGATGGAAATATTCTAATGAAAGAACTTGGTGTAAAAGCAGGACCTCGCATGGGTTGGATTCTAAATTCACTTCTCGAAGAAGTGCTCGATGAACCAGAAAAAAATACACGTGAATACTTGGACAAGAGAGTAGGGGAGCTAAACGAGTTGTCAGATGAAGAATTGAAAAAACTCGGAGAGAAAGCAAAACAAACAAAAGATGAGGCAGAAGAAAAGGAGCTTGGGGAAATACACAAAAAACATAATGTAAAAAAGTAAAAAAAGCGCTCCGGTGGGGCGCTTTTGAGTGGGTAGAACTTTTATATTTTTATAAAAGAAAAAACTTTTCCTTCAATCAAAACATAGTAAGTTCCGGATGAAAGATTCACAACATCGAAAACTTTTCTATTTTCAATTTCATTTGCCATCAAATATATTTCCTCTGATAAAGAAAATACTCTAACAACTTTTCCAACACCGTTTTCTATTGAAAGGAAATCTGTTGCTGGGTTTGGAAAAATCTTTATCTCGTTTTCTGAAATATCTTCGATACCAACTTCATAACAAGAGGGAAGAGATATTATTCCGGGTGAATAAATATCTGCTCCATAGGTGAACGCACCGCCTGCATAAAATAGTTCGTCGCTTTCAACTACGGCATATCCATTTCCATCAAGTCCGCGGTCAGTCTGAACAATCTCTTTTGTAGATCGATCAAACATCGCCAGGTTCTCTGCATCGCAATTTCCAAAATTTGTAAAATTACCAACAACAGTTACAAAGCAGTCGCTCGCAGAAATGTCGAGAATATTTCCATCACTTGAAAACAACGAGTCCATATCTCCGTCCTTGAATTCAGAAAATATTCCGTACTCAAGTGGGGGAGCGAAGTTAGTCGAGGAAACATAAATCCTATCTTCGACAGGTTCCCAAGAAACGAAATGCTCATCTTCTGGAAAAACATAAACGACATTCCAAAGAGAATCGTCTAGTTGGAAAATCTTTTGAATCCCATCATCTAGTCCAACGCAAAACATTTTGTTTTGAAAAATTGTCAGACCGATCACAGATTCAGATTCTGGATTTGGGAATGACTCCCAAGTGTTCGTCGCAGGAACAAAAGAGTGAACAAAAGGAGGGGACAAGGTATCGTCTATATAGACACTAGAGCCGAAGACATAAAGGGTGTCGTCCTCGGAAAATATTTTGGCCCAGCCATCACTCTTGGCGACCACCTCCGTTTCACACAACTGATCTACTGACAGTATCCAGTTTGATTCTGTATAAACGTAGAACACACCCTCTATTACACCACCAGAAGAAATCTCTCCGAGGGAGTCGGGAATATCACATTCCATCCACTCTTCTGAGGAAATATCTCCAAAAACAATCTCGTCTTCTGCCCCACAGTACCGTCCGATAAAAATCGTTTCATTTTGTAAATCCAAAGATGAAACATAACAACCAGCTTCCTGATCTGGAAGATAGGTGTCTTCCCATACAGGAACAAAGTTCTGTGCAAAAATAAATTTAGGAAATATAAAAAATAAAAATATAAGTATTTTTTTCATTTCAAATAGCTTTTTTAAAATTATCTCACAAAATAAAATCTATCAAAGAAAAACCTCGACCATATGATCGAGGTTTGTAGATTTAAGCGTATTTATTGTCGCTCTTTGGTGAAGTTTTTTCCCAAGCTTCATGGAAGCCGAGAACAAGTACTACCAATATAGACCCTACTGCAAAAAGGTATTCTCCTGTTTTTGCTGCAATAACGAATCCAGATACTGCAATGCTAAGTGCTGCAATAATTTTCATAATTTAATTTTGGTTTAAAGTTAGAAAAAAGATTTAATTTTGGTGAGATAGGTAAAGCATATATTCGTAACCCATCTGGCATATATGACGAATCAAGTGTTATTTTGTGACAAAAGTCTTAAAAAGCCTGTAAAATAAAGGAAACCCGACTCATATGAGTCGGGTTAAGATCTTTTTTTAAAAAATTTATTTCTAGACAAGACCGCATCTCCAGATGGATAAAGGAATTGATGTTCGTAATAAATACTTTTGATATTATTTGGTAAAACAATATATCCTAAATACTCATTTACTGGTATGCATTCAATTGGAAGTACTTCAATAGAAGCAAGAGCCAAAGCAGTGTCTCTATCTGGAATTAATGACTTACGTATTGCAAGTAGATCTGACTTAGAAAATGTCCTACCGTAGCATTTCCTATTAAATGCATCGCTTGCATATACACTATCACTCATAACCTGGTCAATATCATAAAGTGGTTTTGCTTTGAGGCCAAGTTTGTCCATCCAATAGGGCTCCACGAAACGAATCCCGTCACTTTTTCTGCCTCGAGTATAAAATCCAGGATGAGGATTCTTTGGGTCATTTGGATACCAACAGGCTACAAAAGTATGTGGGAGTATACGCTCATCAATAATATCTGGATACTTTCTTTTAAGGGAATCGTTGAGCCATTTACCTGCAGCAGCTTGGATGGGAGTAAGTTCTAGATTGTAGAAACCAACATATTCAATTCCTATAAAAAATCTGGATACACCAGTATCACCCGCATAATAAGAATCTCCTGCATGATCAGCTTCTCGCCAATCATCACATATCAACTCAATCCTACCCGCACGGTTGATTAAGTAATTTGTAAGCGGTGGGCCATAGTTTGGACATTGAACCCAAGTTCTTGTTCCGGGCCAATCTCCTTGGGTGTCATGATTTATGATTCCAATAGTTTTTTCACGAGGAACGGCATCTTTGTTGAAACGACTAAGTTCATCGTGAATTACAAAGTCTTGCGCATAAAGTGGTAGTAATAAAACTACACACATTACACAAAAAATAATTTTTTTCATATATGTAGTTTTAAAAGTTCTAACTGTAGTGTATCAACTAATTTTATAAAAAGAAAAGACCCGTTATCGGGTCTTTGTTCAAGATTTTATTGTTTCCAACTTTTGTGCTGGTTTTTTTAAATGTAAATAAACTAGCATCATAGATGTACTTATAAAAATAAGCGGGAATATCAGGAACGACAAAACCAAACTCATATTTGCATCTTCTGCGAATAGAGTAATGTTTTGTGCCTGCGGATTGATTTTGTTAACCAAAAAACCCACAGAGTTTAATACAACAAGCCAAAGAAAAAACGAGCTTGTTGTCAAAAAAGCCAACCTTTTGTAGTCATTTTTAGTCGACACAGACTTCGCCTCTGTTTCTTTTTTATAGAGAGAAAGCTTTGTGTGTATAAACCATACAGAACACAGTACCGAAGATATGAGTAAAATCGGCATTGATTCTATGGGTGAAAAAAATAAAGCTACAAATATTAAGCAAATAGCTGTCTGCCACAAAGGCAGTGTGAAAATGAAAAAATTTCTTCTCATATCTATTTTGTTTTGATGAACTTATTTATTTACTTGTTTTTTATAATATAAATATATAAAAATGTCAAGCTATTCAATGGAATCCCACATAAATTGGAATAGTGTCAGAAATGTATCTGCAATATCTGAGTTTTCAATAAGTGTTGTAACCATCGAGTCTTTGTTTTTAACAGAAGTGATACTAACCTTACCTTTGTAGATCAAGATATATGCCGGTAAAACAAACTTATCTTTTGGAATAATTTTGCGAGTTATGTTGCGCTCTAAATCATGCGAATATACAACATTAGACATATGCTCTAGTTTTGGAGTGAGCACATACGAACGAATCCCAGCCTTGGACTGCTTTTTTAGTTGCTCGCTTACGAGCGCGCGAAGTTCAGAGTTCTCATGATCATATAGGGAGCGGAATACAAAAACTTCTTTTGCATTTTTTAAAATATCAGCATATGTTTCGTTGAGTCCATCGAAACCTTCAAAGAATTTTACATGCGGACGAGAGTGAAGGGTATTGAAGTCACTTACAAGGTGCTCGATGACTTTTCCGTAAGCTAAGCTTGCTTCATCTGCGAGAAGTTTCTTTTCTTCGGCAACTTTTTTGATACTCTCTGGATGCTTTGCGCGCCATAGTGCTACCTTGCCGACATGTTCCACTTTTTCACACAAGCCGAGAATAGTGAGTTGATCTAGTACATAGTAAGTAAGCTCGCGGCCCACACCAGCATTTTTAGAAATATTGCGTACAGGTAAAAGAGGAGAAGCGAGTAGTACTTCATATATGAGAGCCTGCTCTCGGGTGAGTCCTATGCGAATTAGTTCATTTGTATAGTTCATATTGTAAAATTCTATTTACAATTTAATCCTATTAAAATACGTGTATTTTGTCAATAAGTAAAGGGCTATATACTAGTGAGCAAAAATAGTAAAAAATCTATTACATTTTTTATTTCGAGTCTGTATAGTCAAGGTAGATTCATTTCATTTAAAACTAAATAATTATGGCGACTACAAAAAACGAAATCAGAGAATGGTTCTTAAGAGGAATCGAACAAGGAGCAACTCACCTCGTGGTTGTTTGTGACACATTTGACCATGATGACTATCCTGTATTTGTAGAAAGTAACGAAAATGTTAAGGAAGTGGAAAGTGAATACAATGGCAAAAACATGCAAAAAGTCATGGAAGTCTACAACCTGTCCAAGGATATGGAAAGTCAATTAAATGAATTTAGAGCATTCAACTATTAAAAAACAGATTATGATAGAAAACAGACAAACATTTATTGAAAGATTGAAAAGACATAGTGCGAGTAGCTTCGATGTCGACATGATTATGCTTGCATATGATGTATCCAAAGAAGCTCACAGAACTCATACTCGTGATAGCGGTGAAAGATATTTTGAGCACCCTAGAGCCCTGGTGATTATCGCTCTTGATGAACTTGGTTGGTATGACAGAGATGTAATATGCGCATTGTTCTTGCACGACGCAGGAGAAGATTCTCCAATATTTGGCAACAGAACCGCAGGTTGGGATAGTTTTGTAAGCACTGCAACATATCGTATCAGTAGAATGTTTAACGAAAATGTCGCAGAAATAGTGATCGCACTTACAAAACCGGAAGTTGATGGTATTAGATTTTTCGTTAAAAAAGAAACAGGGGAGTACTATCTGTCGAATATTATGAAAGAAGAAAAAGTGCTTCGTTGTAAAGCCATAGATAGACTTCATAACCTTAGGACAAGCGGATCAGATACTTTAGCGGTTATCAAAAAAAGTAAGAGAACTTTGGAAGAAACAAAAGAAGTATATTTACCACTTTTCAGAAAAATTAATGGAGTAGATGGTGTTAAGGAAAAACTTTTACATAAAATTACTACTGAATGTAAGCGTCTAGAAATTGAAACAGTAGGAGATTCAGAAAAAAGATTACAACAAGAGGATGACCAGAAGTGGAAAGAAATTGGAGAATTGTGTGATTGGTAATAGTAAAACCCGCAAATATTTGCGGGTTTATTTTTATATTATTTTATTTAATCCTTCTTGGAATTCTTCGAAGGTCAGATCTTCAAAGCGAACAGAATATGCCCAATCTATAGCTTCCTCTGGCCAAGAGAGCATGATCTCAAGGGATTCGTATGGATCGTAGAATATTTTTCTAGCTCCACTTGTGAGAAATATTTCTCCATTGATAGAAGAACTTTCTAAAACCTCAAGGAACTTAACCTGCTCTGTGTGAATAAAATTAAAAGGTGTTATGGGTTTTTCATGTTGATTGTTGAATTCATCGACCAACCCCATAGTTGCCCAGAGCCAATACTCCGGACCTCTTCCAATAGAAGCAATGTCTGCGTCTTGAACAATACACACACCCAAGTCTCCAGATTTCCCATGAACAGAGAATCTGGTAGAGAGTATAAAGTCACGAATCCTTTGTTGAGCAAGAATAGGTGATACTCCACAAATCTTCAAATCCTTTTTTGATAGAGAAGACATCATTGCAATAGCAGCACGTTCTTCATCTTCTGGATTGTGAATCCCTCTATGATCAGCGTCATGAAAGAGTAGAGCTAAGGCAATAGTATTTATGTCATATCTATTGCAACCACATGCTTCTGCGATCATAATCCCACTCTCAGTCACACCGAGCTCATGACCAAATCCATGATATGGGTTTTGCACGGCAACTTTCTGAGCCTTTAGAATAATCTCAGCTGAGATATCTGTTTTTTCAATAATGAATTTGATTTTCTCTTCGTTTGCGCGAATACGAAAATACTTTGGTTCTTTTGTCTGCATATTTTACAATTCTTTCTTGAAATTAACATGGTATTTACAATATTGCAAAATTTAAACCCCTGAACTAGTCAGGGGTTTTTATTTCACACTGTGGCTCGAGATCTTTCCTGAATCACAACCTCAAGAGGCTCTAACCAGGAAACATCTTTTTCGATCAAGTTTTTTACAACCTCTTTTGTATGACCAAAAAGTCCGGCGAGCGGGAATGCATAAAATTGCATTCGTAGATATTCCGCTTTGTCTGAAACCTTTGTGGGGTATTCATACAGAGCTTCAATCTGCTCAGCGAGAGCGATGTCTTGCATTTGCTCGGACATTTTAAGCCATTCTTTTCTGACTTGTTTAATATGTTCGGTCATTGCAGTACCTGCATATTCCAGGTAGAGATCGTCGATCTCATCTTGTTCTAGGTATGAAAGCTTGTTCATCACCCTTGGGTGATAAACGTGTTTCCCGAGGGTGTTTTTGAACTTATCTCGCCCATCACTTTTTGGTGCTGGAACAGAACCATTGCGATTCTCGGCTCGCTTCTGCTGCTGTTCAAAAAAATCGGTTAGCGTGCGGTACACTTCTTTACCAGAAGCACCATACATTAACCAGTCCCAATCAAACAAAACATTTTTGTCCCATGAATGCATATGTATAATTTTTTTGTGAAATGAACTTGTGAATATATACAATATCACATTTTAAGCTAAATGTCAAATAAAACTAGTCTTTTACTTCGAGTAAAATAGGGCAGTGATCAGAACCTATTTGTTCGTCTAATATTTTTGCTGAAATTATTTTTGAAACAAGTTTTTTAGAAGCAAAGAAATAATCTATGCGCCAACCAATATTTCTAGCTCGAGCAGCCGCAAAGTGACTCCACCATGTGTAATGACCAGAATCTTTTTTAAAAATACGAAAAGTATCTATGAAATCCGCTTTGATTATTTTATCTATTCCTTCTCTCTCTTCTGATGTAAAACCTTTTTTACCAACATTCTCTTTCGGTCGAGCAAGGTCGAGGGGAGTGTGAGCAACATTTAAATCCCCGCAAAATATAACAGGCTTATTTTTCTCTAGTTCTTTTATGAAAGCTAGAAATGCCGGATCCCATTTTTTGTATCGGAGAGGAATACGCGATAGGTCATCTTTTGAATTTGGTGTATACACAGTAACTACAAAAAACTTTTTAAATTCAGCAGCAATTACACGACCTTCAGAATTTGGATCTCCGTATAAATCATCTTTTAACCCAAACTTTTTTGCTATTTTATCTGGAATACCATTAATTATTTTTATTGGTTTTATCTTTGTGAAAATTGCTGTACCACTATAACCTGGACGTTCGGCTGAATTCCAATACTCTTCATATTCTGGCAGATCAACTTCTGATTGGTGCTCTTGTGCTTTTGTTTCTTGTAGGCAGATAATATCTGGCTTGTATTTTTCTATAAACGGAACAAACAATCCTTTTTTGTGAACTGCTCTGATACCATTTACATTCCAACTTATAATTTTCATAAAATGATTATATCAGGAAAAACAAAACTCACGTTTTTGGTATATATTGACAAAAAAGTAACTCAGGAATAATATAGCTCTTAGCCTGTTCTGTAAACTAAATTGTTGTGCGCAAGGTATCAGCTTGATATGGGTTTCGCTGCCTTATAAGCTGAGTAGCTAGTTTCGTTCGCTCCCGAAGCAAACGTGCTGGTCAAGATGACCTTGCAACATATAAATCGAAAGATCTATATGCCACAACAATATGGGTCGGAATCTTCGGAATCCGGCCCTTTTTTATTCAAAAATGTAAAAAATAAACATAAGCGATAGTAGCTCAGTTGGTAGAGTGGCGGTCTCCAAAACCGAGGGTCGTGGGTTCGAGTCCCACCTTTCGCGCGAAACCCAAGAACTTTGTTCTTGGGTTTTATTTTTTACGAAACAAGGTGACTATATACGCAAGATTTTCTTTGTCTTTTATATAATCAATTTTCTGATGCTCTAGAGTAGCATTGTCGCCAAATAATTTTATCAATTCGTCTAGTGTAAAAAAATGATATAAAACACCTTCGTTTTCAAAGTCTCCATTTAAATCTTTTTTAGGATTCCATGTTAAATACTGCTCTGTTTCTTTTGATAATAAAACTAGTAAAAAATAACCTCCACTTTTTAAAACTCTTAAAGATTCTTGCATATAGGTTAGCCAGTCACTTCTATCCAAATGCTGAAGTAATCCAAAATCTACAACACCATCAAAACTATTGTCTGCAAAAGGTACATCTAAAACATCTCCTTCTATAAATCTGATTTTGTCAGATATTTTATTTATTTTTATTTCTTCGTTATTTTTATCAACTATTTCTTTTACATATTCAAGACCAATAACCCTAAATCCTAGATTTACTAATTCAAAAGGGAATCTCCCGCGACCGCTTCCTAAATCAAGAATCATCGCATTTGGTGGTAAGTAGGGTGTTAGATCCTTACCTTTTAAATCATATGGGGTGTGAGTCCAGATATCGCTACCAGTTCGATACGCACGCTCGAAATATTCTTTTTGTGTTTTATAGTCCATTATCTTATATCATACAACATCCAACTTATTTCTTTGAATGAAACTTTTTGTGTACATCTCGAAGTTGTTTGTCTGTTACGTGTGTATATATTTGAGTTGTAGCAATATTTGCATGCCCAAGCATCATCTGCACAGAGCGAATATCAGCGCCGTTTGAGAGTAGGTCTGTTGCAAAAGAGTGACGTATTACGTGCGGAGTAACTTTCTTGGAAATACCGGCCTTTATTGCATAGTGTTTTACAATTCTTTCAATTGACCTTTGTGTTAAACGTCCACCACCCTGACCTTTATTGCGAGCGTGCTGAACGAACATTGGCTCATCTGTATCAACGCGCTTTTTTAAATAAGCACGTATTGCAGATTTTGCAGTATCGGACAGAAAAACCACACGAACCTTTTCACCTTTACCTCGAATTGAAAATTCATCTTTAGATAAATCTAAATCTCGATTCAAAGAACATAACTCTGACAAGCGAAGACCTGTCGAGAAAAAAAGTTCCAATATCGCACGATCTCTAAGAGAACCGATTTCTTCTGTGTCTGGAGCTTTCAAGAGTCTGTTTAGCTCATCTACACTTATAAGATCTAGATGTCTTTCCTTGATCTTTGCGAGCTCTATTGCATCGGGGGATATTGCACTAATTCCGCGCTTCATCAGGTATTTTAGAAATCTTCGAAGCGCTATTAAGTAATAGTTTTGAGTGTTTTTCTTCATTGTAGAGCTAGACTGCCCACGAACATGCATACCTGGCTGCCTATTTAGATATAGTCTGTATTCACGAATTGAATCATCTGTGATGTTTTTTATATTGTCAGATTTTATAAACTCAAAAAACCGAGACAAGTATCTATCGTAATTTGAAACAGTATTAAGACTTGCTCCACGTTCAATTTCCATATATTCCAAAAATTGACGTTTTAGATTTTCGACTTCAGACATGTTCAAATTATAGCATTTTTGACTTTTAGAGACTTTTCGTATTTAATAGAGAAAATTGTTTGTTATGAAAAAAATATTTGTTTTTATTTTGGACTGGTTATTTATAATTATTCAATTCACCATACGTGCTTTGAAAGGAATACTCATATTGTCCTTGTTTTTTTATCCTATATACCTCCTGCTAAATTATTTTGGATGGATTTCCGGTATAAGCTTGTCTCTTTTTACGGTTTTAGTTTCTGCGCTAATAATGATTCGTAGGAATAACTCATGGAGAGATATTGGACTTGCCCTGTTGTTCATAGGACAAATGATCTTTATGGATTCCAGTGTGTATGAGGACAAAGAACCAGCCTAAAATGGCCAAAAGCCCCCGATATCCTCGGGGGCTTGCAATTTATAGATAAATATGCTACTATATAGCCACAATGCTTACAGTAAAGAAAAAACAAACAGTTATAAAAAAGAGCCAGGTTCATGAAAAGGACACTGGTTCACCAGAAGTGCAGATAGCTATCCTATCGGCTTCTATTGACGAACTTACAACTCATCTTAAAAAACACAAGAAAGATGACCACTCAAGACGAGGACTCATCAAAATGGTTGGAGACCGCAGATCACATCTTAAATACCTCGAGAAGAAAGATAAGACACGCCACGCTGCAGCTGTTAAAAAGATAAAAGAATAAAAAATATCACTCGAGAAATCGAGTGATATTTTTTATACACTCCTTATTTATATACATTCTGCTACACTATATGTAGCAAACTTTGAGCATTGAATATTTTATTACAATTAGAAAAAACATTTTATGGCAGTTATTAAACACTTAGAACAGCGCGTAGCAGTATTTATTGATACGCAAAATTTATATCATAGTGCAAAAAATTTATACAAAGCACGTGTAAACTTCGGTGCAATATTAAAAGACGCAGTAGGAGGTCGCAAGCTTGTGCGCGCAATTGCATATGTAATTAACACAGAAGCAGGGGACGAGAAAAATTTCTTTGACGCACTTACTAAAATGGGCATTGAGACAAAAACCAAAGATCTCCAGATATTCGTTGATGGTGCTAAAAAGGGCGACTGGGACGTGGGCCTTGCAGTAGATGCAATCACTATGGCTACAAAACTTGATGCAGTGATAATCGTATCTGGTGATGGAGACTATGTACCACTTGTAGAATATCTACAGATACACTCTGGTGTACAGGTAGAAGTTGTATCATTTGGTAAATCATCTTCAATGAAACTAAAGGAAGCAGTAGACGACTTTATGGATCTATCAGAAAACCCAAGAAAATATCTTATCGGAAGTCTAGGAAGACAGAGAAGATAAAAAACAAAAGCCCTCAGAAAGGGCTTTTGTTTTTTATCAAAGTTTTGTTAGTCTAAATATATTAGAAAATAACAGAATATCTTCAGACATGTAGTAATGAAAGCGCGCCTGCTTCCATACTAAAGTTTGGAGGTGTTCATAAAAAATATATGCACAAAAAGGAATACAAATTGAATATTGCAGGCAGGGAAATCGTAGCAATATTCTCCGATTTGGCTGACCAAGCACATGGTTCAGTCATGCTCAAATGCGAAGACACGGTCGTGCTTGCTACAGCAGTCATGGGTAAAGATGGCAAAAATAATCCAGGATTCTTCAATCTCACAGTTGAGTACCTAGAGAAGTTCTATGCGTCTGGGCAAATTCTTGGAAGCCAATTTACTCGTCGCGAAGGCAAACCTTCAGATAAGGCGATACTTGCGTCACGTGTTATAGATAGAACTATTAGACCGCTTTTTTCTCATCATATTAAAAATGCAGTTCAAGTAATCGTAACAGTTATTGCGGTTGGAAAATCAGACCCAACAATACTTGGAGTAAATGCGGCCTCACTAGCAATAGCCACTTCTGATATACCATGGCGTGGACCTGTGGGATGTGTGCACATTGGAAAACCAAAAGGAACAGAGGATGTGGGGGTTGATCTATATATCGCACCAGATGGAGACAATAAATATGATCTTGATCTAACTGTATGTGGTAGAGATGCTCATGTAACAATGATTGAGGCAATGGCAAGTGAGGTTAGTGAAACAGAGCTTGGGAATGCACTTGATTTAGCAATGAAGCATATAACAGAAATTGAATCTTTCCAGAAAAAAATTGTTTCTGAGATCGGCAAAGAGAAGAAGTTTTTTTCTGAACCAGTTGTTCCACAAGAAATAGTAGATATGTTTCACAACCAAATAGAAGACAAGATGGAGGCAAGCTTGTTCAACAAAGATAGCAAAAGGACAATTCACGAACTTGAAGACACTTGGATAAAAATACTCGATGAAAAATACGGAAGCGCTGATGAAAATAAGGATGTTGTATCAATAGCAAAAGACTATTTTTCTGACAAAGTAGACCAGGAGTTGCATGATGGTGCAATCAACAAAAATAAACGCGCTGATGGAAGAGGTATGGATGAAGTTAGACCCCTATTCTGTGAAGCAGGAGGTGTATCAAGTGTGTTACACGGAACAGGAATATTTTACAGAGGAGAAACTCATGTACTTTCAGTGTTAACACTGGGGGGACCAGACGATGCTTTCGTTCAAGATGGAATGGAAGTAAAAGGTGAAAAACGTTTCATGCATCATTACAATTTTCCTCCATATTCAGCCGGTGAAACAGGTAGATTGGGTGGAATCAATCGTCGTGAAATGGGTCATGGTTTTTTAGCAGAAAAAGCACTCACTCCTGTTATTCCAAATAAAATAGACTTTCCATATACAATACGTGTTGTTTCTGAATCTATGGCGTCAAATGGATCAACATCACAGGCCTCAATTTGTGCATCTTCGATAGCGCTGATGGATGGAGGTGTTCCGATATCTTCTCCTGTTGCTGGTATAGCAATGGGATTGATGCTATCTGCAGAAGACAGCACTAAGTACAAAATACTTACTGATATTCAAGGACCCGAGGATCATTATGGAGACATGGATTTCAAGGTTGCTGGTACAAAAAATGGAATAACAGCAATACAGCTTGATATAAAATTGGATGGAGTTCCAGTAAAAATATTGAAGGAATCTCTAACTCAATCAAGGGCTGCTCACAAAACAATACTTGAAGAAATAAACAGAACAATTGAAAAACCTAGATCTGATATTTCACCAAATGCCCCAAAGATTCTCGTAACAAAAATAAAGCCAGATCAAATAGGTATGGTTATTGGAGGAGGTGGTAAAACAGTTAATAAGATCCGCGAAGATACTGGAGCTGAAATAACCATTGAAGACGACGGAACAGTTTTCTTAACAGGAAAAAATGGTGCCGCAGAAAAAGCGAGAGATATAGTAGAAGCGATGACGCACGAATATGTGGTCGGAGAAGCATTCACAGCTAAGGTAATAAAAATAATAGAAGTAGGTGCAATAGTTTCATTCAATAATGGCGGAGGTGAAGGATTGGTACACATATCAGAAATAGCCCCATTTAGAGTAAGCAGGGTAACTGATGTTTTGAAAGAAGATATGGAGGTTCCAGTTAAGGTTGTGGGAGTGGATAAGGAAAGAGGAAGAATAAGCTTATCTATAAAAGAAGCTGATAGAAATTTTATAAAAAACCCATATCCTCCTGTTGAACCTAAAAAAGAATAACTAATCAATTTAAAAACCAGATAAATTATCTGGTTTTTAAATTGAATAAAATAAGATACTATTAGGTAAATGGAAATAAATCCACTCGAAATAAAAAAGGAGTTGAGTAAAGACCCTGCACAAACAGGTTCTTATTCTGACCTAAAAACAATAAGGACATATGCGAGCGATATGGCAAAAGCTTTAAACGACCAACAGGGTTCGGTAATAAAGATAGCCATGGCTGAACATAAAAAGAAAGAATCTGATTTTGAAAATATTTCTCCAGTGTCTAAAAAAAACCGAGGTTTAATAATAGGAAGTGTGCTAATGATACTTCTTGGAGTAGGTATTGTATTTTATGCATTTTTAAGTAAAAAGAACGAGGTTGTTGTTGTAGACAAAAAACCAGTTATTCAATCTATAATAGTTTCTGAATCAACAGAAGAAGTGAGGGTGGAAGATGTTTTAACTTCAAAACAATTTTCTGATTCTATATCTGTTCTAAAAGAGCGCGACAGGGTGAATGGTATTGTTAATATAATATTCACAAATCCTACAGATACTGGGAGCAGACTTATAACAATAGAAGAGTTAATAAAAAAAATGGAAGGAGATGTGGAAGGGTATTTTATTAGAGCACTAACAAACAGTTATATGTTTGGGATACATACCCGAGAAACAGAAAGTGAGTTCTTCTTGATATTAAAAACAACATCTAGAGAAACTGCGCTGGCAGGAATGCTTGAGTGGGAGAATAAAATGTTTGATAATTTTTATGGAATACTTGGCATAACACCAAGCGGAGAAAATAATTATCTTTTTTCTGAAAAGTTTAATGACATTGTAATCGAAAATAGAGATGCCAGGGTTTTGTATGATAAAGATAGAAAACCTGTGCTTATGTATGTATTTATAAACACCGATTCAATTCTTATAACAGAATCTGTAGAAACAGTAACGGAGATTATAAATAGACTGGATGCTGGATTTGGAAAATAGGTTGATTTACTATTAAATTTAAGCATGTTATTATACGTTCACAATGAAAATAGATATGAAATATTTTAAAGAAAAACTAGAGGGCGAACAAGCAAATTTATTGGGCGAATTAAAGGGACTAGGTGCTATTAGAAACCCTGAAACAAATGACTGGGACGCGATTCCAGAAGAATCAGTACCTGAAGCAGATGAAAACGACAGAGCTGACAGGACTGAGGATTATGAAGAAAAAACAGCTTTGGTGAATACGTTGAAAAATCGCCTACATGATGTTGAGGATGCATTGGGTAAAATCGGGAAAAGTAGTTTTGGTAAATGTGAAGTTTGTGGAGAAGATATAGAAAAAGAAAGATTAGAAGCAAACGCAGCTGCTCCAACTTGTATAAAACACATAAATAACTAACAAAAAAACGCGATATATCGCGTTTTTTTGTTTACTTTTTTAAAAAATGATTTTAAAATTAATAAATGTCCTTTGCGCGTGTATATACAGCACAAATAAATCTACTAAAAGGTCAGCTTGTAAATGTAGAAGTTGATATTTCAAGTGGCTTACATGCTTTTTCAATTGTAGGACTACCTGACAAGGCAGTCGAAGAAGCTAGAGACAGAGTAAGTTCTGCTATAAAAAACTCTGGTTTTACATCTCCTAAAAGCAAAAATCAAAAAATTGTCGTTTCTCTTTCTCCTGCAGATACAAAGAAAGAGGGCTCTTTTTTTGATGTTGCTATATCTCTTGGATATCTTTTGGCGAGTGAGGATATATCATTTAATGTTGATAAAAAAATATTTCTAGGAGAATTATCTTTAAATGGGGATGTTTTACCTATTAGAGGTGTTTTACCTTTGGTTATGTTGGCCAAATCTGAAGGTTTTGAAGAGCTTTATGTTCCAAAAGAAAATGCAAAAGAAGCAGCTCTAATAGAAGGTATTGATATTTATGGGGTTTCTACATTGAAAGAACTGATTACACACCTTACAGATAAAAACGTATCCATAATAAAAGAACCTATTACTCCGATAGAGGATATAAATGATGAATCTTCTGTTGATCTTGCAGATATAAAAGGTCAAGAAAGTGCGAAAAGAGGACTGGAGATTGCAGCTAGTGGAGGGCACAATATAGCTATGTATGGACCACCAGGAACCGGAAAAACAATGCTTGCCAGAGCTTTTAGATCATTATTACCGAGTCTTTCAAAAAACGAAGCACTAGAAATAACTAGCATATATTCAATTGCAGGAAATCTAAAAACACCTGTTATAACAAAAGCCCCTTTTAGATCACCTCACCACACATCTTCTTATGTTTCAGTTATTGGTGGGGGAGCTACACCTAAACCAGGCGAAGTAACACTGTCACACAGAGGGGTTCTTTTTTTGGATGAATTTCCAGAGTTTGATAAAAGAGTCATAGAATCATTGAGACAGCCACTTGAAGATAATTTTGTTTCAATATCTAGAGCAAAAGGAACCGCTATTTTCCCTTCAAATTTTATACTTATTGCAGCAATGAATCCTTGCCCTTGTGGTTTCAGAGGATCAAAAAATAAAGAGTGTGTTTGCACGGCGGGGGATATAGCCAGGTATCAAAGAAAATTATCTGGACCAATAATGGATCGTATTGATATTTGGGTTGAAGTTGGAAGTATTGAATACGATAAATTAAATAGTAAAAATGATTTATCCGAAAATACAGAATCTGTTCGTAATAGGGTAGAAAAAGCTTATAAAAAGCAGTTTGTTAGGTTTAGTGGGGAGAATGAAAAGATAAACAGAAATTCTGACATGGGAGCTAAGGATATATCAAAATATATTTCTTTAGAAAAAGATGTTGAGGGTATTTTAAATCAAGCGGCAAGTAAATTAAATTTATCCGCCCGCGCGTATCACAGGGTTTTAAAACTTGCTCGTACTATTGCAGATTTAGATGATAGTGAAAAAATTGATAGTAAACATATATTAGAAGCGATACAATATCGCCCAAGAATAACATAAAACACCGACAGATCGGTGTTTTATGTTATATATTTCCTACGTATTTTATTACAACTCTTCTATTCAGTCCGGTTCCAGTAGATTCTGTTTTTATATCTGATTTATTTTCTAAAAATGTATGTATTATTCTTCTGTCAAAAGAGCTCATTGGGTCTATTTCTACGCTTGATTTAAAATATCTTGCCCTTTCTGCCATCATATGAGCTATTGTTTTTATGTTTTCTATTCTGTTCTTTTGATAATCATTGACATCTATTAGAACATTTAAAAACTGTATATTTTCTGGATTTTTAGATTCCACAATCTTTCTGAAAAGATAGTTTATAGCCTTTAGAGTTTCACCATCTTTACCTATTAAAAGCTTAGATTCTTTGGTTTTTATCTTAAACCAATAAACCCCAGATTCTTCATCTAAATAAAAATCTACTTCATCAAAAGGGATGTTTATTAATTCTATAATTTCTCCTATTATTTTTTTTAAATCATCCGGTTTCATTTTTATATCTTCAAAAGATCTTCTTTTTTTATCAAACCAGCCCTTGATCTAATTATAAGCTCTTGAATTATTGTAATAATATTACTAGCAACCCAATATAGAGCTATTGCAGCAGAAACACTGTAGGCCACAAAGGTTATGAAGAATGGTAATATGTATTTCATTTGAAATTGCATACTTTTTGCTAATTGACCTTTAAAAGAAACATCATTTGGATCCGCTGGTTTTATCATAGATGTGCTAATTTTCATTTGTATAAATTGTGTAATACCAGCAAGAACTGCAAATATAATACTTTTTTCTTCTAGATTTATACCTAAAAACATAGTTGATAGGTTTTCTGGTATATGAACAAAAGAATATAGAACCCCAGTACTAGATTCTATCCCTCTTAGAAATACTTGGTATAGAGCTATGATTATAGGTAATTGTATTAATATAACCAAACAACTAGAAAATGGGTTTACATTGTTTTTTTTATATAATTCTAGTGTTTTTTTAGACTGTTCTGTTTTATCTGGATAGTCTTTCTTTATTTTTTCTATATCGTCATTTAGTGCATATATTTTTGCTTGGCTTAATATAGATTTTTTTGTAAGAGGGAACATTATAATCTTTACTATTAGAGTAAGAGTTATAACAGCAAGTCCTATACCTCCGAAAGTGCCTGTAAAAAATACGAGTGCGTTATATAACGGCTCGTAAAATATAGTTGTCCAAATATTTGATAGCATTAGTCAATTGTATATATAAACACTGAAATTGCAATCTATTTATGGAACTGGATCAAAGTGTTTTTTTTGCCAAGGATGACAACGTAGTATACGTTTTAGGCCTAGAAAAGAGCCTTTTACCAGACCATGTTTAATAATTGCTATTCTTGTATATTCTGAGCAAGTAGGGCTAAAAACACATACAGGTCTATTTATTAAGCCTATTTTATGAGGTAAGCCAGTGTCGGGGGATATATATTTTTGATAAAAATCAATAATTATATTGATAATTCTATCTTTATTTTGCTTTTTTAAGTGCATTTATAAGGGTTTTTTCTATATCTTCTAGTAAAACACTAGGTTTTTCTGGTATTGGGCCTTTTATGAAAATAACGATCTCTTTATTAGAAATATCCTTATTTTTAGGCCTTAAATAGTGATATATTATTCTTTTTAATCTATTTCTGTCTACAGCTTTATTTAAAACCTTTTTAGATACAACAATAGCTATTTTGGCCTTTAAATTAAGGCTATTTTTGATAGTAATTCTATTATAAAGACCAAAAAAACCTGATTTTTCCTTGAAAATAGGGGATTTTTTTGAAATCTTTTGGGATTTAGGAAACATTACTACTATACAGTTAGCTTTGCTCTGCCTTTTTGACGTCTTCGGGTAAGTATTTTTTTACCGTTTTTTGACTTTATTCTGTTTCGAAAACCGTGAGTTTTGGCTCTCTTTTTCTTCTTTGGTTGGTATGTTTGTGACATGCCTTGCATCATACATTAAAAGGCTTTTTTCGGCAAGAATCTGTTTTATTTTTTATTAGATATTATTAACAGTTTATACACAATTCTAGTTTTATTTAAGGGCTTTTTATTATGTATCTGTAGACTATAATAGACTAACTAAACATATGGGAGAAAATAAACAACTTTGGGAAACATGCCTATCTGAGATTGAACAGTCTGTTTCTAGGGCTAATTTCAGCACTTGGTTTAAAAATACTTCTATTACTAAACAAGATTCGGGAACTGCTTATGTTGGAGTACCTAATGAATTTGTTAAAGATTGGCTTTTCAATAAATACCATAAATTGATATTAAAAACTCTTATGAATCACTCCGAACATGTTCGAGGTGTTGAATTTGTAATAGTAAAACACGATATAAGACAAAAAATAGAAGAGGTTGAACAAAAATCTATGTTAAATAAAGAATTGCCTTTAGCAGATCTTTATATAAACAAAGAGGATAATTTAAACCCTAGGTATATATTCGATGGTTTTATAGTTGGAGGTTTCAATGAATTAGCTTTTGCTGCTTCACAAGCTATTGTAAGTAAACCAGGAACAAGTTATAACCCATTTTTCGTATATGGAGGAACAGGGCTTGGTAAAACACACTTAATTCAAGCAATAGGGAACACAATAAAGACAAAATACCCTGAAAAAAGAGTACATTACATAACCCTTGAAAAATTTGCCACAGATTTAATAACTTCTTTTCAAACAAATAAAGCAAACTCTTTCAAAGAGAAATATAGGAAGTATGATGTTTTAATAATTGATGATATTCAGTTTGTAGGGAAGATGGAAAAGACCCAAGAAGAGCTTTTCCACACTTTTAACACTTTCTACGAGAACAATAAACAAATAATATTTTCTTCAGATAAACATCCAAACTATATTCCTGGTCTAGAAGATCGTATGAAGTCTAGATTCCAAGCTGGAATGATTATTGATATAGGTGAGCCAGAATATGAAGCAAGACTAGCTATACTTAAAGCCAAGGTAAGAGATCAGGGTGTTCCTATAAATGACGATGTTGTAGATTTTATAGCTTCATCTATAAATGGATCTATTCGAGAACTTGAAGGAAGTTTGAACGCTATTGTTTGTCAAACTAGGTTGAAAAATAAAGAGATTTCATTAACAGAAGCTAAAAATCTAATAAAAAACAACATTAGACCTAAGAAAAGTGTTTCTATAGATGAAGTAGTTAAGATTGTTACTCAATTTTACAATATAGATGAAGCTACAGTTTATGAAAAAACACGCAGAAAAGAGATTGTTAAAACCAGACAGATGATAATGTATCTTCTTCGTGAGGATTTTAATGTTTCATATCCTCTAATAGGTCAAAAATTGGGCGGTAAGGATCATACAACAGTTATACATTCATTCTTGAAGATAAAAGAAGATTTAAAAACAAACCAAACTCTTGTACAAGAATTAGAACAGATAAGAGTTATGTTTAAATAATGTTAATAACTATCTGAAATGTGTACATAAATAATTAATAAGTATATATAAAGTTTAGTTTATTGTTAGATATAAAATTAAATGAATTTAAATTAACTTAAAAATATAATAAATAAATTCAAAATTACTTTATATACCAACATAAAACATAGATATCCACATATCCACAGGACTAATATAAGTATTTAATTAAATAAATAAAAAATACTATGAATATAACTACTAGTGCAAAAAGAATAAAACAAGCAATCCAATTAACAGAGAGAATTACAGGTAAAAATCTAACTTTACCTATTTTAAGTTCTATTCTTATAATTGCTTCTGGTAAAACACTTAAGTTTAGATCAACAAACCTAAGTTTAGGTATAGAGGTTGATATTCCTGTAAAGGTTAACAAAGAAGGTGTTGTAGCTGTAAGAGGTGATGTTTTATCGCAGATTTTCTCAACAGTTTCAGACAATGAAGATATAGAACTAAAACAAGAAAATGATAATTTGGTAATAATAACTAAAAATAACCAATTATTGATTAAATCTAGCTCATATGAGGATTTTCCAACAATACCTGTTGTTTCTGGGGATAAACACACTTTAAATTCAAAGAAAATAGTTGAAGGTATAAAAGCTGTTGTTTATAGTTGTTCAACATCTGATATAAAACCTGAAATGGCTAGTGTTTATATATATTCTGAGGATGAAAATTTAGTTTTTGTTGCCACAGACTCATTCAGACTTGCAGAAAAAAAGATAAAATCAAAACATAGTACAGATTTTTCCCCAATTCTTATACCTTTTAAGAATATAAATGAAATAGTGCGAATACTTGAGACTACAAACGAGGATGTAGAATGTGTTATTAGTAAAAATCAAATATCTTTTATTTTTGATGGTATTTATATAACCTCAAGAATAATAGATGGTGTTTTCCCAGATTATAAACAAATAATTCCAAAAAACTTTACAACAGAAGTTGTTTTATTGAGACAAGATTTCCTAAATGCTTTAAAAATATCAAATATTTTTTCTGATAAATTTAATCAAATAACTTTCAATATAGATCCTAAAAATAAAATATGTGAATTGAATGCTAGAAATAATGATATAGGAGAAAATAAAACTAAAATTGATGCGACTATAGAAGGTGAATCAATTTCTATGAGTTTTAATTACAGATATATTATTGATTGTTTTCAATCTATAAACCAAGATAGTATAACTTTGAAATTCAATGGAACCAATAAACCTCTTATTATAAAAGGTGGTAGTGATCAAACATTTATATATTTAGTTATGCCTATGAATAGATAAAATGTTCAATAATATTGGAGATTTTTTATTAAAAAGACTAGGACCAGCTGTAGCACACAATGCTTTTTTATTAAACATATCTAATATAATTAAAGAAAATACAGGTATTGAAATATCTGAAAAGAAAATAAGTATAAAAAACAAAATTTTATTTATTAAGACAAACCCTATTAGAAAACAAGAAATTTTAATAAAAAAAGATAAAATACTATCTAATATTAAAGATTTGAATTACAAAATTGAAGTTTTAGATATAAACTAATTTATATCTAAAGAAATAGATAAATCTTGTTTATTGTAAACAGTATCATAAACAACTACTCTTAAATTGTGATTTCCTTTTGAGATATTATTTTCTGAAGGTATAAATGTAAAATCTTTTGTAGTACTAGATCCTAAAAATATATTATCTATAAAAATATCAAATTTCTGAAAAGAATAATTTCCTTTATAATCCAAACCTACACTTAAAGGTAGTGTTTGAGAATATTGAACACCATTTTTAGGATTTATAAAAGATGCTTCAGGAATATTTTTTTCTGTATGTATATTGTCATAGGTTGTAGGTATTTCATCTATAGAAACACTGTTATATAAATATTTGTTTTTTATCCACCAATCTTGCACTGTTGTTTCCCAGCGTATGTATTGTGAATCATCACTAGGATTTTCTGGTATAGGTCCTCTAGGATTAGTTTTATTTACCCAGTGTAATATATCGTGAACATTTGTAACTACAAGTTCTTTTCTTGTTTCTTGGGGTGTAAATTCTGTAGCTAATTTACCTGATATAGTGTCGATTGTATAACTTTCTCCACCCATCCACTCACCTCTAAGTATTGGTTTCAATACACTAGGGTCATTTTCGATTATAGGTTTTTCAAAATCTTCTTGAGGAATAGCTTTTAAAGCTATATTCATAAATTCATGCCACATTGGACCAGATATAGAAGATCCTTTTTTCATAGGAGTGTTGTCGTTGTTTCCAGACCATACACCAACAACTATAGAAGGTGTGTATCCAACTAACCATGCGTCTTTATTGTTATTTGTGGTACCTGTTTTTGCTGCTACTTCATAACCAGGGAATACCATAAATGAATTTGAGCCAAAAAGAGGTGTTCTTGCAACATTATCTGCCAATATGTCTGAAATAGTAAGTGCTACATTACTATCAAGCGCACTTGTTGGGTTTTCTTTGAATTCTTCTAAAACCTGCCCATCATGATCTTCTATTTTCAATATTCCATTGTAAGGGTTTCTAATACCTTCATTTGCAAAAACTCCATAACTTGAGACCATATCAAGTAAACTAACCTCTCCGCCTCCCAGTACGAGCGTTAAGCCATAAACACTAGCATTTGTGAGTGTTGTTATACCCATAGTTCTAGCTGTTGTTATAGAGTCTTGTACGCCCGCTAAATACAAAAGCTTAACAGAGGTAACGTTTCTTGATTGACCAAGTGAATTTCTAAGATTTATAGGCCCAACATATTTACCATCATAGTTGTCCGGGCTGTAACAATCTGACTGACTATTTCCAGATAAAGCAACTCCGTATGCATTACAACCACCTTGGAATTCAGTTGGGACATCAAAAAGAACTGTATTTGCTGTATATCCCTCTTTTAATGCTGTTGCATACACAAAAGGTTTAAATGATGACCCTGGCTGTCTTTGTGCTGTAGCTATATTAAAATTCCCATCTATTTCTTTATCAAAATAATCTCTTGAGCCAACCATAACCAGTATTTGGCCTGTTTTGGGATCTATTGCAACCATACTCGCATTACTAGCATTCCAATCAATTTCATTTTTTAGAGCATTTCTCTTAACAATCTCCTCGGCTTGTTCTTGTAGAGAATAATCTAGTGTAGTAATAACTTTTAAGCCTCCATTTTCTACAATATCTTGTCCATATTGTTCTTCTAAATATTCTTTTATAAAAAACACAAAATGAGGTGCTTTTATACCCTTACCTTCTGATATTTTAAATTCAACGACTTCTTCTTTTGCTGTTTGATAAGCAGTCTCATCTATCATTCCTATTTCCAACATTCTAGAAAGAACAGTATTTTTTCTAGCATCTAATTTATCTCTATGTTGTCCAAAAGGTGAATAATAAGTAGGTGCTTTTGGTATTGCAGCCAAATAAGCAGCTTCTGCCAATGTAAGATCTATAGGATTTTTATTAAAAAACGTTTTTGAAGCTTCTTGTACTCCATAAATACTTCCCCCATAAGGAGCATCATTTAGATAAACAGCCAATATTTCATCTTTACTCATAACCCCGTCGAGTTTTATAGCCAAAATCCATTCTTTGAATTTTCTAGTTATTGTCTTTTCTGTTGTAAGTAAAGTATTTTTTATTACCTGTTGGGTTATAGTAGAACCTCCTTGTGAAAAATTTCCACTAAAAATATTAGCAATAACTGCTCTAATAATAGATGTAGGTCTAATTCCATTGTGTTCATAAAAAGAAGAGTCTTCTATTGCTATAGTTGCGTTTTTTACATTCTCACCCATCTGTTCATAAGGTATAACAGTTCGTCTAAAGTCTTGGTGTACGTCATATAATAGAATTTCACCGGTTCTGTCATATATCTTTGTAGATCGAGCAATTTTACGCTCCTCAAAAGACTTAAAGTCTGGTAACTCTATACTAGAAAGCCAAATCGCTCCAATAGAACAAAAGAGCACAAAAAATGTCGCGGTTATAAATAAAATACTTCTTTTTTTATGATTTATATGGAGTTTATTCATATTTAGCAATCATAACACAATATCTATATACATAAAGACAAAAACACCCAAATATGATAAAGTGTTTCTATGAAAGTTATAGTAGATGAAGTAAAAATAGATGAAATATTAAGCCGCGGAGTTCATGAGGTTTTTACAAAAGAAGATCTAAAAAATAAATTAATGAGCGGTAAACAACTGCATATAAAACTCGGTACAGATGTAACTGGAGCATTTTTACATTTGGGGCACTCTGTTTTACATAGAAAAGTTAGGGATTTTCAAGAACTAGGACATAAAGTAACTTTAATTGTGGGTGATTTTACAACGCTGGTTGGAGATCATTCTGATAAGGTTGATATGAGAGCAGACATAACCGAAGAGCAAATAAAAAAAAATCAAAAAGGTTGGGAGAAGCAGTTTTATAAAACAATCATAAAAGAATCTTCAAAAATTAGAAACAACTCAGATTGGCTTAAAAAACTTACTTTTAAAGATGTTTTAAATCTAACAAAACAATTTACTGTATCTCAGATGCTTGACCGAGAAACTTTTCTACTTAGATACAATTCTGGAAAACCAATAGGTTTAGATGAATTTTTATACCCACTTATGCAAGGATATGATTCTGTCGCAATAAAGTGCGATGTAGAGATTGGAGCAACAGACCAAACCTTCAACCTTTTAGCAGGGAGAAGACTTATGGAATCTTTTTCCATGAAACCACAATCTGCTTTAATAATGAAGCTCTTGGTTGGAAGTGACGGAAGACCAATGGGGAAAAGTTTACAAAACTTTATTGCAATTGGAGAAGACCCAAATGAAATGTACGGAAAAATAATGTCTATTGTTGATTCTGTAATATTTGAATATTTTGAACTCGTAACAAGAGTTCCAATGAATAAAATAGAGGAGATGAAAAAAGCTGTTTCAGATGGAGCAAACCCAATGATATATAAAAAAATACTCGCAAGAGAAATAGTAAGTTTTTATCATGGAGAAAAAGCTGCAGAAAAAGCTGAAAGTAGTTTTGAAAACACTTTTAGTAAAGGAGAAATACCAGAAGATATAAAAAAAGTCACTGTAAAAATAAAAATGCCTCTTGTTGATATTTTGATCAAGAACGGCATGGTATCTTCAAAATCAGAATTCAGAAGGCTTATTGAAGAGGGTGCAATAAAATTTTTTGTAAACACAGAAGAAAGAAAAATAATTGATCCTCAAACACTAGTAGAGGGTGATGGTGCTATAAAAATAGGTAAAAAAAGATTTATTCACATAACTGTCCAGAAAAAATAAAAACCCACGCTTGTGGGTTTTTATTTTTTTAATATGCTTCGTCTTCCTCCTCTTCAGTATCTCCCCCGTCTTCTGTAGCAATAACATCATCTATAGATAGAAGATCTTCTGTGTCATCTAGAACATCATCTCCACCTAACACCTCAAGAAGGTCTTCTTCATTTAAGTCTTTTTCTTCGTCGTACATGTACAATTAATTTAAATTTATAAATTAGATCACACCACTTGTGTGCCTCAGGTATTTTTATCAAATGCGATTTGTCTTTGCAAGAAAAAAATACTCATTTTGTGGATAACTTACATATTTCTATATCTAATTGTTGCAGACAGGGTTAGGGCTATTGCAATAGCGTCTATTTCATCATCTTTCATTTTCTTGTTTTCTAAAACTATTAATTTAGGGACCATTTTTGCTACATCGTTTTTTGTGGCCTTGCCGAAACCTGTTACCGCCATCTTTATTTCCATAGGAGTAAATTCGTATATGGGAATATTGGATTTTTGTGATTCATATATGACTACGCCACGTGCCTCAGCTACATTCATGGCTGTTTTTTGATTAACTGTCATATATAATTTTTCAATACTTAAATATTCTGGTTTATATTTAAAAAAGCGACCTGTTTTCCAATCAAAAAAGTCTTTCCGAGAAAGAATCTTTTTTATTTGTCTCAAAACACTCTGAATACACCAAGGATTCTTTTCCTTTTTCATTTTTATCTATTATAGCTATTCCTAATCGATCAAAACCCGGATCTATTCCCAATATTCTCATATATAGATTATGATTTATTGATACCAAATTTACTAATTGACAATTTGAACACATCCTGTTAGATTACAGGGTGTGTTTTCATGGGGATTCTTCAACCGAAGCGCCCTTAAAGAAGGCGTGGAGGTTGAAGATTTTTATAAAAAAGTTCTTAAATTTAAAATAATTTCAAAAAAGAATAAATTCTTTTTTGAAAAAAATTGTTCTTTTCATACTTGAACAAAATGAGGGTTTTCTGGAAACGGGAAACTCTCTATTTTTTTATATCAACTTACCCTGATCTATTTCTTTATATTCAAAACCCAAATGTTCATATGCTTTTTTTGTAGCAACTCTTCCTCGTGGTGTTCTATCAAGTAAACCTCTTTGTATTAGATATGGTTCTACAACCTCTTCTATGGTTGCGTCTTCTTCGCTTGTTGCTGCTGCAATTGTATTTAGACCAACCGGCCCCCCGTCGAATTTTTCTATAATAGTAGTGAGTACAGATCTATCTACTTCTGATAAACCAAGTTCATCTATACCAAGTAGAGAAAGTGCTAAAAAAACAGTTTTTTTGTCCAAATCTTTTTTATGGACCTGTCCGTAATCTCTAACTCTTTTTAGAAAATAGTTTGCTGTGCGAGGTGTAAAACGACTTCTTTTTGCAATTTCAGATACAGCCTCATCGTCTAGTGTTACTCCAAGTATTTTTGCAGATCTATATATTATCTTTGATATCTCTTCTTCTTTATAAAATTCCAATCTAAATGTTCCTCCGGAGAATCTTGATCTAAGTGGAGCAGATAGTAATGCAATGCGAGTTGTTGCTGCGATAAGTGTAAATGCAGGCAGATCAAGTTGTATTGTGCGAGCAGATGGACCTTTACCTATTATGATATCTAGTATCCCAGATTCCATAGCAGGGTATAGAACCTCCTCAACCATTTTGTTTAGTCGATGTATTTCGTCGATAAATAAAATATCACCAGGAGAAAGATTTGTAAGTATAGAAGCAAGATCACCAACCTTTTCTATGGCTGGGCCAGATGTTATTTTTATTTGCCTATTAGTTTCTTTTGCTATTAGATGTGCAAGTGTTGTTTTTCCAAGTCCAGGTGGCCCATAAAACAATATATGCTCCGCTGGGTGGTTTCTTTCCTTTGCTGCTGTAAGTAAAATCCTCAAATTTTCTTTGATCTGTTCTTGGCCTATGTACTCTTCCCAGTTTCTGGGCCGCAGTGTTAGATCAAGCCTAGTGTCTGTATTTTGGATTTTATCTTCCATGCCTGTAAGTATACCCTATAAGCCTGGTAGTTGACAAAAAAATTCTAATATGCTAAGATGTATTCAGTTGTAACGATCTAGGTCGTGCAGGAAGCATATAAAAGCCGATTAAATATAGGGCTTTTTATTTTTGCACCGTTGTCCACACAATGTCCACAAGACGATATTTTTTGTGTCTAGGCAAGTGCATAAGTATACGTATACTTATAAAGCGTTCAATTACTAAAGAGGATATAAATCTCTAAGCAATCAGATGAATTTCTATATGTATTTGCGTAGGACGTTCTGGTACTATTTATAGACCACTGGAGCCATCCTTCAAAAATATGTTACTTACTAGGCCTAGCCTTTTAAGGATTGTTTAGAGATTTGTATTCTTTTTTTATTTTAAAAAACTTTTAGAAAAAACCCACAGAGTGGGTTTTTTCTTTTTATAACTTCAATTCAGTTTGCGGTTAATCAGAGCTTGGTTTCTGGAAAACCCTTTTTTATCCATAATTAAAATAAAAAGAAAATCCCCTTTGGGGATTTTCTGAGATTAAATTTTATTCTTCATCCAACTCCACCACACTTTTCACTTCAGATAAACTTGTAATACCAGTAAGTACTTTTATTATTCCATCCTCCTTCATGTCGAGTGTTCCTTGTGCATGAGCAACTCTTTTTATTTCGCGCTCACTCGGATTTTCAGGAATTATTTTCTCTATAGACTCATCAGTCTGAATTGCTTCATATATTCCCATACGCCCCTTGTATCCAGTTTTATTGCATTTGTCGCAACCAACAGCTTTCCATATTTTCAGTGGTTGGTTTGGGTCAATGCTAAATTCTTCTACTTTTTTACCTTCTGTATTTATTCCAGTGAGAATTTTTCTAATTAAAACTTCGTCTTCAGGAGATAGAACATCTTCTGCTTTACAGTTCTGGCAAAGTTTTCTAACAAGACGCTGAGCAATAGAAAGTCTCAGTGCAGACACAAGAATTTTTGGGTTTACCTCTAGGTCTATAAGACGAGGGATCACACCACCTGCATTGTTTGTGTGTAGTGTAGAGAAAACCAAGTGTCCGGTTAGAGCTGATTCTACTGCGATTTTTGCAGTTTCAGAGTCACGAATTTCTCCAACCATTATTACGTCTGGGTCTTGGCGAAGTGCAGAACGGAGTCCTTCTAGAAATGTATAATTTTTTTCAACTTGTGTTTGAGTAATTCCAGCAAGGTGATATTCTATAGGGTCTTCGATTGTAATAACTTTTATTTCTGGAGAGTATATTTTTCGCAGGAATGCATATAGTGTTGTGGTTTTACCAGATCCAGTTGGACCAGTGATAAGTATGAGTCCGTTTGGTTTTGCAATCTCATTTTCCATAAGAGATAGAAGTTTTTTTGGAATTCCAAGCTCATCTAGTTTTACTTGAATTGATTTTGGATCAAGTATACGCATTACAATTGATTCACCATATGCTCCAGGGATAATTGAAACACGCATTGATATCTCAGTCCCATCAGACTGGAATATACTAAAGCGACCGTCTTGAGCAACACTTTTTATTACGAGCTTCAGTCCAGATATAAGTTTTATACGAGAATTTACAAGCTTGTATGTTTCGTGGGGGAATGTAAGTATGTTTTGCAAAACACCGTCTAACCTAAATCTAACTTGGACATTTTGTTCTCCTGGCTCTATATGTATATCAGATGCTTTTATAGCAATAGCCCCACCAAGTATTATCTCAAGCATGTGAGATAGTTTATGGGTTTTGTTGTCAGTCGACGCATCTTCTACTGTTTTTGCAACATCATCTATATTGTGAACTTTATTTGCAATATCTAGCAGGGCTTCTGCTGAAATATCTAATCCACCTGTACGTGACACAGATGCAAAAGATATTTCTCCATATCTAGACCAAGCTTTTTCTAACGATGCAAGCGAAGCCATATATAAAATTGGATTATAATTTTGACTTTTTATATCTTCAATAACTTGAGATAAGTCATCTCTAACAGGGGATCTAACCGCAATGTGTAGATTTTTTCCAAGCACTTTGAATGGCGCAATTTCAACTGCACGAGCAGTTTTTTCAGGAACAATGCGAAGGGCCTCGTTCTCAATAGTTGTTGTAGATAGATCTATATAGGGAATATTGTATTTAGCTGCAGAAAGAATACGAACCAAGTCCTCCTCTTCTTGGTATTTAAGGTCTTCAAGTCGTTTATTTTGCTTATCTTCATCAAATTGAATCATTGTAATAATAATACACCAAAATCGGCAAATAAGAAGAAAAACAAGGGATTTTGGGCTAAAAACAAAGCTTAAAACCCGCTCTTTATTAAACAGACCAAAAGGCGGCAGTGTCCTGTTGTGGGATTGACAATCTGCCTTAAATGTGATAAGATGAAGAAAATATTTCTGAAACGCTAAAATCCGAAAGATATGAAAAAAACATTGTTATTTTTAGTTTTATTGCAAATGACACTTATCCTCTCAGCAGGACAACCTGTACTGAAGAGCGAAATGTGTGGAAAGGTTTCAAACGAGCAGTTTATTACTGCTTTGGATAAAGGAGATCCTGACGGGATTTTCAATCTTCCGGTTGAAACAATTAAAGCAGAATACAAAAAAGTCCTTAATTGGGCGATTGAGTATTATGCTTGGGGATTTGACCCTATTACAACAGACGCTGAACTGTTCGCAGCAATGCGTGTTTGCTCAGTTGAGCCAGTTGTGTTTAGTGAAGGAAGCAGATTGGTTTCGTATGCCGAGAGTGGTGGTATGAAATATTCTGATTTCAGGGCAAATTATACTGACGAAAAAGCTGGGACTTTTAACGGAAAACCACTTTGGAGTGATTGGTGTAAAAACCTTTTGCCCGAAAAGGAATTCTTAAACCATAAACCTTCAACAGGTGTGGTTAAAAAAGAAACAGTAACAGCAAACGCTGGTCAGCCGATAAACATCTATATTGTTGCAGGAAACAACAATGGTAATGGTAATGGTGGTAATGCAACTGCTTTAGCAGTTCAACCTGCTGCAGACAATGCAGTAGACGCTTCAGCGCCTGCGCCGGTTGTTTATCAACCTCCTGCACCACGCTACGAACCCCCTACACCGGTTGTTTATCAGCAACCTCCAGTGGTTTACACCACAGGTCCTACACACCAAACCGATGATTGCCCGGAATGCAAAAAAGCATCTCCATGGGGCTATGTTTTGGCTGCAGGGGCTGGTGTTGCTGCAGGCTATCTTATCAATCAATGGATTGGTGGCGGATCTTCATCTGGTGGGACTTACTACGGTGGTCCTACTGGTGGTCCGGTTGATATCAATGGTGGAAACCCCATTGGTCCAGGTGGCCCTGTAGATATTACTGGTGGTCCGGTTGATGTAGGTGGTGGATTCCCTGATTAATTTGCAGTAATGTTTTTGTACGACCTGACAGTCAGGTCGTACTACTTTTTTAGTTCTTGATTTTGGTTTATGCTAGAATCGAGGCCTAAAACATGTAGTTGAGCAGTTTAATATAGATCTCCTATCAAAAATCCTCCCGAATATGGGTGGAAGGGAATCTTATTGACTTTTAAGCTAAAATGTTATATAATACCTATTATTAGTTGTCGTATTAAGAGATTATTAAGAGATTAAAAAACAAATTTATGAAAAACTTTATTAAAAAAATCGCATACACATTTTCTTTTCTAGCCTTTTTAGGTCTAGGATTTGCAGCACTTCCTACAGAGGCAGCTGCTTTTGTGGCATTCAACAATGACCCACAAGACTATGCTACTTTCCGTGGCATGAACGTTTCAGACTATCCAAACGGTACGAATTGGATATCTACTACTGTTAGTGCAGATGCAGGTGAGACAATATCTTTTGATATTTATTACCACAACACTGGCAATACAACAGCAAACAATGTGAAATTGAAAGTATCTCCAGAATCTACTGGAACAGGTACTTCACATACATTTACTGGTAGTATCTCTGCCGATGGATACGGAGGTCTTTCAGACTCTGTTAGTGTTTCACTTTCAAGTTCACAATCTCTAACATACATCGACAACTCTGCTACTTGGTTTCCAAACCAAACAACTACTGGTTCTGCGATCAGTGACTCCTCACTATTTTCTAGTGGAATAAACATTGGTTCAGTTGCACCAGGATGGTCTAGTCAAGGTCACCTACGTGTTCAATTCAAAGTTAGTGGAAACACTGATGACGGAGATGCACAATGTGATGACAATGAAGACAACGACGGAGATGGATATACAGACATGGATGATCCAAGTTGTGACAGTATCTACGATGATTCAGAATCTCCATATGATGGAGGTGATGATGCAAGTGCACCAAATACAACTACACTATCAGCAGTTGATGTAGATGAAGATTCTGCAGTATTGCGTGGTGAGGCTGATGCAAACGGAGACAGTATAGATAACTGTTGGTTTGAATGGGGCACAAATGATGCAGTTGGCGACCTAGACAATACAGAAGATGCATCATGTTCAATCGGCGACGATGATACAGAAGAATTTTCTGAAAATCTTACAGGTCTAAGTGATGGTGAAGATTATTACTACCGCGCGTGTGCTGAAAATGCTGAAGGTACAGATTGTGGATCTATTCTACATTTTGAAACAAGCACAGAAGACACAGGATCTGACCAAGAACCAAGTGTTACTACTCTTTCAGAAGACAACGTGGATGAAGACTCTGCAACGCTTCGAGGTGAAGTAGATGCAAATGATGATTCAGTTGATTCATGTTGGTTTGAATGGGGTACAAATGATGCAATCGACGACCTGGATGAAACTGAAAATGTATCTTGTTCAATATCAAGTGATGATACAGAAGAATTTTCTGAGACTATCACTGGTTTGGATGAAGATGAAGACTATTACTATCGCGCATGTGCTGAAAGTGATCTAGGAGAAGATTGTGGATCTATCATGAGTTTCACTACAGATAGTGACGACAATGATAATCCAGATATTGATTATTCAAACGTAACAGTTTCTACTGTTAGTGCTACATCTATCACACAGACATCTGCAACACTTTCTGGATTCGTTTACAACACATCAAACGATAATCCTACAGGATGGTTTGAATATGGACCAACAACTTACATGGGTCTATACTCATCACAGCAATTACTTGGTACTAATTCAACACTCTCATACTTCAATACTGCTACAGGCTTAGTTGCTAATACAACTTATTATTACAGAGCTGTAGTTCGTGCAGATGATGGAACATTGAAGTACGGACAAGTATTAACATTCCGAACACTCTCATACTCAGTTCCAGTAGTTCCAGTTGTTATCAACACAGGTACAACTATCTCTACAGGTACAGGTAATGGAGACATTATGCTTACTATCGACTCTCGATATGAAAACGTTTATATGGGAGACATAGTAGACTACACACTTATCTACAAAAATATAAGTGGAAAGACACTTCAAAACGCAACACTTCGTGTTCTGTTCCCACAAAATATTAACTTTAGAAATTCTTCAATAGGTGATTACTCACTTGCTGACCACGCCCTAACAATACAACTCGGTACACTTATTCCAAATCAGACCGGTACGTTCTACATTCAAGGGGTTGTCGCAAACAGTGCGCGCCTAGGTGAGTTGCTCGTTACAACTGCAAGTCTAGTTTATACTGACCCGAAAGGCGCTCAGCAAGAAGCTATTGCATACGAGATGAATCGTGTTTCTACAAGTAGAAATCCGCTTCTAGGTTTGGCATTCTTCTCAGGTCTTGGATTCTTCCCGAATACATTACTTGGATGGTTGCTGTTAATACTTGTTATATTTGCACTAGTTTATCTAGCACGCAGAGTATATACACGTAGACCAACTCCAAACTTCAACTAAAGAAGTAAATAAACAAAACCCACTCCTAGAGAGTGGGTTTTGTTTATGCTAGAATCCGTCTTATGAAAAGAGTATTTGAGATTGATGAAATAAAAGAAGTTGCTGACGAGCTTTTAGATATAGTAAAACAAAGCGCTAAAAATAATTCCGCGACACTTGTAGCGCTTTCAGGAGAGCTTGGTGCAGGTAAGACCACACTTACACAGGCATTTGCACGCGGAATTGGTATCAAAGAAGATGTTCTATCGCCAACATTTGTTTTGATGCGAATATACAAAATTGATGATAAAAAACTCGGTAAGATTTTTGAGCATTTGATACACATTGACGCCTATAGAATAGAAGATGAAAAAGAGCTGTTAACTCTTGGCTGGCAGGAAATATTAAAAAATGATAAAAACTTAATTTTGATTGAGTGGCCAGAGAAGGTAAGTGGAATAATTCCCGAAAGTGCTATTCATGTAAAAATCTTACACAAAGGAGAAAGAATTAGAGAAATAGAAATCTCAAAACAATAAGTATTTTAATGATATAATTGGCTTACAAATGCCAAAAAAGACTGATAAATCAACTCGAAGTAAGCTTATTTTGCTTGATACACACGCGATTGTTCACCGTGCCTATCATGCCCTCCCAGACTTCGCTTCGTCCAAGGGTGAGCCTACAGGAGCTATATACGGCCTCCTGACTATGCTTTTCAAGATCATTACTGATCTGAAGCCTGATTATATAGTTGCTTGCTATGACCTACCACAAAAGACCTTCCGCCACGAAGCATATGACAATTACAAGGCTGGTCGCGCAAAAACAGACGACGCTCTAGTCGCGCAATTAAAAAGTTCTAGAAAAATATTTGAAGCACTTTCGATTCCTATGTACGATGCTCCTGGGTTTGAAGCGGACGACATGCTTGGAACAATAACCGAGACTCTTAAAAAAGAAAAAAAAATAGACATCGTGATCGCATCAGGAGATATGGATACACTGCAACTTGTGGACGACAAGCGCGTGCAAGTATTCACTTTGAAAAAAGGCATAAACGATACGATTCTATACGATGAAGAAAAAGTGTTTGAGCGATTTGGTTTTCGTCCTGAATTTTTACCTGATTACAAAGGTCTGCGCGGTGATCCATCGGACAATATTATTGGAATAAAAGGCATAGGTGAAAAAACTGCTGAAATATTGATTCAGAAATTTGGAACACTTGAAAAAATGTACAAAGACCTTAAAAAAGATTCAGATGTATTAAAAAATGCAGGTCTTTCGGATAGAATTTCTAATCTAATAAAAGAAGGTGAAGAAGAAGCAATTTTTTCTAAAACTCTTGCAACAATAAGAAGAGATGCTCCGATTAAATTTGAATTGCCTGAGAAAAAATTTATTGAATCAATCGATGTAGATTTAGTTGAAAATACACTTCGCGAATTTGAATTTAAGTCTTTAACTACCAGGGCTCGATCAGTGCTTGGTTATGCAGATAGTGCTACTTTTAAAAATGAACCACTTTTTTCAGAAGATATTCCCGCGAACGAAGAAGTAAATTTGCGTATAGCGTATTGGTTGTTGAATTCTGAAATTGCCGATGCACCAAAAGAAGATATCCTGTCATTTGGAGGAGCAAAAAATTTACAAGAAGCCAAGAAAAATATTTTGGACAGAATCGAAAAAGAAGGACTTTCATATGTTTATGAAAATATTGAATTGCCGATCGTACCTATAATAAAAGAAATGGAAGATACAGGGGTTATGGTAAACACTCTTTATTTAAAAGATCTTTCAGACAAATACCATACTGAATTGAAAAAACATGAGAAGAAAATATGGGAATATGCAGGCAGGGAATTCAATATAAATTCTCCAAAACAATTAGGTGAAATACTTTTTGATGAAATGAAGCTGATCCCGGAAACAGGTAGGATGAAAAAAACCGCAGGTGGTGCTCGGTCTACCCGCGAGAGTGAACTAGAAAAATTGCGCGGGGTCAGTCCGATAATAGATGAAATATTTTTTTATAGAGAGTTACAAAAACTACTTTCTACGTACATAGACACGATTCCATCTCTTGTTTCAGAGGACGGACGACTGCACGCAAAGTTTAAACAGGCAGGTACAACCACAGGAAGATTCTCTTCACAGGATCCAAATTTACAAAATATTCCAACAAAAACTGAGCTCGGTAAAAATATAAGAAACGCTTTTGTTGCGAAAGATGGATATGAACTTGTTTCTTTCGATTACTCACAAATAGAACTACGCCTAGCAGCACTTATGTCTGGTGATGAGTATTTGCGCAATGTGTTTGTAGAAAATAGAGATGTACATTCTGCTGTTGCGATGAGAGTCTTTGGAGTTCAGGAATCAGAAGTAACATCAGAAATGCGCAGACGAGCAAAGGTAATAAACTTCGGTATTTTGTATGGCATGGGCGTACTTGCCTTGAAAGAAAATCTTGGAACAGATAGAGCAGAAGCTCAAAAGTTTTATGACAATTATTTTGCAGAGTTTCCTAGTATACAAGGCTACCTAGACTCTGTTATTTTAGAAGCAAAGCAAAAAGGTTATACAGAAACACTTTTTGGTCGCAGAAGATATTTTCCTGGTTTGAAATCTAAGATTCCTTTTATAAGAGCAATGGCAGAACGTATGGCTATAAATGCTCCTATTCAAGGGACTGCTGCAGATATAATAAAAATTGCTATTAAGAATTCTCATGATGCACTCGAAAAAAATGGCCTTATAAACGAAGCCCGACTCATACTTCAGGTTCATGACGAGTTGATGTACGAAGTAAAAAAAGAAAAAATAGAAGAAGTTAAGAAAATAGTTATAGAAGCTATGAAAAATGTGATACCTGATGAATTTCTGAAAGATAAAAAATCTGTTCCATTGGACGTGCATATATCTGTAGGAAAAAATTGGGGAGAGATGAAATAATCAAAAAGACTTCACAAAATTACCACCCGTGCTACACTTTTTTTATGAATAAAAATATAGTCCCAAAAACAGTTCATGAAATATTAGCCCATTCCTACCTAACATACTTTACAGCGTTGGTTTTAGGTCTTTTTTTGGACTATTTATACCCACTTAGAGTTATGTCTTCTACATTGGTTTCTATAGGCCCTCTACTATTAATACTTGCTACGGTTCTAATATTCTGGTCTCAAAAGACTTCTGATAGAACAAAAAAACACAGACTCGACCCAGAAAACTTAACCGCAAAAGAATTTCGCAAGGGGCCATATGTGTATCTCAGAAGTCCTACTCATATGGGGCTTGCGCTCCTTGTTTTAGGTTTTGGTTTTCTTTCAAATTCTGTAATCATTGTGTGTACTGCAATGGTAACTTTCTTGGTGACAAGATATATATTCGTAGTTCAAGAAGAAAAAATTCTTGAAAAAAAGTATGGTAAGGCATACGAAGATTATAAAAAAATAGTGAAATTCTAGTATGCTACATGTTTTTTATGGTAATGATATAGAAAAACGCACAAAAGCACTTGAGCGTTTTTTAGAAAAGTTGAAAAAAGATCAATTTGATATTGAGTACTTTTCAGATAGTGACATATCTCCACAGTCTCTATCTTCTATAATTTATTGCTCTAACTTATTTGGCAGCAAAACAGCCTTGGTTTTAAAACACTCGATAGACAATGAAGAAAAAAGTGTTTTTGTTTTGGAAAAGATTTCTGAAATGTCTGATTCAGAAAATTTGTTTATCATAGTGGAAACTGATTTAAAAAAACCAGTTTTAAAAGACCTGGAGCATGCAAATGCAGAAATAGAATTTTTTAAAACAGAAAAGAAAGTCGCAGAAAAACCAGTTATATTTTCTTTTACAGATAGTTTTGGTTCTAGAGATAAGAAAAATGCTTGGATTATATTTAGAAAAATGCGAGATGACAATGTTTCTGCAGAGGAGATAATACCTGCTCTTTTTTGGGCCATTAAAAATGCTTTGATTGTTTATAAACAACAACAAAACAAACTAAGTCCTGAAAGTACAAAATTATCACCATTTGTCCATAAAAAAGCGCTCTCTATGACAAATAAATTTTCTGACATAGAACTATCTTATTTCCTAGAATCACTCAATCATATATATCACGAGGCTAGAAGTGGGAATAGGGATTTAGATAAAGATTTGGAACTATTTATATTAAAGGCTTTGGCATAAAAACCCGCAAGGGTTTTTGTTTTTTTTGTAACCCATATCATGTATGTGGTTATACAGACTTTAGTTTCTGGAAAACTTTTATTTTATCCATCACTTTTAAAAAGCACGCATAAAATCCTGCTGGATTTTTGCTCTGCTCGGCTACCCGCCTGCGTAAGGCTATTTAAGAACTCAAAATCCTTTGGGCCCTCGCCTTGGCTTATATTATAAAAAGTTAAAATACCCTTTGGGGATTTTAAAGGTATTTAAAAAAGACAATAAAAAAAGGGCCTCGTGTATGGCGCGTAAAGTTTACGCAACATGCATGAGACCCTTTCTCCTATCCTAAAGAACAGAAAAACTGAGAACCGGTACGGATAATAATAATTTCCGTACATAATGAACTGTTTCGATATTTTTTTGCTATCCCTTAAATATTTATCCCTAAATGGGAAATCTTGGGTGCAATTTTTTATGTGCTTCCTATATATTATACACAACTAAAAAGTCTTTTGTTTAGTATCTGTGGATAAGTCAGAATCACTCTGTCTTTTAAGCATAAAATACACACCCAGTAGACCAACAAATAGAAACATTGCCATTAGTGGAATAGTTGAAAATCCAAATGTAAATACGAATCTTTGAGTGCATGATACAGCAGCAGGGCAAGGGATCGGATTGAAGTTCGTGTATGTAATAATCACATGATATAGAGAAAATGCACCTCCAATTGTAGTTAGTGCCAAATTAATTTGAGCTACTAAAAACTTTGGATACTTTTTTATCATAGCAAGTCCGAATAAAACAACCTGAGGGTATATAAATATCCTTTGGTACCAACATAGTACACAAGGAGGGTATTTGTATATATCAGAATATATTAGGCTCATAATAACCGCACCAAGTGTAATCAAAAAGCCAATTAAATAAGCTTTTTTTGAAACAAAAGCACTAAATTGTGTTTTCTTGTTTGAAAAAGATAGAAAAATAGCGGTTATACCAAAAATCCCTATAAGCATAGACCCGATGGTCGCTATTATGTTGAATGTTTCTATAGACATATTTAATTTGGTGCTACACAACCAGTTTTATCTGCGAGTGTAGATAGAGGTATTTCCCCAGTAAGTCTTGATCCATCCAAGAATTCCCAAGTAGGGTATCCTTCTATTTGATTATCTGTACATATTTGGAGCTGACCCTTACCGTCTGGAGTAGAACATTCAATATAAGGGAGTAGTTTTGAAGCAGATCTTCCAAACATTTGTTTTTGTTTTTGACAATGAGGACACCAAAATGTACCGTAAAACTTTGCGCCATTGTCTTTTAGGCATTGCGCCAAGGCCTCTTGTGGAGTAGGGATTTTTACAGAATCTTTTGATCTTATAAAAAAGCTTGTAAATCCTAGTATTAAAATACCAAGTACCACTGCGATGATTATTTTTGTTTTTGGTTTCATGTATTATTTGTAACATATTTGATTGGTTTTAAAAAGAAAAATATTTGCCGAAAAGCTATAAATATGTTATTTTCAATAAGTTAAATCCTCCCGTAGCTCAGTCGGTAGAGCAGCTCCCTTTTAAGGAGAGGGTCGTAGGTTCGATTCCTACCGGGAGGACAAAATGAGCGAAGCGAGGCTTTGTCCTCCCGAGCAAGCAAACTGCTTTGCTTGCGTGTAGGAATCGAAAAGCTTTTCAGGCTTCAATTTTATTGGAGTGAAAAGGTGCACTGTTCCTGTAAGGAAAGATTCCCACTAATTCAAACAAATATGATCATTCTCGAATCATTGAGTTTCAAACAAATAGACTCTTTTACACCAGCCATACAAATAGCACTTATTTGTCTTTTGTTCATACTCACACTAAGTATTCAGAGAAAACAGTATAAAGAAACCGGTTTTACTTGGGAGAAATATCCATGGAGAATTTCTACTTTCCTTTCTAGTGCTTACGAGGAAATAATTTTTAGAGGTATTGTATTGTTCGGATTGATGTACGTACTTCCAGTAGTTTGGTCAGTATTTATATCTTCCATTTTGTTTGGTCTATGGCATTTGAAAAATCATAAGTGGCAATCTAAAAAAGATACTATTCATCAAGTTTTATATACTGGAATAATTTTTGGGCCAATAGCTTGTATGATTACCTTGTGGACAGGAACTATATGGATGGCGGTGATTGTACACTATGCACACAATATATTAATTAATGTTTTTAATAAATATTTTAAAAAATAAAGCTATCTATGAAAAATAAAATCCTAATCCTAGACAATATTCGCAGTGCTGAAAACGTAGGTGCGATTTTCCGTACATGTGATGCAGTAGGAATAGAGGAAATAATACTTTCTGGTACAACCCCAGATCCGATTGATCGCTTTGGAAGACCAAATCCTAAAGTAGCAAAATCTGCTCTCGGTGCAGAGAAAACAATATCTTGGAGACATGCGAATGAGACTCTGGTTGAGGTAGAAAAGCTTAAAAAAGATGGATATCAGATAATCGCGATTGAGCTCGCAGAAAATTCTACTGATTATAAAAAAGTTTCACCCGAAGAAAAGGTGGTTTTCATATTGGGTTCTGAAACAGACGGAATATCAAAAAATATTTTAGATATTTCAGATATCATAGCCGAAATCCCAATGCAGGGTAACAAGGAATCTCTGAATGTTTCTGTTTCAGCTGGAATTGCACTATTTAGAATACTCGGAGTCTAATAGAATTCTAAAGTTCTAAAAATAGAAAACGCTGTGTTTTGAGCACTAGGGTTTAGGTTGTATCCCGAGATGGAGAATTTTTCTAGTGCTGGGGCGCGGTCTATGAACATGCCAGTCGTATTTCCCATGAAGCCTGTTGGTTTTATCATTGTCGCATAGTACGAAGCAACTGTTTCATATGTAAATGTGTGACGATCGTCTGTTGTTGGAACCGGTATTGTTGCATATGGTCCGTATTCAAAAAAGATTGTTGAGCTGCCGTTTGTAAATTCGCCTCTGTATGAATTCCATACACTAGAATCGGATTCATTGAAAGCCCAATCAGTAGGCAGTGCAACAGAGAAGTATTTTGTTGAAACAGACTTCCAGCCAACTGGAGTATTTGGATTTACAGCTGTATTTTCTGGTCCATATATTTCACCTGTGTTGAGTGGAGAAGGTGGTTTTATAAACGGCTTGTCATTTTCTAGATCGTATCTCTCTGGGCCACCACTAATAAACCATGCTAAAAATAGTACTGCTAGTAGGCTCCCAAACCATTTTAGTTCTTTCATTCCATCCATGATTTTTTAATTATACACCTTTTGATGCTTAGGACAGAAGTGTGCACTTCGTCCGCTCGCGACTATGCGGGTTATGTTGCCGCTGCATCCGCGCTTGCCGCATTTCTCATCCTTTTTTCTGTATACATTGTGGTGATGGTGAAACGCACCTTTTTTACCTTCTATATTTCTATAATCACTCGTAGAGTCTCCTCCGAAGTCTATGCCCTTTTTCAATACCTCTCCCATTGCCACATAAAGTTGTTTCATTTGTGGTTTTGGTATTTTGGAGACAACAGAAAGTGGGTGAATACCTGAGAGCCAAAGCATTTCATCTGAATAAATATTACCAATACCTGCGATCACTGCCTGGTCCATTAAAACTTGTTTTATTTTCCCTTTTTGTTTCACACTCAATGTTTCAATAAACTTTTCAAATGTGAAACTTTTTTCGAGTGGTTCCGGGCCTAGTTTCGAGATGTGACTTTTAGTGTGTACATCACTAGTTTCTATCATCTTCACTGTGCCAAATTTTCTAGAGTCGCAAAAAACTAGATGTTTGCCGTTTGAAAGTGAAAAAACTACATGGATGAATTTATTGTATGAATCCGACAAAGCCAAATTCTCCTCACTTTCATCAGGTGACCAAGAATTTTCTTTTTTATCATATTTGTATTTACCGATCATGAGGTGCCCAGTCATTTTCAAGTGGACCAAAATTGTATTTCCACCAGATATATTTATGAGAATATTTTTTGCTCGACGTTCTGCTGAAATAAATTTTTGCCCTACGACTTTTTTCTTGAATTCATTGAAATATGGGAGATATTTTATTGTTCCCACAAAATCTTTTCTTGTTACTTTCATGCGTGGTAAATCACTCCACACATCTGTGATTGTGAGTTTTGGGAGTACTTTTGATAGACCCATGGTTGTGGTCTGTACTTCTGGGAGTTCTGGCATTTTATTTTTTTCCTAAAATCTTGAGGGCTTCTTTTATGCGGGCACTTGTGCCGGATATACTACTGTCGATTTCCTTTAGTGCGTCGCGAGCTTCGTTTTGTGAATACCCAAGTGACTTCAAAGCTTCTACAACATCACTTTCTGCGCGGAGCATTCCTGGGGTATCATTTACATTTACATGTGCGCGAAGTTTATCGCGCAACTCTATCACGATTTTTTCTGCAGTCTTTCGTCCAATACCAGAAACTTTAGTTAGATATGAAGTGTCGCCTGATCCGATGGCTTGTTTCAATGTGTCTATAGTTGTAGCTGAAAGCACGCCGAGAGCAGACTTGGGTCCAATGCCTGACACAGAGAGCAACATCTCAAAGAAGTCGTGTTCTTCTGAGCTTATGAAGCCATATAGATCTAGAGCGTCTTCGCGCACTGACAGGTATGTGTAGAGGGCTATAGACTCCTTCTTGGTGACAATAGACAGGGTTTCTGGAGAACAGTAAATCCTGTAGCCAACTCCAGCTACGTCTAAAATAACCCATTTCTCGCTCGCTTCTATTACCGAACCTTCTAGTCTTGCAATCATTTTCCCAGTATAACTTAAAGATTCATTTTTTAAAAAGAAAGAATAAATTGCCAGAATCATATATTGAACATATACTTTATATTATGGAAAATGGAAGCTATTCATCTTTTGGTCAAAATCAAACAGAAAATCTAGAAAAAAATTTCTCCGAAATCGAGAGTAATCTTTTGCGAATTTACAGCTTACTCAATAACCCCGAAAAAATTGTTTCAGATAAAATATTTGACACGAGACTAGAAATAGAAAAAGCTGTAAACAATATTCACAGCATAGACATAAATAAAATTTTGAGTAACCAGAATCATAGAATGGAAACAATCCGGTATATAAATTCTATCTATACTCAAATACCTACATTTGGATATTCACCCGAGTACGACCAAAACCTAGAAGAGATATACAGACATATCGGGACTATTGTTCATGGTCTACAGGAGGACCTATACAAAAACAGCGATAGGTATGATTTTGATAACATAGATATAAAACTAGACAGAATCGGGAATCCAGTATTGGTAGCAAATGATTTGTTTTCTTTTTTCTCCATGATTGAAAGATATGGTGGAGGTATGGCAAATTATATGGATCTGGCAGAAAAAGCCTTGTTTAATTATAGAGACAATATATCTACCGCCTTCTATCATTATAGTGATGACCCAGGTGGTACAGCATTTTTACTAGTTAGGATGTACCAAAAAGAGGGAGGTGGTGCAAAAGAAAAGATAGATGCTTTTTTAGAAGAAGAAATAAAAAAGAGTAATTATATAACTTTTGAAAATATATTAAGACGTGAGAGCAGGACATCTGTTGAGAAAAAGGTGTTTGAATTACTTAACAATCTTTTTGAAAAAGAATTCGGTATTACCAAGAAAGGTTTTGCAGAAGGTCTAAACTATCAATACGGAAGTATAAGAGAAAATTTAGACGAGATGAGCCTGGTTGAGAATGTGTATCCTGGTGGAGTAAAAGAATTGAATGAAAAATACAATATCCATGAATTTAGAAGATATTCATATGACATGCTCGTATCTCAGTTGGATCATCAAGAAGACCAAGCCCCTTATGGTTTGGTAATATTTCCACGCTCTGACTACAATGGAGCCTTTAATCATATTGGGAACAGTTTGTATAATGTCTTTTTGGACACTAAAAACAAACATCTAATGAGAATATATGAAGCTTCTAGTAAATATGATGTGGCTAGAATATTTTTGGAATGTGATAAAAAATATGGCGAGCAAAACAAAGTTTCGTATCTAATCTTGGGAGGGCATGGTCAGAGAGAATTGCTCAATCTCGGTAGCCATATTGCGCCACATGTAGGAAAGTCAGATAAAAATTATATTTTCAAACATGATTTTTTAGGCAAAGGAGTTAAAAAAGTAGAGAAGTTTTTTGTAGAAAAACCTACGATTGCTCTGATATCTTGCTCTACTGGAGCAGACAAGGGGCTAATCGATAACTTTTCAAGAACTTACAATGCCGAAGTTGTGGCACCTAAAATTCCTACTAGTGTAAAAGATATGAAAGCAAGGTATGACAAAACAGGCCAAGTTCATCTTGATATCGAATGGACAGATGAAAATGCAAATAGTCTATATGTGTCAGGAGAAAACAAGAATTGAGCACTCTTTACAAAAATTCATTTTTTGCTATAGTATTAGCACAAGAAAAGTGTTGTGTCTCGATGCTCTCTTGTTCAAAAGTATAATTAATTTCAATCTAAAAGATGCCAATTACAAAATCAGCAAAAAAAGCACTTCGTGGTTCAGAGCGCAAAAAGGTTATAAATGACCGACGCACAAAGATCATGAAAGACACAATCAAGCGTGTAGAAAAGCTAGCAAAGGACAAGAAAGCCGATGCGAAGAAAATGCTACCTGTTGCATACGCTGCAATCGACAAAGCTATGAAGCGCGGTGTTATCAAGAAAAACAACGCTTCTCGCAAGAAAGCTCGTCTATCAAAAATCACAAAGTAAAAATTGCCCCCTCCGGGGCAATTTTGCTATCTGGCTCAAAATTTATTTTTGCGATACACTAGGTAAGTTAATATTAAACAAAAGAAATATGTCACTAATAAATTTTTACGGAGAGGAGTGTCCACACTGCCAACATATGCATACTGTGGTAGAAAAGCTTGAGAAAGAAGAGGGAATAAAAGTAGAAAAAATAGAAGTTTGGCACAACAAAGAGAATCTAAAGAAGCTTGAAGATCTCGATAAGGGTGTCTGCGGAGGAGTACCTTTTTTCATAAACACAGACTCAGGCAAAACTATTTGTGGTGAAGCAGAATACGAAGCTCTCAAATCTTGGGCGAAGGGAGAATAAAAACACCGAAAGGTGTTTTTGGTTTACAAATCAACGAAAATACAGTATATTGCAATCTGCTACGGCCCCGTAGTTCAACGGATAGAATGCAAGATTGCGGATCTTGTGATCCAAGTTCGATTCTTGGCGGGGTCACCAATACTAAAAAGACTGGACTGCTCCAGTCTTTTTAGTATTGGTGACGGGCGCAGTGATGTTTTGCAAGTATGCAAAACCGCGAGGCGGGGTCGAGAAATTTTACGAGCGACGGCGAGTAAAATATTCGTGACCACCAAAAACCCTCGTTTGAGGTGGTTTCTTAAAATGATACTATAGAAATTCATGAACAATATGCTAATAAAAGTGACTTTTATATCAGGACTGAAAGAGGTGGTTTTGCATGAAATGTCTCGATATCCAAAACTTAAAATATATGAAGAAGGGGATGAAGAAATATATCTCGATTTGAGTAGTGATTTTAAAATTCTGACGGAATTGAAAAGTATTATAAATATTTATGTGATTAAAAGGAGTGATGAGTTCAACCCATATTTTATTTCTAAACACAAATCAGTTTTGGGGGAAATAATCGATATTGTATTGAAAGGAAGTACTGATAAATTTAAAACATTCAGACTTAGTTGTGCTGGATCTGATTCTAAAGAAGTTAAAGAAATCAAAGATTTTATTATTCAAACCTACAAACTAACCTCAGAAAATGAAGCTGATTTAGATATATTTATAGGTAAGGCAAATAGTTCATGGGAAGTAGGAGTACGTCTAACTTCACGACCCTTAACTCTTCGAGATTATAGAGTAGAAAATATTAAAGGTGGACTAAATCCTACTGTTGCTTATGCAATGAATAGTTTTTGCGAACTTGATTCTGCCCATTCATATTTAAACATATTTTCTGGTAGCGCAACTCTTCTCATTGAAGCGGGGTTGATCAACAAGAATCTAAGACTTGTCGGATTTGATAGTAATGGAAAGAGTAATGCATTGGCAGTTGAGAATATCAAGAAGGCTGGACTTATAAAACTAATACAACTAAAAACAGCTGATATTTTCAACAAGCCAGACTTAGGAAGTTTTGATGTTATTGCGTCTGATTTGCCTTTTGGTATGCAAATTTCAAAAGATGAAGATTTGAAAAAGCTATATCAATGTTTTGTAGAATATAGCGAAGAATTTTTAAACTCAAAAGGAACACTTGTTGTGTATACAACGGAGCATAAACTTTTGACGTCTATACTTGATAAGTCAAAGTTTAAGATCATTAAATTATTTGACCTGAAGGTCTCAACGGTAGTAGGAGCTTATATTTATCCGAAGATTTTTGTTTGTAAGTTTTAAAACCCCAACCTATCTAAAATCCGATGAAGTCCTGGTTCATGGAGCTCTTCCTCCTTCATATATTTCAATAAAAATTCTTTTAGTCCGTCGGTGTCTACATTTTCAGGAATCAATATCGTAATGTGGGGGAGTATGGCCCGGTCTATGTGTATTATGAGTTCATTGTGGCTTTCGTGTTCACCAATCCAGAAAGCTTTGATTTTGTGGTATGGGAAAAAATAACTTCCAATGCGAATACCTTTTTCGTCTATGGTATAAGTTACTAAATCAGGTTTTTTTACACTAAAAATAGCAATACTTACACTTGCGAGTATTATGAAAATTCCAAAAAGATAATTTTTGAAAATAAAAGACGCAATGCATGTAGAGACTGCAATAATACCAAGAGCCCAATACCAGTCTACTTTTCTTTCACGGTATTCATATTCAAGTGCTTGCCAGGTTGCACTAACTTTACCCTGTTCATCCATGTTTTAAATTTTAGCATGAACTAATATAAAAAAATACAAAGCCCGGAGTATTCCGGGCTTAAAAACTAATTTTTTATTTTTAAAATTCCTATTTTATCTAAAAAAATTATGTATCTATAATAACGATCAAATTGTCCATGGGCACCAAAATTTACATGACTTGGAAATTTGTGGTGGTCATTGTGATAGGCTTCTCCGCCCATCAGAATATCATTTTCAAAAAGATTTTTTGATGAATCTCCTGTATCGTTTGGAGCTTTGCCGTATTTATGAGCAAACCAGTTTATGATTGCTCCGTGTACCGGTGCCATCGTTAGGTGAAAGGGTATTAGCAAGTAGCAATAAATCGGCGGATCAATCCATATGTATATGGATATATATATTCCTGCCCATGCAAGCCTGCACCACCAAGAACTTGCGAATCTATCAAACCTCCTCCATTCGGGTACACCCTCTTTCATCTTTTCATTTACAGGATATATTCCTTTTGAGATTTGTGAATATATAACCTTGGTTCGCCACATGAGCTTGAAAAGTCCCCATGGGCCACTGAATAGGTCTGCTGGGTGAGGATCTTTGTCTGTGTCTGAATACGCATGATGTAGTCTGTGTAAGACTCCGTATACATACGCTGATAAGTAAGACGGCCCCATAAATAAAAAAGCCATAACCCAGAAAATTTTTTCTACACCAGGTTTCATTTCGAATTGTTTATGCGCTGAGTACCTGTGCATAAAAATACTTTGTACTGCCAAAGATAACTCCCAGTGTAAAATAAAAATAAATAAGACAAGTAAAATGTCGTTCAATATTTCCATACGTTTTTGTTTAAAAGTTCTATCTGAGGGCTAGTCTATCATAGTAAACAAAAAATCCCTCACGAGCGTGATGGATTTTAAGGTTTTACTCGAAAGCTTGTTTTAGTTCTATGCGAGCAAGTTCTAGAGAGTTTTTGAATTGTTCTTGGATAATTTTCATTTTCTCTGCACTTTCTATTTCATACATTTCAATAGAAGTTTTAGGGTCTTGTGATTTTATTGTATTTTTTAGATTTTCACGAGCCTGTTCCATAGCTGATCTTAGATTTTCACGAATATCTCTAGTTGATACATCATTTTCACACTGTATACTGATTTCACTTATTGCAGAATTAACGCTATTTTTGAATTCATCCACAGCACTTCCAGCTATCTCATTTCTATTTTCTATTGCTATGTTTATGTTGCTTCTATAGTCTTGTATTATTTCATCAATCGCTAATCTGCGAGTCTCCAATGCGTTTTTTACTGATGTTTCATATTTTGCTATAGCCTGACGCTCAGCATCAGTTGTTGCCTTTGTATTTAAACTAGCTATTTGAGTTGAAAGCACTGTATCAGCCTCAAGTCTTTTTGCTTCACGCTTCGCATCTATTTCAGTCCATTTACTGCCTAGATCTGTCATACGGTTTTCTTTTTTTGTTTCGAACATAGTTTCACGTTCAGTGATTTTGCTAGATATTTTTGCATCTATTTCATTCCACTCGGAGCAAAAAATACTTGTCCTGTCGAAAGGGCTTGCCGCAAAAGTTTGTGTAGCAAAGAACAATGCAAACAAACTCAATATTGTAATGTTTATTTTATATATCTTGTTCATAAAATGGTTGATTAAAATCACTCGTTATATCACTTTCTGCTAAAGCCAAGGTAAAAGAACCTTCTTCTTTAAACAAATCCGAGTCATCTTCAATACTATACAGTGAATCTTCGATTGTGACAATAGGTTCTTTGATCTGTGTAGGTAGTGCAATTTTTTGTGCGTGCTGGTATTCGGGTATTAGCACTAGTGTTAAAAGCAGGGCACTAGGCACCAAGATCATACCCATCTTCCACCAAGAGTTTTTAACAGGCTGGTGCGCGTCTTTTGTGTAGAAAATCTCTTTTTCTGGTATTTGTTCCAAAATTGAGTTCAATATTTCTTTTGGGGCTACAATAGAATTTTCTAAAATTCGAGCAGATTCAAAAAAAGAAACAAGCTCACTCATGCTTTCATCGCTTTTATTTTCCACAGAAAAGACCTCATTTAGTTCTTTTTCTAAATCAGTTTTTTCTATTTTGTTTTTGTCGATGTTTTTCATATATCTTTTTTATTTAAATTTTCTTTTAGAATCTTGAGAGCTCTTGATTGGAGTTGTCTTATTGCATCTTCGCGCTTGCCTAGTGTTTCAGAGATTTCTTTGTAGGACATATCATGAATGAATCTCATGGTGATTACTTCTCGCTGTTCTTCGGTTAGGTTTTGCATAGCCTTTTCGACTCCCGCAAATTCTATCTGACTATCTATCGATTCCTCGATTCCTATTTCAGAGGACGGGATATCTGGCATTTCTTCATTGTCTAATATATACAGATCTTTTTTCTTGCGCCGGTAATCTATCAGAGTGTTTCTGGCTACAGTGTAGAAGTAAGCTAGAGGTTCATTTTTGGACACCTCAACTGTATCTAGTACCTTGTAAACTTTTAGAAAAACAGTTTGAGATAGATCAGACGCCTCTTCTTTGTCTTTAAGTCGAAAGTATAGGTATCGGTATATAGGTGTGTAGAAAAGCTCGTATAGCTTCCCGTACGCTTCATTATTCCCAGCTTTTGCAAGCTCTATTAGTTCTTTTGGGTCCATGTTTTTACCTGTCGATTTATCTACCATATATAACGTATAGTATAGCTTTTTGTGATTTTTACGCCAAAAGAAAATAGAGGCTAAAAGCCTCTATTGATTAAATTCCCAATACCTCTTGCCAATTATCCATATCCCAGCGGATTCGTTTATTTTCCGTCAGATGGCGGTTGTAGGAGGTGTCATAGACTATATGTTCCCATATTGGCACCTCGCGAAGACCCGTGATATCTGGCCTGTCGTCGATTAGCATGTCGCCACCTACTATAGTTTTGTCATAGGCATAGGTAACTTTTTTTGTATATTTTTTACCCAAATGTTTTTCAATCCACTCGTGTTTTTCTGATAGCGAATGACCGGCGTATTTTAGTGGGGCAGTGCATAGCATTATTTCGTGCCCCCTACTCTCAATAAGTTTTACAGCTTCGATACTTCCAGGAATTGGTTTTAGTTTTTTGAAGAATTCTTTTTGATAGTAAACTGAAATTATTTCTTGCTTCATTTCTTCGGGAAAACTATCCTCTAGAAAGTAACTCTGTCTGTCCCTGAGTTTGTCTTTGTATTCTTCTGGGCATACCTTTTCCCATATTTCTAGAAAACCTGTTTCAAAATCCGCCAGTACTCCATCTTGATCAATCAAGTATAGTTTCAAGTGTTTGTGTATGTACATATTCTTTTATTTGTCCGCACATTACCACAAAACTTAGAAAAATCAAATTTCTTGCTCTATTGCCTTATTATTGTTATACAAAGATAGAAGTAAATTAAAATTATATAAATGAGAAAACTTGTAATATTTGGAGCTGGTCCTATAGGTAGGATGCTCGCACATGTATTTTATAGAGAATTTCAAACTGTATTTGTGGATGTAAACCAGTCTCTGATTGAAACAATAAATTCAAGAAGAGAATTTGGTATGTCGATACTTGGAGAAAATACCCAAGAAGTAACAGTGCGAAATATAATTGCTATTTCTGGCAAGGATGAAAAAAGTGTATGCTCGCACATAAAAGATGCCGACCTGGTTTTGACTGCGGTTGGTATGCAGTCTATTCCATATATTGCGCCAGTGCTCGCACGAGCATTAGAGTATAGGGTGGAAAAGAGAGGGAATATCCCACTTTTTATAGTCGCATGCGAAAATGCCACAGAGCATAACAGTTCTTTTTTGAAAGAAAAGATCTTTGAAAATCTCGAAGATTCTAAAAAAGAACTGATTACCCGAAATCTTTTTGCACCAGACTGTATGATTGATCGTGTATCTATATTGCCAGGTGATTTGGAGCTCGAGGATGATCCTCTGAGAGTAAACGTAGAAGAATATTTTCAACTTTGTATCAAAAAAACAAATTTGGACTTTCCGGTTATACCTGTCGGTGTAAATATTGTTGAGGATCTGGAATCAGTGAAGAAGCAGAAACTTTTCACAGTAAACGCTACTCACGCACTGATTGCGTATTATGGATTTCATTTTGGGTACATGTATATACACGAGGCAATCGAAGATACTCGTGTGCGTTCACTTGTAAACGGAGTTCTAAATGAAATTGAATTCGTACTTGCAAGATACGGCATAAAAAGCGATGATCAAAAAAAATTCGCCGACAATGTTTTGATGAGATTTAAGAATAAAAATCTTAATGATCCAATTCTGCGTGTTGCAAGAGATCCGATGCGAAAAGCGAAAAATGGAGAAAGATTCATGATGCCTGCATTGATTGCACTTGAAAATGGAAGGTCTCCAGCGTATCTTGCATCAGGCCTCGCGGCGCTTTATCTGTATAAAAACCCAGAAGACGCAGGGTCTTTGCAACTTACTCATGATATAGAGATAAATGGGTTTGAAAATACAATCAAACAATATTCGTCACTCGATAAAGGAAGTGAATTATATAAACTCATAGAGCCACCGTACTATCTCGGCACTGTAAGATAAAAATCAAACCCCGCAATACTGCGGGGTTTTAATTTTGCGAATATGTTATTTCAATAAAAATCGGAGCGTTGAAACGAGACGAATCTTCTTGTATTCAGGAGATCCAGGATCTTTGTCAGTGATATCGAATACTCCTTGATTACCACGAGTTACTCTGCCTACATTGCTTCCCGCATTCTCAGCAAACTGTGAAGCTGTATCACGAGCGTTTTTTATAGCCTCTGCAAGCATCTCTGGCTTGATGCTATTCAAATCTGAGAATTCAAATGAGATATAGTTCTGATTTAAAACAACACCCTCTTTTACTAGTAACAGAGTTTCATTTGATGCGCTCTTAGCTAGGTCTACTTTTTTGGTATAGACTGCGACTTGGTTTGTCGAGTTGTATCTAAATGCAGCATCTCTGTAAGTGTCTTGGTAGATATTTACAGGGGCGACATTTATCTCAGTTTCTTCAAACCCTTTGTCTATAAGAAATTTTTTGATTGTAGCTATATTTTTCTCTATATCAGAATATAGTGTATCTACGTTGTTTGATTTAACCTCAAAGCTCAAGGACCAAATGGCTGTGTCTGCCTTTACGATTCTCTCTGAAAGGCCTTTTACCTCTACATACGAGCCTTGTTTAGAGAAATTACGAGCTGATAAAAAGAACACAAGAGAGAAAATCACGAGTGCTATACCTAGAATCCATGTCCAATTGTTTTTTAGTGTTTCCATGCTTTAATTATAGCATTTATCAAGGTGTAAACATATTGGATTTTAATACTCTAAATGTTCCGTTTTATTCAGAAATTTTTTGTAGAAACATTGTTGAGTTGTTCATGATGTACATATTGTAACGATCAGTCTTTAGTAAGTTAGACACAGCTTTTATCCAAGCGCTTTTTCTATTTTCAAATTTTTCTGCTCTATCAAACATTTCATGTCCATCCTTCTTGAAATCAAGAAGATATAACGGGTGAATTCTAAGGACTCCGTTGAGTACAAGAAGGTAGTCTATATTTTCAAATAAATTTTCAATATCTTTTGCTGTTTCAAGATACATAGGAACAGACCATGTTGCCCATATTTCATCTGCTTTTTCTATTTTCAAATTTTTTATCTCCTCACTCTCTGCTCCTAGTACAATGGATGAATAATTTTTTCTTTGATTTTTTTCCTTATCTTCAAATTTTATAAACGAATCTATATTCACAACCGAAGCTGGCTTAATATCAGATTCTGTAATCAGATCATTTATTGAATCTCCACCCCCAAGTAAAATTATTTTTTTATTATCAAGAGTCTTTTTTAATATTTCTTTTTTGTGTTCTTCGTTTAGAGAGCCTAAGTCAAATAAACTTTCAATTAACGGGCGTTTTTTACCAGAGACTTCTTTTGAAAAATCTCTGTTTATTTCTGTTCTGTCAAAATATTCTTCTCTGTCTTTTATTTTATCAAGATCGTCTATAGGGTTTGACATCTGTACTATGGATTCATTTAGATGTCTAAGTTCCTGGTTTAAAAGCATTAAAGGCATTTTTTCAGGTGTTCTGGATTCTATACGTTTAACCTCCTCCCAAATTAGAGGTTCTATAATATCCCAATTATCTTCTAGTTCTTCCTCATCCTTTCCTCCGAGATTTATTTTGCTAATAAGTACAGCCGAGGATATATATTCGGATACTCTGTGTATATACATTTCAGGATTTTCATATGGAAGTGAATCTATTTTTTTAGACCACCAGTAATCCTTGTTTTCTGGTCCAGACTTCTTATTTATTGGATTGTTTTCATTAAATTCATTCATAACGGTATTTTTATCATACTATATTGTGTTAGTGCCGTCATTTTGCTATTATGCCCTTGCATATACATAAGTATATTGGAGGCGTGGCTGAGATGGACGAGAAATGAACTGCTTCATTTCGAGTCGGTACACGTAAGTGACCGAACCACTCAGTCACGCTTCCCGAAGGGCGACAATACATAAGTATATTGGAGGCGTGGCTGAGTGGTTGAAGGCAACAGTCTTGAAAACTGTCGTATGGGAAACTGTACCGTGAGTTCGAATCTCACCGCCTCCGCAGATGAAAATCTTGGGAGTAGACTTTGGGACAAAAAGAATAGGGCTTGCACTATCAGATGATGGTGGGTCTTTGGCTTTTCCGGAAAGTATTATTTTAAATGATAAAAATGCTTTTAATAATATACGAAACATAATAGAGGGTCGTGAAGTTTCTGAAATAGTTGTAGGTCTCCCGACAGATACTGGCGGGGAAGACACTACAGCAACTGCTCAAGCAAAAAAATTTGCAGATGATCTCCAGGTTGAATTCAATCTACCCACTCATATGATGGATGAAAGGTTCAGTTCTTTTAGTGTTTTTTCAGAAAATACAGGTAAAGAAAATTTGAATGCCAGAAAACAAAAGATGATAAGACCAGTCGACGTAGATGCTCAAGCAGCAGCTATAATATTGCAGAGATATTTAGACTCACGTAATATAAAAATATGATTACATTTGATGATTTTAAAAAAGTAGAGATTTCTGTTGGGAAAATACTGTCTGTGGAAATTGTCCCAGACACTGACAAGTTGCTTAAGTTGTCAGTAGATTTTTCTGAATCTGAGGGTCCTCGCCAGATTGTTTCAGGTATTAAAGAATTTTTTCCTGATATACAGATTCTTGTAGGTAAAAAGTGTCTTTTTGTTACGAACTTAGAACCCCGCACAATAAAAGGCTTAGAATCAAATGGAATGCTTTTTGCACTTTCGACTGATGATGGCGGTTTTTCATTACTTGAACCAAACGAATCTATCCCAGTAGGAACTAAGGCACACTAGAATACTCCCAAAATTATAAAAGATAACGTATAATATAAATCATGCGTTCTCATTTTATAAGATCATTTTTTCCACCACCAACATTTTTAACTTTACGTTCGGTTGGTTTTGATGTTTCTGATCAATCAGTTAAATACGTAGAACTTGTTCGCTCTGAGCACGGGTTGAAACTTGGTGTGTATGGGTCAGCCAATATCCCTTCGGGTTTGATTTCTTCTGGTAAAATCGTAGACCAGATTAAATTGGTTTCTATTTTGGAAAAACTTAAGAAAGAGAAAAATTTAAACTACATAAGAGTTTCTTTGCCCGAAGAACAAATATATTCTTTTAGACAAATTATTCCCATAGTCCCTTATAAAGAAATCAGAAATACTCTTGAGCTATCACTAGAGGAGCATATTCCAATAAGTGCATCTGATGCAACTTTTGATTTTAAAATAATAGGTCAAGGCGAAGATAATTTATATGTTCAAGTTTCAGCAGTTTCGACAACCTTGGTCTCTAGTTATGTGGATATTTTTAACGAAGCATCACTCGTGCCCCTATCTTTTGAACTTGAAGGTGCGGCTCTGGCAAGAGCGCTTGTATTAAAGGGTGACGGAGGGACTTATCTAATTGCAGATTTTGGAGAAACACGCACAGGTGTGTCTATAGTTAGTGGTGGAATAGTTTTGTTTACGTCCACTATAGACATAGGAGGTTACGGTCTTACAAAGATGATTGAAAAAAGCCTCAATATATCTTTTGCTGAAGCGGAAATAATGAAGCGAACATATGGTTTACACAAAGCAAAAGATAATACAGATTTGTTTAGTGTACTTATAAACGGTGTTTCAGTTTTAAGAGATGAGATAAACAAGCATCTTATATATTGGCAGACACACAAAGACGAAGATGGAAAAGAGAGAAAACAGGTTGAAAAAATACTTTTATCTGGAGGTAATGCAAACATGAATGGTTTGTCAGAGTACTTATCACAAAGTCTACGTATGAAAGTAGAACTTGGAAATCCTTGGATAAATGTAGGTGGATACAAGCACGGTGTCCCCCCTATGAATGCGCGGGATGCTGTCGGATTTGCTACAGCAATAGGCTTAGCTTTAGGACATTACGAAAATGATTAATTTACTTCCATTTGAACAAAGGAATCTGATAGAACATAACTACAAGATGCGTTTCGTTGTTGTTATTATATTTTTTATAACAATACTACTTTTAGTGGCAATTATTTTCCTTATTCCATCTTTTGTTGTTGTGAATTCAAAATTAAAAGCAGCAGAGAATAATCTTGAAAGTATAAAATCGACTGAGGGTTTTAAAAATGACGAGACCCTTTCAGATATTATAAAAGATATAAATGTTCAGGTAGATAAAATTGCCCTAGAGGAAAAAGATTTGTCTTTTGTTGATCAAATAATTTTACCGGTTGTTAAATTGAAACCATCTCAGCTATCTTTGACTGAATTTTTGATTACCCATCAGGATAAAAATAACATCATGGTCCAAGTTGGGGGTCAGTCTCCAGACAGGGATACTTTGCTTCGTTTTGTTAATTCGCTAGAAGAGGTACCTGATTTTAAAGATGTCTTACTTCCTATTTCAGATTATGTGCCGGGTGAAGATATTGATTTTTCAGTTAGTTTTAAAATACAGATATGAAAAAGAATTCCCATATAAAATTTCTGATATTTAGTGTAATAGGGATACTTGCAGTGGTGGGTGTTTTCTTGTATGGAATAAATCTTATACAAAATACCACACAAAAAACTAGTGAAATAATGAGCAAGACAGAGGAGATAGTAAAGAAGAATTCTGAACTAAGTACAATAAAGAAAACAATTTCTGCTACAGAAGAAGATCGAGCAAAACTTCTGACATATTTCGTAACAGACAAAAGTATAGTAGCTTTTTTGGAATACTTAGAATCTTTGGGTGAAATAACAAATACAGATGCTTCTATAAAAGCTGTAGATTTGGATAAAGACGGTAATTCGGTTGTTGTCAGTATTGGCTCAACAGGCTCATATTCAGACTTGGTTAGATTCTCTAAACTTATAGAAAATATGCCGTATAGAATAGATGTGCAGAGTTTTGCGTTTGTTTCACAGAGTAAAACTTTAGAAGATGGTTCAGAAGATTCTCTTTGGGAGGTAAACATAACCATAAAACTTATAAGTTACCTACAGCTATAAAATATGAAATTTACTTTAAGTCACAATAAAAATACTGATACAAATAATCAATCAATAAAAATATCTAAAAAATTTGATGGATGGATATTTTTACTCGTATCTAGTTTTGTACTATTGGTTTTAATTTTTGCAGGAAGTGTTTTTTTCTTCAATAAAGTTAGTAAAGATGAATATTTCAAACCAGTGGTAAAAGAAGCCTCCCCTGAAATACTTTCTCGTGAAAAATTAAATAAAGTATTGGAGTATTTTGAAAATAGAAAAACAAAAACAGATGAAATATTGTCCACTCCTCTAATATTACCTGACCCTTCTTTATAAAAATAAACCCCCTTGCTTGTGCAAGGGGGTTTATTCTGGTGCGCGATGCAAGACTCGAACTTGCGACCTTCCCGGTGTAAACGGGTTGCTCTACCAACTGAGCTAATCGCGCGACAACTTAAACAATACATCAAAACATTATTTTTTTCAATATTACTAGAAAAAAGCAAATATTATGTTATAATCCGCGCACGTCCAATTTGGATTTGCCCCTGTAGTTAAATGGATATAACTGCGGACTTCTAAGCCGTTATTCGAGGTTCGATTCCTCGCGGGGGCACAAAAGCGCGAATTTAAAAAAGAATAAACTACTCTATTCTTTTTCGCTTTTGTGAGACACAGGTATATTGCGCAGCAATACCGAGTCGAGGTCGCGAGTACTTGGTCCGCAGAGTGTGTGCTTATACCAGTAGGCTTAGTAACTCGTGACCAAAGATTTAATTAACGTACTGGTATACTATTATTATGAAGCTAAAAGATATAACTCTCTACGAAGACGAACATGTTTTTGTGTTCAATAAACCATCAGGATTGATGGTTCATGGTGATGGGAAAAACACAGAAACAACTTTAGCAGACATGATTGTCAAAGAGCACCCTGAACTTAGTGAAATAGGGGAACCTTATAGATTTATGGATGCGGGTGTAGAAAAGATAATTCCTCGTCCTGGTATAGTTCATCGTCTAGACCGAGAGACTTCTGGGGTTATGGTGGTTGCTAAAACACAGAAATCTTTTTCATATTTAAAAAGACAATTTCATGATAGACAAGCGGAGAAGCACTACACAACTATAGTTTGGGGAGTTTTCCCAGAAAAAAGTGGAATGATAAATGCGCCTATTGCACGAAGCAAGGCTGATTTTAGAAAGTATCAAGCTGGTCGCGGAAAACGTGGGGTAGAGCGTGACGCACTTACTTTATACAGAGTTCTTGGGGTGATAAAAAACGAAGAAGGCACTTTTTCATTTTTAGATGTTGTTATTAAGACAGGGCGAACTCACCAGATCCGTGTGCACATGAAATACAAAAACCATCCTGTTTTAGGGGATACGTTCTATTCTCCTGAGCATCCGTACGCTCTAGGATTCAATCGCCTTGCTCTGCATGCTAGAAGTCTAAAATTCAACACCCCAGACAAGAAAGATCTACTTTTTGAAGCACCTCTACCCAAAGAATTTGAATCAGCCAAAGCCCTTGTCTTATAATAAAAAACGTGCTAAAGTTGCCTCCGTACCCAATCTCACTTGAGATCTAGTATTTATCTCGTAAAAGGTAGAGCAAGTAGCAAGGAAAATATCTGATATTTAATTTACAAAATAAATTTTTAATAATTATGACAACAGCATTTAAATTCACGCCAGTAAAAGTTGAAGAACGCAAGAATCTAGGTTTTTCGACTGGAGACACTATCCGTGTTTGGTCAAAAATCGAAGATAAAGGCAAGTTCCGCCTTCAGGCATTTGAAGGAATGGTTCTAGCGAGAAAGCATGGCACAACTCCAAGTGCGACTTTTACAGTTCGTAAGATTTCAAACGGTGTTGGTGTTGAAAGAATCTTTCCACTATATTCTCCAATGATTGATAAAATCGAGATTGTAAAACAAGCTCGTGCACGAAGAAGTAAACTCTACTATGTTCGTGAAAAAGCAGTTAGAGATATTCGCCGTAAGATGAAGACAGCAAAAGCTTATATAATGAACGAAAAGGAATCAGAAAGTGAACCAGAAGCAGAAACTGTAGAAGTAAAATCTGAAGAATAAAAAACATAAAACCCGAAAGGGTTTTTGTTTTATCTATTGAAATAAAATGCTTGTTTCTGTATAGTGGGTTTCTAGATATATGCGCGGGTGGCGAAATTTGAGGGAAGTATGAACGCACTACAAAGGTAGTGCAATCCGCCATGCGGGTAGTTTATTTATATTGTTTAGATATATGCGCGGGTGGCGAAATTGGTAGACGCACTACCTTGAGGTGGTAGCGCCCGCAAGGGCTTGGAAGTTCAAATCTTCTCCCGCGCACAAGCAACAAAAAACATTGGCTCACTGTCAGTGTTTTTTGTTGCTTGTAAGCTAGGAAGCAAGCAAACTGCTCATTTAGCAAAATGACCTACTGGGTTGCGCTTGCGTGAAGATTTGAAAGACTTTTCCGTACGAGCGGAGCGAGGTGGAAAAGTACCCGGGCTTCTAATAGCCAAATCTTCGACTTTTAAAAAATCGCGAGTCCGGGTCGGGAAATTTTGTGAGTGTCGACGAACAAAATATTCCTGACCACAGGAAAAACCCTTTTTGTCACAGAAAAGGGATTGGGAACGTTAAACACTTTAGTACTTGCAATAATACAAAAAATGTGTTATTATATAAGTCTAAAAAAATCAGTTCATTTCAAAAAAACAAACAAATTGCTTATGAAAAAAGCTTTTTTTATTGCGTTATTGGCATTCGCGATGCCGCTGGTAATTTCTGCTCAAACACCCATCCAGAGTTTTGTTCTGACAGAGATAGATGATTGCCTCTACCATATAACCGTCTCTTTTGAAGACGAATTGTATATGGACGAAACAATTCAGTTTGTCTTGAAAAGGACATCGGCTCCGGCGTCGGAAGTATTTAACATTTCTGACAACTTACCAGCTAATTTACAAAGCTGGTCAGGCGAAGTCGAATTTTTTATCGCAATACCTGATGGTTCGTATAAGTTTGCGACAAAGTTCGCAGGTGGACCAGTCACTTCAACCAATTTTACCGTTTCTGGTTGCGACATCGATGACGATTATCCAAACACCGGTTCCTACGATTACTATGCTTACGCTTTTGAAGGCGAGAGCGGTAAGACGGAAATGGGATTTCCGGATGTAGATATAGATGTTGATGAAGTCCAGCCCGGTTTGGCGAGAGTCAGTGTTGCTCGTGGAAATTTTACAGAGGACATGGAAATCACTACTTCTATATCAAGCGAGATGGAAGCGGGTGGAGCCTTGGCCAGTGCAACGTTTGGACACTTGGAAGATGTAGCCTCCCGTGCGGAAGAGCAGATTATTTATTTTGCCTTTCCTGCGGGCTACTATAAAGTGAAAACTAAATTGGAAGGAGAAATAAATGATGACACTTGGCCAGAATATGGAGAGGTGGTCTTATTGGAAGATGAAATTTTCCATTTGAACTCCAGTCTGTTTTCTAATCCTTTGTTACGCACAGACAATGAGTCAGAAGAAATGGAGACAGAAGAAGAAATTCTTATTTTTCCAAATCCATCGGATGGAAACTTTCATATAAGCAATATTTCCGGAATAAAAGAAATAAGGGTCTATTCAGTTGATGGAAGATTGGTTTACCGGTCCGAAGATCAAAGAACAGATTTTTATATTCAAAATACCGGAACATATTACCTGAATGTTATATCAGAAGATGACAGTAAATTCTGCCAGCAGATACAGGTAATTAAGTAATTTCTTAACCCTCGTTTTATACGGGGGTTTTTCTTATACTTGCTTTTTTAATAAAAATGTGGTATTATATAAGCTCACAAATTCAGTTCATTTTAAATAAATATGTTTATGAGAAAGATGTTTTTCGTATTATGCATGATTGCAGTGCCATTTATCTCCCAAGCGCAGTTTTGCTGGTGGGAGGATATAGATACCGATGTGTATCCGAATATCTGCATGGGGGACTTTGAAGTAGGAGAAGATTTCTTCATCTTTAAAAGTAAAACTTATACTGGAAATGAAGTCACCGAAATAAAATGGTGGCTGACAAAGTATACAGGAGATCCTGCGGGTGAAATTGTTGATCCTGGAGAGACATTTATTACTGATGAGAAAGTTTTTACATTTTCACGAACTCTCGAAGACTATGCTGATCCTTCATGGAGCTACAGACTACATTTGTGGGCGACGAATCTTGAAACAGGAATTTCAGATTCTGCAGTGTTCAATTACGTGAATCCGAACGCATACCCACCCGATGTGGATGTTAACTTCCAAGAAGGAGAAGGTTATTGTGAGCTTAAACTTCAGCTAGAGATGCGGGCCGACCTTGCCCCTTCTCATTTTGGATTTCAAGTATGGACAAGCACGGGCGACACTTTAGCGGATCATGAGTTTGCTCCGGCAAATCCTGATTATGAAGGAGGGCCTGAATTGACATTTGATGGGGAACTATACGATGGTGTCGGGATATATGTCCGGATGATTGCTGAAAGTGATGAAGGTATGGATTCACTAAACATGTATGCTCTGATTGATGAGTGTAGTTGGAATATTTTCAAAGAAGGAGAAATATCAAATCGACCATCTGTGTATCCGAATCCTGTAAATGACTTCGTATTCATAGTATCGAATTCCGCTTCTCTTGTAGAAGTAGATAATCTGAGTGGTAAAAAAGTTTTATCACAAGTGAATGATGGAAAAGTCTACCTGGGAGATTTACCCAGAGGGATGTATTTTCTGGTACTGTATAACAATGCAGGCATGAGAATTCACAGCCAGATGATTTTGAAGCAATAAAAAAATTTAATATACAAAAACCCCCGTTTTATACGGGGTTTTTCTTTTACCTTGTGCACGATTTGTTTTGTGTAGTATGATGTCTGTACAAGCATAAGTCGATTTATTTTTTTAATTTAATTTTTTATATATGTCATTCTTCAAAAATCCAGAATTTAATTCTATAAAGGTCCTATTACTTCTAGTCATTTTTGTTGGAACCGGATATTTTGTTTTTTCTAACAACACTGATCGATCAGTAGACCAAACAGGTAAAGTGTTTTTCAACAAGAAAGATAAAGTACAAGATTCTTCTCTTGAATCAAGAAAAATAATAGTATGGGGAAATACAGGCGAGTGTACTGTTGTTTATGATAATGGAACTTGGGCAGATGGTACAAGTCAGTATGATGCAAGTGGAAACTTTACTGGATGCTTACTGTCAGATGGAACTACTGTCACACCAGGAACTGTTGGAGTTGAAGATATTATTGAACACGGTGGACCAAAAGAAGTTAGTATAATAGAAGAGTCTATTAAGTAAAAAAGTTTATTATTAGTATTTTTAATTTTTAAATTTATGAGTTTTTTCAAAAACCCACAATACAATTCTATAAAAGTTGTTTTATTACTGGTCTTAATAGTCGGTTCAGGATATTTTGTATTTTCAAATAATACAAATCGTGGAATTGACCAGACTGGTAAGACTTTTTTTAATAAAAAAAATACAGACGAAAACCCTGGATCAAATGCTAGAAAAATAATTTTCTGGGGTGGTACAGGAACTTGTACTGTCATATTATCTAACGGATCTTTTATTGACGGAACAAGTGTTTACAATGAAGACGGAAGTCAAAAAGGTTGTCGTGATGCAGCTGGAAACTTATGGGAAATCGGAATGCCTGGGGTTGTAGATATAGACTACGGCGGACCAAAAAGTGAGGAAGCAATGATAGAAGTATCAGAATAAAAGATTAAAACCACCCAAGTGAGGGTGGTTTTTGTTTATTCTATATGTTCCACTTCGATTATGAGTGGAATCATGTATTTCTTGATTTCTTCGGTAGTCAGGATTTTTTTTCCGTCAGTAGCTTTTTCTCCGTCTTCGTCAAAGTAGTATGTGAATCCTTCTTTAGACGCGTATACCACCTCTCCTTCGAGATTTGTTTCCATAACTACACCGGACTTAATCAGAAAGTTTATTGTTTCCTCTGCGACATCATATATGATGATGTTTTTTTTCTCGGTGAACATCGTGTCGGGTATGCTGTCTTTTGGTCCGAGTGAAAAAATATCTTTTAATTCTTCTGTCGTAGAGTACGACAAGGTCCAAGGTTGTGTGCTCTGGGCACCAACCACAAGGGAAGTGAATCCCAATAAAAAAACTAACAAAATCTTCATAAAATTTATTTTTAGGTGAACTTTTTACTGTAAACATTATATCATATTGGTTTGTTTTGTCAAAGAATAAAAAATATATAAAAATCGGTCTAAAAAGTATTTTCTGATATAATCGAAATATGAGTTTAATCAAAAAACATTGTATACCTTGCGAAGACAAGGATATGAAACCGCTTACAAAAACTGAAGCCAAAAAATTACTCACTGAAATACCTGTATGGGAGATAGATGAGAGTGGACGCAAAATATCAAGAACCTTCGAACTTACAAATTTTGTTGAAGCTGTGGACCTTATAAACAAGATTGCCGATATTGCTGAAGAAGAAGGCCATCATCCAGACTTAGTGCTTTTTGGATACAAAAATTTAACAGTAGAGTTGTCTACTCACTCGATCGGTGGTTTGTCCGAAAATGATTTTATTGTAGCTGCTCGTGTAGACGCGGTATCAAATTTTGGTAAAATTTAAATTATGCATATAGCAGATATTCTACTAATATTTATTGGTTTCACTGGTTTTTTGTTGGCTTTTTATATATACACTAAAAAGCGCGAGAAAAAACCTCTTGTCTGCCCACTTCGTACAAGTTGTGAATCAGTGGTACACAGTGATTACTCACGTTTCATGGGTATTCCAGTTGAGTTGCTAGGTATGTTTTATTATGCATTTATAGCCATAGTTCATGGTGTGTTTTTAGCCCTATCTCACACACCAAGTGCAGAATTTTTTGTTGTGTCACTTCTAGTTTCTTTCGTAGCTTTTCTTTTTTCAGCTTATCTTATATCAATACAGGCTTTTGTATTGCGTCAGTGGTGCACATGGTGTATTTTTTCTGCGACTCTTTGTGTACTGATTTTTTCAATAACACTTATGACCCTACCAATATCTCTACTGCCTATATTGGTAACGTATAAAAAACTTCTAATAGTACTTCATCTTTTTGGAATGGCTCTTGGAGTAGGTGCTGCAACAATCACAGACATTCTCTTTTTTAAATTTCTAAGAAATTACAGAATTACAGAACCAGAAGCAGATATTATGAAAACCCTTTCACATGTTATTTGGTTTGCGTTGGGGATATTAGTAGTTAGTGGTTTTGGGCTATATCTTCCAGAAAGTGGTGTATTGAATAACTCACCAAAATTCTTTGTTAAAATGATCGGCGTAGGAGTATTGATCATAAATGGATTTTTCTTGAATTTATTGATCCAGCCTAGACTAGTGCACATATCTTTCAACGAACCACATCCACACAAGCCTGGTGAGCTCCATGTACTTCGTAAATTATCTTTTGCATTGGGAGCGATATCTATAACAAGCTGGTATTTTATATTTGTACTTGGAGCAATTCGCAGAGTAAAGGTAGAATTTGCAGATCTATTTTTGGGCTATATAGCGCTATTGGTTATTGCTGTAATAGGAAGTCAGGTGTTTGAGCACTTTTTAATCAGAAAGAATAAAGAAGAAGTATAATGCTTTACACTGGAAAAGGCGACAATGGAACAAGTAAGCTTTTTACAACTCCAAGCGGGGAGAGGCTTTCCAAGACCCACATGGTGTTTGAAGCACTTGGTACAGTGGATGAACTGAATTCTTTTTTAGGAATACTAAAAATCAAGTGTAAAGATTTTTATATAAAAGAAAACAACATACTAGTGGGAGAATTGATTCATGAAGTTCAAGAAAATTTGTTTGTGATTCAAGCTGAGCTCGCTGGCTCCAAGATGAGTATCGGAGAAGATAAGCTGAAAAAGTGTGAGGAAATAATTTCTAATATTGAGAGCATGATGCCCCAGATAAAAACATTCTTTATATCTGGCGGTACAGAAATAGCGGCTTTTTCAGATCTTGCCCGCACAATCACACGAAGAACAGAAAGATCTATTTTAAGAGCTAAAGAAAACTCGATTGAAGTAAGTCCAAATACCTGTGCCTACATAAACAGGCTTTCAAGTTTGTTTTATGCAATAGCTCGACTAGCAAACCACCAGGCTGGTATAGAAGAAACCAAGCCATCTTATAAATAGATTTTAGCTTGAAAAATAAGTCTAAATATGGTTTAATCACCAAGTGTTTATGGAGGCTATGGTGTAACGGTTAACACTGAGGTTTGTGGAACCTTCGATTCGGGTTCGATTCCCGATAGCCTCCCAAGAAAAAACCGCGAAAGCGGTTTTTTACTTTGGGGGCTAAGCAAGTGAATCACTTCACTTGCGTTCGGGAATCGAAAAGCTTTTCGGGCTCCAATTTATTGGAGCGAAAAGGTATACTGTTCCCGTAGGGAAAGATTCCCAAACTTTCCCAATAAAAATATCACCCTTTTTGGGTGATATAGCTACTCAATTATTTTTTGATTACAAAAAGTTGATTACAAAAACATAGCCTTTTATGATCCAATTGTCATCAAAATTCTCTATACCAGAACACCACTTTTTTCCGTTCCAATATATAAAAGTAACGAATTCACGGTTAGCAATAAATACCGTGCCAATTTGGTATAAGCGCTCTCCTTTGTATGGTTTTAGAAACTCTGCAACAATTGGAATGAATTGATAATCTTCAAAAAAATCAATTATATTTGCATTTGCAGCACTACACGAAGGATCTTCATTGATACGTTTTTCGTATTCAAATAATGAAATATGTTGGTTTTCTCTATGCTTTCGAACCAAGTCAAACCCTCCATGTTCAAATGTTAAATTGTCATAGAATATGTGACTTTTGATTTTGATTTGATCTTTTCTATACTTAGGTTCACTATTTAGATCAATAATAAGTGGTCCGGTCAAAAAACGACAATCATTGTTTATAAACTTTATAAAGTTATGAATTAACCCCTCTGGGTTGTCGATGGCTTCTTGTAATTTTTCACCATCAATTTGTTTTAAGGCTTCTTCGTCAATACGAGAAATTATTGTCGCATTGAAAGCACGGGCCTGACCGCTTGTTGCAGCTTTTACCATAGTTTTTCAATTTAGAACGTTAAGAAAATTTAAATGTATTAAAACATGAATCTTTAATAATTGCAATGTATACTGTTCCCGTAGGGAAAAGATTCCCAATATTCTCCCAACACAAAAAACTATAAGTTTTTTTGATATAATCTACATACATGGAAAATTTTAAAAATGAGAAAATTGAAATACAGTCTTTTTTAGAAGATTTGACAACAAAGCACAGTGACGGGTCTGTTGTCGAAAGAGATGAAATTTATAAAAGTATAGAAGAGTTTGATTTGGAAAATTTTCTAGAGAAGATTGTTTCACTTGGTTTTGTTATTCATGGATCATCTAAATTTTTTGAAACAGCCAAGCCTCATCCTGCTAAAGACGCCAATAGTGTTCCAGAAAATGAACATTTTGCCATATACGCAACAGATTTACCAGCAATCGCTATCTATATGAGTATTGTTTCAAACGATAAAATACATGAGCAGAAAAAATCTATACATTGGGGTGCTGGGGTAAAGTATATAAACAATAAAAGAATACCTATTTTTTCTGCAGATCAAGATCTAAGTAGTGTAATGGATGATGGGTACTTATATTTATTTAGAAAAGAAAATTTCTCGCCTGTAACACCCAGTCAAATGGAAGAGCAGTTTATATCTCATGAGTCTTTAAAGCCGATTTTGATAATCAAAACACATCCAAGTGATTTTAAATACTCAGTTCAGCCTCTAAAATAAGTTCATAAATATATTTTTCAAAAATACTTAAGTGATATAATTAGGTTATTAGAAATAATCTTTATTTTTTATGACTAATCAAAAGAAAATAGAATGGATTTTGAGGATTGGTGTCGCGGGAGAATTTATTGGTCACGGTGTTTTTGCTCTACAAGGTAAAGCTCAGTGGATAGCTTGGACTCAACAGGTACTTGGGGTAGAAATCGGAGTGGCTACAAGTATTATGCTTGCTGTTGGTGTTTTAGATGTAATACTCGGTATTTTAGTACTCATCAAGCCTATTAGACCAATATTGCTTTGGATGGCATTGTGGGGTCTTTGGACAGCGCTACTTCGCCCTATCGTAGGTGAACCAATTTGGGATTTTATAGAGAGATGGGCAAACTGGGCAGCACCACTAGCTCTATTTTATATTTATAAATCTGATAAAAGTTAATTTAAAGATATGAAAAATTATTACAGTGTAGGTTTCTTGGCAGTTGGTATTTTTATAGGTTGGCTTTTCTGGGGTGCAGACACTATGGGTAATAGACAACTCACTGGTGGTGTACATAGAATGCCTGGTGGTGATGTGATGATGGATATGGATCACATGATGAATGAAATGAATGCAGGTCTTATAGGTAAAACAGGAGACGAGTTTGATCGAGAGTTTTTGGAAGAGATGATCGTACACCATCAGGGTGCGATAGATATGGCAGAACTTGTCTTGTCTACTTCAAAACGTCCTGAACTTATCAATCTAGCGGGGGACATAATCGAAGCACAGACAGGTGAGATAGAAATGATGCAGGGTTGGTTAGAGTCTTGGTATTAAAATATGCAAAAAAGAAAACCGCAATTATGCGGTTTTCTTTTTCATATAACCCTTATTTTTCTTTATGAGTTCACGTGCACTAGGAGAATCTATTAGATGTGCGTTTGGTATTACACAGTGGCCACCTATTGGCCCATCCATATGTTTTAGGTATGGTCTAGCAACTTCCGGTCTACCAAGCTTACGGTACCCGTCGTTGTAAGTAGAGTTTCCAAGTGTGTAAATAATATCAAAATCAACTTTATTCTTCTTGCAATAATCATGAATTTCTTTTTGAAGTGTAATCATTATGCCGTATTGTGTAGTATCCCAGAGTTTTAGTGCTTCAGTTGTTTCAGAGTTTGGTGTTATTTGTGTTTTTATACCACGTGCTCCAAATAGACCCGCAGCTTCTTTTGCATTTTTACCACCAAAGAATTTTACGAAAGTTTTTATACCCTTGACCATGTGTGGGTGCACTCCACGAACAGGAGAGTGAGTTGCTCCAAGTTTTCTAGAAGTTCCAATCGGAACAGTAGAATGTATTACTATAAATTTCGGTTTAAATTCTTTTTGGTATTTTTTTACACTTTCTGCAAATTTTGGATTGAATGGTATGCAAATATGTAATACATCATATTTATTTTTTGGCGCTTGAATTCCTTTGAATGGATCGTGTTTATCAGATTTTAATATAAAAGAGATTGCACTCCCAACCTCTCCGATCCCGATAACTAACTGATTTGTATTTTTCATATTTTAATTTATATCATTTTCGGCTTGTTTTTGCGACCCCTACTACTTTTAAATATGGGGTAGGGAGGTTTATCCACACAGTGCTTGCTTTTTATATGTGTATATTATACACTAAGTATAGTGTAGGATATACACTAAAAAAGATCTTTGAAAATATTGAATATAAAGACTAAAAAAAAGAAATTCATGAAAAAACAATTTTCTATTGCTGGTGGTTCTGTACCAGGTACAGACCATACAATGCCAGGGCGACCTGGCTGGAAAAATAACCAAGATGCTTATGTGACACATAGCGACGAAGAAATAACAATCGGTATTATTGCTGACGGGTGCGGAAGTGTTGATGCTTATGCGAGTGAGGTTGGTGCGCATGTGGGTGTAAACTTATTGATGCATGCAATCATAACTCAATATAAAAGATATCCATTTACTTTAGTCGGTAAATCTGAACCACTCTTTTTTAAAAGAGTTAGAGAAGATATGTTAGCTCACCTTAGAGTACTTGCTCTAGGTATGGGGGATAGTATGTCAAACCTAGTAAGAGATTATTTCTCTTTTACATTAGTAGGTTTTATGGTTACAAAAAATAAGACTTATGTTTTTGTAATAGGTGATGGATATACTGCAGTAAACGACAATCTTGTCACCTGGGGGCCATTTGCAAATAATGCGCCACCTTACCCTAGTCTCGTATTAACCAATAGTTCTATCTCTTCTAGAGAAGATTTAGAATTTAAAGTTTTGGAATACGATACAGATGAAGTGAAGCATTTACTTATTGCAAGCGACGGCCTCAGGTACGTAATCTCCTCAGAAAATGAAAGAATACCCGGCCAAGAAAGATTTGTTGGTCCAATTTCTCAATTTTGGGAAGAAGATATTTTTTTCAAAAATTCTGATGCAGTTAGGGGTAGACTTGCTTTGATGAATCGTGAAAGAGCAGTGCTTGATACGGGGTATAAACACCCTCGCATTGCACATGGTTTACTAAAAGATGACACTACTCTAATAGTCTTGCGTAGAATCTAAAAATTCACAATTTAAAAAAGTGATTATGAAAATTATTATTAACTCTCATGATTTTGAGACAAGAAACTTAAAACAAATAGGCTCAGGAGGTGAAGCAGATATATTTGATATTGGTAATGGTAAGGCCTTGAAACTTTTTAAGCGTAAAGATCATATAGATTATCAAGGAAACGTATTTGCTCAAAAAGGAGCAGAAGACAGATTGAGAATTCATCAAGCTAAGCTTACCTTATTTCCGAAAAATCTGCCGCAAAATGTAGTTGTTCCAAACGAACTGGCCTATGACACAAAAGGATTGATTAGGGGTTATTCAATGAATTTATTGAAAAATCCTGAGCCAATTTTTACTTTTAGCCAACCAGCATCTTATATGTTTGGTTTAGAAGAAGAATGGCTTATTAAAATTTTTGCTTCAATGCATAAAACCGTAGAAGACCTCCATAGTAAAAATATTATTATTGGAGACTTCAATGATTTGAATGTTTTGATTACAAACAAATCAACACCTTGGTTCATAGATGCTGATAGTTATCAATTTGGAAGCTTTCCAAGTTCTACATTTGATGAAAGATTTGTCGATCCACTTTTGTGTATATTGGCAAATCCTATAAATCACCCACAATTATGTCCTGATGGGAAAAGCCATCTGGTACAGGTATCGTCTCATGGTGAAATGTCTGATTGGTATGCATTTACAGTTATGTTTTTTCAAACACTGCTTTCTGTGCATCCATACGGAGGAGTTTATAGACCAAAATCTGGTCCAAAAGTTGCTCATCACACAAGACCTATAGAAGCGATCAGTGTCTTTCAGGATGATGTTATATACCCTAAGAAGGCTAGGAATTATCGGTACTTACCAGATGATTTGCTTGAATTCTTTAACAAAACTTTTGCAAAAAAAGAACGTGGGTTGTTTCCATTTAAACTTGTAAATAACCTAAGGTTCACAACATGCACAAAGTGTGGAACGGTTCACGCAAGGTCTATGTGTCCAGAATGTTTTGGGGTACATAAAAATGCAATCATTGCTACAATACGAGGTTCTGTTGTGGCTGAAAAATTATTTACTACTACAGGAAAAATACTTCGGGTTGGCTACAATGGTAAAAATTTGATTTATCTATATCATGATGGAAATGCATATGTTCGCGAAGATAAGACAATTGTACAAAGTGGATCCGAAATCGAAAAGATTAGATATAGAATTACTAACAAAGAAACTCTTTTTGGAAAAGATAATGAAATAAATATTATTTCAAAAAATGCATCGAAAGATACATTTGCAATTGATAACCCAAACGGATTACCTTCAGTTGCAACAAATTCCAAAAATATTTTTTTTACGGAAGGGGGTGCGCTTTACAGAGTTGATCAAATCCTTGGTTCTCTAAATAGAACATATATAGGTTCGGTCTTAAAAGACGCGACTCATATATGGGCAGGTGAAAGAGTTGGTTTCGGCTTCTACAGAAGAGAAGAAATACAGAGATTTTTTATCTTTAACACAACAGGTGTCGGAATAAATGATAATATTTCAATTCCTAAAATTAACGGAAAAATAATCGATGTAAATTGTGAATTTTCAGGCGAATATATATGGTTCTTCATATCTACAGTAGAAGGTTCTCTTCGTATAAATCGTGCATATATTCTCGACCTGACAGGTAAAATTCTCGCTGAAGCCAATGCGCTTTTCGGTGATGGTTCATGGCTTGGTAGAATCCGTGGATCTTTGGCGATTGCCAACACTCTATATGTGGCTACTGAAGAAGGAATTGTACGAGTAGCGCAAGAACAAAATACAATTCAAATTAAAAAAGAATTTCCTGATACAGCGCCATTTGTCGATTCGACTTCGGAACTATATCCAGGAAAAGGTGGAATAATTGTTGTGTCTAAAAAAGAGATATGGCAATTAACTATCAGTACACAGTAATTTTTTTTCTCACAAATAAAATTGTTTTTTATGAAAAATGTAAAAAATCCCGGATTTTACAATCCGGACAATGCAGCCAATTTTTTCTACAATGAAAATTTGGCACAAGTTAAGAGTGAGGCTCTTAAATTTGCAAAAAGTGTAAACTTGAAGCCATCTGCCAGCGACAAAGTGAAGATCAATTTACTTCTGATCGATGCGCAGAGAGACTTTTGTCATCCCGAAGGTACACTCTATGTAGGTGGAAGAAGTGGTGTAGGTGCTATCGAAGATTCGAAGCGCATCGCTGAATTCATTTATAAAAACGTAGACCTGATTACAAAGACAACAGTTACGCTCGATACACACTTTCCTTTGCAGATATTTTTCTCCAACTTTTTTGTTGATAAAAATGGTATGGAACTTAATCCGCACACACTTATCGATGTAAAAGAAGTTTCTGGTAAAAAATATCTCATCAACATGGATCTCGCAGGCAATATGATCAATGATTTTGTTATGCCGAATCCACGCGTTGCACTTGAGCTCGGTGTATCACTTGATTGGTTGTACAAACAGTGTGTTTACTATTGTGAACAATTGAAAGATCCAAACAGTGGTCGTAAAAAATACACACTGTATTTATGGCCTGAACACTGCATGATTGGAACGATTGGCCACACTCTTGTAGGAGTTGTAAACGAAGCCAGAATGTTCCATGCGTATGCAAGATCAAGCCAACCTGCGATTGAAATCAAAGGTGGTCACCCACTTTCGGAAAACTATTCGATAGTTCAGCCGGAGGTTCTGACTCGTTTTGATGGAAATCCTTCAAACCTGCAAAGAAATACAAAATTCCTCGATCATTTATTGAAAGACGATATTGTAATTATTGCCGGTCAGGCTTCAAGTCACTGCGTAGCATCTTCGATAGATGATATTTTACAGGAGATTTTGAATACAAATCCAAAACTCGCTGAAAAGATTTACATCTTAGAAGATGGAACAAGTGCGGTAGCTGTGCCTGATGGGAATGGAGGATTCCTGGCTGATTTTACAGATGAAGCAAATGCAGCGATGGATCGCTTCAGAGCTTCCGGTATGCATATCGTTAAATCAACCGATGATATTGCTTCTTGGCCAGGTGTTGCACATGATTTACTCGGTTAATCAAAAAAAACGGAAGCACATTATAAATTTTGTAATGTGCTTCCTAAAAAAATCAAAAAATTGTTCATTTCAAAAAATTAAATAAGTTTTATGAACTCGAAAACAAATATTAATTCAATGACTCCGGAGGAGTTGTTGAAACAAGCCGAACTTTCAGGGAATCTTTCTCCAGAAGCATTAAATGCGATCAATAATATTCAGGATATGGGAGCAGAGCTTCAAAATGCGATGGGAATATCGATTGATGATGTTGATGCAAGTGAGGTTGTACTCATTGGAATGCTAATGGATGACTCCGGTTCAATCAGAATGGCAGGTAATGCAGATCTTGTACGAAAAGGTCATAACCTTGTGATTGATTCTGTTAAAAAATCAAAACAAGGTAAAGGCGTGCTAGCTCTGACCAGATATTTGAACGGCACAATGCTCCATCCTTGGATACCAATTGACCAGGCGATCCTGATGGATAGTCAAAATTACAATCCAAATGGCGGAACCCCTCTTTATGATGAGTCCGTAGTATTTTTGGGAACTTTGGCTGTAAAAGCTGAGGAATTTGAGACCCTTTCTGGAACGCCGGTTCGAAGTATTACTCTGATTGTAACTGATGGTGCAGATGTTCACTCGCAAAAGCAGACAACTAAGAGTGTTAAATCGGTTGTGGAAAGTTTACTTAAAACCGAAAATCACATTGTGGCTGCAATGGGGATCGATGACGGAAGCACAGATTTTCGAAAAGTATTTAGCGAGATGGGGATACCAGATGAGTGGATACTCACTCCCGGTAATACTGAAAGTGAAATTCGAAAAGCTTTCCAGCTTTTCTCACAAAGTGCAGTTCGTGCAAGCCAAAATGCCGCCAGTTTCAGTCAAACTGCGATGGGTGGTTTTGGTGGATAGTTCTTTTATTCTTTTTCAAAACGGCGAAATATTCGCCGTTTTTATTTTAGGTCTAATCAAAATTTCTGGTATAGTAGGGAGATAAATGGAAATAAATCAGACAAAATTTGAAAAAATTAAAACTTCAATGCGGGTTGGGTATTTTCTTGCGACAAGAGACATAAAACAATCAAACAAATGGACAACTCTTTTGATTATGTTTGTGATGACCCTAACTTTTCTAAATCTAAATGTTGTTTCTGGAATTTTAGTTGGGCTTATCCAAGGATCAGAAGAGGCCAATAAAACACATTACACAGGAGATATTATAATCACACCATTTTTAGATAGGGCATACATCGAACAAAGTAGAGATGTTGAAAAGATAATTGAGACACTTCCAGGATACGTTGCTCACACAGCTCGTTATACTGAAGGGGGTAAGGTAGAAGAAAATTATCGACAAACTCTAGAGCCAAATCAAATTATCAGCTCTGCAAGTGGTTTGGTTGCAGGTATAGATCCAATTCAAGAAGATAAGGTAACGGGATTATCAACTTTGATTGAAGAAGGTTCGTACTTAGAGCCAGGTGATAGTAATTCTATTCTTATAGGAAGTAGTCTGCTTTTTAAATATACTCCAGTTGAGTCACCAGGTTTTCAAACCTTGAAAGATACTACGGTTGGGTCTAAGGTAAAATTGACCATAAATGGTAATCAAAGAGAGTTTGTTGTTAAAGGTGTTGTATTGTCGAAAGTTGGTGATGTAGATTCTAGAATTTACATGCTTGATTCAGAATTGCGAAAATTGATTGGTAGAACAGATTTGAATGTAGACGAGATCGTTGTGTCGCTGGAGGATCCCTCCATGGCTGATAGCGCAAAAGCGGCTTTGATTGCAAGTGGTGTAGGTGATGTTGCTCGGGTTCAAACATGGATCGAGGCTCAACCTAAATTTTTGAAAGATATAAAGGTTACATTTGCATTGTTGGGTAACGTTATAGGTTCTATAGGACTTGCTGTTGCCTCAATAACAATTTTTATTGTTATATTTGTGAATGCAATCACTCGTCGTAGATATATTGGAATACTAAAAGGTATTGGTATTACTAAATCAGCCATACTTTTTTCTTATGTACTTCAATCGCTTTTTTATTCTTTTGCAGGAGTGGGCTTAGGGATGTTGATTATATTTGGATTCCTAAAACCTTTTATTGCTGCTCATCCAATTAATTTTCCATTTAGTGATGGAATATTGGTGGCTACAATTTCTGGAACTCTTATAAGAGCTTTTATACTTTTTATTGCTACAATAATTGCTGGTTTTATACCTGCAAGGATTGTAATAAGACAAAATACATTAAGTGCAATACTTGGAAGATAATATGATTGAAGCAAAAAATTTATTTAAAAAGTTTGATAGTGGAGATACTCAAATCGTTGCTCTCGATAACGTTTCTTTTTCTGTAAAGAAAGGAGAGTTTATTGCAGTTACGGGTAAATCTGGTTCTGGAAAAAGTACTTTATTGTACCAGTTGGGACTTTTGGATCATCCAACTAGCGGAGAGGTTGTTATTGATGGTGTAGATACAGGTAAATTATCTAGCGATGACAGGACTCGATTCAGGCTTTATTACTTGGGATATGTTTTTCAAGATTACGCCATACTCCCGTCACTTTCAGCTATAGAAAATGTCAGTCTGCCTCTTCTAATGCAGGGTGTAGATGCATTTGTTGCAGCAGAAAAAGCTAAAGCTGCGCTTGAAAGAGTTGGTCTCGGCCATAGAGTAAATAATCTACCTAGTCAGCTTTCAGGAGGAGAGCAACAGCGTGTGGCTATAGCTCGCGCCATAAGTCATGATCCAAAAATAATTTTTGCTGATGAGCCAACGGCCAACTTAGACACAGAAACATCAAGAGCGGTTTTACAATGTTTCTTAGATTTACACAAAGAAGGGCAAACAATCATTATGGTTACTCACGAACCTGAGTATGCGGATTTGGCAGACAGGATTTTTAAGTTAAAAGACGGAAAAATTATCTCCGAATAATCAATTTTAGCTATTTGGCTCCTTCGCGGTATACTGTTTTTATGCAGGTTTTACCACCGATTGAAGATAGAATTATTAGAAGACCAGGGTCTTATCAATACAAGATAGAGCACTATATTCCCGACCTCACTTACGATGAGTTTTGGGAAGATTTTTATAATAGACTGTCTAAAATCATAGGCTTACGCTATCCTATAAAAACTAAACAGATAAAAATAGATGAATATTTTGGTCACTTTGGTCTTAGGTTTCATCCTATAATTCACACAGCCAATTATTTTCATATAGGTATAGATATCTTAGCCGATTACAAAACACCAGTTTATCCTATATTGCCAGGCATATTTGAATATTCAGGTTTTAGTAGGACCAATGGAAAATATGTATTGGTATCTCATCCAGACCTAAAGACCGATGACGGTTTCTCACTTTGGAGTATTTATATGCACTTGGATAAAAATAAGATTAAATTTACGAGATATCAAAAAATGCTTCGTGAAATGAGTTTTCATACCTATCCAAATATTCCTATCAAGACTACGCGCTCTATTGGAACTGTTGGTAATAGTGGAGATACTCGCGGTATGGTCCCGAGATTACACTTGCAGATAGAACTGCGTTACAAAGATAAGATAATTGCACTCGACGGTGCTAGAATTTTTGGTATTAAAAATAGTGAAAACATAAGTGCAAATATAGTTTCTATAGATGAATTTAAAGTTTTTTGCGATAACCACAAGGATAATTTACAAGACTGGAGAAAGATATGGGATAGCAACAAATGATTGTGTTATAATTCTTGTATGAATACACCATCATTTTTGATTCCTATTATAAACGCGATAGAAGTAGTTGGTTATGTGAAGTTTTTTATACTAGTTGTGGCTTCTATTATTTTATACAGAATCCATCCAATTCTAGGCATATTAGGAATATCTTTTACCCTAGCTCTTACACTTGGGATTTTAGGTTAATATATGCGTGAAAATTTCAAAGAAATTTTAAACGAATACAATACTCACGCCAAAGATACTGCAACAAAGATCTCTAAAGAAGAGAGAGTTTTTTTGCAAGAAGAAGCCGGTAATTTAATAGAAAAATCTTCTAAAAAAAGAGGAAATTCAGCTGAAGTTCAAGCAGAAATTTTAAATATACAAAAATCAAAACAGAATATAATGCGCAAAATGCACAAGCAATTTAGAAAGCTTGATAATGGAGGTGTAATTGAGTCACTAGAAAAGACAAGAATCGTTTCTTTTGATAAAAATTCGGGAAAGTTTTACTATTCTAACAGTAAAGATACTATAATTTTTTTAGATATTTCTGATATTTTGACTGATGGTGAATGGGGTATAACTTATGGATTTGATAATTCTGTTCCAAAAAGTGTCCAGAAAAAATATATTTTAAGTGAGGCAAAAAGGGAAATTGCAAATAAATTGGATGAGCAGATTATTTTAGATGAATCTACCAGTCCAACTACGGATACTTTTAAACAAAAGGCATATCTTGAGATTAAAAAAAGCAAAGATAATCAAGATAAGTTTGAAGGCTTTTTAGCTGAAAAAATGATCAAAGGCCTGTTAGCGAAGCTTTCTATTGAAGGTGCAGATTTTGAAATAGAAGAAGCTGATGTTTATCAGGACGTAGAGCAGAAAATTGATTTTTTAATCAGAAGAAAAAACCACAATCGTGCTGTAGGTGTAACTGAAGACGATAAAATTATCGGTGTTCAGTTTACTTTAAATAAAGCCAAAGAAGATTTTAAAAAGAAACAAGTTGAAAGATCAAGGAGGAATCTAAAGGGTAAGTCTAAGAGAAAGCATGAAAGAGAGGTAGATGACATAATGCTTGTTGTTATGCCCGTTGAGAAATTATCTTCTACCTATAGAAAATGGGCTGAAGATAAAAAACCTGGAGGACCAGAAAATTTGTGGGATATAAATATGAAATATCAGATTTTGAAAGGTGTGCTAAACGGACTTGTGGACGAGGAAGAAATACGCAAACTTTTATATAAAGATATAAAGACTGATCTAGAGCTTGATCTATTTGCAAAACAAAGTGAATTAGAATATGTAAAAAAAGAATTAGACAGAAGAGAAAATAATCAATAATATATGCACAATCGCAAAAGCCCATTTTTATACGCACTTTTGATAATAAATGCACTTTTGATTGCATTTATTATTGACTACACTCAAAGAAAAATTATAAATACCGCTGATAGTTACTATAAACAAAAAGACGCTCTATACGAGAGCGCTCTGATTGGTATTTAGAGTCCTAGGGAATCTTCGAGTAAATCTGACCAAGTTTCTGTAAGGTGTGTAACTACTAAAAAAGACGGTAGATATATAATCGCAAGTCCAAACAGCATCAATATTTTCCATATTCTTTCCATGATTTTCAGACTTTATCATAAAGATATTATTTTTCAAAATATATTTTTTGTAATGCTCCTATTGCAGGTTATAATCAAAATATGCAAGTTATAAAATCTACAGGGGAGAAAGAATTATTTGATAAAGAAAAATTATGTTCTTCTTTAGAGCATTCTGGGGCTCCAAAGGAATTGGCAAAAACAGTTTGTGAATCCATATCATCTGAGATTGACCCAGACATAACGACTAGTAATATATACAGAAAAGCCTTATCTTACTTAATAAAAGAAGACCTCACACTGGCCGCTGTTTATAGTCTGCGGAAGGCTGTTTCAGCTCTTGGTCCAGCTGGTTTTATATTTGAAAGATATATTGCCACAATCCTTGAGTCATATGGCTACAAGACTAAATTAAATCAAATAATGAAGGGTGCGTGCATAGAACATGAGGTTGATGTTGCTGCAGAAAAAGAGGATACGCATTTTTTGGTTGAAGCTAAATATCACAATGAGCAAGGTATACGTACACACGTTCCAGTTGTTATGTATGCTTATGCAAGATTGCTTGATATTGAAGAGGCTGAAAACAAAAAAGAGAGAAATAAATTTGATCACAAAATGTGGGTCATCACTAACACCAAATTTACGGATACAGCTGTAAGGTATGCTAAGTGTAGGTCTATAAAAATTACCGGGTGGAATTACCCAGAAGGTGATAGTCTAGAAGATATGATTGTAAAGAACAAATTATTTCCAGTTACTGTACTGCCGTCAGTAGACAAGGATGTTTTAGATATTTTTTCTAAAAATAATATAATGCTTGCACAAGATATTATACTTTTTAATCCAAAGACTATTCATGAAAAATTTGGAATTGAAAAACAATTAGCAGAACAGATTTATAAAGAAGCGATAACTATGACAAAATAAAATGGATAAAAATAAATGGCTTACACCAGAAGAGATAGAGATTGAATGTTTAGACGAAAGCAGAAATGACAAGAGTACAGCTCGTCTTTGTAGTATAAATAGGGAATTTAAACAGGGATTTGAGTTTATAGAAAGTTACAAGGATTCTGTGTCTTTCTTTGGCTCTGCAAGATTTACTGAAGAAAATGAGCACTATATAGATGCGCTTGATTTAGCTTATAAAATTGTTAATGAGTTAGATTTTATAGTCGTAACTGGCGGAGGTCCGGGTATTATGGAAGCCGCAAACAAGGGAGCAAAAGAAGCGGGTGGAATATCCTTGGGTTTACCGATCAGACTTAAAAACGAAGAGAATGTAAACAAATACGTAACTGATGCAGTACGTTTCAATAATTTTTCCGCTCGCAAAACCACTCTTACATATGCTGCAAGTGCATATATATTTTATCCTGGAGGTTTTGGTACGCTCGATGAGCTTTTTGAAATACTTACACTCACTCAAACCAATAAAATTCCAAAAGCACCAATATTTTTGATGGGTTCAGATTATTGGGGTCCAATGGATAAATTCATAAGAGAAAATGTTTTGGAGTTGCATGAAGCAATAGATAAAACAGATGTAAATATATATAAGGTTTTAGACACTCATGAAGAGGTGTTGGATGCAATCAGAAAACACAAAGGGGAGTTATCTAAGAGATTCTAGATCTTTTAAAACTTCTCCTGCGTGATTTTCAGGATCAACTTTTGGATAAACCTTTTCTACCATGCCTTCAGGATCTATAAGATAGGATATTCTCTTAGTTCCAAGTGCACCTCCGGCTCCATACATGTTTATTACTTTCTCTTTTTCGTCCGAAAGAAGAGTGAAGGGTAGTTTGTATTTAGATATAAATTTTTGATGGTTTTCTCCGCTGTCGTTTGATATTCCAACCACAATCAAGTCATTTTGTTCATAATCTAGGGCGTGGTCACGTAAAGAACACGCTTCTTTTGTGCATCCTGGCGTATCATCTTTGGGGTAAAAATATAACAATACCCAAGATCCCCTATATTCTTCTAATGAGTGAAATTCTCCATTTTCATCTGGTAGTGAAAAGTCTGGAGCTAGTGTATTTGTTTCTATCATAATTAGATTATATATGCGCTTTTATATACAGTAAAGGTAGGATATACTATTTAAATGAATAAAAAAACGCTTTTAAATATAGTAATTATAGTAGTTTTTATTATTTTATTAATTATAATTTTCCGTGTTTTCCCGAGCTCCGTTAAGGCTCCAGAAAATACAGATATAAAAACAACAGAAATATCTATGGATAAAATCACAACAGCAAGTGGCCTTTCTTATGAAATTAAAGTCGTCGGTACTGGAGAAGTGGCTACAGAGGGTAGTAAAGTTAGTGTTCATTATGTAGGAACGCTTGAAAATGGTTCTAAATTTGATTCAAGTCGTGATCGTGGAACACCATTTTCTTTCAACCTAGGAGCTTCTCAGGTTATTAGAGGTTGGGACGAGGGTGTGGCTGGTATGAAAGTAGGAGAAACTAGAATTCTTACAATTCCAAGTGATCTTGCTTATGGTCCAAGTGGTATCCCGGGTGTTATACCAGGTGGAGCAACTTTGATTTTTGAAGTTGAATTGCTCGCTGTAGAATAAGATGAATTCAATTTTTATTTTGATGTTTGTTAGGTTTGGTAGGACCCTGCGTGATGCATTGCGTGAGCGTGAAGTTAGAAGTGTTCTCGTATTTTTATTGATCATATTATTGTCTGGGTCGATTTTTTATCACCTGGTTGAAAAATGGTCATACTTAGATTCTTTGTATTTTTCTGTAACAACTCTTTCAACAGTAGGGGCCGATAATATTTCCCCTGCAACAATTGCAGGAAAAATATTTACAATGGTCTATATATTTTTAGGTATAGGAACCATGTTGCGCTTTATAAACATATTGGCAGCACATGCTAAAAAAGAGGGTGCTATGCATACACTTTTGGGAGTAGACCCTTATGAAAAGACCAAAGAGATAATTCAGAGCACGAAAGATAAGTTTGTTAGCTAGATTATTTTTATTATTTTAATAGCGCTTTGCGCAAAAAGATATGAATTTAAATATAGATGAAAAGAAGTTTGCGATGAATAGTGTTGCAATACTGTCAGTAGTACTGACCCTGTTTGTTTTTGTAAAGTTTGTCGATGCAGTTTCAGATCTAGGTAGGGGTGATAACAATCCATTTTCTACGATTACTGTATCTGGGAGTGGAGAGGCCTTTGCAATACCTGATGTAGCACTAATTAATTTTACAATTACAAATGACGGAGAGTCAGTAAAGGAAGCTCAAGATAAAACAACAGAAGCGATAGCTCTTAATTTGAAAAGTATTAGAGATTTAGGAATTTTAGATAAAGATATAAAGACAACATCATATACGTCTACTCCTAAATATAGTGGTGTTCCGTGTACTTACTATTCTTGTAGATACAATGAACAGAAAATAATTGGCTATACAGTCTCAGAAAGCATAGAGGTAAAATTGCACGATACTTCAATGACAGGGGCAGTGCTCGCTCTTCTTGGTGAAAATGGCGTGACTCTCGTTTACGGTCCAAATTATGCAATAGATGATGAGGATGCAGTTCAAGCACTTGCTAGAGCTAACGCAATCGATATAGCAAAAGAGAAAGCAAAAATCTTAGCTAAAGATTTAGATGTTAAGTTGGTTCAAATAGTTAGCTTTCAAGAAAATGGAGAGATGCCTTATAATTATATGGGTAATGATAGCTTTATGGCTATGGAAAAGGATGCTTCTTCTATCCCAGAGGTTCCATTGGGAGAAAATAAATTTACTTCTTCTGTATCAATAACTTACGAAATACGTTAATTATAAAAAACCACTATCCACGTAAAAGTAGATAGTGGTTTTTTATATGGGTATTTTTATTTATCAACATATTTGTAATAGTTGTGTCACAGGGTATAATAGATTAAACAAGCTATTTTCTAATCAAAAAAATAATTCAATTTGGAACCAGGTAGTACCAGCAAGATCATCTTGCCTTATGAAGGACAGGTGATCGACAAAGCAATCGCGTACAAAATCAAGAAAGACCAAAACACGATCCAATTTTTTAATGTTTCAGGTCGCAATGACCACCACAGACGTCCTCGTTCTATAGGAGGGACTTCTCAAAAAAACAATCTTTACAGAAATGCTCCAAAAACAAAACATATTTTGTGGCATGTTCTTTTCGGCACATTGAATGTTCATCAAATTGCAGATGAAATAAATAGAAACAAATATTTCGGCAGCAAGATGATATATGTCGAGCAGATTGGTAACTTGGATATTGTTCTAAAAGAAGGACAATATGGATGTAAAAATATTGAAAAGTTGAAACATGTTTTTGAATTTATGTTTCGCGATGGAAGGACTCACAAGCAAAGGTTGGACACTATAAACCACCTTTGGTTGGACCCCGATTTTATACTAGTTTTGTAAAAAAAGGCCGGAATATTCCGGCCTTTACATTTTGATAGAGTCTGATATACTTGTTAAATAAACGACCCCCCGAAGGGTGTTTTTTTATAAAGAATTTTTTATACAATTAAGCTACCCTAGATAAATATATGAAAATACTAAATTATTTAAGAGAAACAAAAGCAGAGTTAAAACATGTGAATTGGCCAACTAAAAGCCAAGCAATTTTATATACACTTGCAGTTTTGGTTATATCTGGTTTTGTTGCATATTTGCTTGGATTTTTTGATTTTATATTTTCTTCCGGTCTACAAAAGATTTTAATTTATTAATTTTTTAAATAATATCTACTAAACTATATGGCAAAACAAGAAGCACAAGGTGCACGAAACTGGTACGCAATACACACATATTCAGGTTATGAAAATGCTGTTATGCGTAATCTAATGCAGCGTATTGAATCCCTTGGAATGCAAGACAAGATTTTCAACGTTATTGTTCCTGTTGAAAAGAAGATAAAAATAAAGGGTGGCAAAAGAGTTGAGCAGGATGAAAAAGTCTATCCTGGTTATGTTTTAGTAGACATGATAGTTACTGACGACTCATGGTTCGTTGTGCGTAACACTCCGCGTGTTACAGGTTTCGTTGGAGCAGGTGTAAACCCAGTTCCTCTAAACCAAGATGAAGTAAATGCCCTATTCGGTAAAATGGAAGTTGATAAAACTGCAAAACACAACATCAATCTTGATGTTGGAGAAATTATCCGCATCGCAGACGGTCCTTTCAAAGATCTAGAAGGTAGAGTAGATGAGATAGATCATGAAAGAGGTAAAGTAAAAGTACTAGTTTCAATGTTCGGTCGTGAGACTCCGGTTGAACTAGACTTCCTTCAGGTCAAAAAATTATAGCTTTACACATCGCGTATTTTCTGTTAATCTAAACCCGTTACGCGTTAGCTTCAAGGTTGCCTAAAAACCTAAAAATAGGCATTTAAATAAACATTTATGGCAAAGAAAATTATCAAAAAAGTAAAACTACAGGTGCCGGCTGCAAAGGCGACACCAGCTCCACCACTTGGACCAGCACTTGGACAAGCAGGTATAAACATCGGTGACTTCGTTACTAAGTTTAATGCTGCTACATCTAGTATGGCTGGGGACATTGTCGGAGTACAAATATCTGTTTACGAAGACAGAACTTATGATTTCGTAATCAAAACTCCACCAGTAGCAGGACTTATATTTAAAGCCGCTGGAATCGAGAAGGGTTCTGGAAGACCAAACACTTCAAAAGCTGGAAAGATTACAAAAGCTCAAGTTCGAGAAATTGCAGAAAAGAAACTAGTAGACTTGAATGCAAAAGATATCGAAGGAGCAATGAAAATCGTAGAAGGTTCAGCACGCTCAGCAGGAATCGACGTTATATAAATAAAAAAACACCCTCACACAAATGTGAGGGTGTTTTTTTATAAAAAATTAAAAGCAGTCGAGATGACTGCTTTTTTTATTTATTTTTTTCGATCGTTATGAACTGGTAGTCCAGGTCACCTTCCTCATAATGAAAGGAAGACGAATCCGTAATTTTTCCAAAGTTCTCAAATTCTGGGAAAAATGTGTCGGCTTTTTCTTTACCTTTTATTAGAGTTAATTCAAGTCGATCTACAACCCCGCTATTTATAGCTTCTTTGTAGATTTGTCCTCCTCCAATTATGAACACATCTTCGTCGTTTAGTGTGCTCGCATATTTTATCGCTTCAGCAAGTGATTCCACAACTTCCACATCTTTATGTGGTTTAAATTGTGGGTTTTTACTTATAACAATATTTTTTCTTCCAGGAAGTGGACGAAAATCATCCGGTAATGATTCATAGGTCAATCTACCCATAATCACTGGATGCCCTAAAGTTAATTTTTTTAAACGCTTTATGTCAGGTGGAAGCCTGAAGAGTAATTTATTGTCTTTGCCTATACCTCTATTGAGTTTCGGATTATCCGAACTCTGTAGCGCGGCTACGATTGTAATTTTCATATAACATATTTTCTTAGGCTGAGAGTACCACATAATGTATCTTTTGTATACATTCAAAAAACTATTGAATTGCAATTTGGGTCTTTTGTGTTAATGTGAAAAAAACAGTAAATTTGATGAAAAATATTGAAAGTTCTAGAGGGGCATTGCCCGCACAGCACTTAAGCGTGCTCGCTGAAAACAGATTTATTATTGGTCTTAAAAAAGACAACATAAAGCCAGCTTCGATTGACTTGTCTATATCCGGTGAGATTTATGAAGTTAAAAATTCTTTTCAGGTTCCCGAGAATAAAACAGTATGGGAAACTATAAATGAAGTCGGTTATATAAAACATTCCATCGATAAACCCATCAGGGTAAATCGCACATATGTTGCAAAATTAAACGAAAGTTTGGATTTGCCTCAAAATGTTTATGGATATGCAAATCCTAAATCAACATCCGGTAGATTAGATTTGCATGTTAGATTATTGGCTGATTGTATATCGCCATACGACTCTATTTACAGAAAAGGATGGAAAGGAGATTTGTGGGTTCTTATAAAGCCAAAATCTTTTAATATAAAACTTTATCCGAATATTTCTCTAAACCAATTACGTCTTTGTTATAGCGATACACGCATTGGGGGATTTGAATTAGAGTCTCTGATGCAGAGTCCGGGTGTACTTTTTGATCCCAATACAAACAATCGAATTGGGTTAAAAGAAATGCAAGCCAAAGATAACCAAAGATCGGTCATCTTAACTATTGATGCCATTTCTACTGATATACCACTTGGATATGTCGCAAATAATGATAAAGATCTTGTGATCGATATCAAGAGTACCTACAAGACAGAAGATTTCTTTAAGACAGTTGAAAGCAAGAATAATATGATTATTCTTCAGGTTGGGAAATTCTATATTCTCTCATCATATGAGCACGTTGTGGTTCCGGTTGGTTATGCAAGTGAGATGGCGTCTATCGATGATCGTTTCGGAGAATTTCGTTCACACTATGCTGGATTTATTGATCCGGGTTGGGGTGTTGGAGAAGATGGGAAAGGTTTCGGAAGACCGCTTACGCTCGAAGTAAGAGCCTTTGAAAGTATGGTAGTTCGCCATCGCCAGCCGATTGCTCGACTCAAGTATGAGCATTTGGCTGAGATTCCAAACATACACTACGATTCGATTCCTTCAAATTATACTCGCCAGATCAAGGCGAAACTTGCAAAACAATTTATTTAAATTTAATCCGTCCCGATTTTGGGGCGGATTTTCTTTTGTTGACTTGGGTAGAGAATTAAGGTAGAAATAAGACAAATTTCACCAAAATTAAATATAGATGAAAAAAGAAATCAACCCAATTGTCCAGAATAAAATGGATGGTTTACTCGCGTCTGTTCCAGAGGAAAGACGTGAAGAAGTAGAAAAATTATTGCATACAATCTCTGCCGAAGAGACAGATACGGGTGCGATAGTGGCATTGTTTAATCTTCCAAGTCCGGAAGACAGTGCGATGCTTCAGTCGCTCAATTCCAGAAGTTCCGGTGGTATGTTTGTGAATTTGCGTAAAGTTTTACTCAAAGGCTCAAGTGATTTCATGGAAAGTTTCTATGTAAATTATGGAGACAAATCAATCGGAGATTGTGGTACTGTTACCATTTATCTCGACGGCATATCTATGATTGCTGCAAAGCAACTTCAGAACTGGCCACTTTATAGTGGACAGGAAACTAGTACGAGATATGTTGCGATGACCAAGCTTGGTTGTTATGACCCTATTGATTTAGAAAACACTAGAATGATCATCGATATGCTGATGGATTTCTACGAAGAAGGCATCAGGGTATTACCTGAATATCTTAAGGCTCGTTTTCCTATGGATCCTAAGCCTTCAGATAAAACAGATGGGGAGCATAAAGCTCAGTACGAGAAGACTATTAATGCAAAGATGTATGATATCCTCGGGGCATTTTTGCCCGCTGGTGCCCGCACCAATGCTTCAATACATATGAACCTGAGACAGATTGATGAACAGCAAAGATTGTTAGTTTACAATCCATCAGGTGAAGTTTCGGGTATAGCGGAAAATATTTTGAATGTTCTGAAATCAAATTTTCCAGCAACATACACAAAGAAGAAAAGCTATCCTGAGCAAGAAGAATACTGGAAGATGTGTGCAGAAGATTTATGTTACTTTGATCCTGACGATACTACTTGGCCAGAATTTCAAATGTGGGGCACAGTACACATGACGGACTTCAGGAAATATCAAAAATACATCGACGCACGCCCTAAAAAGACTGAGCTTCCAAAAGTCATGGGTAAGTTAGGAGATATTCACTTCAAGACTCTTTTGGACTATCGCTCTTTCAGAGATATTCAGCGCCAACGAAATGGTATTACAGAGATTCCGTTGTTGACGATTAAATATGGTTTTGAAAACTGGTACTTGAAACAGTTACCTGAGAACCTCAAAGATCGTGCCATATCTCTTTTGAGAGAGGTTGAAAAGTTGGTATTCGAACTCAGTACTCAAATTTCAAAATTTGATTTGCAGTATTTTATTCCAATGGGCTACAAGTGTCCGTGCGAATTCTCCCGTAATCTGGTTTCAGAGGTGTTTGTGCAGGAACTTCGCACTGGTCTTGCTGTACATCCGACCGTGCGCAATATGGAAAAGAAATGTGCAGAGTGGATGATGAGAGAGTTTCCAGATTTGAAGCTTCACGTAGAGATGTCCGATAGTGAATGGGATATGAAGCGTGGATTGCATGATATTGTTGAAAAATAAAATAACCAAAACCCCGATTTTCGGGGTTTTATTTTTTACTTATTCTTTTTTTGATTACATGCTAATATCTAAAACATAATGAAAGACTTACAGATTGGAAAACTAATATCAGAAGAAAAAAAGCGCCAGAAGAGTGTAATCAATCTTGTTGCTTCAGAGAACTATGTTTCAAAAGATGTTTTGGAAGCACTCGGTAGTGAGCTTACAAACAAATATGCAGAAGGTTATCCTGGGAAAAGGTATTATGGAGGCAATGAAACAATAGACAAGATTGAAAAATTGGCGCAGGAGCGAGCTTTGAAGCTATTTAAATTAAATAAGGACGAGTGGGGAGTGAATGTTCAGGCCTTGTCTGGGTCTCCGGCAAACTTGGCAGTCTATACTGCGCTTGTTCCAAAAGGGGGGAAAATATTTGGTATGTCACTTGAAAGTGGAGGGCATCTGACACATGGCCACAAGGTTTCAGCATCAGGAATTTTTTGGAAACAAGTTCCGTACTCAGTAGATAAAGATAAAGAAGTTTTAGATTATGAGGATTTGAAACGTGAAGCCGCACTCCACAAACCAGATATAATCGTCGCTGGGTTTACTGCATATCCAAGAATTGTTGATTGGGAAAAATTTCGTCATATTGCTGATTCTGTCGGAGCTTTACTTTTGGTGGACATGTCACACATAGCAGGTCTTGTAGCCGGCGGTGTTTATCCTAGTCCTTTTAAATACGCAGATATTGTAACCACTACAACTCATAAAACATTGCGGGGTCCGCGTGGTGCAATAATTTTTTCCAAAAAACAATACGCAGAAAAAATAGACAAAGCAGTTTTTCCAGGTTTGCAAGGTGGTCCGCATGAAAACCAGATTGCCGCTATCGCAGTAGCGCTAAAAGAAGCGAGTACACCTAGTTTTAAAAAATACGCAAAACAAGTTATAAAAAATTCAAAAGCTTTAGCGGTTGAATTAAAGAAACTTGGTTGGAGGATTGTGTCTGGTGGTACAGATTCACATTTGATACTGGTTGATACATGGATGAATGGAAAAGGTATTTCAGGAAAAGAGGCGAGCGAGCGTTTGGAGAAAACTGGAATTATTGTAAATAAAAATACAATTCCGTTTGAACTTCGTTCACCATTTGACCCATCCGGCATCAGGCTCGGCACAGCAGCCGAAACTACGATAGGAAAAACAGAGAAAGATATGATAAAAATCGCCCAAAAAATCAACACAGTTTTAAGGAAGTAGCAATACTTCCTTTTTGTTTATTTGTAGTATAAATGTCTATGAAACAAAAACTGCTCTTTTATGAAGAAAGGTATATTTTTTACTTTAATGGGTGTGACCAATCTTGGTAAGACTACTCAACTTATTCGTTTGACTGAAAAATTAATTAACAAAGGCAAGAGTTTTGCATATGTTAAATATCCGATTTATAGTCTTGAGCCGACAGGTCCTTCTATACATAAGTGTCTGAAACAGGGCAATCCTAATAATATTTCTGCTCTTGGTTTGCAGGAGTTAAATGTTCAGAATAGATCTGATTTTGAGCCAAGACTAAAAGAAATGTTAAGCTCTCTTGATATTGTGATTGCAGAGATGTATACCGGAACTGGTATTGCATACGGGACAGGTGACGGCCTCAATAAGGATCATATGATAGAGATAAATAAGCACCTACTCCTGCCCACAGTTTCAGTTCTTCTCGACGGCAAGAGATTTATGGATAGCGTAGAAGCGGGGCATCGTTTTGAAACAGACGATGAAAAAACTGAAAGAATCCGGCTTATACACCTGGATCTAGCCAAAGAATTTAACTGGAGTATTGTAAATGCCAATAGATCAGTCGAAGAAGTTCATGATGATATTTGGGAAATAGTTTCTCCATTTCTCGTTAAGTAAAACAAATCCCCCGAAATCGGGGGATTTTTATTTTGTATTTTAATGGTTTACATTTATCTAGTTTCTTGTATAGTGTTAAAAAAAGCACAAAATGGCTAGAAAAAAAAGACGCTTTCTAAAAAAGAGAATTCTTAAAGACTCTGACAGAAAACTCGCAAGTATAATTCTGAGATCCATAGTAGAGTCCAGTAAGCCCAGACTCTCTATAACAGAAACAGAAATTTTGTACTCTGGGAAAAAGGGTTCTAGGGCAAAATATAGAGTTATGTGTAGAGCTTTGCTGTGTATCAAGTTGCTTGAGCATCTTGAAAAGGTCTTAATTTTGAAGGATATAAGTACTCTTTTGGGATTTGATAAAGAAGCAAGAAGTACGCATTCGATGTTGATTTTCTACAAGAATAAGTACAAAGAGTATAATCCTCTTGATAGTTGGAATGTTGAATTTTTCATACTGAAAGATTTACTCGATAAATTTTTGAGTGAAGACTTTGAGTATTATGAATATCTTTTATCTGAAGGTTTTACTTTGGAAGAGAAAAAAGACGGCAATTCTATTTTTCAGATTCATCACAATAGGGAAGTAGAGGTATACAAGCCAGAAATTGAAAAATCTTTTCCAATCGAGCGGTTTAAAGAGGCGATTCAAATAGATCAGTATGGCGATGAGTCTTCTGGAATGCGAATTGAATCTTTGAGCAAAATGCTCGTCGATTTATTTGATAGGCAGAAAATTAAACACCAAAGATATAAGTATTACAAGAACAAAATACCTGTATCTGTTATAAAAATTTTTCTAGAAAGTCAAAAATACGAAACTTCTTATATTGAAGAAGTGGTGAAAAAACTGGACAAGCCTAAAGTCAAAATTTTTTAAAAACAAAACTCCCATAACAGGAGTTTTTTCTTTTTTATGATAGAATCTCGATTATGGTAGTACTAGATGTTTTAAGTGAAAAAATAAAGGCCAGAGTAGCGGTCTTGGGGATAGAATCTATAGATATAAACTGGGAACACCCGGCAGATTTGTCGAACGGTGATTATTCTACAAACATAGCTCTAATTGCTTCAAAAAAGGTTGGTAAGAATCCAAAAGAAGTGGCTCAGGAAATTGTCGATTCGATAAAGTCTGATTTACCAAAAGAGATAGACAGGGTAGAAGTCGCGGGTGCTGGGTTTATAAATATTTATTTGTCCCATCAATTTTTTATACAATCAATCGACCATATTTTTAATGATCAAAATTTTGGTAAAACAGATACTCTTTCTGGTAAAAAGGTGATAATAGAATATACAGACCCAAATCCATTCAAAGAATTTCATATAGGACACCTGATGAGCAATACAATAGGTGAGACACTTTCTCGCATAATTGAATGGAATGGGGCAGAAATAAAACGTGCGTGTTACCAAGGTGACGTAGGGTTGCATGTAGCAAAAGCAATTTTTGGGATGATTGAAAATAAAGACAGCTTGCCGAGTGAAGAGGCTCCAATCGAGGTTTGGGCGAAATTCTTGGGTTCTTGCTATGCGCTCGGTTCAAAACTTGAGGGGGATACCGAAGAGGATAAAAATACAATCAAAGATTTTAATAAAAAAATATATGATAGGTCTGATTCTGAAATAAATAGATTCTATGACCTTGGAAGAGCAAAGAGTTTGGAATATTTTGAAGAGATATATAAAAAGCTTGGAACAAAATTTGATTTTTATTTCTTTGAAAGTAAAACTGGAGAATTTGGTAAAGATATAGTTTTGTCCAACATAGAAAACGGGGTTTTTGAAAATGGTGAAAATGGTGCGATTGTTTTTAAGGGCGAGAAATATAACCCAAAACTCCATACTCGTGTTTTTATAAATTCCCAAGGTCTTCCAACATACGAAGCAAAAGAATTGGGTCTTTCAAAGATTAAATTTGATACTTACGGCTACGATGAATCAATCGTAGTAACAGGCAATGAGATCAATGACTATTTTCGTGTGTTACTCGAAGCAATGAATCAAGTATTTCCAGACTTAGCCAAAAAAACCAAACATATATCCCACGGGATGCTCCGTCTTCCTACAGGTAAGATGTCTTCTCGTACTGGAGATGTAGTAACGGGGGATTCCTTGCTTTCTGATATTGGAGAAAAAGTAGCAGAAAAAATGAAAGAGAGTAACAGAGCAGAAGACAAAAATCTTGTGAATGATATTGCAGTTTCAGCTTTGAAATATTCCGTCTTAAAACAAGCGACAGGTAGAGATATAATTTTTGATTTTGATAAATCACTTTCTTTTGAAGGTGATTCAGGGCCATATCTTTCCTATTCTCATGCTCGCGCTAGGTCAATTATAGAAAAGGCAAAAACGGCTTCTATAGAAATTTCCGCCGATAGTCCTACAGAAAGTATTTTTGAGATAGAAAGACTGTTGTACAGATTCCCAGAAGTTGTGGCAATGGCTTACAAAGAATACGCTCCACATGCGATTGCTTCATATTTGGTAGAGCTTGCTCGCAGTTTCAATTCTTTTTATGCCGAGACTCAGATAGTGGATGACACAGACAAAACAAGTGGCTATAAAGTCATGATAACAAGTGCCTTTGCGACAATTCAAAAGAACGGTTTATATATCTTAGGCATAAAAGCTCCAGAAAAAATGTAGACTAATTCGGCACAATCTGTTATTGTTCTAAAAAAGTTATTTAAATGGACAAAAACAAATTGATGATTGATTGTTTTAGATTGCTTATGCCTCACATAGGCGAACATGACAAATCTCATGATCTTGAGCATATGCGGCGTGTATTTAACCTCGGAATGCGAATAGCAAAGAGCGAGACAATACAAGTAACTGATTATGATATTTTGATCCCCGCACTTATTTTTCACGACTCGGTAATTTTCCGTAAGGATGACCCAAGGAACAATCTTGCACCTAGTAAGAGCGCGGACTTGGCGGAAGTCTTACTAAAAAGTGTCCCTGGATACCCAGAGATAAAAATAAAAAGAGTCAAAGATTGCATACAAGAATGCTCTTTTTCAAACGGCATTGAACCATCTACCTGGGAATCCGCAATTTTACAAGACGCAGACAAGCTTGAAAGTGTTGGAGCTCTTGCTATTATGCGTACTTTTAGTTCTGGTGGAGAGATGAACAGGCCGTTTTATAATCCGCTTGATCCTCTGTGTGCAGGTGAAGTAACCGAAAAAGTTGGTGCAAGCATAGAATTGTTTAAGAAAAGACTTTTTGTTGTAGCTAAAACAATGAGTACAAACGAAGGCAAAAGACTTGCCCAAAAGAGAGTTACTTTCCTTCGTTCCTTCTGGGAGCGTTACAAGGAGGAGCTTATCGAAGGGGGTATTATAGATGAAAAGCTAGAACCCCTAGAAACAGAATATTAGACCTAAAAACCGTCCCACATTTGTGAGACGGTTTTAATATTGGACTAAAATCATATTATGTGTTAATATAACACTGATAAAGTTCACCAAAAAAAACAAAAAATGAATCAAATCGAAAAAGCTCGGATTGAGGAAAAAAACCCTCTCACAAAAAATGAAAGGAATAACCTTTTCATTGGGTTAGTAGCCCTGGTTTTAACATGTATATCCCTAAATAATTTTACACTTGCGGAAAATATACAGCAGTTGTTGTTGCCTATAATTGCAACTATTGGTTTTGGAATAGTCACACTTATTTTTTTCAAAAAATCCATCTTTGCAAGAGATGCGAAAATAAAAAAAGAGATTGTGATGGCCACTCTAGACGAGATATTTTACACCGAAAATCCTCGTCATCCAGATGGACTTACCATGACCACAGACAATCCGCAGAAACATATTTATTGGAATGATATGCTGCATGAGGTACGCCGATACAATCTTGTCGCCACAAACGACCACAAGATAAAATCAATCATGCTTATAACATCTAACAGTACACCTGTTACATATGGCTACAGAATAATCTACGGGTTCGAAGACCAACAGAAGGTTGTCGATACGCATAGTTACAACTCTATGTGCTCGTACGAACTTTTTCTGTTTTAAAAAATAAAACCACCTTTTTAATGGGTGGTTTTTCTAATTTTCTATTCTAACAGTTTTTATTTCGTTGGCTTTTACTCGAACTACAGTCAGTATTCTCTCCTTCATTTTTTCAGGATTCTGAGCGTGTGGTATATGGAACTCATGAGTTTCACCAGCAGTTTGTACAGAAACATTTCCACTACTGATAATCTCCTCAATTATTCCAGATACAGCTACGGTCACATCCTGTATTTTATCAATCTGCAGAGTAGATATTCTACGAGAAAAAAGTCCAAACTGTTCCACATCTATGAGTCGCTCAGATGTGAGTATCCATATATCAAGTAGATAGTTTGTGATCGAAACAAAGAATCCAACCCATACAAACACCAGCCACAGACTATAAAAGAGTTCATACAGAGGCACAAACCGCTCGGGGATAGAAATATCGAAGTATATCCCACCAAAATATACCATCAGGTAGGGAAGTATTGCGATTAGTGCAAACATCAGAGCCTCTAGTCCGAGATAAAACCAATGTTTGCGAAATACTGCTATTTTCTTTTCTCCAGGATTTAATTTCATACACCGATAAATGTTTGTAATTTTTGATAAATATTACTGATTAATATAAATACTCCGATTCCGTAGACAGTAAACAAAACAATACCGCCTAATATATTTTCAGCATATTGTTTCCAATGAAGTATCATAATTAGAGATATAAATATAACTATAAGTACAATCACCCAAAAAACAAAAATTATATTTTCAGGATTAGTTATATATCCAAGTATATTTTGAGAAAAAGACAAGAGATCCATGTAGCTATTGTAACACTGTTGACTTAATGTGCGCCAGGATATATAGTTTCGGAAATCGTAGAATTATGGAAAAATTATACACACAGACTGAAATCGATGAGCTCGAGAAAGAATTTAAAAGAACTTCAGCTCAGTTTCTATCTGCTGAAGATTTAAAAAGATTTTTTAAATCAAAATATGAACTTTTAAAAAAACCAGTTGGCGTACCAGGAGCAAAGCATTTATTTGATTTATTCCTTGCTTCAGATGATGATGAGTATGCGTTTGATCTGTGGCATGAATTGTATTTCGACAACAATGACAATTTATTGATTACTGATAAATCTGCAGAAATAGCTTGGCGTTCGCTTTACCCCAAATTGAATTGAAATTTAAAACCCCGGAATTCCGGGGTTTTGTTTTATTGCATTTTTTCTCATTTTATATAGTATAAGTGTATAAGCGCGATTAGGAGATATCAACTCCAATGCTCTGGGAAGAAATTAAGTAGACCCCAGCGGGCAAGCCCGTAAAAGCTGTAATAAGCCCGAAAGGGGAACCGAGGTGGTACCACGATTTCTTGGATAAAAAAAGAAACTCGTCCTTGAATTATGACTTTTGTCGTAATTTTAGGACGAGTTTTTTGTTTAGAATACATGTGGATCATTCTTTTTGTCATCTTTATCACTAAAGTATCTTGATATGGCAAAAAGTATACCCATTATTATTCCTTCAAAGAGGACTGCTTCCCAAGGAACTTTTTTCATTTGATCATCAAATAAAGCTGTTACTCCTACAATAAGCAGTGTAATTATTATGCCGCCAATTGTGCCAAAGATGAAATTTATAATATGTTTCATACAATATTTTTTTTAAAATTACCATCTATAATATAATTTGTCAATATGTCAGAAGAAAACCAAAAACCAAATAAATCCGAATCAGCTTTAAGAGAAGAAGCAGTTTTGAAATTGTGGCAGGAGAAAGATATTTTCAGTAAAACCCTTGCAAAGGATTCTCCAGAAGGGGAGTTCGTATTCTTCGACGGACCTCCGACTGCAAACGGTATGCCAGGACTGCACCATCTCGAACCTCGCTGTTTCAAAGATGCTATACCTCGATACAAAACTATGCGAGGGTACCATGTTCGTCGCAAAGGTGGCTGGGACACACATGGACTTCCTGTGGAGCTCCAGGTCGAGAAAGAACTGGGTCTCAAATCCAAAAAGGAAATCGAGGAATATGGTGTAGAGAAATTCAATCAGAAGTGCCGTGAATCTGTCTGGAAATATATCGACGAATGGGAAAAGTTCACTGACCGTGTTGCATACTGGGTGGACCACAAGAATCCATATGTCACGTATCACAATTCATATATCGAATCTGTGTGGAATATTTTGGCAGAAACAGAAAAGAAAAAACTTTTATACAAAGACTACAAAGTTCTTCCTTGGTGTCCACGTTGTGGAACTGCACTTTCTTCGCATGAGCTCGCACAAGGATATCAAGATGACAAAGATTTATCGGTGACTGCAAAGTTTAAAGTTGTTGGTCAGGAGAATACATATTTTCTAGCATGGACTACAACTCCGTGGACACTTCCGGGAAACGTAGGTCTTGCGGTGGGGGAGAATATCGATTATGTAAAAATAAAAAAAGAAAACGATATTCTGATTCTTGCTAAAGAAAGACTCTCTATAGTCGAAGGTGAATATGAAATCATAGAGGAATTGAAAGGCAAAGCATTTGTTGGATTATCATATGAATCACTGTATTCGTATTTCAAAAATCTTGCTCCAAAAGATATAGATATGAAAAATGCATACAAAGTGCATTCTGCAGACTTCGTTACAACTACTGACGGAACAGGTTTGGTGCACACCGCAGTCATGTACGGACAAGTAGACTTCGAACTCGGAACAAAAGTCGGTATGCCGAAGTTCCATTTGGTAAAAGAAGATGGACATTTCTTGGAAGGTATGGATTTTCTGTCAGGACGATTTGTAAAGGATGAAGAAGTTGCGATAGATATCATTAAGGACCTCGCACACCGGGGGCTTCTATTCAAGAAAGAAAAATACGAGCACTCATATCCACACTGCTGGAGATGCAAAACTCCGCTTATATATTATGCGCGGGATTCTTGGTATATCGGAATGTCAAAACTCAGGAATCAATTACTTAAAGAAAACGATAGTATTAAATGGGAACCAAGTCATATAAAAGACGGACGTTTTGGTGAATGGCTTCGTGAAGTAAAAGACTGGGCGATATCTCGTGAGCGGTATTGGGGAACCCCACTTCCGATATGGGAGGCAGAAGACGGCGAGCGAATAGTTGTCGACTCTGTCGATACACTCAAGAAATATACAAAGAAAAGTGGAAATAAATATTTTGTAATGCGGCATGGAGAATCTGACAATAATCTAACTGGTTCAATAAGTGTAAATAAAGATGCAAAAGACCATATAAATGAAAATGGTAAGCTGCAGGTAAAAAAATATGCAGAGATGTTGAAGTCTGAAAAAATAGATTTTATTGTTTCTTCGCCATTTATCAGAACCAAAGAAACATCTAGTATTGTAAAAGATGTTCTAGGGTTAGATGAAAAAAGTATTTCTTATCATGATGAGCTGGGAGAATTTAATCCTGGAGATTTTGGTGGAACAAAATGGTCAGAATTCCACAAAGCTTTACCTAAAATACCAGAAAATTTCGATAAGAAAATGCCTGGAGGGGAATCTCATAATGAAATAAAGAAAAGAGTAACAAATTTTCTGTATGAACTAGATAGTAAATATGCTGGAAAAAATATTCTTATAGTCACACATGGTGGGCCAGCATGGCTACTCTTTTCTGGTGCAAGCGGATATACACCAGAAGAATCTTTAAGAATAGTTCAAAAAGAAAGCGAATATAGATATTTACAAAATGGAGAATTTAGAAAATTAGATTTTACTCCTCTTCCTCACAACGAAAACTTTGAACTCGACTTACATAAGCCATTTATCGACTCTGTTGAATTAGAAAAAGACGGTAAAAAGTTCAAGCGTGTAAAAGAGGTTATGGATGTGTGGTTCGACTCTGGTGCGATGCCTTTCGCGCAAGACAACTATCCATTTGGAAATGACAAAAATGTTTTTCAGCCTAAAAAGGATTCTTCAAAAAGACTCGTGGTTATCCAGCAGATTTCATCTGTGAGGCCATCGACCAGACTCGAGGGTGGTTCTATACACTTCACGCCATAGGAGCGCTTATGGGCACTGGCAAGGCATACAAGAATGTAATCTGTCTTGGGCACATCCTAGACGCAGAGGGCAAGAAAATGAGTAAGTCACTTGGCAACATCGTGGAGCCTTGGGAGATGATAGAGAAGTATGGTGCAGATACACTCAGATTGTGGATGTATTCTGTAAACCAGCCAGGAGACTCAAAAAACTTCGACGAGAAAACAGTGCTTGATCTTCATCGTAAGTTCTTCGGACTTCTATACAACGTACTAGCTTTCTATGAACTTTATCGAGAAAGAGATGCTGAGATAGATGCAGAAAAAGAAGTTAGATCTACAACAATTGTTTTGGATCAATGGATTCTCGCTAGGCTAGACCAGCTTGTAGAACTTTCAACAAATAACCTAGACAATTTCAAGCTTCTCGAACCTGTGCGTGCAACACGCGACTTTATCGACGACTTTTCGACTTGGTACCTTCGCCGTTCACGAGACAGATTGAAAGACGGGTCACTTTCAGCAAAGATGACTATGTATGTTGTATTAAAAACATTGGCGAAAATTATTGCACCATTTGCACCATTTAGTGCAGAGGACATGTGGCAGAAATTGAAACTTGAGAGTGATGTCGAGTCAGTTCATTTGTGTGATTGGCCAAAAGCAGGAAAAATAAATAAAGAAATAATATCAGAGATGCAAAAAGTTCGAGATCTTTGTACTGAAGGAAATTCTATTCGAAAAAAATTAAATATTCCTCTAAGACAGCCACTCGCTACTTTCTTTGTAAAAGAAAAATTATCTTCTGAGTTTGTAGAAATAATAAAAGACGAGCTAAATGTAAAAGATGTTGAAGTTGGAAGTGAAGTTTCATTCGACACAAATATAACTCCCGAACTAAAACGTGAAGGAGACTATCGTGAGCTACTCCGCTCTATCCAAGACATGCGAAAAGAAAAAGGCTTGAAACCTAGTGATGTTATTAAGCTTACGCTTGCAAATGAATACAAGGAAACAGTTCAAGGGTTTGAAGAAGATTTGAAAAAGACCGCAGGAGTTTCGGATATCACATTTGGAGATGGTGAGGAAAAGATTAGAATAAACTAATATGAAAAGAATCATAATTGCACACGGTTGGGGTGGTAGTCCTGATGAGTCAATGCTCAAATGGATCAGGGAATCTATGGAAAGCGAGGGTTGCGAGGTCATAGCGCCTCTTATGCCACATCCTGATACACCGACAATAGAAGACTGGGTTCCTGCACTAGGAAATTCAGTAGGGCTCCCAGATGAAGATACTTATTTTGTCGGACACAGTGTGGGCTGTCAGACGACGCTTCGATATATTGCAACTCTCCCAGAGAATATAAAAATCGGAGGTATTTTACTTATTGCACCGTGGTTTGTATTCACCTTAGAGAGTCTAGATGATGGAGAATCTCCAGATATTGCGACACCTTGGTTAAAAACTCCGATCAGTTTCAATCACATCCGTATACACACTGATAAAATCGCAGGTATTTTTTCCGACAATGATCCGTATGTATTGCTCACAGAAAATAAAATTTTACTTGAAAAAGAATTGAATGCGGAAACTATCACGCTTCACGAGCGAGGTCATTTTACAGGATTAGATAATGTGCGCGAACTTCCGGAAGCATTAGATGTATTAAGAGAAATGATGAAATAGTATGAAACATACCCCACTTCTAATCAGGACAGTCGAAGAAATAAAGTCTATTTTTAAATGTAGAACATACCATGTTGAATATGCTTTTGTTTTGATTGCTCTGCTTTTTGTCGGAGCAGTTTCAGGAAAAGGTCCGATCGAGTGGCTCGGTGTACTCGCAGTATTTTTCACATTTTGTCACACATCTATTGCTAGTCGCCTCGAGGAGCGGGAAGAGCACAAGAAAAAGACAACAAGTATTGCCGATGTACACTGTTATTACAAACTCAATTATTATTTTTATGCGAAAGAACTTTGCTGGTTTTTATATTTTCTAATTCTCGGTGCATACTCAGCGCTCGCTGGTGTACTCATATTCCTACTCTACACTCCATGGAGAAAATACTGGCGCAAATACCACCCTATAAATATAGATTCCAAATAGATTGACAAGCATATCTTTTTAGAGTACTTTGATAAAAAAAGTACTATGAAAAAAACAGTAACAACCCTCTTATTTTTTCTGTTTTTAGTTACTTCTGCTTCGGCAGAATTGGACCCTGAATATGGTGTACCAAGGTATATCATCAGGACTAAGCCAAAATATATTTCGGCAGAAGATGCAGCATTTTTGTTCAAAAATCAAGGTGAGCAACTCGTCGTAACTTTTGTAGAAAGAGAGCGAGAATACGCCAAAGTTTTAGGATTACCTATTTTCCCAAAAAAAGTTTGGAATATACGATACGAAAAGTCGTACAATTTCAATAAAGGTTGGAATACTATTTATACCAACGAAGTTGGTCGAGAATTAGCAAAAGGACAATACAATGTCTGGATCGCAATATTTATTTGGTCTTTTATTGTACTATGGGTATCTGATAGGTTTTCTTCCAACGGAATATTTGGTGTTAGAAATAGAAAGGCTTATGACAAAGTAAGTCTATCTGCTGGGATTGTATTCTTTTTGTTTATGATTTTATTTTTTAGGTTCGTAGACTTTTTAGGACTGCAATCCTCTTTGTATGTCAATTTAGATCTTGTTTCTATATTATTTCTCTGGGGAGCAATGGTAGTTACAATTATTTATCGGAACTACAAAGTTCCGGCTGAAAAGAAATCTCAAAAAATAGATCAGAAACCAATAGGTGTATGATAAAAAAACCGCTCTATGAGCGGTTTTCCTTTATTTTTTTGACTGATATAATAAGGTATATGAAAAATTTTATCTCAAAGTCTTTCCTACCAGAGCAGTCTGAGGAAGACCCAGAACCGAAACACCACAAACATAAATATGTTCCAATAGACGAAGTTCATGACCAAGCAGATGACTCCTGGAAAAGGTATGGGGAAGGTCTAAGTGCTCATAGTAATGCAGATATTTATGTAGGGGAACTTGAAGATGACAGAGTAAGTTTGGAAAACACTGAACAGAAAAAATCTGCATTTTATTTTGAAGGTCATTATCTTGATATGGATGATCCGTATGACAGGGCTTTTTATAATGCTAAAAAAGCTGGATCTGAAGAAAAAGAAAAAATTGAAGAGGAAATTAAGCCCGACGATAATTTATCAGAAATGGACAAGATTGAAGCGTCTCACTTGGGTCTTTTAAGGCAACCACTGGCTCCTAATAGTGGCAATGATGGTTGGAGAGAAAAAGTGAGGCATCATTCAAAAAGATTAGAAAATTTAAAAACACTAAACAAATCTGACCCAAAGAAAATTGAAAGAGCTTATAGAGGAGAGCTTGCAAAATCGAAACAAGATTTAGTTTTTGGGGATATGAAAGACAAAGAAAAATATATCGATAGAGAAACTCTGCATCAAGATAATATTTCAGATTTTTTAGATACACATCATAAAGAGCTCGAAGATACTTTTGAAGAATCAGACAATAAATACAATTCCTGGTAATATTTTTCTGTGTCTGATTATTATTTTCTAATATATGCATCATATACACCACACCCACGCAATCATTCTAGGTAGTAAAAATCTTGGTGAATCAAACAAGACCTTGTATTTATATACACGTGAGCTGGGTTTAATTAGTGCAAGGGTGCAAAGTATACGCAAGGAGAGTTCCAAGCTTCGATATGCTTTACAGGATTATTCATATGCTGAAATCGATCTTGTTAGAGGCAAAGATGTATGGAGAGTAACAACAGCCGTTGCTAGAGAGTCTTTTAGTCATACTTATAGAGATTTACAGGCTTTTTCTACGATAAAACAAATTGCTTCTTTAGTTATACGCCTGTGCGCAGGGGAAGAGAAAAATGAAAAAATTTTTGAAGACCTACTTTTTGGCCTACGTTTTTATAATCAAGAAAATTTAAGCATAGAAAACAAACAAAAAACGGAATTGGTTTTGGTTTTGCGCATTCTTCATCATCTTGGGTATATTGGTGATGTCGAAAAATTTGCTCCAATTTTGGATGATGTATTTGATCCAAACAGAGAAATCTATCAGAAGCTTGAAAAGAAAACTATATTGTTTGAGATCAATCGAGCTCTAAAAGAGAGTCATCTCTAATTTATCGACCACACATACTTCACTGTGCTATAATTTTCTACATGGATAAAAGAGATGAAGCTCCAAATAGCTTAAATGAGCTTGAAAAACACTTATATACAAAAGACGATTCTGTTGTAAACAAGAAATCTTCTAGTGTGTTGCATAAAAAAGATTTTGCCGTATCTCCGACTTGGGGGAGTGACGCGGATCCTGTTTCTAGTAAAATTAATATTTCAAAAATAAATTCCCTCACCGATTCAATGAAACCATCTTTTTTTAAAAAAATTTTTATCTACTCTCTAATTGTCCTATTAGGGTCTTTGGTTTTTGCTGGATATAAACTTTTTGGTGGACCTGCGACTGTTTCAAATGACAACATAGATATAGTAGTTTTAGGTAATTCGTTTGCAGAAGGCGGAGAAGAGCTATCTTTACAGATTGAAATTACAAATAGAAATTCTGTACCTCTTGAACTCGCAGATTTGTTGGTTGAATATCCAAAAGGCGGAGCGACTGTTTCTGGTAGTGATATCGTGAGGTTGCCTAGAATAAACATAGGTACTATAGATTCTGGACGCACACACGGAGAAAATATAAAAGTAGTTTTGTTTGGAGAGCAGGGTAGTATAAAAGATGTAAAAGTTTCTCTTGAATATAGAATCCAAGGATCTAGTGCAATTTTTGTGAAAGATATAAATTTCCCCGTAACAATAAATTCTGCCCCTGTAACTTTATCTATTGATGCTCCTACAGAGAGTGCTTCAAATCAAGACATAACCCTAGTTATGAAAGTTGCTTCCAGTGCAGAGAAAAGTGCTGAAAATATGCTGATGCGCGTTGAGTAGCCATCAGGATTTAGATTTAGTGACTCCACTCCTGCGCCAGCCTCACTAGACAATGTTTGGGAACTTGGAGACATATCTTCTGGTATGGAAAAGACTGTGACTATAAAAGGTTCTCTAAATGGTCAGGATGGCGAAGAGCGCGCCTTTAGGGTTTATGTAGGAGAAGCTTCCGCGGATAACTTAACTTCTTTAGGTGTTACCTATACATCACTCTCACATATCATTTTAATCAAGAAACCTTTTCTTGAAACAGAGTTGTTTATAAACGGATCAAACTCAGAAGACGTAATAGTTTCTGGCGGTAAAGATATTGAATTTGAAATAAATTGGAAAAACAATCTTCCTACACGTGTTACTGATCTAGAGATGACTGCAAAAATAACAGGCAATGCCTATGACGAGAATTCACTGACTCTTGGAAGTGGTTTTTATGATTCTTTGAATAATAAAATTATTTGGGATAAAAGCACTACAAACGGATTTGTAGCTGTTGAGCCTGGAGATAGTGGAACTGTTTCATTTGATCTATCTTCTGTCCCTCTATATTCCGGGAATACATTACTTGAAAGTCCTTCTATAATTGTGGAGATTAGTATAAAAGGTAAACAACCTTCACTTGGTGGGCTAGTTACAGAAGTTACTAATTTTCAAAAAAGAACAGTTAAGGTTGCAACCGATTTACAAGTTGCGGGTAAGGCTCTGTATTTTCAAGGTCCTTTTGTAAACACAGGGCCTATGCCACCTCGCGCAGAACAGGAGACTACTTATACAATAACTTGGTCAGTTACAAACTCATCCTCTGATGTAACGGGCGCAGAAGCAAAAGCAGTTTTGCCTACTTATGTTAAGTATGCTGGAGCTACTTATCCTGCTAGTGAAAATATAATATACGATGATACAACCCGGACAGTCACATGGAAACTTGGCAATGTTTTATCTGGCACAGGACTAACTAAGACTATTCGAGAAGGTTCTTTCAAAATAGCTCTTACTCCATCTACTAGTCAGATAGATACTACTCCACAAATTATCCTAGAAACTGTTCTTACGGGTACAGATTCATTTACTGACACAATAATTCGTAGTTCTCGCTCTGCATTGACTACAGCCCTGTATAATGATAATAATTTTATAACTGGAATGGGTAAGGTAACTCCTTAATATATATGGAAAATAAACAAGAAGACAATTTGATGGAAAAGATAATTTCGCTCTGCAAGCGCCGTGGTTTTGTGTTTCAAGGATCTGAAGTGTATGGAGGACTTGCGGGGACTTACGATTACGGACATTTAGGTGCGGAACTTCTGAATAATATAAAAGATTCTTGGTGGAAAAAATTTGTTTCAAATCGTGAAGATATGTATGGTATTCGCGCTGCAATACTTATGCGCCAAGAAGTCTGGCAAGCTACAGGCCATGTAGACAATTTTGCTGATCCGATGGTTGAGTGCGAAAAATGTAAGAGACGTTTTCGTGCAGACCAAATAGAAGATAAAGAAAAATGCGCAGAATGTGATGGTAAATTAAGTGAACCAAAACAATTCAATATGATGTTTCAAACAAAAGTTGGAGCCTCAGAAGATTCTTCTGCTATATCATACCTTCGTCCAGAAACAGCTCAGGGAATATTTGTAAACTTCAAAAATGTAGTAGACGCATATCATCCAAAGCTTCCTTTCGGTATTGCTCAGATAGGTAAGGCTTTTCGAAATGAGATTACTCCACGAGATTTTCTTTTTCGTCAGCGTGAATTTGAACAAATGGAAATAGAATATTTTGTTCGTGAAGAAGACTGGGAAAAGACTTTTGATTTTTGGAAAGGCGCTATGATTGAATGGATGAATGAGGTTGGGATAGACACAGCAAAAACTCATGAGCTACTTGTAAGCGATGAAGATAGAGCTTTTTATTCTAAAAAAACTGTAGACTTCGAGTTTGATTATCCTTTTGGTAGGAAAGAACTTTTCGGCTTAGCATACAGAACTGATTACGATCTGAAGACTCATAAACTTGAATATATAGATGAAGAAGGGGGTGGGAAGATTACACCTCACTGTATTGAACCTTCTTTTGGTGCAGACAGAGCATTTTTAGCGGTATTACTTTCTGCGTACACAGAAGATGAAATGAATGGAGAAGTGCGAGAATATTTAAAATTAAAACCAAGTATTGCTCCTATTGTATGTGCTGTATCGCCACTTTTGAAAAATAAGCCTGAACTTGTAGATAAATCTAGAGAAGTTTTCAGTATGTTGAAGAAGGAATTTGGAAGAGTGGCATACGATGACAATGGAAACATCGGCAAGCGTTATCGTAGACAAGACGAGATTGGTACTCCATGGTGTATTGTTATAGACTTCGATACTTTAGGTGAAAATCCAGATTTATTGAACACAGTTACTATTCGTGATCGCGATACTGGCAAACAGGAACGTGTATCAATAGATGAGCTCGTTTCTTATATAAAAGAAAGATTGGTATAAAAAAAATAAAACCCGCTTCGCTTTAAATTTTGCGAATGCGGGTTTTTTTATTTGTAAATCAATTTAGGTGTTTTTCTAACTAGTGGGAAAGTTAGGTCTAGTTGGAATGCATTTGAGAACATGTTCCTTCCTTCGATTCGATCATTCCAAAGAACAATCTTTAACATCATCCACTGCTCGATCGCCCCAAAGCATACTCCACTCACTCCGTTGTTTGTATAGTACCCTCCAACGAAATATCCATTTTTAGCTATAAAGGCTAGCGCGTTGTAATCTAGGTCGTCGCCTAGTAATACTGCGTTTCCTTCAAAAAATATACTTCCAGAAGGGAATATAGAATCTATCAGATATCTAGCAGAGTAAGAGCTCGCAATATCTTGTTTTGAAGTACTACCAATTCCCACTCTTATTAAAAAGTTTTCTGTAATAAAAGGAGAATAAGTAAAAGTTGCGAGTGCTACACTAAACTCTTTTTTTGTTTCAAAAAACACAGCATCGATTTTTTTATAGACCATCATATTTGCTCCAATTCCAAAATGCGGATTTTTTAGGTCGAAGGAAGCTTCAATATTGTCACCAAAAAATATTTTTTGGTTGTCAAAGTCATTTTTCAATCCAACAAAAGTTCTATTTTGAATATGGCCAAAAGTATAATCTATATAAACTTTTTCTGTTTTCAAAGAATCTTCTTTTTGGCTTTTTGCCAAAAAGGGAAGTAGTACCATTGTGGCAAGTAAAACCAAATTTATTTTCATAATACAGTCTTTTCTTAATTAAACTCTTGAGCGTCTCCAATGTCAATGAAAACAAAAACCACAGAAAATTCTGTGGTTTATTTTTACTCCGTTGGTTTACCAAACATGAGTGTGTATGTTAGATGAAATCCTGCGGAATATGCGACGGAATATAATACGAAGTCCGTTAAATATATCCACCATTTTTTTTGGTCATATACATTTACCACTGTTCCAAAACATATTCCCGAAACCAACGAGGTCTTCGAGATTGTTCTAAATAAATGGTATCCGTCAGTTGTCCAGACGAACATTGTGGAGCTTCCTGGAAACGCCTCACCTTGGTTGGGGTCACCATTTGCCCACTTGTTATACCAGCTGCTGTCTGGATTCCAGTAGTTTTGTGGAGCATCTGGGAAGTCATTTTGAAAATATTCGTAATGAAATGCTAGTGTTTGACTCACACCATCGCTTGCTCCAGCAATAAATACCAGACCTGTTTTAACTGTATATTTCTGCCATGGACTGAGCCCGCTCTTTTCACTCTTTAGAAATGTAGGGCAGGATATAGAATTTTGAGATTTGATAACTTCGCTAAATAAGCAAATAAACGTAAGGAGGGTTATTATCTTCTTCATTAAGTAACTTTTTTGTTTTTATACCACAATGTTTAATTTTTTGCTATATAGAAAATAAAAAACCGCAGGAAACAAATCCTGCGGCTCACAATGTCCTAAAATATTTTTACTCGATGACCTTGAAGTTGGACACTTCGAGGTTGCCTTCGGCCAACACTATATCGTGCTCCTCCGAGAACATCCCGGATTCGTCCTCTACATAGGACTGGTCGATGGAGAGATATTTTATCAACACCTCTTCTCCGTTATGGAGGGCTTCTGCAATACCGGCTATTAATGTGTCCGGTACGAGGAATTCAGCCATGAACTCCTCACCATTCTGGTTTTCGAGGTAACCATATACCTTGCCCACAGGTAATTCTGCGAGTTCGATTTTGGTTTCTCCAACAGGAGACACATAGTCTCCAACCACAATAATCTCTTCTTTTGTGCAACTGCACATGGCGATCGAGATCAAAGCCGGAATTAAAAGAGCCTGTATAAACTTCATAATTTTATATCGATTTGTCAATATTATAGCATGTTTACCCTTTAAAGTCAAATATATAGGCAAAAACCCTTATTTTCTGGTATTATTCTAGGTATGAAAATAAAACGCACAAAGCTAGGCAATGGCCTCAGGGTTATCACTATCCCGATGAAAGACAATCCGACCGTAACAGTACTAGTGCTCGTAGAAACAGGCTCAAAATACGAAAACAAGGCCAATAATGGCCTATCTCACTTCCTTGAGCATATGTGCTTCAAGGGTACAGAGAGACGTCCCTCAGCTCGCGCTATATCACACGAGCTTGATGCTCTAGGTAGTCAGTACAACGCCTTTACTTCACAAGAATATACCGGTTACTACGCCAAGGCAGATTCAAAGCATTTCAAACAAGTTTTTGATGTAGTTAGTGACATATATCTGAATTCAACTTTTCCAGAAGGAGAGATGGAAAAGGAAAAAGGTGTGATAGTAGAGGAGATCAATATGTATGAGGATATGCCTCAACGTCATGTGCAAGATTTGTTTATGGAACTTCTATACGGTGACCAACCAGCAGGTTGGTGTATTGCAGGAACTCGCGAAAATGTTCGAGCAATGAAAAGAAAAGATTTTGTAAATTATAAAAAAGCGCATTATGTTCCTTCTGCAACAACAGTAGTGATTGCAGGAAGCGTAACTGAGAGTGAGATGCTAAGTGAAGCTAAAAAAGTTTTTGCAAAATTAAAAAATACAAAAAAGTCTACAAAGAAAAAAGTAATTGAGCGCCAATCTGCACCAAAAATTCTTTTGAAATACAAAGCTACAGATCAGACACATCTTGTGTTGGGTGTTCGAACTGAAAATGCTTATAGTAAAAACAATGCCTCATTGGCAGTCCTTGCGACTATACTTGGTGGAGGTATGTCATCTAGACTATTTATAAAACTTCGCGAAGAGATGGGTGTTACGTATTATGTAAAGTCAGACAATGATGCGTATACGGATCATGGATATTTTGAAATCAGAGCTGGAGTTACAAATGCTCGTGTAGAGGAAGTGGTGCGTGAGATCCTAAAAGAATGCATCGACTTGAAAGAAAATCTAGTCAGTGACGATGAGTTGAATAAAGTAAAAGAATACATAGTAGGTACCATGAAGCTTGAACTCGAGTCTACTGATGCATATGCGATGTTTTTCGGCGGACAAGAGGTGATGAGGAAGAAGCTCGAAGAACTGGAAAGCATGGAGCGTAAAATCAGAAAAGTCAGCAAGGAAGATGTGCGCAATATGGCTAAAAAAATATTTATCGACAAACATCTAAACCTAGCATTGATAGGGCCTTTCAAAGATAGTAAGTTTTTGGAAAAAGGCCTACATTTCTAGCAAAGACATAGTCTAAGTGCTATTATGCTCTTATGAGCGAACACAATAAAGAAATTAGTGTACATATAAGTTTTCGCAGTCTAGTAAATGCGGCACTTATTGTGCTTTTTATACTTTTTATATTTGCGATAAAAGATATCGTACTGGTCCTATTGGCTTCGATTGTAGTGGCTTCTTTTGTTGAGTCTGGGGTTAAAAAGATGCATCGTATTGTTGGTATGAATAGAACTCTTAGTGTGCTCGGTATATATTTCTTGGGCTTGGCTCTGCTTGTTGCAATATTTTATGCATTTCTACCTGTGTTCACCAATGAAGTTTCAAATCTAGTCAGGTTTATGGCCGACTACCTTCCTTCGTCTAGCTTCCTTTCCAATTTCCAAGATGATTCAACTGTTGATGGAGCAAAGGCTATTGTTTCTGGAATATCTCACAACATTTCTCTTACTTCTCTAATATCAAAGATCCAGGTTTTTGTGGCGGGTATATCAGGAGGTTTCCTTACCGCGGCATCTGTTTTATTTGGTGGAATTTTCAATCTAGTTTTACTTATAGTTATTTCTTTTTACCTTTCTATGCAAGAGAAGGGTATAGAAAGTTTTTTGCGAATAGTTACACCTAAAAATAAAGAGGCTTATGTGATCGGTCTATGGCAGAGAACAGAGCACAAGATCGGACTTTGGGTTCAGGGTCAATTACTTTTGGGATTAATTATTGGAGTAGTTACTTATGTTGGTCTCTCTCTGATGGGAGTTGAATATGCCTTCTTGCTAGCTCTTGCGGCGGCTATATGTGAACTTATTCCTTTTGGAATAATATTGGCTGCAATCCCGGGAATTATCTTTGGATATATGAGCGGGGGAGTTTCACTTGCGGTTATAGTTATACTTTTTTATACAATAGTCCAACAGATCGAAGGATACATACTTGCTCCAATGATTGTTAAGAAGGTTGTCGGGGTTTCTCCGCTAATAGTTATATTGTCTCTATTGATTGGTGCAACTCTTGCTGGTTTCTGGGGAATATTACTTGCTGTGCCGATCGCAGTTTGTCTCCTGCAATTTTTTGATGACTTAGAAAAGAAAAAACTCGAAGTATAAAATGTCTAAACCTTTTTACATAACAACAACGTTGCCGTATGTTAACGCGGAACTACATATGGGGCACGCGCTCGAATTTATCCGCGCGGATTCCGTAGCTCGATATCATGAACTTGTAGGTGAGGAAGTTTTTTTCAATTCTGGCACAGATGAGCACGGTAGCAAGATATTTAAAAAGGCTGAGAGCGAAGGTAAAGATGTAAAAACTTTTGTAGATGAAAACGTAGAAAAATTTTATGAATCAGTAAAACTTTTTGGAGTAAAGAACGATATTCATTTTATAAGAACATCTGACGAGCGACATATAAAGGCCGCACAAGAATTCTGGAGCACGGTAGAGAAAAATGGATACATATATCTGAAAAACTATCAGACAAAGTATTGCGTTGGTTGTGAAAGCGAAAAGACAGATTCAGAACTTGTAGATGGTAAGTGTCCCGATCATTCAAATATGGAACTAGAGCTTATAGACGAAGAAAACTATTTCTTCAAGTATTCTGCCTTTACTGAAAAGTTGAAAAATTTTTATGAGAAAAATCCAAACTTCGTAATACCAGACTTTCGTTTCAATGAAGTGAGGGCTTTTGTCGAGCGCGGACTTGAAGATTTTTCTATTTCACGTCTTAAATCCAAAATGCCATGGGGAATAGAAGTCCCTGGTAATCCTGAGCACGTGATGTACGTATGGTTCGATGCGCTTGTGAACTATATAGCAAACGTTGGATATCCGACTGATATGAAAACTTTTGAAAAATACTGGAAAAACGGAACACCGACTCAGTATTGTGGTAAAGACAATACTCGCTTCCAGGCTAGTATGTGGCAGGCGATGCTTATGGCTGCAGACTTACCAAACTCTCACCAGATAATAGTAAACGGGCACATAACAGCAGATGGTGGGGTAAAGATGAGTAAGAGTCTAGGGAACACTGTTGACCCGAAAGACATTGCTCGTGAGTATGGCGTAGATGCGTTGCGATTTTTCTTACTAAAAGAAGTTTCTAGTTTCGAAGATTCTCCGTTTACTCTTGAGCGATTCAAAGACGCATACAACGCCGGTCTTGCAAATGGATTGGGGAACCTGACATCACGAATACTAACACTTTCTGAAAAGTATTTAGAAGATCCTATTGTGGATGATGGAATAGACAGAGCTCCTGACTTCAATTCTTCCATGGATAATTTTGATATAAGTTTTGCTATGAATATAGTTTGGCATCATATATCAGAGACAGATAAATTTATTCAAGAAAATAAACCTTTTCAAGTAATTAAAGATGATGAACAAAAAGGAAAAGACTTAATAACTGAGTGCGTTAAAAGACTTTGGAAAATTCAAAAAATGATAATTCCTATGCTCCCACAAACAGCAAAAGAAATTGAAAAAAATTTAAGACTAAATAAAAAACCAGAACAACCTCTATTTTTGAGAGTAGGGTAGATTTGACTTTTGGGGTATGTCGGGGTATTCTGATAAAAAATTTTAGTAATGGGGAAAAAAAGTGAATTTTCTAACAGAGCGGCTAGTAAAACCTTGGACTTTTTAGATAGCCCAGAAGGACAAAAGGCATTAAGGAAAATTTTATCTCTGGAAAAAGCCAGGAAACGCAGAGCTAGACTTGACTGGGATAATTGGGAAAAGGAGTTTATTAAAAATGTAATTAAAAAGGATAGGTTTGATGAGTGGATGGACCGCCTGAGAAAAGCTCATAATGAGTCTTATAAGAGGAGGCTAATGAGCAAAGGTATAGAACCTCATCCAAATAAGAATCTTTACCGAACTTTCTATTTTGCTCAAGATAATGGAAAGGAAGTTAATTTGAGAAGAAAGTTGGATAAATATACTCCCAACGAATTCACAACGTCCTTGGTGGAATATAATGGATACTATTTCCATATTATCCATGGACAAGGTGTTGGCTTCAAAGTATTGAAAGCTACAAAAAATGGGAAAGCTGAAGACTTTATCTCCATATAGGTATAAAACCGGATCGTTCCGGTTTTTCTTTTTGACAAAAATATTTATATATTGTAATATCTTGTAAAATAAAATTGATTATTATGAAAAAAATTATGTTCTTTGCTGTAGCAATATTGGCTTATTTTTCTGCAATGTCCGAAGTGGTTCTCGATAAAAAAGAGCTCGGAGTAGAGATAAAAAGGGTTAGGGATGAGATATGGTATATCCATAACATACAACTCGACCAGAAGACGTGTGACTCCATCAATAATTGTACGATTAATCGCTCGTTTGAGTATCCAGTAGAGTCATTTGTCCTATCTGATTCAAAATGGAACTTAAATAATTTTCAAATGGGGAATATTTATACAAACGGGTATATATCATATAAAAAAATTTCAGAAACCCGAACTTTTTCTGACTATGGTTTTTTTGGAAAATATGTAAATACCGAGTTAAATTTACTTTTGGATAAAAAGGAAGGAAGGGTAATCGGAAAAGAAGTTGTAGAAATAAAAAATAAATTTGCTTTCGAGAATCTTATTTTTTTGTTGGGGATAACTTTTTTTTCTGCGATGTTTTTTCTATTAATTAGTAAGTATGGATATAGAGCTCACTCTTTACGAATGATTTTTATAAGTTTTATAATCGGATTACTGACAATAATTTTTTTAGCTGTGAATACGGATAGTATTATGCCGTTTGGAGCTTCAAATTTGATTGTTTGGATTCTGTTAATTCTTTGCACTATATTCTATATATATGCAGTTAATAAAAGATTTAATGAAAATTTTACTAAAAATCGAATTAGATTTTATTTCTATCCAATTATATGCATAACATATATTTTTATGTACAACATATATACAGGGTTTGATTTTTGGATTTTTAGCTTAATAGCTATAGTATTTGGATTAATTCTTTCTTTTCTATATAGAGGAAAAAAAGAATTAATCACTCAGTGATTTTTTAAAGTCTGATAAATTAATCAGGCTTTTTCTTTTTGCTCAATTTTATGAGATAGTAGAGGGATGCAAATACGATATATAGATATACATTCACACTTAAATCTTTCGCCACTTTTGGAAACCCAAAGTGAAGTGATAGAGCGGATGAAGGAAAAAGGTGTTGCGACCATAACAGTTGGAACAGAGCTTGCGACAACTCGTGAAGCTATTCGTCTTGCTGAACAAAATGATTTTTTATATGCGACAGTTGGGATACATCCAAATCATGAAGAGTCTTGGAGTGATGAGCTAGAAGAGCTCGCTAAAAATCCTAAAGTTGTTGCGATAGGTGAGACAGGTTTGGATTATTTCCGAAACGAGAGTGAAGAATCAAAAGTTCGTCAAAAAGAAATTTTCTTAAAACATATCGAACTTGCAGAAAAAGTCGGTAAGCCGCTTATGATACATTCTCGTCCAAGTAAGGGGAGTATGGATGCATATGAAGAAGTTTTGAATATTCTTGGTGGAGTAGGAGTACGTGCCAATTTTCACTTTTTTGTGGGCAATGTAGATGTAGCTAAAAGAGCGCTCGAAGGCGGACATACTATGAGTTTTGATGGGCCGGTTACTTTCTCGGGCGACTATGACGAGGTGATCCGATTCTTGCCACTAGAGTCTATAATGGCCGAAACAGACGCCCCATACGCAGCCCCAGTGCCTTATAGAGGCAAAACTTGCGAACCATGGATGGTAGAGGAGGTTTATAAAGCAATTGCTCGTATAAAAGGCCTAGATGAGGAGGAGGTGCGGAATGTTTTGATTGAAAACTCTAAAAGGTTTTTCAAGCTTGATTTTTAGACTATGCCCTGTTAGTATGGGCACATCCCGTTAGTCACAGATCTGACTCTGTGGCTCCTTGGTCCGAAGCGGGATTTTTACGAAATTAAATTCGGGCGCCTTTCGGCGCTTTTATTATGGAAAACGAAATAAAAAAATTAACTGTATACGAAATATCTTATCTTTTTGTGCCTCATATAGCTGAGGAGCAATTGGGAGCGAAAGTTACTGCAATCAAAGATTTGATAACTGAAAGAGGGGGAGTATTCATATCTGAAGATCATCCTCGTCTAATCGATCTTGCATACAGAATGGATCGTACAATCGCAAACAAGAAAGAGAAGTTTTTGAAGGCTTATTTTGGATGGGTAAAATTTGAACTTGATCCAAGTAAGATCGAAGAAATCTCTAAGCTTCTTGCTATGAACGAAGAGATAATAAGATTCTTGGCTATAAAGACTATTCGCGAGAATACTCTTATATCAAAGAAGCCTTTCGGTAAAGATTCTGCAAAGAAGACTCGTTCTACTGAAGACGAAGTAAAACTTCCTATAAACAAAGAGGAGGTAGATGCAGAAATTGAGAAGATGGTTGCTGCTGAATAAAAGACGATAAGTTTTGTAAATTGTTATACAATATAGAAAATTAGGTTTACGTCGAATTATTAAGTAAGTATAAAAATAATTATGTATCTCAATAAAGCTATGCTCATTGGGAATCTAACAAGAGACCCTGAGCTAAAATCTCTTCCGTCAGGTGTGAAAGTTGCAAGTTTTAGTCTAGCAACAAATAGATCTTGGAAAGATGCAAATGGTGCAAAACAAGATTCTACTGAATACCACAACTTAGTGGCTTTCGGTAAGCCAGCTGAGCTTATATCTCAGTATTGCAAGAAAGGGAATTCTCTATATGTAGACGGACGTCTGCAAACTAGAAGCTGGGAGCAGGATGGTCAAAAGAAATATCGCACTGAAATAGTTGTCGAAAATTTCCAATTTGGTCCAAAAAGTTCTGGGGGTGCGAGTGGAGATTTGTCGAAATCAGAAGGTCCTTCAAAAAATTCTGGAGAGCCAGATACAATTGAATATCCATCTGAAGACATAAACGCCGAAGATATACCGTTTTAAAAATTAATTATAAAAACTATGAAACAAGATTATTTCTCAGCAAATAACATCAAGCATATCGACTACAAAGATATTGATGTCTTGCGAAAATTTGTGAATCCGAACGGACGTATCTTGTCTCGAAAGAAGACAAATATGACTGCAAAGAACCAAAGAAAGCTTGCTCTTGCTATAAAGCAATCACGCTTCATGGGTTTGATGCCTTATATCGCAAAATAAAACAAAAACACCCCGCAGGCGCGGGGTGTTTTTGTTTTCCCCAAACAATAGTTTGACTTTTTTTAAAAATATGCTAAGATAATAAAGTTATGAATATGATAAACACACAATCAAATACTTCAATCAGTCTCGCACATAAGTTCGGGGCGGTTACACCAATCGTTTTTGAACGTGCGTATTCTGTCGTTTCAAATATCTCAATCCCGGCCGGACCGGATGTTAAAAGGATTTAAGAATCTATCTTGAATGTTTAAAACATCCTATCGGGCAACCAATAGGATGTTTTAAACCATATTGTTCATTCAAAAAAATAAATAAAGAAATATGCAACAGAAACAACTTTTTGCTCCTGTATGGAAGCATTGGAAAAAAGCTTTTTATGCTTTCCGTAAAATTGCATTTGCAACAATGCTATTTTACGGTATTGCGATATTTATTGAGTCAGTCCTTGAGCCAGTTTTCTGGAAAATGTTGATTGATTCTATTGTCGCAAAAAAAGGTGACACGCTTGTATTTTTTAGTCTTATTGCGGTTGGAGGTGTATTTGCTTGGATGGCAAATAGACTTGGAGACTGGTTTATCGTTCATACGGAGACCAAGATAATAAAATACCTTAAAGACTATGCAATCAAGGATTTGCTTAAACGTAGTACGGATTTTTTCCTAAGTACGTTTGCAGGTTCTATAGTCGCTAAAAGTAGGAGGTTTGCTGGGACCACAGAAACAGTATTCGATGAATTTGTTTTTACGTTACTTCGTGTTTTTATAATATTATGCGGAGTATTCTTTGTGGTATTTAGTACCATGCCTGGACTGGGGTTTGTATTTGTTGTATGGACCTTGTCGTTCTTGTTATTGTCGTTTTATTTTTCTAAAAAGAGAACGCCATATGACTTGAGATCTGCAGATGCAGATTCTCATACAACAGGACACATGAGTGATATTATTGGAAGTGTTCATATGATTCATTCGTATACCGCTGAAGACAGAGAGCACGATGAATTTAAAAAAACCACTTACGATGAATACAAGCATAGAGCAAAGGCGTGGCTTCTAGGGAATAAATTCAATGCAATACAATCCCTGCTCGTCCTTACGTTCAAGCTTGTGTCTATGTATATAGTTATCAGACAAGCGACCCTTGGGTTGGTAACTATTGGTACAGTAGTATTGATCTATTCATATATCGGTACACTTACTAGTTATATGTGGCAAGTTTCAAGGGCTATAACAAATATTCGCAAATCTCTCGCAGATGCATATGACATGTCGATTGTGTTGAGTGAAGATCCTACGATTCAAGACACACCAGAGCCTAAAAAGCTCAATGGTGATCGTACGATTTGCTTCAACGATGTGTCATTTAAATATCCAAATAAAGATTCGGTGGTATTGGATCACTTGAATCTTTGCTTGAAGCCAGGAAAAAGATATGGATTTGTGGGCACAACAGGTGCAGGTAAGACAACTATTACTAGACTCTTGCTAAGACAATTCGATATACCTGATGGATATGGATCGATTACTATTGGAAAAGTGGACATACGTGATATTACCCAAAAAGAGCTTAGGCAAACTTTGAGTTATGTATCACAAGATCCAAGTTTCCCGCATAGGAAAATAAAAGAAATAATTGCGTTTGGAAAACCGGATGCAACAATGGAAGAGATAGTAGCTGCTGCAAAACGTGCATCATGTCATAGCTTTATAACCGAGAAATTGGAAAAAGGATATGACACACTTGTAGGTGAGCGGGGAGTAAAACTCTCTGGCGGACAACGCCAAAGACTTGCTATCGCTGCTGCATTTTTGAAAGATGCAGAGATACTCATGCTTGATGAGCCGACGAGCGCACTTGATACCGAAACTGAAAATGAAGTACAAATGGTGCTTCGTGAGATGGTAGGCAAGACAATGCTTGTTATAGCCCATAGGCTTACTACTGTCGCTCAGCTCGATGAGATCATTGTTATCGATGGAGGACGAGTATATGAACGTGGAACTCATAATGAACTTATGAATCTACCTGATGGGCTTTATCGCTCACTTTGGGAACGTCAGTATGCGAACTTAGAGCAAAATTAAATACAAAAACCCGCTATACAGCGGGTTTTCTTTTTTTGTAAAGATTATTTATCGGAAGCTCGCTCGACATACTCACCAGTTTCTGTATTTACGATTATCTTATCGCCTTCGGCAATAAACAGGGGAGCGTTTATAGTAGCACCGTTTTCAAGAGTGACAACCTTGTTTCCTCCAGTTCGAGTGTCGCCTTTGATTGCGGGTGGAGCTTCCTTAACAACATATGTCATCTTAATAGGAAGATTGATGCTTATGATTTTCTCTTCATCATCCTCATCTGTCCATACGAGAGCTGTTACGTTCTCATTTGGTTTTAGGAATTTTACATTTGATCCTAGTATTTTTTCATCGAGTTTAAAACGATTGCTTGGGTCGCTAGGGTCTGCGAACCAGAACTCACCCTTGTTTGTATATAGGAATTTTACTTCACGTTTCTCCAAATCTGCCTCACTCGCTGTATCAGATGAGCGGAAAGTTTCGTTTACTGCGCGACCGTTTATAAGTGAGCGCATTTTTACTTGGTTTTGAGGTTTGCGTTGTTGAGTGCGAGCAACGTGACTTTCAAGGACCTCAAAAGGCTCCTCGTTCCAAATAATGATCTTTTTTTCTTTTATTTCACTGTAGGAAAGTATAGACATGTTGAATGAAATTAGGCCGTTAGGCTCTAGCTAATAACACAAAGATTCTAGCCCAAACAGCCTTATTTTGCAACGGTTATTTTATTGACTTATCTATCTATATATGACATAATATAAAAAAATAAAACGTATGAGAATATTGGTAATCTTATTTTCTTGTGTGGCTTACATTGCTGCATTCGTGTTCATTATGGCACTTATGACTTTAGTCATAGAAAGTGCATACGGAACCCCGCTATCTATTCTAGGAGAGGTAACTGTATTTGCGGGAGCCTTTGTATTTGCAATTCCATCTACAATCACTTTTGCGGTGATGCTGGGTGCTATTGCAAAAGGCATTGAGGAAAACTAATTCACAAACCCGTTCCGCATTCGCGGAGCGGGTTTAATCTTTTGGTTGATATATTTTATACAAGGAGTACAATCTAGAAAAGCTATTTTTATGGAAATATATAGTTTTGTAATTATATTTTTTTATATTTGCGTATACATTGTTGGAATGTTTTATGCATTAGTAGGGGAGTATTTGGCAGAATCAAAAGACCTATGGAGCCCATATTTTACTTTAATTGGGATATTGTGTCTTTTGATCGCTTCAAGAAAAGTCGCCCGAATTATATATTCTGCATTTGATAACAAGCAGTTCGTTTTGATGATTGTGCTACTACTGTCTGTGCTAGTTGTTAGGTATTTTTTAAATTCATATAGAAAAAATATGATTACATCTACTCCAAATACATTGGATAGTGTATTTCTATAAAAACAATATAAAAAAACCCGTAAGGGTTTTTGTTTTTTGTAACCCATATCATGTACTTAGTAATTTAAAATTTTCCGAGAACTAAACAATAAATTACCACTGATGAAATAAAAGTTATAGGCAAAAGAAAACCCCCGAAGGGGAATTCTTGCTAGTGTCTTTTTTTATTACTCTCCACTACTTGAAACTTGTATTTCTCCAAAGCGAGATTTAACTTGTTTCAAAATTTCATTAGATAGTTTTGAATTTTCCTTCAAAAACGTACGTGTTGCGTCATATCCTCGTCCAAGTTTCACTGCACCTTCGCCATCTTTGCCTTTGTACTCATATGAACCACCTGAAGATTTTGTGATTATTCCAAGTTTTTCACCTAAAGCCATTAGTTCACCTTCGCGGGATATTCCTTCTCCGTATATTATATCGAACTCAGTTTGTTTAAATGGAGCGGCAACTTTATTTTTTACTACTTTTACTCGTGTGCGCCCTCCTACAACTTCTTCACCTTTTTAATTTGAGCTATGCGACGTATATCTAGTCGAACTGATGTATAGAATTTCAACGCCTTTCCTCCTGGTGTAGTTTCAGGATTTCCAAACATTACGCCAATCTGCATTCTTATTTGGTTTATGAAAATAACAGTTGTCTTTGATCGAGCAACGATTGCTGTAAGTTTTCGCAAAGCTTGGGACATTAGGCGAGCTTGTTTGCCCACGTGCTGAGCGCCCATATCACCTTCGATTTCATCTTTTGGAGTAAGAGCTGCAACTGAGTCTATTACTACTACGTCGATTTTTCCAGATCGTACAAGTGATTCACATATTTCAAGACCTTGCTCTCCTGTGTCTGGTTGAGAAATTAGAAGTTCATTTGTTTTAACACCAAGATTTTTTGCATAAACTGGATCCATTGCATGTTCTGCGTCTATGTATGCACAAACACCTCCAGTCTTTTGTGCTTCGGCAACTATGTGAAGCGCAAGAGTTGTTTTTCCAGATGATTCTGGTCCAAATATTTCTATTATACGTCCGCGGGGGACACCACCAACTCCAAGAGCCATATCAAGCCCGAGCGATCCAGTAGAAATAGTATTTATGTCTACTTTTGGTGTGTCACCAAGTTTCATAATTGCACCTTCTCCGAATTTTGTTTGAATGGAACGAATTGTATCTTCAATCTCCATTCCTACTTGCTTCTTTTCTTTTGGGGCTGTTTTTTTGAATGCCATAAATTTATTGATTACTTACTAAATAGACTACTTTATATATCTCGGTTGTGTCTTTACCGAATTTATCTTTCACATACAATGATACCACATTCTCTCCTGGTAAAAGTACTATTGGTTCACTAAAATCTCCTTCTTTTGATATAAATACTTCATTTCCATTTAGGGTGACAAAACTAGCCCTTTTTGCATTACCATCTATTTGTATATTTGGATCTGTGACAACCATACCATTCTCTATGCCTTCAACTTTTATATTTATTCCGAATATTAGGTCATGAAGTCTAAAAATTGCATATAAAAAAACTATTATTCCGAATACAATGCCTGCACCCATACCAGCTTTTTGTTTGAAGGTCATATTTTATCCAGTAAATCCAGATTGCTCTGCTTCAGCAGTTTTTTCCAGGACCTCTCTAGGTTTTGCTCCATTACCAGGACCGACTACACCTCTTTCTTCTAGGATATCTATTAGTCTAGCTGCTCTTGCGTAGCCTATACCAAGTTTTCTCTGAAGGAATGAAGTTGAAGCTTTCTGTGTTTCTATAACTATTTGCCTAGCTTCTTCATATAAATCATCATCCTCGCTAGTATCGTTGTCTAGAGTCGCGCTAAATATACTAGGTTCGCTTGTTAGGGGACCCGAAAAAGCTATATCGTCACCTGGAACTTCGTTTCTAAATGCTTCTGATAGATATTTTACAACTTTTTGACCTCGTCTTCTGATATAAATGCAGATTGTAGACGTTCTGGTTGACCTTCTCCTCCAGAGAAGAGCATATCTCCAGCTCCTAGAAGTTTTTCAGCTCCGCTTGTATCTAGAATTGTTCGAGAGTCTACTTGAGTAGGAACACGTAGAGCTATACGAGTAGGTACGTTTGCCTTGATAAGTCCTGTGATCACGTTTACCTCAGGTCTCTGAGTAGAGAGTATAAGATGTATTCCGACAGCGCGAGACATTTGTGCTAGGCGAACGATAGCACTCTCTAGTTCACGAGGATAAGCTTGCATAATATCAGCCAACTCGTCGATTATGATAACTATATAAGGCATACGGTCCATAATCTCTTCACTATCTTTTGGTTTTTTGGCATATATATTGTCATGGTATGACTCAATATCTCGAACAGAATGACTCTGTAGTATGTCATAACGTCTTTCCATTTCTTTTGCTGCCCACTTAAGCGCCAATATACATTTCTTGGCGTCAGTAATAACAGGCGTAAGAAGGTGGGGGATCTTGTTGTATAGAGTTAGTTCTACGCGTTTTGGATCCACCATTATGAATTTTAGGTCCTCAGGTCCGTTTCTATATAGAAGTGAAGTAATAAGTGCGTGTATGGTGACAGATTTACCAGATCCAGTTGTACCCGCAATAAGGGCATGAGGAGCTTTGGCTATATTTATATGAGTAGGCTTACCCGCAACATTTCTTCCAAGTGCAAATATCAAAGGTTTTGGAGAATTTATAAAGTTCGGATCTGCAAGAAGTGCACCGAGACCGACAGTTGATTTTGTTTTGTTCGGGATCTCTATTCCCACGAGTGACTTTCCAGGAATAGGCAACTCCATACGTATAGGATGGGCGGCAAGTGCGAGAGCTAGGTCATTTTGCAGTGCTGCGATACGAGAAAGCTTCACACCTTGGGCAGGCTTCAGTGCGTATCTTGTAACAGTAGGTCCGATAGTTATCTCATCCATCTCTACTATAATTCCAAAGTTTGCTAAAGTGCGCTGAATTATATTTGCGTTTGCTTTTATGTCTCCAACATTTGGCTTGCCTTTGTCTGGTTCTAGAAGTGATAGAGGTGGGGGAGTGTAAGTACTAGCTTTATTTTTTGATTTAGCTAAAACGAATTCTTCGTCTGCCACAGAATCTTTGCCATCTTTCTTTTTTGTTTCTGGTTCAGATTTTTTTATTTCTTCTATTTTTTCTGGCTCAGGATTTGTGGTGTCTTCTGGTTTGGCTACATATGCCTCAGTTTCCATTTCTTCTTCGTTGTCTTTTTTACCAAACAAGAAATTTCTAACCCGAACAGGAAGTGTGCCCATGTTTGGTCGAGTATCAAATAATATAAATATTGAGATTATTAGTAGTGCTCCTAAAAATAAAATACTTGCATATGTATCAAATAGTGCGACAAAAGGCCATGCGATTATCCGTCCTATGTATCCACCCGGTAAGGTGTTTGATAAAACTACAATATCGATAATACCTAAAACAGATATAAAAAAGAGTGCAGTTCCTATGGAGTGCGTTAGTGCCAAACTAGGTCTTTCGGATCTAAGAAAAGATATACCAAGAGCGATAGAAAATATTGGAAGTAGATAATATCCAACACCCAATAATTTTGAAAATAAATTGTAGAAAAATGATCCAGCTACGCCAGCATTGTTCCAAAGAGATAGAAGTAGAAAGAATGCTATAGTCAGACACAATATCGCGTAAACTCCATTTTTTGTCTCATCTTTTAATCTAGAAACAGGCACTTTTTTTACATCAGAAGAGGTCTTTTTACCAACATCACCCTTCTTGCTATTTTTAGCTATATTTTTTGCCATGATAAACATTAGTATAGCATTTTTCCTTTTATTTTATAAAGATATTTTCCCATTTGCTTTACAAATGCATGATGTCTCATATATAATGGACACGATTTTTAGTGAGCCGAATTTTATTAAGGACACATCTAATTTATAAAGGACATGGATATTAAAAAGGACATCTCGTCTAATAGTCACATAGAAAACAGAAATGAAGGGGAAATAGGTTCTCCTGTATTCTCTGTTGAAAATAAAGCCCAGAATACAAAAGCCAGTTCTTTGCTTAAAAGGACACAGAAGATAGTTACTGCTTTATATATGGTCACAGAATGCATAGAAGACGGAGAGCCAATGAAAAGTTCATTAAGGACATCATCTTTGGACCTTCTAAAAACTATTGGTCTAACGGACAATAAAACAGCAATAAAGACAAACTTTGAAATTGAATCTGCTGAGCAAATAATCAGAAGCCTACTTTCTTTTCTAGAAATATCTCAAATAGTTGGACTTATAGGTACCATGAACAGTAGTGTTTTAATGCGGGAACTTACCAAACTTTCAAGTGACTTAGTTATGCTCAGAATTCAAAATAATAAGTCTGTATTTACAATAGAAGGATTGAAATCTTTAGATCTAGAAAGAGCTGATTTTTTGAAAAATTTTACTTTCGGACCAAGCGAAGAATTTAAAAGTGAACCTACTGAAATATCGGAAGAGAATAATCTACTAAAGATATTTTTAAATAAATCTAATGGTCAAGGACAGTCCGGTCCTGCAACAAACGATTTTTATAAAGGACACACTAATACAAAAAATATAAAAGACATAAACACAGAAAGTAAAAAGGACAAGCAAGCAGGTCAATCTAAAAAAGTTGATATAGCAATTAAAAATGAGCGAAGAAATTCAATACTATTAGCACTAAAGAACAATAACTCAGTAACCGTAAAGGACATTTCTCTTATAGTTAAGAACTGTAGCGAAAAGACACTTCAGCGTGAATTAACCGCTCTTGTAAAGGACAATATTCTCAAAAAGACAGGGGAGAAGCGTTGGTCAAAATACTCACTTATATAGAGTTTTTATTTGTAAGAAACATACTATATATATCGTCTAGTTATATGAAGCCGAAAAGTCTGTTTATGGGTGATAACACCTATAGAGCCTAGAAGCTTCAATATTCATAGATAACAAAAATAGCTTGCTATTTAACAAGTTATCCACATAAGCCGCTATGCTTTAAAACATTGTGGGTCTTATAATGAATATGTACAGTTGTGGCTTATTTTTAAAGAATATGCTACACTGTCAGAACGTTCTTGTTGTTTGTTGATAGGAACATAGACAAGAACAAAGTGTTTCGTTTCAATATGATCGCTCATTGAAAATCAAATAATTTTTCGCGTCCAATTTATTGGCGCGATGTTTTTGTTTTTCACTTGGCGACATACTGATAAATATGCCCTGTCGACAAGGCAGAATGAATTCTCCCTATCGGAGAGTTCAAAAGGTTCAGACACCTTAATTAAGTGCCTGAACAGTGTTCGGTGATAAGTATCGGGCACAACATACACACCAATTTAGTTTCGTCGAAACTAGACTATTAATTACGTGTATGGCTAGCGAGTATTTTTGATAAAGAAAAATACCACGCGGCGATTAACAAGGATAATTTTAATTATGAGTAAATTTACAAAATTCGCAGTTGTTGCTTTCGCTTTTGTTGCAGTTCTTGCACTAGCAAAATCAACATATGCTTTGGTTACAGTTCCTCCAAACCTTTCACAAGGTTCAAGTGGAACACAAGTAGTAAACCTACAGACAGCTCTTGGAGGTCTTACTGCAGACGGCAACTTTGGTCCTTTGACTAAGGCAGCTGTTGTTTCTTATCAATCAGCTCACGGTCTTACAGCTGATGGTGTTGTTGGTCCTATGACTGCAGCATCTATCAACGGTATGGCTACTGGCTCTTACCCAGCGGGATGTACTTCAAACACAGGCTACAGTGTAACAACTGGCGCTTCATGTGCTGCAGCTACAACTCTTCCAGCAGGATGTACTTCAACAGTAGGATTTTCTCCTACAACTGGAGTTTCATGTGCAGGAACAACAACTCCAACTGGTCCTCTAGCAGGATCTTTCGGAGATATCTCTAACGTTACAGAACTTGGTTCATACAGTGGCGAAGAGGTTGGTGAGGGACAAGATGATGTTACAGTTGCAGGTTTCGAAGTTGAAGCTACAAACGATGGTGATATCGAAATCTCATCTATGAAGATTCAATTCGATTCAACTGGAAACACTGGTTCACTACACCTAGATGACTACATTGATTCAATCTCAATCATGATGGGTTCAACAGAAGTTGGCTCAGCAGACGTTGATGAATTCACAGAATCATCTGATATCTACACAAGAACAGTATCACTTGACGGTGCTGTTATTAGAGCAGACGAAACTGAGAACTTCTACATCGTAGTTAATGCTGCAGGAACATTCGATTCTTCAGATCTTACTGGAGATTCATGGGATGTTGATGTACTTAACATAAGATTCGTTGATGGATCAGGTGTTACAACAACTGATGACTCAACAGGTGATATGCCAGGAATGGATGTTACTATTGACTTCGTTTCATTCTCAGATGCTGCTGATACTGAACTAGTAGTTACACTAGACTCAGATTCACCAGAAGCTGGAATCGCATTGGTAAGTGATACAGGTTCAACAGATGACGTATCTCTACTTATGGGAACTCTTGAAGCAGAAGGAGATTCAGACATCATTATCGATGAACTTCCTATCACTTTCACAGCAACTTCTTCAGGAACTGCTAACGGTATCGATGATATCGCTACATCTGTTAAGTTGATAATTGACGGTGAGGAATACACAGAGACAATGACAATCACTGCTGCTCTTACAGGTACAATCACATTCGATAACCTAGACTTCACACTTTCTGCTGGTGATACAGTAGACTTCGAAGTTCAAGCTGACATAAAAGAAATCGATGGAACTGTATTCGCAGAAGGAGACACATTGCTTGCATCTTTGACTTCAACAAACAATGACTACATTGATGCTGAGGACGAAGAAGGTGATCAATTGACAGATGATACAGAGAAAACTGGTACTGCTACAGGTGAGGCTCAACAGCTTCGCTCAAACGGAATCATGGTTACTTTCGTATCAGCTTCAGTTGGTTCAATATCTGATGGTGGATCAGCAAACGATGACCTAGGATCATTTACTATCAAGTACAAGGTGAAGGCTGTTGGAGAAACAATTTACGTTTCTTCACTTGCTGACGATACAACAGGTGCAAACACAGATGGTTACACATCTGTAACTGTTGACCGTGCAGGAACTGCTACAACAGGTGGAGTTTCAGCTGTACTTGCTAACACAACTAACACTTCTGTAAATGCTGCAGGTCTATTTGAACTTACAAATGGTGAAGAAAACACATTTGAGGTTACGGTTTCAGTTCAGCTTCCTACAGCTGGAGCAGCAGGTCTATACCGCGCTGCACTATCTGGAATCCGATGGACAACAACATCAACAGATGCAACACCAAGTAACTCTTACACTTCAAACCTTGACTCATTTAAGACTTCATACGGAACTCTTAACTAGTCTCGCTTGATACTGTAAATTTTACAGGTAAACAAAACCGCCCTTCGGGGCGGTTTTGTTGTTTTTGGATGAATGGTGCGTATAATAAAAGCATGTCTAAAAATCAATTAAAAAGTGGAATATTTGAACTAATCAGATATGTTTTGGTGGGATTTATTGCACTTTTCCCAATAATTTTATTTAAAGGTTATTTGTACAACGGAACATCATCCCGGGCTATTTTTCTGATGATTATAATTGAGATCCTGGCTATCATATTTGCCATATCTCTATTTAAAAAAAACAGGGAAGTGAAACTTTTCAAGTCACCTATAGCCTTAGTTTTGTCTATGTATTTTATTGTTTTGGTTTTAGCTGGTCTAAACGGTGTAGATCCATCAATATCTTTTTGGTCTAAGGCAGCACGCGTAAGTGGTATATTTTTCTTTTCTCATCTTGTGATGATTTACTACTTCTTGTCATATTTATTTAAAGACGAAGAAGTCCAAAGAGGTTTCTTGAAGGTTTTTGCAGTTTCATCAGGTATTTTTTCAGTACTATCTCTACTAGGTCCGGAAGGATTGGGTCTTATATTTAAAACAAGGTTGTGGGATGGGTTTTCTTTTGGTAACTCGACTTTCGCTGCAATGTATTTGTTTGCTGCATTTTTGATTTCTATATACCTTGTTCGCTCGACAGAAAGTAGTGAAAAAAAGTGGTGGCATAGACTTTTGCCTGTCGCATTTTTTATAAACCCTTATATCATAAGTCATAAGGTTTGGAAGGGGCAGGTGGATTTGGTTACTAATCCTATGGGGATTGTCGGAGAAGCTCGTGCGGGTGCGTATGTTTTAGCTATATCACTTTTTGCTTTAGTAGTTTTTTATTTCGGTTCAAAAATATCAAGTGCAAAGATAAGGAGAGGGCTGATATGGGGTGCTCTAGTAATAACCCTAGTCTCTTCTGCTGTGCTGATAAGATCTTTCTTGGCTGAAGATGGGTATCTAAGAGGAGTTTATTTGAGTCAGGCAACAAGTGCTAGACCTATAGTCTGGGAACTATCTGCAAATATGATAAAGGAAAGACCATTGCTCGGATGGGGAACTGACAACTTTGATCGAGGGTTTGAACAAAATTATGACAATAGACTTCTAGAAGAGCGTTTCGGTAACGAAGCTTGGTTCGACAGAGCACACAATGTATTTATCGATCAAGCAGTAGACACTGGATATATTGGGTTGTCTTTCTACCTGCTTGTGTATTTTGTTGTACTGGGTTCACTAGTTTATGTGTTACTAAAATCAAAAGAAAAAAATGATCAACTCTTAGCTTCAATATTGATAATTTACTTTTTAGGACACTTAGCGGAACTTCAAACAGCTTTTGATACCACTATATCTCTGGTTGCGGTTTTGATTATGATTGCACTAGCTTCAAATCTATACCGTAAAACTTATATCGAAAACAATAAAGAAAGTAATCATACTTTAGCTGTTCCTGTATATATAAAATATATAGGTGCAGTTTGTTTGATTGGATATTTTGGTTGGGCATTTTTCGCTGGGACTATGCCTATAGCTCGAGCTGAACATACAAATGGAACTATTCGTACAGTTGGAAGTGCTGAGAAGAGATTGCCGATGTATCCTGTACTTTTTGGTTCACCTATGGATCTGCCTTCTTTTCTCTGGAGAACATCGACTGATTTCCAAAGAGGAATATCAGAAAATCCAGCGTCAATCGAAAATCCAAAAAACCAAGAAAACTTCAAAAAAGAACTTGAGATATTTGCAAATGAATACAAAAATTATTTAGACAGTCATCCAAATGATATTCGCGCGCATTTTAACTACGCCGATGTGTTGATGTATAGCAATCTGCTTGGGGTAAATAGGCTCGAGGAAGCAAGTTTGGTATTAGACAAAGCTATAGAGATGAATCCTGAGATTCCACAAGGGTATTGGATGAAATCTGTCCTGTCTTTGTATCAAGGTAAATTTAATCTTGCTCGTGAGTGGGCGCAAAAAGGACTTGCGATCAATCCAAACATAGAAAAGAGTCAGCAAGTTGTATCTTATATAGATAAAAATATAAAATCTTTTCCTGAAGTTAGTTTATATTTCTTCGATAAAATTTAATGCGTATTTTATATCTAATCACAAAAGCAGAACGTGGTGGAGCGCAGAGTGTACTCCACGAACTTTTGCTGAGTCATAAAGAAAAAGGAGATCAGGTCTTGCTCGTAACTGGAGGTGAGGGGTATTTGGTAGACGAAGCTACCAAATACGGCTTTGAAGTGTATGTATCTTCAAAACTTGGTAATACATTCAATCCTTTTTCTATTTTGCAAACATACCTAGACTTGAGAGTGGTCGCAAAAGAATTTAATCCTGAAATAATTTCAGTTCATAGTTCTTTTGCAGGGTTTATCGGCAGACTTGCTCTGGGTAGAAAATACCCAACAATTTTCACTGCTCACGGTATAGCGTTTACAAAAGGCGCTCCGCTCTGGAGAAAGCCAATTGCGATTGTTGCAGAATTTATCGCATCTAGATTTTGTAAAAAAATTATTGCTGTTTCGGAAAACGATAGAAAGAATATAAAAAAATTCTTGTTACTTCGAGATGAGAAAGTGGTTACTGTATATAACGGCGTAACTATAGTGGACAACATATCTACAGAGAAAACAAATTCAATAGTTTTTGTTGGTAGACTTGTTCCTCCAAAACAACCAGAAGTTTTGATTCGCGCACTTCATATTTTAAAAAACAAAGGTGTGGAATTACCGAAACTGTCTATTATAGGCGATGGGGCACAAAGACCTGATTTAGAGATATTAATTAAAAAGTTGGACTTGAGCGCACATGTACATATGATGGGCGAGTGCGATGGGAGTCTTGTACGAAAAACTTTACGAGAAAGTTCTGTATTTGTCTTACCTACACTATGGGAAGGTTTCCCAATGACAATACTCGAAGCGATGGCCGAGGGGTGCGCAGTGCTTGCAAGTGATGTTGGAGGAATATCTGAAGCAGTGTCGAGTGATGTCGGAGTGTTGATTCCTAGAGATTCTAGTTCTGAAATATGGGCAGAGGTCCTAGAAAAAATATTCTCAGATAAACCTGCTTTACAAAAAATGGGCGAGCTGGGGCACGAGAGGGTAAAAAGTAATTTTTCAAAAGAACAAATGATTCAAAAAACTTTTGAGGTGTATGAAAGATAAAAATCTTTTTAAATATTTTAGGAACATTAAAAAAATCTACTCTAAGTAGATTTTTTTAATGACAATCAATTTTTACACCCCCAAATATTTCTTGAAGAATCTTTTTAGGGTAGGGATCTGTGTGTTCATCATCGATATTTCATGATCGTATCCTGGGATTATCTTGAGAAAAGATATTCCTCCGAGTGCGGTGATGTCGGCTGACATTTCGACACTCTGTGTGTAGGGGACACTTAGGTCAGCATTGCCATGGAAGGTATATAGTGGAGCATCTCCTGCATTTGCGAGTAAGTTCACGTCGATGATCTCGAGTTCTTCTGCACAGTCGAGTGTGAGTACATCGGCACAGTCGAGTGCGTCTGCTAGTTTTGTTCTGTGAGAAGGTTTGAGTTCTCCGATACTTTCAACTGACAGTGATCCGAAGAAGTTTATTCCAGCTTGGACTTCGTTGCTCTCGTCTAGGTTTCCTCCTACTTCTCCAAAGTAAAATGGATCATCATTTGTAAGTGTTGTCATGTAAGCGATAGCTCCACCGACAGACGAACCGAGTACTGCAATATGATCTGCATCGATATTGTATTCTTCTGCATGTGCTCGGATAAAGCGGATTGCTCCTCGAACGTCATGGATTTGTTCAGGTAGGGTGCCTGTTGGTGTGAGTCGGTAGTCTACAGGGACGATAGCGTAGCCATAACTTGCGAGTGTGTAAGCCTCACTACCTGGTTCTTGGTAGCGTGTACCAGCAGACCATCCTCCTCCGTGTACCCATATGATAGCGGGAGTTTCGTACGCGGTACCGATAGGTCGGATTACATCGAGGTAGAGATCTGTACTATCGACTGTGCCAAAATATACGTCAGAGATTGTCTCTAATTCGTAGGGAACAAACGCTGCCTGTGCGTTTGTAAATAGGAACATGCTTGTAATTAAAGAAAGTAATGTGAGTATTGTGATTTTTTTCATTATTTTTTATTTAAAAAAAGTAGGATAATTTTTATATTATATCACTAAAATTTATTTTGTCTAGCACCAAAACATTTAATATTAAATAGTTATTTTGTAAAAAACTTACCCGAGGGTATACTTTTCTTATGAATAAAAAGATTCTAATATTCTCGCTTGTATACTACCCAAACTTTGTCGGGGGAGCAGAGGTCGCAGTGAAAGAGATCACAGATCGTATCGGCAAAGACGAAGCGAGCTTTTTCATGGTAACTATGCGCACTGACCGGAAGCGAGTTGAACAAATAGGCAATATTACAGTGCACAGAGTAGGGCCGTATCTACTGGGTATTCCTGTTGTCGGAAAGGTGTTTTTTCAGATTTCAAAATACCTATTTCCATTTCAGTCGTACATGAAAGCAAAGAGACTCGAGAAGCAGATATGTTTCCAAAGTATGTGGGCGATTATGGCCAACTATGCTGGGTTCGGAGCTTTGTTTTTCAAGCAAAAATACCCTCAAATACGCTTCATTTTGACACTTCAGGAAGGAGATCCCATTTCCTACATAAAGCGTCGTGTAGCGCTCGTATACCCACTCTGGAAGCGTATTTTTACCCATGCTGACACCATACAGGCTATATCTACATACCTAGCAGATTTCGGTAAAAGTATGGGATTTCGAGATACTCCGGTGGTCATTCCAAATGCAGTGGACGTATCTTTATTTACGAGAAATTATGATCTAAGAGAGATCACGACTTTAGAGGAAAAATTGGGTATAAATAAATCTCAAAAAGTGATTATTACAACGTCCCGTCTCGTAAAGAAAAACGGAGTGGGGGATATAATCGAGTCACTAAAATATTTGCCAGAGAATTTTATTTTTCTGGTGCTAGGCAACGGCCCACTCGAGAATGATTTAAAGCTAAAAGCTGACAGTTTACATCTAAAAGCTCGGGTTATTTTTCTCGGGTATGTACCACACAGTGAAATGCCAAAGTATTTGAAAATTTCAGATGTATTTGTGAGACCTTCACTTTCAGAAGGCTTGGGCAATTCGTTTCTAGAAGCTATGGCAATAAGTTTGCCAGTAGTTGCAACATCTGTCGGTGGGATACCAGACTTTTTGAAAGATGGAGAGACAGGATACTTTTGTGAAGTAGAAAACCCGAAAAGTATTGCAGAAGCAATAATGAGATTTGAAAATAATCCTGAACAAAAAAATCGCATTATAGAAAATGCGAAGTCGATGGTGATTGAGAAATATGATTGGAATCTGATAGCAGGGGAGATGAAAGAGGTATTTAAATAATCCTATTTTTGATACCTGGCGCAGAAGTATTTCTTGTAGTATTCTCATAACATAATGAACAGAAAATCCATTCTTATCGCAACAGGAATTTATCCTCCAGAAATCGGAGGGCCTGCTCAGTATGCCTTTAATTTAAATGAAGGTTTTCGCTCAAGAGGGCACCGTGTGAAAGTTTCTAGTTTTACCTGGGAAAGAAATATGCCTTCTTTAATTAGACATATATGTTTTTTTATAAAAATTTTACCTAAAGTTTTATGGGCAGATAGGGTAATTTTATTAGATGCGGTTAGTGTTGGATTCCCTACTGCGATTGCTTGCTTTGTGTTTAATAAAAAATTCTTTATTAGAATAGGTGGTGACTTTCTTTGGGAATATCATATTGAACATACAGGTCAAAATATAACCCTTGAGTCTTTTTATGATAAAAATGATTTTTCTGTGAAAGAAAATATTATAAAGGGTTTGACAAAATACACTCTAAAAAAATCAACTAAAGTAGTTGTTAATTCTATGTGGTTTGGTAATTTTTTATTAAAAAATTACAAGATTCCTGATTTTAAGATTGTTCTTATTGAAAATTATTTTAGTGGAGTTAATGATTGTGGTATTAGTCAAAACAAAAAGATTATACTTTCTTCTCGCAAAATAAAGTTAAAAAATAATGCAATGTTTACACAAGCTGTGGCTGAAGTTTCTAAAGAAGGTGTTGGAGTAGAAATCTTTGATAAGATCTCTACTCACCAAGATATACAAGAACAAATTAAAACATCTTACGCTGTTGCGGCTCCTTCTTTTTCGGAGGTAAATCCCAATATAGTGCTTGAGGGTATTTCTTTTGGTAAACCATTCATTTTGACTAGACATACAGGATTAAATATTCGGTTTATGAATATGGGTATTTTAATTGAACCTTTTAACTTAGATTCTATAAAAGATGGTATAACAAAAATATGTGACCCGAAAATTTACTCCTCTTTAAGGGAAAATATTTTAAATTGTAGATACATTAATACCTGGGAAGATATTATTACTGACTTTGAAAGAATAATTTTATGATTGTTGTAGCAATAGGCACAGAAAGAAGATTATTTACTGAGAGTTCTACCAGAGATCGTGTTTTAAGCATTGCAAAATCTTTTGATGAATACCATGCTGTTATATTTACTTTAAAAAAGGATGTTTTTGCCAAGCAGTATATTAATAATACTATACTTTACCCAACGAAATCCTTTTTTAAAATACTTTGTATTATTGATGCGGTTATTATAAGTATTAAAATAATTAAAAATATACCCAAAGATAAATTTAAAGATGTCGTTGTTACGACACAAGATCCTTTTGAGTGTGGCCTTGTAGGGTTTATTGTATCAAAGATCACAGGTTGTGCACTTAATATTCAGATTCATGTTGACTTATTTTCTCCATTTTTTAAAAATACTTTTTTACAGTACATAAGGATTATTATTGCATATTTTGTAATTAGACAGGCAGATTCTATAAGATGTGTTTCAAAGCGAATAATGAATAGTTTGAGAGAAAAAAAAATTACTACAGCCGCTATCGACGTTGTCCCTGTATTTATAGATGTAAAAAAATATGAAATTTTAAACAATGTAAAAATTCAAAAAAAAGATTTATTTAAACAAGAAAGATTTTTGATTCTTATGGCCTCGAGATTAGAAATAGAAAAAGATATTTCCATGGCACTAGATGTTTTTTCCAAGTTAGATTTAAAATACCCACAAAAGATTGGATTGGTTATAATTGGCTCAGGATCACAAAGTCTTTTTCTAAAAGAGAAGGTTAAAAGACTAAAGATTGAATCAAGTGTACTTTTTATACCATGGATTAATGACTTAGCTCCATATTATAAAATAGCTGATTTATTTTGGATAAGTTCAAGATTTGAGGGTTATGGTCTGACAATTATTGAATCATTGATTTGTGGTACTCCAGTTTTGGCCAGTGATGTAGGAATTGCATCAGAAGTTATAATTGAAGGAAGGAGTGGTTGGATTTGTTCGCCAAAAGACAGTCTTTGTTTTTTTCAAAAAACGGACTATTTATTAGATAAATTTGAAATATATCAGGAAGCAAAAGAATACCTGATTAACAATCCACATAAATATGAGTATAGGGATAGATTAGAGTATAATAAGGTCTTATTAATGAATATACAGAAAGCTATAAGTTATAATAAATAATTTTAAATTAATTATGGAATCTAATTCACTTCAAAAGATTTACAGCGAACATAACATTAATCGTAGGGGAAAATATTTTATCACCATGGAACAAGAAAGAGGGCCATTTCTTCGTGATGTTATAGAAAAAGGTAAAGATGTTCTTGACATTGGGTGTCGTGATGGGGCTTTAACAAAATATTTTTTTGAAGGGAACAACGTGCTTGGCTTAGATATTGATCAAGAGGCATTAGATCGTGCTCAGGCACTTATTCCTATAAAAGTGCGACAGGTTGACCTGAATGGGGATTGGGGCTTACAAGCAAAGACATTTGACGTTGTTGTTGCAGCTGAAGTTTTAGAACATTTATACTATCCAGAAAATATAACCCAAAAAGCCTCCTTTGTTTTGAAAGATAACGGTTTATTTGTAGGTTCTGTTCCATTTGCTTATAGTTTTCAGTCAAAGATACGCTTCATATTCAATATTAAAAAGCATACACCATTACAAGACCCAACTCACATAAATCATTTTACCTATAAAGAGTTTAGGTCGATCTTGGAAAAACATTTTAGTGATGTAGAGATTATTCCAATTGTCTCAAAAAAGTTTTGGCTCCTTTCGTGGCTTTTTAAGTATTCATTTGCTCATATGTTTTTATTTGTTGCCAGAAACCCGATAAGAAAATAACGTCATGAAAAAAAATCGACTGCTCATACTGACTCAGACGGTGGATAGAAATGATCCAATATTGGGTTTTTTTCATTCGTGGATAATAGAGTTTTCAAAAAAATATGAATTTGTAACTGTTATATGTCTTAAAAAAGGTGAGTTTGATTTCCCGTTAAATGTTAAGGTTCTGACACTTGGAAAAGAGAGCGGTGTTTCTAAAATAAAATATATTTTTAATTTCTTTAAATACATTATCGCAGAAAGGAAAAATTACGAGAAAGTCTTTGTTCATATGAACGAAGAGTACGTACTTTTAGGAGGAGTGATTTGGAGATTTTTGTGTAAAGAAGTGTTTTTGTGGCGAAATCATAAACTGGGTTCGTGGAAGACACAAGTTGCGGGTTTTATGGCTCAAAAAGTTTTTTACACTTCCTCAGGATCGTATACTTCAAAATTTAAAAATTCAATCAAAATGCCTGTGGGGATAGACGAAAATCTGTTTCGGCCTGTAGGGAATATAGAAAGAAAGCAACATTCTTTTTTGTATGTAGGTCGAATTTCCGAAATTAAGAATGTAGATATAATAATTAATGCATTCACAAAGCTTTTTAGCAAGAATTCGACTTTAGATTTTACTCTAAATTTAGTTGGACCCATAGATGGCGATATCGATAAAAAGTATACAGATGCATTGATAGAAACAATCAATAAAAATAATCTCACAAGCAAGATTACATTTCTTGATTCAGTAGATCATACAAAATTACCTCAAATATATTCGGCACATAGATTTTGTATAAACCTGACTTCATCTGGTAGTTTTGATAAGACAATTTGGGAGTCTGCATATTGCGGATGCGTTCCACTTGTATACAATACAAGTTTTTTGGATGAACTACCTGAAGGCATAAGAAAAGAAATCGGAATACAGTCATTGGAAATTGAGGATGTAGCACGTATGTTTGAAAAGTGTATTGTTTCTTGTGATGTAGAGCAAGATACACTGGTTGAGATTGGCAAAAAGCATAGTCTGAAACTATTGATGGATAATTTTTCTATGTACATATGAAATCTATTTTGAGAATACTATTTTATAAAGTGTGTATATTATTTGATTATTTCTTGACCGATAACAAGGCAAGAATTTTAATGTACCACTCTTTTGAATTACCAAACGCGTTCTTTAATGTTCCTTTGGAAGATTTTGAGTGGCAGTTGGATTACTTAAAGAAAAATGAATACGTATTTTTGACACAATCCCAGATGGTACAAAAAATTAAAAATAAAGAATCATTACGGAAAGTAGTTGTCATAACGTGTGATGATGGCCATCGTGATTATTTAACTACGGCACTTGTAGAGTTTGAAAAGAGAAATATTTGTAGTACTTTATTTTGGCCAAAACGTGTTGATTCAAATGAAATTAAGACATCTGACGGGGTAATATGTAAATTACTGGTAGAAGATGAAATAGTGCTATTATCTAAGAATCCATTAGTTGAAATTGGTTCACATGCAATGACTCATCGAGAATTAATAAATCTTTCAGTAAATGAACTGATGAATGAAGTTGCACGTAAGAGTGAGAATTCTTTTGCATATCCACGTGGAAAGTTTAGTAAAAGAGAAATAGATTTTGTACAGAAAGCAGGATATAGTAGTGCGGTCACAACAATAAATGGGTTTGTGGATCAACAATCTGATCTATTTTCACTTCCTAGAATTTCGATTGATAGTAAAACTGACAAATTAGCATTTAAGGCTAAACTCTCAACATTTTTTGGAATATATGCTAAAGTTCGAAGATGATGCTTATAGGTGACTATTTAAGAGAGACAATCTCCGGAAAGACTCTGTACAGGATACTATTTCAACAAGAAGTTTTTAAGGCTTCTCGATATATAAAAGGGCGAGTACTTGATATTGGTTCAGGCGGTAATCTCACATATGCCAAATATTTACCAAAAGAGATTGTACACATAAGAACTGACTATGTTCAAAAAGAAGGAGTGTCGCAGGTTCTTAATTTTAATGAAAGATTTCCGTATGAGGATTCAAGTGTCGATACTGTTCTTTTATTTCATAATCTTTATATTGCAGAAAAAACTAATCATGTCTTAGTAGAATGTAGACGTGTACTTAAAGATGGTGGTTGTGTGCTGATTTCAAATCCATTTGGAGTCAATTGTATGCCCGAGCCTCGGGATTTCGGCAGACTTACTAAAGAAGGGTTTGAAAAAGCACTAGAAGAGTCTAATTTAAAAATTGAGTTACTTGAACAAATTGGTGATAGATTTAGTGTGTGTGCATATGCGCTCAATGCATTTTTCTTAATATGGCCTGTTAAACTTATTTTTAATTCACTCGCGCTTTTACTTGATACACTAATTCCATCTGGGATGAAAAGAAAACAACCATTTCCACTTGGGTACTTTATTGTCGCAAAGAAATAATAATGTATGATTTTTATTAAACATTTTTTCTCGTTACTTAACAGGACTTCGATTGTTTTGGGGTATTTCCCAGTAGTGATTTTTGTTATTTTTAATTTAATAAGAACTCACAATGTTTCGATAGTAAAGAAGTGGTATACGTTTTCTCATTTTTGTTATAAGGCAACTTCGCGTACGGATAATAAAAAATATTTTCTAAAACTAAGAAATCCTTTTTCTTCAATGTATAATTTTGTTTCAGGAAGAAATCATCCTACCACAGAGGAACAAATCCATACTTTTGAAAATTTACCCCAAGAGGTAAGCATTTTTTTTCCACAAGTAACACAAATAAAGGGTTTTATCGCAATGGAGTACTTAGAAGATTTTTGGTCACCAGAGATTCACTTACTACAAGATGACGATAGGGAATTTATAGCTAGAGATGCAATTAGGATGCTCAATCTGTTGCATGGTGCTGGTTTTGTCCACGGAGATATCAAGCTAAAAAATATGCTGTATAAAAATAAAGATACAAAAAAACTCTTTTTTGTTGATATTGATTATTTAGAGCATAGTACGCCAAATCGTTTGGTGTACGAAAAACTACAAGAGGAATCACTTCTTAAGACACTAGGTTTTTCTGCACACAAAGAATAAAGTACCAGAAAACCAGAACGGAAAAATTTTGTTTAAAAATGTATGACTACCAGTTGTGCGTATGTCAATAATTTCAAAACCTGACTTTTTAAGAATTTCTCGATATTCATATGGACTAATGAAATTTATATGTCCAAAACTTACCTTTGGAAATTCACCAAAAAATAAATACTTTAATCGGTACAATATAAATGAAATATTCTGAGTTGCGACAATAAAAATACCACCCGTGTCTAAGTTTTCACGTGCTTGATGAATAAAAGAGATTGGCTCACGCATGTGATGAATGATATGGCTCGCAATGATTGTTTTAAATGGCTTGGCAGTAATAGTAGGGATGCCTTTTTGGAGATCATGTTTTGTTATTTGATCTGAAGGAAAATTATACAGACCAAAGGCTTCCTCAGAAATTTCAACTCCATACATATCAAATTTCAATTCTTGGAGCTCTTTGAAAAGATGTCCTGGTCCGACACCTAAATCTAAAATTTTTGATTTTTGAGGTGTATGTTTTACAACAAGCTCAACAAGAATGCGGTGTATATCCGTCTTGTAGGTTCGATTTTTATTCTTTCTGTTTTTCCAATATTCGTCGTAGTTGTGGATACCAAATATTTGAATGTTTTTATCAGGTGAAGACATGATTGTGATTGTATTTATATCACGAGCAGATATTTTTGACAAGTATAATTAGATTGAAAAGTTTGATACTATTAAGAATATTATATGAAAATACTAATCCTTGCTTACGATTGGCGTGGCTTCTCACTCCATGACTCAAAAGAAGTCCTCAGGCGTCTTAACCGTGATGGGTTTGATCCTGAAAATAATGTCATCCATTTTTTACAAGTTGGTCCAGTTTCAGGTGATAAAGTTATTTCAAAAAATGTAACAAGTAAAGTCATAAAATTCCCATTCCAACACGCTCGTCCGCTCTCAGATTTTTTTCTAGGCATTGTTGCGATTATTTTTATTGTAAAAAGAAAATTTATTCCTGATCTTGTTGTTGCAGCAGATGCAGCACTCTTGTGGTGGGTCAACTTTTTTAAGAAAGAAAGATTTCAGGTGTGTATATTTATTAACGGACTAAATCGAGTGTGGGCAAAAAAAACTGGAAGCAAGGCGAGGTACTGGTACGTTGTGCTTTCTGAGCTTGTGGTAAGAAGAAGAATTGATCATGCTATGACAATTAGTCGTGATAGTTTTGAATATGCAAAAAATTATTTAAAAATAAAAGAAGAATCAATTCATTCTTTTACTCCCCAAACCTTTGAACATATCCCAGAATTTTCAAAGCTAAAATCAGTAGAAATAAAAAGACAACTTGGTATCAGTGATGAATCAATGACACTCTTAACTGTATCTCGCTTGGAAAAAGAAAAAGGTATTGATTTACTCATCGAAGCTTTTTCAACTCAAGACACTCGTGCGCATTTGGTCATTGTTGGTGAAGGTTCCATGATGAAAGAATTAAAAGATAGGTGTAAAGAACTAAATATTCATGATAGGGTTCACTTTGTCGGAGCAGTTAATCATGATGCTGTGTGGTCGTATTATTATTTTGCTGATTTATATATCCAACCATCACGTTCTGAGGCACTAGGTCTTTCATTACTTGAAGCCATGCTGTGCGGAGTCTTGGTGGGAGCTTTTCCTGTGGGGGGATTACGTGATAGTATTGGAGAGCAATTAAATCGTGGTTGGTTTTTTGATGAGCACAACTTCTCGCAATCACTCAAGGAAATTGTGGAGAGGATAAAGAACAAGGACGGTAATGTAGGTGACGTGGTGGCACGTGCCAAAATGTACGTTCACGAAAAGATTAAGCAAGCACCTAAAATACAGTCTTTTATATCAATATGATAATACTTTCAATCCATGACGGGCATAATGCTTCCGCAGCTATCTTAAAAGATGGTGTGGTTATTTCATGTGTTTCGGAAGAACGCATAAATAGAAAGAAATTTTATTGGGGTTGGCCGTACCAGTCAATAGATTTTGTAGTGCAAGAGGCGGGGATTTCAGGTAAAGATATAGATGTTATGACAATCTCGCATCTAAGTGCTGTTCATTATGCAATACGAAAGTGGTCACTCTTAAGTTCATATAAAATTTGGAAACCTAAAGCTTTTATTGGCCATTTTTTAAACATGTTTGATTCTTTCAAAAAGGATTTGAAAGTAAGAAAATTCAAAAAGTCATTTTGTCCTCAGGCAAAAATATTTTTTTGCGACCATCATTTGGCGCACGCGGCTTCAGCGTATTATTTTTCCGGCAAAAGTGAGGCTCTTGTTGTAACGTGTGATGCGCTTGGAGACACTCTTTCTCATACTGCATATTCTGTAAAGTATGGAAAATGGAAAAGACTTGTAAGAGGTGATTCTCCTGAATCACTTGGTACTTTTTATGGCGCAATTACTGAAGGGCTGGGATTTAAGCCAAATCAACACGAAGGAAAAATTGTCGGACTTGCTGCATATGCAAGCCCTGACGTGTTAATAGATCGAATGAGAAAGACATTGGTATGGAATACTAATGGAGGAATGCATTTTCGTCGAGCACCATATAAAAAAATGATGCAAGAAATCAAGGTATTAGTAATAGAAGGATTTTCAAAAGAAGAAATTTCTTCTGCTGCACAAGCACTATTGGAAGAACTCATGGTTAGTCATGTGCAGGTGTTGCTTGAAAAAAATCCACACACATCGCTTTGTCTCGCGGGTGGAGTTTTTGCAAATGTAAAATTAAATCAAAGATTAGTTGAAAAAAACAAAATTGAACATATCTTTATACAACCAGCGATGGGTGACGAAGGACTTGTGCTGGGTTCTGCTCTTTGGTACCTAAATAATACTAGTGAAGTAAAGAGCGCGAGAACTGAGCAAAATCCGTTAGAGCATGTTTATTTTGGAACACACACAGACAATAAGACTATTGAAAAAATATTAGAAAACAAAGGAAGAAAATACAGTACCCTTGAAAACTCAGCGGAGGTGGTGGCTGGTTTAGTAGCAGAAGGATCTATCGTTGGTATTTTTGACGGGAAAATGGAATTTGGACCGAGAGCCTTGGGTGCTCGAACAATCGTAGCAGATCCTAGAAATAAAGATGTGAATGATATTTTGAATAAAAGATTGAAAAGAAGCGAGTTTATGCCATTCGCGCCAAGTGTAATTGCAGAAAAAGCGGATGATATTTTTAATAATGTTGAACCTGCAAGACATACTGCTGAATTTATGACAATTACTTTTTCCGCAAAAGCGGAGTGGATAGATAAAGTTCCAGCTATTGTCCACATTGACGGCACTGCTCGGCCGCAGTTGGTGCGAAAAGATAGAAATGCAAATTATTACAATTTGATAAATGAATTTTATAAAAAGACTGGTATTCCTTTATTGATGAACACAAGTTTCAACATGCATGAAGAACCCATTGTATCTTCTCCAGAGGATGCTCTACGATCGCTTGATGTTGGAGCGGTTGATTACATTCTTTTCAATAATTTAATTTTAGTTAAAGGGTCAATAGAATAATTTTTATTTACCAAAAATAAAGCAATAATAAATATTATTGTAGCTGATATTGCTTTACCAATTACCATGCCTATAAAGCCAAAAAAGTAACCACTAACATAAAGTGTAATTATTTCAGTAAAAGCTGATGTTGTACTTAGTGTCCGACTAACTCCTGCTTTTCCTTGAGCATTTAGAAGGGTTATTAATGGCAGAGTAAGGGTTGCTGGGATCATTGAAATTGATAATATTCTTGAGTAAAATACAGAATCTATATATGTGCTGAAAAATAGAGCAAATATAAAGTATGCAAATATGTTATATATGATAACCATAGAGGTGACTAGCAAAAAAAGTACCCCGAGGTATTTCCAGAATGTTTTTGGTATATCTTGGTCTGCTCTTTCTGATAAATGAGGGAGTATTACCGATGGTATTATTTTAAATAAACCTCTTATTTGGTCTGGTAATGCTTGAGCAAATGCATATATAGCAAGTTGGTAAGGACCAAATAGATTAAACATTATAAATTTATCCGATTGGTCCGAAATTAATTTGATTATATTATTGAGGGACAATTTTTTCCCGAATTGTATTGTTTCATCTTTTGAATATGTGGTACTAGGTACATTTTTTACATCCGGTTTAGTTTTGACATAAAAGAAGATAGCCGAGAGTGTTTGTGCGCTAAAAGAGAAAATTATGATACTTAATGCATTTTTAAATAAAAATATTGCAGAACATATAGAAACTGTCTGAAAAATAGAACTAATAATATTATATCTTGCTATTAGTTTAAATTCTTTTTTACCACTTAGATATGCATTGTATGTATTGAATGTCGTCAGTAGAATTGTAGACAAGCTTATAAAACCAAAACCGAGTGCGATCTTAAAATTACCTGATATCATCCAATATACAATAGGTATGGTTGAAATTATAAAAAGGTATGAATTCCATCGAAGTTGATATTTTATACTGGGTATATAGGAGTTTAATTTACCATTAGCCACTGCTCGGGTTATGGATATGTTCATTCCGGTCAAAGTAAATGCTCCAAGAATACCAGATAAACTCAGAATATATTTGTAGATACCATATTCTTCTTTAGAAATATAATGCGCGAATAGATAGCTGGTTGAAAAAGCGAATATAATATTTGCTACATGAGATATAAAATACCAAGTACCTTGTTTTACAAAAGTTGTAAGGTGTAGATTTATTTTATTTTCAATTTTATTAATCCCAGAGAGATATATTTTTTTGAAAAATATCATAATCAGTATTATTAATAATTAACCCCATTATTTATTTAGTATATATGTGATGTAAATATAAATTATTTTTTTACATTTACAATTCAAAAAAAGTTATTAGGTCTTTGAGGCCTTCTTCTATTCCGACTTTTGGTTCCCAGCCTAGAAGTCTTTTTGTTTTAGTTATATCATCGAGACTGTGTTTTGCTTCTTGTCTTTCTGGCTCGTACACTAGATCGCCTCCGATTATTTTTGCGAGATCAAGTACTGTTATGTTTTTACCATAACCTATGTTTACTACGTCCCCAGCTCCGACTTGGTCGCTTTTCATTGCTAGTATATTTGCATTTACAACGTCGGAAACATGAGTAAAGTCTCTACTCTGCAATCCATCTCCAACTATGGTCAATGGTTTTCCTTCTTTTTTTGCTTTCAAAAATTTTACGACTACTCCTGCATATGGTCCGTCTGGATCTTGGTGTGGTCCATATACATTGAAATATCTGAGACATACAGTTTCTACTCCATATATAGTGCTAAATGTTTTGCAGTAAAGTTCACCAACATGTTTCTGTACACCGTATGGATGTATAGGCATAGGAGTCATATCTTCTGTGAGTGGAAGTTTTGTTTGTTCTCCATATGCAGAACTTGAAGCTGAATATACAACTCTCCGAACCCTAGCGTCTTTTGCAGCACGCAAGACATTTAAAGTTCCATTTATGTTTACATCATTTGTTTCAGCAGGGTATTTAATAGAAAAAGGCACCCGCGGGATTGCTGCCAGGTGGAATACTGTATCAGCCCCACTAAATATTTTTACAAGAGCGTCAAAATTGCGTATATCTTCAACTACAAGCTTTGCTCCTTCTGGGACCCTCTCTTTCTTTCCTTGGTATAGATTGTCCACAACGATAACTTCGTATCCTTGCTTAGTAAGTTCTTCCGCCAAGTGTGATCCGATAAATCCCGCACCTCCAGTTACTATCATTTTTTTGTTTTTCAGGATATTTTCCATGTATAGGCTTATATTATCAGGGAATGACTCTTTTTACAAAGAACCCCTTTTGATTTTTAGTGAGTGAATATTATCTGTACAGTTTTTACGATAATGCCTATATCCAATAAAAAGTTTTTTCTTTTTAGATAAAATAGATCGTATTCAAATTTTTCTTTTGAATCCAATACACTTCTCGCGTATCTATATTTGATCTGGGCCCAACCTGTAAATCCAGGTCTTACAATATGTCTCAAGAAATAGTAGGGGATAGTTCTCTCGAGTTCGCTGACAAATTCTGGTCGCTCTGGTCTTGGTCCAACAAGTGCAATATCGCCTTTAATTATATTTATCATCTGAGGTATTTCATCTATGTGAAGTTTTCTTAAGACGTATCCAACTTTTGTGACTCTAGGGTCATTTTGAAGGGCCCAAGTTGCACCACTTTTTTCTGCGTCCTTCCTCATTGTTCTAAGTTTGTGTATTTTAAATATTTTACCATTCTTACCTACGCGCTCTTGGTTGTAAAAAATGGGGAATCCGTTTTCTATGATAATTGCTAAAATCGCAATTATCATAAAAGGAAGTGTTACGAGTAAAACTATTGAAGCTAAAACTATTTCTATAAATCTTAATACAATAAAAGAGGTTTTAGATTTACTTTTTTCGATTATCTCTAGGGCTGTTTCATTGTTCATTAAATTTAATGGTGTTTTGCTGAAAATCTCTTCATACGCCTCGCTTACTCTTATTATTTCTTTACCAGCAGCACTACTTCCTATCACAAGTTCATTTGTGGCTGGGACAGCAACAACTATCATGTCTATATTTTTATCTAAAACATTGCCTATGTTTTCAAAGAAACCTACACAAGTCCCAATATAAGGATGTTTAGAAATTTCTTTTTCAAGTAACTCTGTTTCCGGAGTTTTACCTATTATTGCAATGCGTCTTATAAATGTATTTGCAAATAATTTAGAAAATGTTCTGCGCCAGTTTACTACCAATACAAAACCTATAACAGTAAATATAAACAAGTTTAATTTTGGTGTGATTCCAAAGTAGGGAATTGTATAAAACAATATTGCACCAAGAACTAGACTTATTAAAAATGCGATACCTGTTCGTCCGATTGTTAGAGGATTTGTTTTTGAAAAGCTTATTTCATATAAGTCCAGTATGAATAGCATAAATATAGAGATTAGGAATAGTATTGCAAAAGGTCCTGCATGTATATAGAAAACTTCAGAAGAGGGTAAGCCACCTTGATCTATAAAAAGCATAACCAAAAAAGACACTATTAGTGCCAAGCAGTCTCCTGAGAATAAGAGAATTTTTCTTGTTGAGTTCATGTTTTTTGATTATACAATATTTTCATATTTTGTGAATATATATCAATTTATAATTTTAAAAAGGTTTTATGGTGTGCTATAATATTTCAATCATGATTTTTCCAGAGCCTAAAAATAAAATAACGAGATTTTTTAATTTTCTGAAATCTAAAATCAGTATTTTTTATAGTAAGAAAAAAATATTTTGGCCTAGTGTCGCTATTGCTGTGATTTTGGTTTTAGTAATAGCTCAAAATAATGGGAGCTCAAATCAGATTCAATTAGTTTCTGCTGGAGATTATAAAAAAACAGTTGAAGCTACAGGTGAAATAACTAGCGACATAGACCTAACTCTTCCATTTAAAAAATCCGGAACAGTAAAAGAAATAAAAGTCGCCGTTGGAGATTTGGTTGTTAGTGGCGAAATACTAGCAACTCTCGAAGCTGGAAATGAAAATGCAGAAGTTATGCAAGCTAGGGGAGCGCTACTAAAAGCTCAAGCTGAATACAATAACGCTATAGACGTAACTCAAAATCAAGAGATTGCTAAAGCAGAGCTAGAGCTTGAGAACGCAATAAAAGAACAAGAAACTTTAGTTGAAAATGCTTATCGCAATTTACTTTCAGATGGATTAGAGGCTGTTGCCGATGATGGAGATCAGGATGTTTCTGCGCCAACAATCTCAGGATCATATCTGTGCGAAGAAGAAGGTTCATATACCTTAGATTTATATTCATCTGGTACTACATCAGGAGCCTCTTTTGAAGTACATGGTTTAGAGGAAGGCTTTACGGGTAGTGTTAAAACTGACGCGGCAGTTCCTATAGGTGAATGTGGTTTAACAATTATATTTCCTACAGGTTTTTATTCTGGAATAGATTGGGTTATTGATATACCAAACAAAAATAGTTCAGAATACGCACCGAATTTAAATGCTTATAATCTAGCTTTGAGTACACAACAAAAAGTCATAAGTGAACTTGAGGCAGACCTAGAAATAAAGAAAACACAAGTTAGTACTGGAGACACGAAAATTGCTTACGCAAATCTAGTTTCAGCGCAAGGTGTGTACGCTGCTGCAACAGCACTTTTAGAAGAGACAATAATACGCGCACCTGCAGCGGGTAAGGTTACAAAGATTGATGCAAATATAGGAGAGAGGGTAGAAGCTTTTGACCCTATTGTTGTTATTCAAGACGTAGACAATCTATATATAGAGGCAAACATAAATGAATCCAATATTTTAAATATTAAAAATGATCAAAAAGTAGAGATTACATTTGATTCATCTCCAAATGAGATATTTATTGGTTCAGTAATAAATATTGATATAGCGCCAACAATTGTATCTGGGGTAGTTAATTACAATATTACTATCTCGCTCGAGAACGCAGATGATCGTATAAGACCTGGTATGACCGCAAACATAAAAGTTATTGTAGCCGACAAGGTGGGTATAATTGCTATACCACTACGATCAATATCTAATTCCAATGAAGGTAATTTTATAAAAGTTTCTAAATATCCAGGAGGTGAAAAGAGCGAAGAGCGAAAGGTCTCTTTGGGGGAATATTTGGATGGGACTTTAGTTGAGATTGTTAGTGGATTAGAAGCTGGTGAATATATAGTTACTCCAGAATTAAAATAAATTTTTATGTTTTCTCGTCATTTTTTTAGAATGTTGATTGCTCTGATAGGGATGATACTTTTGGGTTTTTTAGGTATATTTTTGGCAAATCAATATGAAAAATCTAAGACTGGATCACAAGGTGCGTCCTTGTATGATTTGTAGTATTTGACTTAAGCTTTTTTAGATGATATTGTGTTCTTGTAAGCCGTAGAAAGTAGGTGGCGAAAGCTTCAATCTAAACAGGAATACCTGTTTTACCTACCGAGGATAATTACATAATATTTTATGTAATTATTTTATACTATGGCCCAAACGGGTCGATTTTTTTATTTTAGAATAAAAATATATATGGCAATTACAAAACAAAAAAAGCAGGAAATAACAAAAGACTTTACTGACCTAATTAAAGATGCTAAATCTTTAGTTTTCGTAAAATTCAACAAGCTAACTGTTTCTGATGTAAACAGTATGCGAAGAGGATTTCAAAAAGAAAACGTAGGCTATAAAGTTATAAAGAAAACTCTTATGAAAAGAGTTTTGGGCGAAAAGGGTATCACTGGTGATATGCCAGAACTTCCAGGTGAAGTGGCTATCGCTTTCGGTGTTGACTCTCTAGCTCCTGCACGTGAAGTGTACAACTTCCATACTACACACAAAGACAACGTAGAAATTGTTGGAGGTGTATATGAAGGTGAATACAAAACAAAAGAAGAAATGACCGTACTTGCAACTATTCCAGGAATGGAGCAATTGCGTGGTATGTTCGCAAACATTATCAATTCTCCACTACAGCGTTTCGCGGTTCTTGTAAATGAGTACGCAAAGACAAAGTAGAGGATATTAATTTAAAATATATTATGGATACACAAAACGTAGAAGTTCCAGCAAAGTTCAAAGATATAGTTGCTTCTGTTGAAGGAATGACTGTAATCGAACTACACGAGCTTGTAAAACTTCTTGAAACAAAATGGGGAGTTTCAGCTGCAGCAGTAGCAGCAGCAGGACCTGCGGCAGGACCAGCAGCAGAAGAAAAAGATTCATTCACAGTAGTACTTGCAAGTGCTGGTGAAGGAAAAATCGGTGTTATGAAGGTTGTTAAAGAGGCTCTAGGTCTTGGTCTAAAAGAGGCTAAGGATATAGTAGACAATGCTCCAGCAACACTAAAAGACGGAATGAAGAAAGCAGAAGCTGAAGATCTTAAAAAGAAGATCGAGGAGGCTGGAGGGAAAGTAGAGTTAAAATAACAGCGTTATTTTAACCGACTTTCCAGCCGGAGCGCACTTGTCCGAATCCAGCAGGATTCGGGCGCGAGGCGGGGCCTGCACGGCTTTGTGAGCGATGGCGAACAAAGAACGTGTGGGCAAGATAGAGCTAAATTCAATAAATACAAAAAACAAAACCGCTCATATGGGTGGTTTTGTTTTTTGTATTTACCATGCTATAAAACATCCAAATGTACTAAATTATGAAAAAACGCAATGCGCTTATTTCTGTCTACAACAAAGAAGGTATTGTAGACTTTGCCAGGGCTCTTGTAGAGCTTGGTTTTAATATCATATCTTCTGGGGGAACTGCGAAGAAGCTTCTTGAAGAAGGGGTGCCGGTGATCGATGCACAAGAAATCACGGGTATGCCACCAATTTTGAGTCATCGGGTGGTAACACTTCATCCGGCGATTCATGCGGGATTACTTGCCGAAGATACTCCGGAACATAGAGCTGAACTTGAAAAGTATAATTTCCCTTGGATTGATCTTGTGTGTGTAGATTTTTATCCTTTATACGAAACTATCAGGCAGGGAGGTTCTTTTAAAGATGTTGTCGAAAAAACAGATATTGGTGGTCCGACAATGGTGCGCTCTGCAGTAAAAGGCGGGCGAATAGTTATATGTGAATTTGGTCGGCGAGGGCAATTGTTAGAATGGCTTAAAAAAGGTGAGCCAAAATCTAATGTTTTTAAACAATACCTTTGTGCTGTAGCAGAATGTGAGGTTGGTAACTATGTAAGCATATCAGGAGCTTACCGAGATTCCATAGCATCTGGTTCCGTATAGAATTGAATAAATAAAACACCCTTTTTGGGTGTTTTTCTATGCTTGCAACACGTTTTTTTTAGGCGTATACTCTTTCCATGGAAACACTCGGAAAACTATTTGGCAGCTCGGCTCGTATCAAAGTCATGCGTCTTTTTATGCTAAACGGTCGCTCAGGTTTTGAGAATAAAGACATCATAAAGAGAAGTAAGATCACTCCTAGTGCAGCTCGCAAAGAATTATCCTTATTGTCTGGTGCAGGTTTTATAAAAAAGAAACATTTTTTTAAAGAAATTAAAAATTCTAACGGATTAATAAGGAGAAAAAGAACAACAGGTTGGTTCCTAAATGAAAACTATCCTTATCTAGTTTCACTCCAAAATTTATTGGTAGATTCTTGCTCAATGAATCGCGAAGATATAATGAAAAGATTTAAAAAAGCAGGTAAGATAAAACTTTTTATTGTTGCAGGGATATTTACAAAAGATGAAGAGAGTAGACTAGATCTAATGATAGTCGGAGATAACTTGAAGAGAAATATTATAGAATCATCGATTAGAAACCTAGAAGCAGAACTCGGAAGAGAACTATCTTATGCTGTATTTGAAACTCCAGAATTTACATACAGACTAGATATGTACGACAAGCTCGTCTGTGATGTGCTGGATTATCCTCACGAAACACTAGTAAAACTACCAACACTCCCAGGAAAAGTCTCTGTTTAAGAGACTTTTTAGTTATCCACACACGCCTTCCCAATAAGCTTTTGCGGGGCTATAATATAAGCATACTTTGAAAGGTCGAACTTAAAAGGTATGTCTCATAAAATAAAAATAAATTTATTTACTAATTTTTGTAAATAATTATTTTATGAGGTATGTATTTATCAGTAACATTTTGCCGCTTGCGGTAAAGCGTTCTCCGCTCACGCAATTGCGCGGATGAGCGGTATATAAAGTATGTTTATACAAACATGGGGAGAAGTATTTGGTGCGTCACTACAAAATCTATGGTGGGGCTTCATCAACTTCGTTCCGAATCTTATAGTAGCGATTATAGTTTTTATAGTCGGATGGGTAGTTGGTTCAGTAGTAGGAAAGGCAATCGAACAAGTTATCAGTGCTCTTAAAATCGATTCTCTTTTCAAAAGTGCAGGTGCAGAAGAAGTACTTTCACGTGCTGGATTTAAATTAAATGTTGGTGGTTTCTTGGGTGGTTTGGTAAAGTGGTTTGTTATTGTTGTTTTCCTAATGACTTCACTAGAAGTTATTGGTCTAACACAAGTAAATGATTTCCTACGTGAAGTTGTTTTGAACTATCTTCCAAACGTTATCATAGCTTCACTTGTTCTAGTTGTTGCTACAATCATTGCTGATGCAATGAGAAAAGTTGTAGAAGGATCAGCTCGTGCAGCAAATGTACACTCAGCAAACTTGCTAGGTACAATTACAAAATACGCAATTTGGATTTTTGCTCTTATCATCGCTCTGTCAGAGCTTGGTATCGCAGCACAATTCATGCAAATTCTTTTCACTGGTCTTATTGCAATGCTTGCTATCGCAGGTGGACTTGCTTTCGGTCTTGGAGGAAAAGAAGCTGCATCTCGTACAATCGAGAAGCTTCGTTCAGAGACATCACATCGCTAAAAAGTTCGATCATTTCGACAAAAAACCTTCGCTTTTGCGAGGGTTTTTTGTTTTACACAGTCTAAGTGCTTATTTTGTTGAGATAAGGAGTATAATAGATACTGTAATCACAACTGCTATTTATTTGTAAGTTGTGTAATTTATCAGTAAATTTTAAATATAATTAAATCTATGAAAAAGAAATATTTATTAGCTATATTTTTGGCTTTAGTGTTAGGTCTTTTTGGTGTAAATTCTCAGGTCCGTGCTGAATCAGGAAGTGGGGATAGTGGTGATTCTACGGAAGTAGAAGATTCAGATGATAATTCAGGATCAGATGATGGTTCTGATTCTGAAGATGACAATAGTGATGACTCAAATTCAGATGATAATTCTGACGAATCTGATGATTCAAATGATGACGTTAATGATGATTCAAATGACGATGCAAACGACGACTCAAATGAGTCAGATGACTCAGGGGTAGATGGTGATGACGATTCAAATGATGATAAAGGAGGTCTACGACCAAAAATAGAAAATCGTTTTATGGATAGAGAAGATAGACCAGCAGTAAATCCTTTCTTGAAGAAAATGGGTGAGAGAGAAACTATTTTAGACAAGTTCAAGGAAAATAGTGGAAAAGGTAGTCTAGGAAGTACTGTTTCAGAAATTCGTAAGCATATTGGTAGTAGATTAGAAGTTGCTGGAAAAAATTTGGACAACTTTATAATTCGCCTAGATGAACGTCTAACAAAGATTGAAGATTCTGGTAGAGACGTTGCTAATCAGAGAGCTCTACTCGATGAAGCTAAAGATGCTGTAGAGGGTGTGCATACAGCAGTAGCAGAGAATAAAGCTTTGATTGAAAGTGAGACTGCTACAAAAGAAGAAGTTAAGGCAGCAGCAGAAGAAGTTAAATTAGCAGCAGGTGTTGCACGAGATGCAATCAAGATTGTTATCGAATCTATGAAGGAAAGTTTCGCTCCATCAGTTACTGATGACGAAGATGATTCAAATGATGATTCAACAAATAGTTAATTTATAATTAATAAATTTTAAAATATGGAAAATTCAAACGATCAAATGAATATGAATCCTATGGGTTCTTCAAACCAGATGAATAATCAGGCGCCACAAACACCGGGTCATTCAAAAAGAAATATAATCATATTGGTAGTTATCTTGGTGCTCGGTTTGGTTGCTTACTTCTTTGTATCAAGTAAAGGTGTTTTGCAAGAAAGTATGAACAATTCAACAGTTGAAGTTGGAACAGAATCTGAAGGTGATATAAAAGAAATAACAAGTACAGACGATGATCTATCAAGTATTGAAGCAGATCTAGATTCAATTGATTTTGATTCATTGGACGCCGGATTGGAATAATATTTTTCTATAAAAACCCTCATGAATGTGAGGGTTTTTATTTTGACTAAATTGTATAAATATTGTAGTATTTTAAAAAACAAAATATGTACATATACATAAGCATAACTAAACCAACAGAAGAGCAACTAGCAAATGCTATTCGCACAGAATGGCATATGCACAAGAAAAAATATTTAAACATGATCTCTGATCAAATAAAAAGAAAAGCTGAGTCAATAAAGTTTTTCAAAAATATTTGTGAAGAGTACCGTGGGCAATTCCGTCCAAACCAAACCTTGAAAAGCTTTATGTCCAAAATATCCAATTTGATTTGGAGTGATATCTTGGATATTCAGCCAATTGTGAATATAAAAAGATTTGCAAAACAGGAGACTACTAAAAGGACTGCTCGGAAAATACGAGCGAAGTCCCGCTCTAGAAACAAGGGTCTTAGTCCTGTTGATATTTTAGAAAAAAAGAATTCTGTACCTTCACCTCAGCATCAATTGAAGTTATTTTAAACCCGCAAACCTGCGGGTTTTTATTTTTGACAAAACTATAGATTAGGCGTAGTCTGGATAAAAATAGCACTATGAAAGTTATGTATCGTGCCCCTTACAAGAAGGGTATGCATCAGAGAATTTAGTGCTGGCAGGTGTTACAGAGGTTGAGAACAAGCGCTCGAGGGAGTAAAGTAAGCCAAGACTATCCACGAATCATTGATGGTGGAGATTTGCCACATAATTCTTTCCCCCACTGAAGTGTTCATTGAAAACTGGAAACCCCAAAAAGTTCATTCATATGTAAGATAAAAGGAAAATTTAAAGAACTTGTTGGGATAAGTTCCAACATTATTTTGGACGAAAAATAGATGACTCAAATTAGGTAGACAAACCCAAACGTTTATTTTGACAAAAAGACTATTAAGTTGTAGTGTATAGAAAAATATTGTTCACCAAAAAATAAAATTTTATGGATTTATTTATCGTAGTTACTCCCGATGTGAGTAATGTATCTAAAGATGTAATTGCTCAGGCTTATGAAAAAACTGAGAAAAATCTCAACAGATCGATCTTCTTTTCTCATGAACCTGTAGGAACCGAGAAGGTTTTTATTTACTCAGAAAAAACTATCGGTGTTGAATTTTATGAACATACCGAAAGGTTGATTTTGGATTATTACAAATTGGGCAAGGGGGCAATTTGCTCAATTGATCAAATGTCATTTGAGGAAGTAGTTACAACAAGTCCGAAGATTGCGACTTTATTTTTCATTGTCACTGAAAATAAAGCTGAGGCTTTGTTTAAAAAATTAAGCAGTGAAACTTATGGAGATGAATATAAAAATTTGCTCTTGTCTCCGCTTAGCAGCAAGGAAAAGCTTATGCCCGGCGAAGTGGTTTTCATTGGTAGGGTTTTTGATAATGTGTTTTCCGTATGTTATTTATCAGAGTATGATTTACTCGATACATTTCATGTTGAAGGCCAGTTTCAATTCAGTGCTATTTCTACAGGACGTTCTGCACTGCAAACATATCTTCGCATGAAAGATGCTGGAAAAGACTTCAGTAAAGATTTGAAGGAAACTATGAAAACCGGACTTAAAAATTTGCATTCTGGTCTCGGTAAATTTATTGAAAATATAGATAAATAAAGTATTTAAAAAGCCCTTATTTTTAAGGGCTTTTATTATATTTTAATACTCTCAGAATATTACAAGAAAAAGCTTGACATTGGATTTTGGTTCCTATATACTCTTTGTACTGTTATGAATATAACTAACAAAACAAAGTCTAAGCGGGGATTCTAAAACTCTTTTGTTTTAGCTTGGCCCGCCAAATGGCGGTTTTTTTAGTCAAAAATTTACCGGACGATTACTCATTGAAAACTGAATTCTGTTACGGCATACAATCTTTTTGTTCTAGGTTATCTAGAACATGGGGTCTTTTAAGTCGTGTCGTAAACAGAGTGAATTCATACTAGATATTGATATTATCCAAGCGGTTGGATTTTGGTTTTAGTATGAATTCAAAACACTAAATATTCCGGAGAGAGTATTTAGTGAGTATGTGGTTTTTAGATTTCCTAATAGGAAATTAAGAGCATATGGTGGATGCCTTGACTCTACATGGCGATGAAGGACGTAGCATGGCTGCGATAAGCTTCGGGGAGGTGCCTAGCAACCGATATATCCGAAGATCTCCGAATGGGGAAACCCTATTGAGTAAACCTCAATAACTTTTTGATTAATCAAAAAGAGTATACCCAGGGAAGTGAAACATCTCAGTACCTGGAGGAAAAGAAAACAAAGTCCGTAAGGACAAAATTTCCGAAGTAGCGGCGAGCGAAATGGAAAGAGCCCAAACCGAATGATAATGTCGCAAGATATTATTAATCGGGGTTGTAAGGTGATAACGACGTTTTATTACGTAAAGAGTTACAAAATGTATTGATAGTAGAAGTTGTTGGAAAGCAACGCCAAAGACGGTGATAGCCCGGTACACGAAATTAATATATCTCTTTTGTTGTCATTCTTGAGTACCTCAAGACACGAATAGCTTGAGGGAATCCGCCGGAACTAACCGGCAAGGCTAAATACATGTAGAGATCGATAGTGAACTAGTACCGTGAGGGAAAGGTGAAAAGTAGTCCGAAAGGACAGTGAAATAGACCTGAAACCATATGTTTACAAAGAGTCAGAGCGGGCCTTCGGGTCCGCCATGGCGTGCCTATTGAAGAATGAGCCAACGAGTTTATGTATGCTGCTTAGCTAAAGTTTTAAAAGACTGGAGCTGCAGGGAAACCAAGTGTTAATAGCGCGTAATTGGTAGTATACATAAGACCCGAAGCCAGGTGAGCTACCCATGAGCAGGGTGAAGGTGTGAGAAATCACACTGGAGGCCCGAACCGGTGAGCCGTTTAACACTCTCGGATGACTTGTGGGTTGGAGTGAAAAGCTAATCGAACCTGGTAATAGCTGGTTCTCTCCGAAATAGCTTTAGGGCTAGCGTTGTGCGTTCCTCTTGGGGGTAGAGCACTGGAAGATTTCGACAGGGAGCAATCTCGCGACATCTATCAAACTCCGAATACCAAGAGTTAAAAGCGCAGCAGTTAGACTACGGGGGCGAAGCTCCGTCAGTAAAAAGGGAAACAGCCCAGATCTCTAATTAAGGTCCCTAAATCAATGTTAAGTGCAAACCAAGGATGTGGAATTTCTTCGACAATGAGGATGTTGGCTTAGAAGCAGCCATCATTTAAAGAAAGCGTAACAGCTCACTCATCAAGAGATTCCGCGCCGCAGATAATCGGGGCTAAGCATTGTACCGAATTTGAGGATTTCATATTTCTGAGGAAATATGGAGTGGTAGGAGAGTATTCGACTCTGCGTTGAAGGCAAAGGGGTGACCCATGCTGGAGCGTGTCGAAGTAAGAATGTTGGCACAAGTAACCGCAATGCAGGTGAGATCCCTGCACGTCGAAAGATCAAGGTTTCCTTGGCGATGTTGATCAGCCAAGGGTTAGTCGGTCCTAAGCAGATGGCGATAGCCGAACGTGATGGACACATGGTTAATATTCCATGACTTCTTTTCTGTGCGATGGAAGGACGGAGGGTAGTATGTAGAGCAGATTATTGGATTTCTGTTTGTGCTATGAGGGTGGTTTCTAGGCAAATCCGGAAACTGGCGTAAAAGCGACATCCAAGTAGAGCATAAATATGTGGGTTCGCCCATGTAAATTTTACAAAGCACGCTTCCAAGAAAAATTTCTAAGCATAACAGAACAGAAACCGTACCGCAAACCAACACAGGTGATCGGGTCGAGAAGACCAAGACGAACGAGTGAGTGTTCCCCAAGGAACTCGGCAAAAAAGCAGCCGTAACTTCGGAATAAGGCTTCCCCCCATAATGGTGACTTCAGTATTTATATTGTAGTTCACCATTATGGGGGGCGCAGCGAAAGTATCTCTGGCAACTGTTTACCAAAAACACAGCTCCCTGCGAACTCGTAAGAGGATGTATAGGGGGTGACACCTGACCAATGCGAGAAGGTCAAATATCGGCGGTTTCTCTCTGCCTTCGGGTAGGGAGAAGCTGACTGATATAAGCCCTGGTGAATGTCGGCCGTAACTATAACGGTCCTAAGGTTTCGCATATGACTTCGGTTGTATGTGAAAGGACTGGGACTGTTGTAGAAAAAGGTAAACAATTAAATTAAAAAATTATTAAATCATTCGAAAGCTACCTACATGTCAGTAATGATATGTGGTCCAAACTTGACTAACGAGAGACCAGCGTCAAGCATCCCACCTCGAAAGAGAGGATGAAGATAGAGTCCTTCTTAGGTATAGAAGAGCGAAATACCTTGTCGGGTAAGTTCCGACGCGCACGAATGGTGTAATGACTGGAGAACTGTCTCGGGGAATAGCTCGGTGAAAATACAATACCGGTGAAGATGCCGGTTAAGCGCAGATAGACGAAAAGACCCCGGAAGCTTTACTACAACTTGATATTGAATATACGTTTTACCTGCGTAGCATAGATGGGAGAGGTTATGTGCACGGTCTCGGCTGTGTAATACTCGTCAGTGAAATACCATTCTTGTGACATGTATATTCTAATCCCTGTGGCAAAAACACAGAGAGACAGTATCTGGTGGGTAGTTTTACTGGGGCGGTATCCTCCTAAAGAGTAACGGAGGAGTTTATTAAGGTCAGCTAGGCGCGTATGGAAATCGTGCCGATAGTGTAAGGGCACAAGCTGGCTTGACTGTAAGAGGGACATCTCGAGCAGGTGCGAAAGCAGAACCTAGTGAACCGATGGTACGCATTAGATGCGGCCGAAGATTAACGGATAGAAGCTACTCCGGGGATAACAGGCTAGTTCCGCCTAAGAGTTCATATCGACGGCGGAGTTCGGCACCTTAACATATCGGGGTGCCATGATAGAGATATTATTAGCCGTCTTTTATATTTGTTGTAGATAGCAAAATAAAAGATACAAAAAATTGGCCAAATGCTGGAACTCTCTTTTAAATGCATATACCCAAACAGCAATTCGAAAGAATATACTGAGTGGTTTTAAAAAATTATGCATGTTGAGACAATCAGCAGGAAAGACTTCTAAATCTTTTTTACAAAAGACATGAAGAATCCTCAGAGACTAAACGCCAATCTCCTAATCATATTTATATGAAAGGATGAAGATATAGTCCGATCCTTCTGGTGACAGAAGACTCTCAAGAAAGATTGAAAAGTTTTTTATTTTTCTTGAGATAAATCGACAGCGATGTCGGCTCACCTTATCCTGGCGGTGGAGAAGCTGCCAAGGGTTTAGCTGTTCGCTAATTAAAAAGGTACGCGAGCTGGGTTCAAACCGTCGTGAGACAGGTTGGTCTCCTATCTACTGCGCTCGTTGATTCTTGAAGGGCGCTGCTCCTAGTACGAGAGGACCGGAGTGGACTGACCTCTGGTGTACGAGCTCTATTACCAAATGGACTGCTCGGTAGCTATGTCGGGAAGGGATAACTTCTGAAAGCATCTAAGAAGGAAGCCCCCCCTAAGATAAGGAATCGTTTGAGAACCGTGAGAGATGATCACGTTGATAGGCTTTAGGTGTACGCACAGTAATGTGTTGAGCCGAGAAGTACTAATTATTCGATTCCTATTAGGAAATCTGAAAATCACATACAATATACACTCATGTATATTTCAAAACACACAAAAATTTCTTGCTAGAAATTTTCTCCGTACGGTACCGTCGTACCTGCCGAGGTGTTTTTCAATACACATTTCGTTCCATAGAAAAAATATATGTTTTGTTCTGGTGATTTGACGCAGTGGTCACACCTTTTTCCATTCCGAACAAAGAAGTTAAGCGCTGTTGTGCCGATGATAGTCTTAGGGCAAAAGTAGGTAGTCGCCAGAACAAAGTATATATTTCTAAAAATAAAAACATCGAGAAAACTCGGTGGTTTTTGCTTTATACTTTAGCTCCAATAATATATACTTATTTCATATGACTTGGGCACACAAACGACAACTTACAATCCTTGCGATTTTGATTGCATGTGGACTTATAATCCTCGCACTTATTATCGTTCCAAAAATTACCAAACCCGCTACATGTTCTGATGGTAGACAAAACGGCACTGAGTCTGGGGTAGACTGTGGGGGAATATGTAAATTATATTGTGTAAATGATGTGCAGCCTCTAACTATACAATGGTCACGAGCTCTCCCTGTTACGGGAAGTATTTATAACTTAGTCGCATATATAGAAAACCCAAATCGCGATGCTGGAATCCGTAGTATAAATTATGAATTCCGTATATATGATGCAGATAATATATTTATCGCAAAACGTGAGGGTGTTACTTATGTAAATCCAAACGGAGCATTTGTAGTTTTTGAAGGAGGAGTAGATGTAGGCAATCGTCCTCCTAAATATACAATTTTTGAATTCAAAGGACCCCCTCGTTTTGAACGCGTAGACCCAAGAGCACTAGATGTATTTTTGTCATCACAAGATATTCAGATAGAAAATTTAGGGACTCGACCTAGACTAATCGCAGATATTGAAAATTCTTCTATTTATGAAATATCAAACATCACGGCTGTAGCTCTACTTTTTGATGAGAATGAGAACGTAGTCGGAGCTAGTTCTACTATCGTAGAAAGCATACTGCCTGGCTCAAGAGATCAAGTATTCTTCACTTGGCCTGCGCCTTTTATGGAAAACATAGTAAATAAAAAGATATATCCTAGAACAAGTGTTTTTGAAATCCCACTTCGCTAATTTATGATAGAGAGAAATATACGAAAAATTGACTGGATTTTGATTTTAGCCCTTTTACCTATTTTGTTTGCAGGGTTGATCACGATGCATTCTTTTACAGGGCAAGCAGTTCTGTTTGATAGGCAGTTATTGTGGATACTTATATCCTTTATTGTTTTCTTTGTTGTCTCTTCTATCGATGTGAGAATATTGAAACGCACAGATGTATTGGTGTATCTTTTCTTGTTTTTTTGTGGCTTACTCTTAGCTTTGTTTGTTGTTGGAACAGTATCGAAAGGGGCGCAGAGTTGGTTTGATTTTGGAGGAATATCTCTCCAGCCCTCAGACATGATGAAGCTTGTTGTGGTTTTGATGCTTGCAAAATATTTTTCTCGAAGACATGTGGAGATTGCTCACTGGAGGCATATAGTTATTTCTGGGTTATATGCTTTTGTTCCATTTATATTAGTTTTTTACAGCCAGACTTTGGTAGTGCAATTATTATATTTTTGACATGGTTTGGGATGGTCTTGGTATCTGGGATGTCAAAAAAACATTTGATGTTTGTAGTTGGTGCCGGAGCTGTGATATTTACTATTCTGTGGTTATTTGTTTTTCAGCCCTATCAAAAAGCTCGAATCATGAACTTCATCCATCCTTTGGCTGATATACAGGGTACTGGATACAATGCTTACCAGTCGACCATAGCAGTTGGTTCAGGGGAGATATTGGGCAAAGGGGTAGGATACGGCACTCAGTCTAGACTACAATTTTTACCAGAATATGAGACAGACTTTATATTTTCTGCTTATACCGAAGAATGGGGATTCATAGGAGTTTTATTACTTTTCATTTTATACGGGATAGTTTTCTGGAGGATACTTGCAAATGCTATGCATGGTTCATCAAACTTCGAAGTGCTTTTTGGTATGGGTCTCGCAATACTTTTTATGAGTCACTTTATAATCAATGTTGGGATGAATATCGGCCTTATGCCAGTTACGGGAATTACATTGCCTTTTATGAGTTACGGAGGTTCGCACCTGCTCACTTCATTTTTAGGTCTTGGTATTTTGATGAGTATGCGTAAGTATGCTCGAGCAATACACAGAGATGATATGCGTAACGAATTTCTTGGATTGTAAAATATAAAATGCAAACACAAATAGTTGATGGAAAGAAAATACGAGACAAGATAAAAGAAGATTTAATTCTTGATATTTCGAATATGGATTCTAAACCAAAGCTTGTACTTTTTTATATTGGGAATAATCCAGTTATAGATGTTTTTGTAAATTTAAAAAAGAAATTTGGTGAAAGTATTGGTATTGCTGTAGAAATTATTAATTTAGATGAGAGTATAAGTGAAAACGAACTTATAGAGAAGATAAAAAACTCTGTAGATAAAAATACAGGAATAATTGTCCAGCTCCCACTTCCAAAACATTTAGATCAAGAAAAGATTATTTCTAATATTCCACAAGATAATGACACCGATCTTTTGAGAGAAGATACATTTATAAATCTAGGAAAAGAGAAGGGTGTACTACCTCCAGTAATTGGTGCTATTGATGAAATTTTCAAAGAGTATTCCGTAGACCTAAAGGATAAAAAAATAGTCATAATTGGTAAGGGTAGGCTCGTGGGTGATCCAGCGCGGATATGGTTGGAGGGTTTAGGTATAAGGCCTACAGTACTCACTCGTTCTAGTATGGATTTCAACGAAGTTTTATTAAATGCAGACATAGTGATTTCCGGCGCAGGATCTCCTGGTCTTATAAAAAACGATAATATAAAAGATGGTGTTATCTTAATAGATGCCGGGACAAGTGAAGTAGGTGTAAAGATTTTAGGTGATGTTGATAGTGGTGTTTTAAGTAAAGCTAGCTTACTAACTCCAGTTCCTGGGGGTATTGGTCCTATTACGATTGCAGTATTATTTAGAAATTTGATTAGATTAAATAGATAATTATGATTGGAATATTAGATAAAAATATATTTATTTTCTTAAATAGCCTTACATCGGAGTCTGTGTTTTTTGATTCTATTGTTGTATTCTTGGCCACATCTTTCGGTACACTGCTAACAGTTGGAGTATTTTTGTTTCTGATATTTCATCACGACGAAGAAGGTTCCCAGTATTCTTTTGATAAGGTGAAAAGAAAGATCGGGGAAGCTTCTGTCATTCTCACGTCCGCATTTCTGTCATGGCTTTTCGTCCTTATTTTAAAGGATATTTTCGACAGTCCGAGGCCTTTTATAACTTACACAGAAATAAAACCACTTTTTGATTATGGTAGTTATGACTCTTTTCCTTCTGGGCACGCAACTTTTTTTTTCTGCGCTAGGAGTTGCTCTTTTTATGTACCACAAAAGAATTGGAATTTTCTATCTTCTAGGAGCTTTGATTATTGGTGTATCTAGGATTGTTGCAGGTGTACATTTTCCATTTGATATTTTAGCGGGGTTTGTTTTGGGGGCGGTTACTTCTTTTGTTGTATACAGATCCCTTAGACCTAAAGTAAAAAGGATACTAAATTGGTAAAAGGTCAAGTTTGCGTTTTATATTAAAAAATATAGAATAGGCCTATTATATTGATATGATTAAAACAAGAATTTTAGCTGTAATAGTTTTGATATTTGGCCTCCTCGTAGGTTACTTTGTTGTAGGTTCAGAAAACAAAGATAAAGCAATATTTTCGACACCTGCTTTTTTTGAGAATTTTAAATTTAAACTAGGCTTGGATCTTTCTGGTGGAACACATTTGGTCTACAGAGCTGATACTAGTGCCATAACTCCTTCTGAGGTGGACGATTCTATGAATGCACTGCGTGATGTTATAGAGCGCAGAGTCAATTTGTTTGGTGTTGCAGAGCCAGTTGTTCAGGTACAAGAGGGAAGTTTTGCAAACAATCAAGAAGAAAGATTGTCTATAGATTTACCTGGGGTTACAGACATTGATGAGGCTGTAGAGATGATAGGGCAGACTCCACTTCTTGAATTTAAAATAGAAAATCCAGATCCGAACGCGCCAATTCAATTGGATGCTAGTAATGTAGTTGATGGAAATATAAACCTAGATAGTATAAATCTAAATAATTTAAATTATATAAGCACTGAGCTAACAGGAAGATATCTAAAAAGAGCAACTCTCGAATTTGATCCCTCAACACGTGAACCTATAGTCTCCCTGCAGTTTGATGAACAAGGTGCAAAGATGTTTGAAGACATCACACGAGAGAACATAGGAAAAACAGTTGCTATATATTTGGACGGTTCACCTATATCGACTCCAGTAGTTAGATCTGTTATATCGGGTGGTCAGGCTCAAATAACAGGTCTATTTACACCTCAAGAAGCAAAGCAGCTAGTTGGCCGTCTAAATTCAGGAGCACTGCCTGTACCTATTGAACTTATATCTACTCAGACAGTTGGGGCAACACTAGGAGCTAGTGCTGTAGAAGCTGGTGTTTCTGCAGGACTGATTGGATTTTTATTGATATCTGCTTTTCTTATTTTCTGGTACAGACTTCCAGGACTTATTGCTGTTATAGCTTTGGTTATGTATATAGTTATGATGCTCGCATTATTCAAGATTATTCCGATTACGCTTACTGCTGCCGGTATTGCTGGATTTATCATATCTATAGGTATTGCTGTAGATGCCAATGTTCTTATATTTGAACGCATAAAAGAAGAAATTAGAAAACACGATAGAAGTATTTCGGATGCAATTCACACAGGATTTGAACGAGCATGGCTATCTATCCGTGATTCTAATACTTCAAGTATTATTACAGCTTTAATACTTTTCATATTTGGAACATCAGTTATCCAAGGTTTCGCACTTACTTTTGGTCTTGGTGTTATCATATCTCTTGTTTCTGCTATATCTATAACTAGATTATTCTTGTACGCATTGAATATTAAAAAGACCAATAAGATTACTAGATTTTTATTTAGTTCAGGATTTTCAAAATAATATGTTTATCATCAAGTACAAAAAAATATTTATCTGGTTGTCAGTTGCCTTGGTCCTTTTAGCTGTATCGAGTATTGCTTATTTTGGACTTAGTCTAGGAATTGATTTCAAAGGTGGGGCAGTAATGGAAGTTAACTATCCATCTGGTAGACCAGAAGTATCTATTTTAGAAAATGAAGTTTCAGGTCTTGATATAGGTCCTATATTTCAACCAGCTGGTGAAAATGGATATCTTGTAAAAACTCGTGATTTAACTGATGTAGAAAGACAGTCTTTGTTCAATGCACTTGGCTTATCAGGCACAGTGAGTATAGAAGAAATAAGTTTCAACTCAGTGGGCCCTTCTGTTGGGACGGAATTGAAAAGGAAGGCAATAATTCAGATCATCTTAGTATGTTTCGGAATAGTCTTGTTTATTGCATATGCATTTAGAAAAGTTTCAAAACCAGTTTCTTCTTGGAAATACGGAATTATCGCTGTGTGTACACTTTTGCACGATGTTCTGATACCTCTTGGAATATTTGCAGCTATAGCAAGTTTTAAAAATCTTGAAGTTGATACGCTGTTGATAGTTTCAATCCTAACTATATTGGGTCTTTCAGTTTCAGATACTATTGTTGTGTTCGACAGAATCAGAGAAAATCTAAAGGATAATTTAGATAAAAACAAGGAAGAAGATTTCAAAGAAACTGTAGGAAAAAGTATATCCCAGACATTTACTCGCTCCATAAATACATCTTTGACTGTGATATTGGCCCTAGCAGCACTTGCAGTGTTTGGTCCAGAATCTACTCGGTACTTTGCAATAATGCTTACTGCGGGAATGTTTTTCGGAACATATTCATCTATATTTTTAGCATCTCCATTACTTGTGGCTTGGGAGCAGAGAAGAGCTAGGAAGCTAAAAAAATAAAAAATTAAACCGCCTCAAGGTAGGCGGTTTTTTTTATTTTTATTTATTTATAATCATTTACTGCTATTCAACAGCCTTTTCTTTACGACGCTTCATAATTAACCAGAAAAGGAGTAAAAATGTCGTAACCTCAAATACAAATGCTAAACATAGCATATTGTATGCAAATCCCCATTTAATAATAGGGGTAAGGGTGCCGTCGATAAATGCTCTGTGGTATGCCGCAGCAGTGAATGCCAACATGCATAGAAACACAGAAAATGTTGCTAGGTTTAACAAACCTTTCGAAGTTTTTGTATTGAATATTTTTTTCATGATATACGTTTTATGGTATTATATCACTTTTTATGTGAAAAGTCAAATAAGACGTAATATAAAATAAAAACCACTAATTAGTGGTTTTTTGTTACTTTTTTCTATTTCCTCTTATCAATTCTGGTATTTTCTCATTTGATAGAGATAATATGTAATCGAGGCTTGCGGTTATGTGCTCTATACTGTCTTTTGAAATTTTCGCAGCATCTATAGCTATCCTTATACACTCTTTCTTTTTCTCTTCGTTCAATTCTGTATTATCAAAAAAGTTCAAGACTATATCTGCGAGTGAGAGAGGGGCGCTAAGTTTGTTTCGTATGTCTTCGCAGAGCCCTTGTCTTTGTAGTAATTCTAATTCGTCAAGGTTGAGTATTTTTGACATTTCATTTTTTGCAAACAATACATCAAATTTAATAAAAAGTCAAACTGATATATCTCTGTTTTTTGTTATAATACAAGAAGTCGCTTTATCGCTTTATTTTAAATAAATTTTATGTCACCACTAATCATCGTATTAATTATTCTAGCTGTTCTGGTCGTGTTCTCGATCGGGATGTACAACGGCTTTGTTCGTCTTGTAAATCGCACAAAAGAAGCTTGGGCGGATATTGAAGTCCAGCTAAAACGTCGCTATGACCTCATCCCAAACCTTGTTTCTACTGTAAAAGGTTATGCGACTCATGAATCTACTGCCTTCGAGAAGGTCACACAGGCTCGTGCTGCTGCTATGGGGGCAAAAACTGCAGGTGAGCATGGAAAAACTGAGGCTATGCTCGGACAAGCTATCACAGGGCTTTTCGGTATCGCAGAGGCATATCCCGACTTGAAAGCAAATGTGAACTTTATGGAACTTCAACGTGAACTATCAGATACTGAAAACAAGATTCAAGCAGCGCGACGTTTTTACAACACGAACGTTCGTGACTTAAATACAAAGATTGAAATGTTTCCAGGAAATATATTTGTAAAAATGTTTTCATTTGCAAAAATGGAATTCTTTGATATTCCAGATGATGGAGTGGAGAGTAAGCCAGTGGAAGTAAAATTCTAAAACACGATGACACTACATAAATTTTTTGATTATCTAGCGGGATTCTTAATACTGTTCCTCGTAATGGTAATAGCTTTTTTGGTGTATGTAAAAGATAGAAACGTAGTAGTGGACGATTTACCAAAAGATACGATTGTTGATATAGATGTTCCAGACACAACAGTTCCTGCTCTAGAAGGAGATACTGCGAACTTTATATCTGCATCGATTATGCCGGGGATTCTGTTGTAAAGCAACCAATTGTATTTAGTGGAAATATAAAAGGTGGATACTTTTTCGAAGGCAATGTTTTACTAAATATCTTAGACGAGAATAAAAATTTGCTTCGTGTAAGCCATGGTAACGCAATCACAGATTGGATGACCGTAGGTCCAGTATCTTTTACAGGGACAATTGATTTTACAGGACTTCCATCAGGACTCGCATTTATTGAGATTCACAACGACAATGCATCAGGATTACCAGAAAACGACAAGGCAATCTATATTCCGATTATAATTCAATAGTTTTTATGCAAAATAATAATTCAAAATTAAATACAATACTTCTCATTACCGTTATCATTTTGCTTGCAATCGGTATTTGGATGCTCGCAGTAAATGACAAAGTATCTGAGCGAATCGAAAGTGATATAGAAACAAGTGTGGTAAAGGACGTGGTTGTAAAAGAAGAAGAACCGGAAGTTACGCAATCAAAGCCTGTAGACCCAACGATTGTTTTCTTAAAAGGACTTGTTTCCACATATCCTTATGCGGAGATAGCTGAATGTCACTGGGCAGACGGGACACAGTTTATGTTAAAAAAAGATTCTAGAATCGCAGATCTAAATGTGGTTTATTACAATGAGCAGGGTGCAATAATGGGTGATTGTCTGACATCTTATGAGCTCGCAACTTATACACCCTCTGGTATTTGTGAGGCATTGGTTGGGGCATGTAATGAGGTAGTGTATGGACAAGCTTATACACAAGGCAATCCAAATTCCTACTTTGTTGATAAATATAATTTAAAATAAAAGGCTTGATCTAGAGTTTAAATAAATTATGGCAACACTTTACACACAACAAGATAAAAATGTTCGGCGTACATGGCTTCTCATGTCTACGTTTTTGGTTTTGATTGTCGGTATTGGATTTGTGTTTTCACAAGTCTACGGTAATCCGAGTATTCTTTATGGATTTTTTATCTTTTCCATATTTATGAATATTTTTGCTTATTGGAATAGTGCAAAGATTGCACTCCGTGTGTCAGGAGCAAAGCCAGCCGACGAAGTTCAATACAGGGAACTCCACAATATTATCGAAAATCTTTCTATTACAGCTGGTATTCCAAAACCGAAAGTGTATATCATAAACGACTCTGCACCGAACGCATTTGCAACTGGTCGCAACAAAGAGCATGCAGCAGTGGCTTTTACAACAGGTATATTAGATATTTTAGATAGAACTGAACTAGAAGGCGTCGCTGCGCACGAACTTTCTCACATAGGGAATAGAGATATTTTAGTCTCAACAATAGCAGTAGTGCTGGCTGGGTTTATTTCTCTTATTGCTGATATATTTTTACGCTCACAAATCTTTGGCGGGCGTGACAATGATTCTAAAGGTGGAAGTATTCTTATGATTGTAGGAATAGTGCTTGCGATACTCGCGCCGATATTTGCGATGCTTGTGCAGCTCTCTATATCACGCAAACGCGAATTTCTAGCTGATGCATCTGGTGCACTACTTACACGTTATCCAGAAGGTCTTGCGAGCGCACTACAGAAGATTTCTTCACATAGCGCACCACTACAAAAAGCACACAAAGCTACAGCACACCTTTTTATTGCAAATCCGTTTGGAGGTAAAGTTCGAGGATTGTTCGCGACGCATCCTCCAGTAGAGGATAGAGTGAAAGCTTTGTTGAATAAATAAGATAAAAACCTGCAATAAACTTGCAGGTTTTCTTTTAATCGTTAGTATAGACGTAGAGTTCTTTAAGTTTAGGTGGACACGTATTAATGTTTCCACCGAAGGGGTTAGCTATCGGCGCGGCAACCTGCTCTCACCTCCGGGTGAGGGCTATGGAGACGTCGCATAGCGGTCTAGTGCACTACCTTGGAAAGGCGGCAAGGTGTCAAAGCCTTCGAGAGTTCAAATCTCTCCGTCTCCGCAGGTCTGAACGCAGTGAAGAACTGCGGAGACGAGCGAGCAAACTGCTTTGCTCGCGTGAGAGATTTGAAGAGCTTTTCGTTATGAATGAGGAATTTATTCCGAATTCATCGAAAAGGTGTACTGAAACTGTAAGTTTCAAATCTCTTGCTTTCCACAAATATTTTTAATTTACAAACATTGTTTATGAAATACCTCAAAAAGACCCAAAAGAAGAAGAGGATGCAGTTGGATGGATGGAGAAAGCAGCTCTTGTGGCTGAAAAGGCACTGTGTTTGCGTGCAAAATTGGAAGAGTGATTGTTAGAACGGAGGAAAAGTATTTGTGAAAATGATAAAATGCTTATCCTCGATGAATTTGAATATCGACTTTACTCAGAGCAAGATTAAATGAAGACAAAAGTTATGAAGAAAGCCAAATGTATGGTTCGTGATATTTTCAATTGTATGCAAGCCAGATGAAGATGGGAAGATATTTTCACCTGAAACCAATGTGCTGGAAACCCAGAAAACGAATTTGGGATTGAACAGTTTAGAAATAGTTTTGAATTTTAACTCGGGTGAAAGAGAAGCTGAGAAAAGATATAGCAGAAGCTTGTGTGTAGCATACCCTGCATGGAATGAGTTCATCTTTTGGAGGTCTTTGATAATGGTTCATGGTAATGCCTTTATAATGTGGCACGATGATGGAATATGTGATGACAATCCGATCAGATGAAACTACAATTAGAATTTCGATGTATTTTCCAATACCAGGATAGATCTTTCCAAAAATAAAAATTAAATCCCCCGAATTTTCGGGGGATTGTTTTGTTATATTGTCGGCTGCTCAACCGGGATATCAGCATTCTTTTCAAAAAGTACAGCATATTCTGTCACAACCAGATCAGGCTTCCATCCAAAATTTTTCGGATTGAAACCATCTCCACAAATTGTTTCCATCAAAGCTGTAAGTACTTTATACGGATCGAGATTTGCAGCAGGTCTGCGATCTTCCAGATAGCCTTTGTTATTCTTTGCTGTGGCCATAGGAATCCGGATTGATGCTCCGCGGTTGCTTACACCAAAACGAAATTGTTTGTATGAACATGTTTCATGCTTACCGGTCAGACGTTTGTCATTGTCTACTCCGTACACTGCCATATGTTCACAGTGAGATTTGGAAAGTTTTTCGCAAGCTTCACGAATGACCTTGATTCCACCTTCTTCTCGCATAGATTTGGTTGAGAAGTTCACATGTCCTCCAGCTCCGTTCCAGTCGCCACTCATAGGCTTAGGATCAAGTTTGGCATATGCTCCAAAGTCTTCGCCGAGTCTATACAAAAGCCAGCGTGCAATCCATAGCTGATCTGCACATTCCAGCGCATCTCTGACTGCAATTTGGAATTCATGTTGGCTTGGCATTACCTCACCATTTTCACCGGTGATAGAAATTCCAGCATCCACACAAGCTTTCATATGAGCCTCCACAAGTGGTCTTCCGTGCACTTCGTCAAAACCTACACCACAATAATACTTACCCTGTGGATCAGGATTGCCTTTTTTAGGCCAACCAAATGGTCTTCCGTTTGCTCCATAGAGCGTGTACTCTTGTTCGATACCGGCCCATGCTTCTGCTTCCGGATATTTTGCAATAGTTTGAAAGAGATGATGTCTCGTATTTGTTTTGTGAGGTGAACCATCAGGATTCATTACCTCACACAATACGAGAATATTCCTTCCTCCTCGTACCGGATCGAGTACTGCATAGACTGGTTTGAGTGCGCAGTCGCTGAAGTGACCTTCGGCTTGCATTGTACTTGATCCGTCAAACCCCCATTCGGGAATTTTAGATACAGCGAGCTTACCCATCAATCCTTCAGGGTATTCAATTCTTTGAGCTTTTGACCGGAGCTTGCCCGTTTCCTGGCCGTCTATCCATATATATTCGGCCCAGACAGGATGTGTAAAGTTTTGCATAAATAACTTTTGTTTGCCCTCATATTATTTTAAAACGATACCCATGTCAAACCTGCAAATTTGACACAAATGTTACAATGAAAGTATGAATAAAGACGAACTAAAACAAAAATTATCAGCCGAGGAATATCACGTTACCCAAGAAAAGGGAACTGAGGTGCCATTTTCCGGTAAATTTGTGAATCACAATGAAAAGGGCGCTTACACATGCAAAGTGTGCGGACAAGTTCTGTTTTCTTCTGATACAAAGATGGATTCAAATTCTGGTCCGTCTGGACTTCAGGGTTGGCCGTCTTTTGATGAAGCTATTCCAGGTTCTGTGGAATTTAAAGACGATGATTCACTTGGTATGAAGCGTACAGAGGTGGTTTGTTCGAAATGTGGCTCACATTTGGGGCACCTGTTTGATGATAGTCACGCAAAAACCGGCAAACATTTTTGTGTAAATTCATGTTCTATAGATTTCAAAGAATAAGATTTTATTTGATTATTGTCGATTAAAAGCATAGACTATGGGCAAGACTTACTAATTAATAAATATATTCGTCATATTATTGGCGATAGACATAAACTATATGGGAAATTTTAAGGATAGAGATAACAGGGGTGGGGGAGGTTTTAGAGGTGGAAATAGCGGTGGACGACCGGATTTTCAGAAAAAAAGTTGGGGAGGAGACAAGGGTGGAAGTAGAGATTCTGTAGTTATGCATAAAGCTACTTGTAGTGAATGTGGAAATAATTGTGAAGTGCCTTTTAGACCATCAGGTGAGAAGCCTGTGTACTGTTCAAATTGTTTTGGTAGCAAAAGAGAAGGTGGTGACAGAAATTCACGCAAGGATTTTGGTGGTAGCAGAGCACCTGCTTCTAGACAGGAATTTAGACCAGCCCCTCAAAATGATGATACAAAAAAACAGCTAGCAGAAATAAGTATGAAGCTAGATAGGTTAATCGGTGCTATAGAAAAAATGAATACCCCAAAGGTGGAAAAGATGGCTCCAGAAAAGCCTATTGTTAAAAAAGCAGTTAAAGCTGAGAAAGCTCCAAAGAAGAAAGTAGCAACAGTCAAGAAAAAATAGACAAGATATTTTGTATGATATAATACAAACATTATAAATTTATTTTATTTAGTTTAATTATGAAAATGATGAAAAAAATGCACTGTCCTGATACCGGTTTACTACTACTTCGAATCGGTGTTGCGGCAATTTTTATTTCCCACGGTATATCTAAATTCCAAAACATGGATGCTACAATTGGATTTTTTGGATCACTAGGACTAAGTTCAATATTTGCCTACATAGTTGCTTCTATTGAATTGGTTGGTGGTATTGCTGTCCTATTGGGTGTTTTTGCTAGATATGCAGGAATACTCCTATCTGTTGTAATGATCTTTGCAATAATTCTTGTAAAGTCTGGTATGGGATTCAATGCGGCTGAAATAGATATAATACTTCTTGTTTCATCACTTGCTATAGCTTTTGGTGGACCTGGTAAGTATTCTCTTATGAGACATGTTTGTGGATGCGGATGCAAATCTTGTCATTCTGGCGGATGTGATTGCTCAAAAGAAGATGTTTGCAATTGTGGATGCGGAACATGTGGTGCTTCTAAATGTGATGGATGTGACGATTGCAAGAAGGGTGGTGTTTGTACAGGTCACGAAATGAAATAAATTTCCAAAAGAAAAACTCCGCAAACTGCGGAGTTTTTTTATTTTTTCTGAGCCAATAGATTTCTAATTTTGCTTGCTTCCTCATAATCTTCAACTTGCTCAGCTGCCAAAAGAGCATCTCTGAGTTCTTTAATAGAAAGCTTCTCATATACAAGCACATCTCCGAAACCTATGATTGGTAAGTACTGTGATTTTTCACCCGCAGTGTATTCTATGTCATCAGATATTCCCCAGTGGTAGTTAATATCAAGAATAAATGCGATGAATCCATTTTTCACCCTTTTTATTTTTAGTTGGGCATTGTCATCATTCTTTTTTTTGAATATAGCGTAATCTTTTAGTAGATAACACTCTTCATCTTGATCGACTCTTAATGCATAGACTGAAACATATGCAGTCTCTCCAATACCCAAATCTTTTATTTGGTAAAGCCTTTTGTTTTCTGGTAACTTCGCCATTATAAAAAGTTTTATTTTTTTGAAAATCTTTTCTTTAGCACATTATAGCTTGTTGTTAATATTAGTCAAATTTATATTTTGATAGTTTCTATTTAAGCGTTACAATTTGTTATATGAAAAAAATGCAGATTTTTGTTTCTTTTGTAATTGTACTAGCTATTGTATTTGTAGCTTTTTGGGGAAAGTTTAATCAAATGCGAATATATGGAACAAGCTTTATTCCGGCAGAAGAATAATATTTAAATATTAAAGCCGCATCATTTTTGATGCGGCTTTTTTTATCTCAAGGGTAGAGGATCATAAGCCTCCATCCCTTTTATTTTTATTTCTTCTGTATTATTTAACATTGAGTTTACCTCAATCATTTTATCGTAGAATCTCTGGATTGATGCTTTCATAAACCCCCAAGATTCGTCCACTTCTTTGTTGGGCTCGTTCAGTGTAGAGAGCTTGGATAGCTTGAAATAATCTTCGGTCTCGTTGAATGAATTTTTCCATACGTGCATATGGTATATATGAGTACCGTCCTCCATGTTCTGTCCTCCCCAGAAAATGGGTTGTCCTATAAACATAAGGCGATTATTGTTCTTCAAGTCTAAGTGCAGAGTTAGTAACTGACCTAGTTTCTGATAGAAAATTGTTTTTTCTCTACTTTTTATTCTTGATAAAGAGTAGAATTCCCACGAGCATTTTTCTAGAATCACTAGTGCTCTTACATACGAGATTATTGCCTTCTTCGTATCCTTTTCTTCCAGGCAGTTTTTCAGTTTTTCCATTAAAATGTTTATTCTGCCTATGCGGAAGCTCTCCTTTAGATGTCTTCTTAGGTACAGTACCGTTATGGTTTTTACTACTTTTTCAAATATCTTCATATTGTATTTTTTCATAGAATATCACATAAATCTATATATGTCAATGTTTAGACTATATTTTTGGTAAGGCATATTTGGGGTATAATTGGACTAGTTTTATGAGTTAAAAACAATTTATGGATATAAATTTACTTGCAGTTTTAGTGTGTGGAGTTGCTGCTATGATCGTAGGGTCTTTGTGGCATTCGAAACTTTTGTTTGGGAACGCTTTTATTAAAGCTTCTGGTATGGATATAGGTATGACGCCTGAAAAAATGGCTGAAATACAGAAAAAAATGTGGCAGCTATACGCTACACAGTTTATCCTCGCGCTTTTACAGGCATATGTTTTGGTTGTATATATAAAAAACTGGACCAGTATAAATGGGATTTCAAATGCACTTTTGGTCTGGCTTGGATTTGTTATGCCAGTGGTTGCGGGGTCATGTATGTGGAGTTCTCGTCCACGCAAGGATGCATGGAAAGTTTTCTTAATTTCCGCAGGATATAATCTGGTGTTGTTTATGGTTTTTGGTTTTATATTAGGTTCATGGAGATAAGGTAAAATAATAAAAAGCGGGCAATGCCCGCTTTTTATTATTTCGATTAGTATCGAATACTATGCAGCTACTTCTTCTGAAGAAACTTCTTCATCAGCAACTACTTCTCCTTCTGTAGCAGCTACTTCAGCTCCTTCTACAGCTTCCATTTCTTCATCCTTTATTATTTCGTCTGACATGTATTTATGTGGGAGTTATCCACGCATAATTGATAAGGTCTACATTCTAATACATTTTTTTAAAATTAGCAAGTTAAATAGTATAATAAACACATGAAAAAAAGGAGACGTTGTAGATGGGCGAATGGGGAAGATATCTTGATGCGAGATTATCATGATTATGTTTGGGGTGTTCCAAAGAAGAAGGATATAGATATTTTTGAAGCTTTGGTTTTAGATTCAAATCAGGCTGGATTATCTTGGGCCTGTATACTTCATAAACGTGATAATTTCGCTAAAGCTTTTTATAATTTTGCCCCACGCAAAATTTCTAAAATGACAAAGCGAGATGTAGATAGACTAATGAAAAATCCTGGAATAATTCGCCATAGAGGCAAAATAGAAGCAACAATAGGGAACGCTAAAGCATTTTTAGATTTACAAAAAGAATTCAGTACAGCTTCTAAATATTTTTGGAGTTTTGTAGATGGTAAAAGTATTGTAAACAAGCCGACAAACTATTCTAAAGTTCTGTCTCAGAGTAATATATCAGATCTATTATCCAAGGATTTGAAAAAGAGGGGTTTTAAATTTTTCGGTTCTACTATTTGTTATGCATTTATGCAGGGTATTGGTATGGTAGATGATCACACGAAGGATTGTTTTAGATGTAAGAAATCATAATTTTGACATTTGTTGTTAATTTGTGCTCAATTTTTTCAATACTTTTCATATTTTACCTAGGTGTTATACTGTTTTTATGAAAAAGATCCAAAAAATAGCCATTTTTATAAGTATTTTTAGTATATTTGTGGGATTTCCTACCACCAAAAGTATTGTTTTTTCACAGGATTATCTACCAGATACTGAGACAATAGTTGATACCGTTGCTCTTCAGGCACCTTCTACTACATATCTTCCACAAACTTTTGGCTACTTAGCTTTTGTGACTGACAAATTAGTAACTTCAGTCAATGACGAGAATCCTTCTGATTCAGATTTTTGTAGTTTAGTAGATACTTATTTTACTAACCAAGAAGATATAGATAAACAGAGTTTTGCTTGGCAGAAAGATAGTTATACATTGCCAGAAAATGCACAAGACGGCATGAGTGAAATTCAGGGTTCTCTATACAAAGAAACTCTAGGTCTAAGATCAGATATGATAGACGAGGTAGAGAAAGTGACATCTCAAGACGAGACATCGTCTTTGGTACTAAATAGACTAAAGGCGATCTACAGATCTGTCTCTATAGAAGTGGTTGATGAATACAGAAAAGATTCACTTCCAGATCAGGAGCGTGTTGAAGCCTTACTTGATTTTCAAGGAAAGCTTATTAAGTGTATAGAAACTAGTGGCTCTGTAGATGAAGTAAATACAGAAGCGGTTGTAAATATAAATAGAATTCACACCGAAATAGTTTCTTTGTGGTTTACAAACAAACCTTATTTGGCTGGTTTAACTTCTAATACAGAAAGCGAAAAACTTACCATCAAAAGGACTGATCTGAAAGATGAGGATATTTATATATCTAGTGTGGGTGTTTCATCTCTGATTGATTTGGAAGTATTTTCAAAAACTATGATGCATAAAGATGATCGTATAAAAGAAGTATCAATCGGAGATTCTAAAATATCATTCGTATATGCGGTTGATGCTAAATTTTTAGGATTTGGAAAAACATTTCTCCGTGAAAAAGTAACAGTAGATGTTTTAGGAAATATAAAAACACGAATGCCTTGGTATGCGTTTCTATTCTCTAAGAGTGACATGTACAAAAACAGTGAGGAAATAGAGCAGTATCTGCAAGATAAAAACTTACTATCGAAAGACATTCCTTCAGGAGACTTCATAGCAGAAGACTACGGAGCTCAAGCTGTTTTGTTTGAAAATATTGTTCGATCTATATCAGAAAACTTGGAAAATAGTGGTAAGTAACTCATAATATAAATATGAATACACTTTTTTCAAATAAAGAATCAATAAAATTTGGCTGGATGAAAGCCAAGGAAAATTTATCATTTTTTGCCTTACTGTCTTTTACTATTTTTTGTGTCTCTTTGCTTTTTAGTGAAGCAGCTTCAAATTCTACCAACTCTATAGCAATAATTATATTCAATATTGCTCAAGTAGTTTTTGGTGTTCTGTTGGGTATGGGTTATATATACATAACTCTACTTTCTGTTAGAGGGGAATCTTTTGGGGTTAAGGATATAGTTAAGCCCGCTCCTCAATTCTGGAAATATTTTGGAGGAAGTTTAGTTTATGCATTTTTTGTATTACTTGGTTTTGTATTACTGATTGTGCCAGGTGTAATCTTGATGATTAGGTTGGGATTCTATAAATATCTCATTATAGACAAAAAAGACATAACTATCCGTCAGGCCATGAGAGAGTCTATGCTTATAACAAAAGGTGTAACATGGAAGCTTTTCTTGTTTACTATTCTTATAGGACTTATTAACCTACTAGGCTTACTTTGTTTTGTTGTGGGTCTACTAGTTACAGTTCCGCTTTCTGCTATAGCTTATGCTTATGTGTACGATAAACTTTTACGTCGTCTCGAGCCTGTAGTTGAAGAAAAAAATGAAACTCCGGCCGTCCCACTAGAAGTTCAAAACTAATATTGTCTTTTGTATTTAAGCGTGCTATTGTCATCTTTGGTTTTGTTATTGTATTTAAAAACATAGGATATGAATGAACAGCAAGCACAACATGATGTAGAATTGGGCGTTATGCCTTTTTCACCAGAAGATGTAATCGATTTTATAAAAAGAAATCGCTATGACATTGGCCAAAGACCGGTTTATGCAGTTTCAAAAGGCTGTATAGATGATAGAGAGCACCGACAAAAGGGCTTTTTGCCTGATGTCGCTCTACCAGGTGCTGGTTTGGGGGTTGTAATAACAGCTCTCGGAAGTTTAGATTTATTTAGAAAATCTCATGGAATCAGTGGAGATCATGATATCTCTGAATTTATTGAAGATCTAGAGAGAGCTATTGGTACTGTTACTTATCACAGTGATGATGGAGATCATGGAGAAAATTCTATGTTATGCGCTGGTTGTGGGCACGCAAAAGGCGCGCTTACCAAGTTGGATACATACGGTATTCATGAAGATGATGCTAGATTTATTCTAGAAAATTATCTCCACAACTTGAACGCAAGAGGGGTGAGTCCGGATTTATATTCTGGATCTCACAATGCTGTTGCAGTTGTCGTGATTGACGATACTACTACAGGATTGCCTGCTCAAGATGGAAGCGGTCTGCAGGTGTATCGATACCACCGATCTTGGCATAAAAAAATCCTCGATGATGTATGCGACCACACCTATGGTTTTATGAAAAGACTTTTTCCTAACCTCAATGTGGAGGATTATAGAAAATGTCTAAATGAGGTTGCTGAAAAGCAATTACAGGTTACTGTAGATCATTTGGCCAAAGGAAAGCCAGTGGTTGTTGTGCAAGATGACAATATTTATCTTGCATAAATAATTAAAGCCCCGAAAATTCGGGGCTTTTATTTTTTTATTATTATTGTTGTTCTGCTTCTTGTTTTTGTGCCTCCTGTGGAGAAGGCATGTCCTTCTGTGACATTCGCTTCATCTCTTCGAGGCCAAATCCGTCTAGTGTCCCCGCAAAATCTCGGACAATGTTCTCATCTTTGATTTTACATTTGTTAATCTCGGCAAATGCGAGTCGCGCATTTGTTGGCGTTTTTGCACCGAGCCATTTCATAATGGCGTTCTTTGCATTCACATATTTCTTCGCTCGGTCCCGTATCTCTTTCTCAAGAGGTTTTGAGATTCCGAGAGCAAGGGCTGTCGTGCCCTTGTTCAACACTGCCACCACTAGGGCGGCGTTCTTTGCGGACTGACATTTCTTGTAGTCCTCGAGTTCAATTTTTCCTTGCATAAATTTACAAATTTTTATTAGTATACAGTTTTTTACGATTTGGTCAATAGTATCAGAAAGAGTAATTTTACGTATAATATAGTTCATGAACACCCCCTTTGCTGATGCATATAAAAATCTAAACGAAGCTCAGAGAGATGCTGTTGATACTATAGAAGGTCCAGTTATGGTTATAGCAGGGCCTGGAACCGGCAAAACTGAGGTCTTGGCGCTTCGTATTGCAAATATTTTAACTAAAACTGATACCCCGGCTTCGGGTATTTTATGTCTTACTTTTACACGCTCTGGTGTAACTGCAATGCGCAAGAGACTCGAAAAGTACATAGGCACTCGCGCAAATGATGTGCGTATTACGACTTTTCATAGTTATGCTATTGGGCTTATAGAAGATAATTATCTAAGCTTAGGGCTTAGTCATGTCCCTAGTTTGCTAGATGAAAAGGAGTCAATTTTTCTAGCAGATGAACTCTTACATTCTAGAGATTGGAAACATTTGCGTCCTAGAGTAAAGCCAGAAACATATTTTCATGACCTTAAGTCCCTAATTTCACTTTTGAAGCGTGAACGAATTTCACCTATTGATTTTAAAGCGCAGATCGAGAAAGAGATAGAAGATCTCAAGAAAAATCCGGACAGTGTTTCCAGTAGAGGTGTTACAAAAGGTGAAATTAAAAAAGATGTATTGAAAAAAATAGAAGCACTTGAACGTACAAGTGAGGTGGTAGAATTTTACGAAAGCTATGAGACAGAAAAACAAAATAGAATCCTTATGGATTATGACGACGTGCTCGAGTACGCAGTACAACTTGTAGAAGATTCTGAAGATGTGCGTGCGGATGTAGGTGAGAGCGCGCTATATGTACTTGTCGACGAACATCAAGATTCTTCTGGTGTTCAAAATAGCTTTTTGAAAGCAGTGTGGGGTTCGGTGGAGAAACCAAATATATTTGTAGTGGGAGATGATCGCCAGCTTATATATGGTTTTGGAGGGGCATCGTTATCGTATTTTGAAGAATTCAAAACAGCTTTTGGTAAGGCTGAACTCATAACTCTGGTTGAAAATTATCGTTCCACAGCGCCAATATTGTCACTGGCTGACACACTGCTATCTAGTAGTCTTACAAATGAAAAACTCAAGAGTAATCGTGCTGGTTCTGATGAAATATATTTATCGGAATATTCGTATCCACGAGATGAGATAATTGGCGCAGGTTTATATTTCAAGAAAATTATTTCTACAGGAATAGATCCTCGTGAATGCGCTTTGCTTGTGCCTAAAAATTATCATGTTCGTAGCGCACTTGTTAGTTTGCGGAATCTTGGTGTACCTGTTTCTATGGGGGACTCAGCATCTTTTTTTGATTCTAGAAAGGTTATGAGCTTTAGAAAGGTCTTGAAAGTTATAGTAGATCCAAATAATACTGTCGCACTTGTTGATACAATGCTAGATGATATATCTTCGATCGATACAATAGAAGTTCATAAGTTTCTTCGTGACAAGAAAAATAAAAATTTTAGCATTGAAAATCTCATAGCCCAAAAAGATAGTTTTGGTTTATTTGAAAATGAAGATCAGATATACAAATGGGGCAAAAAACTTGAGCTATTCATAAATGAATCTACAAAAAGCGGACTTCTTTCTCTACTTAGTCTAATTGGGAACGACTTGTTGATTAAGAGTGCTGGTAGTCATGAAGATTTGTTGGAGAATTCTGAAGCTTTGAGGACAGTGTTTCATTTGGCAGAAATTCAAATACAAAAAAATCCACATGTGACCTTGGGAGATTTTTTACAGTATATAGAAAGATTAGAGTCATATAAGATGCACATACCACTTGCAACTTTTGGCGCACACAAAGGTGTTTCGGTTATGACCTTGCATAAATCAAAAGGCTTAGAGTTTGAAGCTGTTTGGATTGCGCATATGAACGAAGAAACTCTAATGTCTCAGAAAAGAGGTGGTTTTACTTTGCCCGAGATTGTAAAAGAAAAAATTGAAGAGAAGGATAAGTCTGTAGCAAAACGTGAAGTATATGTAGCAATCACACGTGCTAAAAAATTCTGCACTATCTCATACGCGAAAAATGATGTTAGGGGTGGAGAGCTTGAGCTTGCAGAGGTTATACGTGAGCTACCAGACATGCATTTTGTTAAAAAGATGCCACAAAAACAGAAGAAGATCTACTCGCAGAGGGTCCGGATGTATATGTACGTAGTGAACCAATACCAGAAGGTGATGATTTTGAGAAGATGAAAACTCTTGTCACAGATGAATACGAGAGTGTGAATATTTCTGTATCATTACTTAACAACTTTTTCGAATGTCCTTGGAAATGGTATTTTAGAAATTTTCTGAAGTTGCCTGAGATAAAATCTGATTCTCTTGCACTAGGGTCTGCGGTACATGCGGCAATAGAATTTGTTTTGAAATCTCCAAGCATACCTTCTGATAAAGACATAGTGGAGTGTATAAAAAGTAGTTTTGAACGCGAGGGTGTTAGCGATTCTCGGGTTTTAAGTAAGCTTTCAAAAGATGCAACAGAAATAGTTGCGAAGTGGATTAAAAATTCATATAAAGATCTCATCCAAAATCGTGATAGCGAAAGATCCGTTTCTTTTAAAGATTCACGTTTTCCAAATTTGAACATGTATGGAAAGATTGACCTTACAGAAAAATTCCCTGATGGGAGTGTTTCAGTAACAGATTTCAAAACTGGTTCTACAAAAACTTCTGGTGTTATAGAAAAACTGGATGATGAAAATAGGCTTTCTACTTACATGCGACAGTTGGCGATGTATTCATACTTGGTGCGAGGTTCTGATAAAAAAGAAGTAGTATCTTCAAAACTTTATTTCCTTGAAGCAAAAGATGGTGACAAAAATATGATTTATGCGACACGAGTAGGAGAAGAACAGATTGATCTACTGATTAGAGATATAACTGATTACGATAGACTTTTGAAAACAGGTGAGTGGACCGAAAGACCATGCTTTGCAAAAAGTATATAGCGGGGGAGATGAATGTGAGCAATGTAAGTTGGCAAGAGAAATTTATAAAAAATAAAATCCGCTAATGCGGATTTTTGGTTTTCATAAAAGCTTGTCTATTTTGTATAAACTCGACTGACCCTTTGGTTTTTCTGTGCCCGGTTCAACTATTTCAAGAATTAAAAATGAGCAAAACACCATAATATATCCAAGTATCATTGAAACAAATACATATATTAGATGACCTGCGTTGGTTGAATAAAAAGAAAGAAGCAACGGGATTCTCTGTTAACCATTTTGGTAATGGTGCAGCAATAAAATATAACGAACTTAAACCAACAGCTACGCCAACTACTATAATTATTATCGCTAATAAAATAAGCAGTAATTTTTTCATAATTTACAATTTTTCTTCATGTTACTACTAGAAATATTTTTGTCAAAGATTTCTTTTTAGTGATAGAGTATACATATGTCTACATTTTCTGAACGTGTTTTGAAAGCCGCACTCTCTATACCAAAAGGTAGAGTTACTACATACGGAGCTATTACCCGTGCTTGTGGTGCGGGGCCGATGGCAAGTCAGAGTATTACTACTATCCTCGGTAAAGCATACGATGAAGATGTGAAGAATATCCCATGGCATAGGATAGTCTACGCTGGTGGGAAAGTATGGATAGACGACAAGCACAGAAAAGAACGAATGGCTCTTTATAAAAAAGAGGGAATAGATGTAGATCCAAAAACAGGGAAAATAAAAAACTTTGAAGAGATATTTTTTGAGTTTAAATAGGTTGACATTGATCACATTTACTGACAGTATGTGTTCATTATTGGCTTATTATATATAGATTATGAAAAAGTTTGCTTACTTATTTATTGCTTTTATAGTTTTTGTTCCATATTTAAATACAAATGCCGCCCTGACTCCAGGGTCTGTTGTTTTTGCTAATCCAGTAGGTAAAAACACAGGCCAAGATAATTTGAACTTTTTTTGGAACGACACACTTAACTATCTAGGTATTGGTACAAACTCTCCGTCATCACCACTTACTGTAGTAGGAAATACACTTACAGGATCTTTGGGTGTGGGTGGAGTAAGTGGAAATTATCCTTTTTCATACGATGCACTAACTAGTACTTTAACTTTAAATGACATTGGGGATGCAAAAAATATCAGAATAAAATCTGATAATGAAAATGATCTTTTGTTTATTGATGGTGTAAATGACCGCATAGGTGTTGGTCTATCAAATCCAACATATGAATTTGAAGTTGCAAATGATGGACAAAATGTTGAGATAGTTGCTGACACGTTTAGTACATCTCCAACTTTTACCACAAAAACTGTTTTTGGTGGCCGTGCTGCTCGTGGAACCAGAATTTCTCCTTTACCTGTTCAAAACAATGACATTCTTGCTGAATTCTCAGGACTTGGATACGGAACAACCGCTTTTGCTCCTTCTACAACTGCAGGTATGCGTGTTATTGCGGCAGAAACTTTCTCAGATAGTGCATGGGGAACAGGGCTCTTCTTTCGAACAACCGGACGGGGATCTGTTATCTTGCAAACTAGAATGGTGGTAGACGCGGATGGAAATGTTGGTATTGGAGATACAACTCCAGAGACTCCTCTTGATGTAGAAAAGACTGGAACTTTAGATGTGGCAACATTTACAAATACAAGCGGGACATGTTCTATAAACCCGGCGGTTGCAGGTGGAATCACTTGTACATCAGATGTTAATTTGAAGAAAAATATTGAAAGTATATCAAGTGGTGAGTCTTTGGATATTATAAAAAATCTTCGTCCCGTCAAATACAATTGGAAAAATGAATCCGATAAAGAAAACAAAACATCTGGATTTATTGCTCAGGAAGTTGAGGCGATATTACCAGAGGTTGTAGTTACAGAAAATAACCAGAAACGTATTTCTATGAGTGGCTTGATTCCATATATTGTTGGCAGTCTTACTGATCTTGCTTCCAGATTCGAGAAAATTGAAAACGAAAAAATCACTACTCCAAAAATCGAAACAGAATTATTGTGTGTAGGTGACACATGTCTTACAGAAGAAGAAGTTATAAAACTAAAAATTCTTTTAGAAAATTAAACAAAACACCCCATACTTGCGGGGTGTTTTTTTATAGATCAAGTCTACTAGGTAGGGAAAAGACATCAATTTTTCTTCTTTCTTCGTCCAATCTACCCAAATAGAACCCTATGGCAGATAGTATTAAGATGCATATTACCAAGAAAATATAACGCTTTTTCATATGCTTGAAGTATAGCATTTCGAGCCCATTTTTTGCTATAATCGCTAGTATGGTTAAATACGAGTATATTCACGGAATAAAGGTTGAATACGAAAGCGAAGACAGGCATATTCGTGACGGTATAAACTATTTGGACAATAAAATTGAACCTCTTGAGGCAAAAGTATTTTTTGCTCAAGCTCATGATAAAAAGAGTGCTCAGTTTGAAGATAATGAAAACCATCAGTTTACATTGATGTACAAGGGTAATAATATTTATTTATTAATCTCACGCGTATAATTTATGTCCCCATTTGGTAAGCCTAGAGAAAATAATTTCGATACTAAACCCAGTGAACCCAGAGAGGACTTTTTCGAAGATGATGGAGTGAGTGATATGGAGAATTCTATAGAATCACACATAAGAGATCTGAAAAAATTAGTTATTTTCTGCAGAGGTATGATAGAGACATTACACACAGATTTAGGAACAGAAGCATATTCAACAATAAAAGATTTAGCAGAGAGAATGGTGTCAAAACTTGAATCTGTGTCAGAGGATGGTCTCGGTGATAAAGATACATTGAATACGATGTCTACTGTCGAAGATTTTATGACTGATCAGAACAATCTTGTAGATATGTTCAATAATGTAAATGACTATAGCAATGAAGATATAATTGCAGGTACGGAAGTTTTAAAACAAGCTTATGCAGATATCTAAAGGACAACTTCATCCAATGACACTCCTTGCGGAAGATGCAATTCGGGTTTTTTCAGAGCTCGGTTTTGAAATGGCTGTTGGGCCGGAACTTGAACACGAATGGTACAACTTCGATGCACTAAATGTTTCAAAAGACCATCCAGCGCGCGACATGCAAGATACTTTTTGGATAAAGCAAACTCCTGAGGAGATTGCAAAAGCACAAAGTGGCGAACGAAGCTCTCGTCCAGTTTTGCGTACACACACGACAAGTGTCTCTATGCGTATGATTGAAAAAATGGCAAAAGATGGAATAAAGGAAGCTGGATATATCGCAATCGGAAAAACTTTTCGTAACGAAGCAACAGACATCACTCACGAAGCACAATTTCATCAGATAGATGGAGTTATGATTGGAGAAAATATTACACTCGCAAATATGAAGGCAGTTTTGATTAAATTCTACCAGACCATGCTTGGCTCTGAGACTGAGATACAGTTTCGTCCGAGCTTCTTTCCGTTTACTGAGCCGTCAGTGGAAGTACATGCAAAGTTTAACGGCAAGTGGCTCGAGATGATGGGAGGTGGAATGCTCCACCCAAATGTTTTACGGAACGCAGGGCTAGATCCGGAAAAAGTCCAAGGCTTCGCATTCGGTGGAGGGCTTGATCGTATTTTAATGATTAAACACAATATTCCAGATGTACGATTCCTTTATCAGGGAGATTTGAGAATAAATCAGTTTTAATTTTATTAATTATTTTTACACTATGAACGAAAATTCGATTTTTGGAAAACTAAATAGCTTTAAGACAGCAGAAGAAGAAGTAATTCAAACTAAAAAAGAAAATATTTTATCTGAAGTTAGAGAAGATATGTCCAAGCTGGAAGAGCAAAAGACCCAGTACCTACAACTTATTGAAGATATAAAAGCCAAAAGAGCTGAGCTTGCAGGCAACAGGGTAAAATTTAAAAATGCTTTGGAAAATTTACTACCTCTTTTTGAAGATGAAGAAAAAAAGAAATTGCTGGCTGAAAGAGGAGTCTCAAATATATCAGAAATGCAGGAGAATTTTTCTGATACAGATGAAGTTTTCGATATGAGTTCGTCAGAGGAATTGGTTCATCAAAATATTGAAGATCTAAAGAAGATGAAAAATGAATTGATTCAAACCTTGAATATAGAAAACCCTGATTATCAAAACCTGCGAGGTGTTTCAACTATTTTGCATTGGAGAGTGGATTCTATAGATAGAGATTTGTTTGAATTGTCTGTGGATACGCCAGAAGGTAGAGAAAATTGGCCGGTTAGGTATCCAACAGGTATATACCACAAAGAAACTGTTTTTGAAAAAAATATAAAAGAATCAAAAGAACCAAAGCTCCGCGAGATTTATCATAAATTGGGAGATATGATAGACGGTGCTTTTTTGGAGGCTTTCTATGAATACAACAATAGTGATACTACTGATAAAATTGAACACGGAGAAGGGTATAAAGAGGGCAGGCATATAATAGGTAGATCTTCAGTTACTATTGAAGACAATAAAATTGAGTTTTATTTTGGAGCGGGATATTCTGATTTAAAATATTTTCTTTCTCAAGGAAGAGATGGTAATGGGCTGTATTTTAGCAGAGACCACAATTTTAAAGCACTTTTACCAGAAAAGTTTTTGCAAATTTTTAACAAAAAACTTTCAGATATAGACAACAAGGCAGAATTGATGATTGGAGAATTAAAATAGAGTAATTATGAAAATATCTTACAACTGGCTCAAATCGTATATACCTGACATTTGTGAACCCGATAAGCTCTGGGATGTTTTTACATTTCATCTCTGTGAAGTAGAGAGTATGGATAAAATGTCAGATGGAGATACTATTTTCGATATCAATATCTTGCCAAATCGTGCCCACGATTTACTAAATCATCAGGGGGTCGCACAAGAACTTTCTGCGCTTCTCGATATCGAATACAAGAGTCCAGTTGATATGTACAAAATTCCTACGTCAAAACCAACAAGTCTTGAAGTGAAAATTGAAAATGATAAATGCCGCAGATATATGGGACGAATAGTTCGAAATGTAAAAGTTGGTCCAAGTCCGGAGTGGGTAGTGAAGCATCTTGAGTCAGTAGGACAGAAAAGTATAAACAATGTCGTAGATGCAACAAATATTGTGATGTTTGATTGTGGAAACCCAACTCATGTATTTGATGCTAAAAAAGTTGGAAGTACAATACGAATAAAAGAAACAGGCAGTCAAAAAAAGGTGAGCCTTCTTGGCGGTGAAGAAAAAGATTTAAAAGAAACCGACTTGGTGATTACCGACGGAGAAGATAATGTTTTGGCGATTGCTGGAGTGAAAGGTGGAACACGAGCTGAGGTAGACGAGAATACAGCAGATATAATACTAGAAGTAGCAAACTTCGACCCGGTGACTGTGCGAAAGACTGGCCGTGGAATGGGACTTTTTACAGATGCAATAAAAAGATTTGAGAATGATCTATCTCCTGTGCGTGCAGAATATGCAATGCGAGAGCTGTCAGCACTTATATTTGAAATGTGTCCGGATGCAGAGTTCGAAGATATTGTTGATGTGTTTCCTGACAAGCAGAAATGGGAGACAAGACAAGATATTGAAATTACAACTGACTATATCAACAAAAAACTCGGATCAAATTTTAAAGAGGAAGAGATCGAGAATGTTTTAATGCGTTTGAGAATTAGTTTTCGTAGAGAAGGGGAGGCTTTTGTCGTCTCTCCATCTGTACTTCGCTTGGATCTTATTGGTCCCCATGATTTGGTAGAGGAGATTGGAAGAGTGCTTGGATACGATAGGGTTTTACCAGAATTACCGATAATAGATTTCAAGCCGAAAACAAATGAAATTTTTTATAGAATTTTATCAGCAAAGAAAAAACTTACCGAAGATAGATTTAGAGAAGTCTATACTTATGCATTTACAAAAAAAGGCGAAGTGTATGTTGCTTATGGAGCAAAGGGCAAGGAAGCGCTCCGGACAAATCTAAGTGATGGATTGAAGCAAGCGTATGAGCTCAATAGACTTAACGCGCCACTACTTGGAGAATCTGAAATAAAAATATTTGAAGTTGGTAATGTTTTTCCAGCTGCAGGTGTTGAAGAAACACATGTTGCTTGGATGGATAAAAAAGGGGTACAAGAAATGACCCTAGAAGAATATACAAAGGATATAGAAATCGGAAGTTCGTACGATTCTGTTTTACCTAATAGTTTAGAGTTAAAATCTGAAAACTTTTCTCCCTGGTCTCAATATCCATTTATTGTACGTGATATTTCAATGTGGGTTCCATCCAACGTTGATTCTATAGATGTTTCTCCAGTAATTAGAGAGAACATGGGGGATTTAGTTGTTAGAGGTCCAGATTTACTAGATTCATTTGAAAAAGACGGCAAAAAAAGTCTAGCTTTTAGGTTGGTTTTTCAGAGTTTTGATAGGACGCTTACAGATATAGAAGTCGCAGAATCCATGAACTCTATAACCAAATCTCTCCAAGATAAAGGTTTCGAGATTCGGTAGTATTTTAGGCCTTAAAATAAGGAGAAATCCACTATTTTCTACTAGGAGAAAGTGGATTTTTTTGCTATAATGTTAGGGTAATAAATAACATATTAAAGCTTAATTTTAAGGGTATTTTTTAATTTATGGCAGATAAAAAGGAAGGTTCATACAGTGCTAGTGATATCTCGGTTTTGGAGGGTCTAGAGCCAGTACGTAAGCGTCCTGGAATGTATATCGGAGGAACGGGTCCAGAAGGCTTGCATCATTTGGTGTGGGAGATTTTCGATAACTCTCGCGACGAAGCCATGGCGGGACATTGTGACCACATAGAAGTGGTTCTACTTCCAGACAATCGTATTCGCGTTGCTGACAACGGACGTGGAATCCCTGTAGATGTTCACGCAAAGACAAAAGTTTCTGCACTAGAAACTGTTATGACCACACTTCATGCTGGAGGAAAATTTGGCGGCGAAGGGTATAAAGTTTCCGGAGGTTTGCATGGTGTGGGTGCTTCTGTTGTAAATGCGCTTTCTATCTACACTCAGGCAATTGTACACAGAGAGGGTGGTAAGCACATGCAAGAATATTCTCAGGGTAAGAAAAAAGCCAATGTCAAAAAAATTGGATCTTCAAAAGAAAAAGGAACTATAGTTACATTTGAACCAGATGAAGAAATATTCAAAACTTTAAAGTTTGATTGGAATACAATCGTAAACCATCTTCGCCAGCAAGCTTATTTGGTAAAAAAATTACGCATATCAATACTTGATGCGCGTGAAGCAGACTGGAACGCAGACCTAGATGATATATTTTATTTTGAAGATTTAAAATTAGAAATCCCATCCACAACTTTTTATTTTGAAGGTGGACTTGTATCACTTGTTTCTTATTACAATCGAAACGAAAAGGAGGTTCAAGATAAAATATTTTATGTAGACAAGGAACTTGATGGAGTGGGGATTGAGATTGCGCTTCAATACGTAGATGACATAAGCGCAAAGATCGTTGCTTTTGCAAACAATATTCATACTCCAGAAGGAGGTACTCATGTTACTGGATTCAAAACAGCCCTCACTCGTGTTTTAAATACTTACGGAAAAAAGAACAACATCATCAAAGAATCTGATGGAGGTTTTACAGGAGAAGATGTGTTAGAAGGTTTAACTGCGGTTATATCAGTAAAACTTCGCGAAATTCAATTTGAAGGACAGACAAAAAGTAAATTAGGATCGATGGAGGCACAAGGAGCAGTAGCCAGTGTTTTCGGTGAGGCATTTGCTGCATACTTAGAAGAAAATCCAGATGAGGCAAAGGCTATTATAGGCAAGGTTGTTCTAGCGGTGCGCGCGCGTAAAGCTGCAAAAGCCGCAAAAGACTCTGTGCTCCGTAAGGGTGCACTCGAAGGTATGACATTGCCTGGAAAGCTTGCTGACTGTCAAAGTAAAAGTGCTGAAGAATCAGAACTATTTATAGTAGAGGGAGACTCTGCGGGAGGTACAGCGAAAATGGGTCGTGACCGACGTACTCAGGCTATCTTGCCACTTCGTGGAAAGATTCTAAACATAGAGCGTGCACGTCTAGATAAAATCATGCAGTCAGAACAAGTGCGTAACTTGATAGTGGCTATGGGAACTGCAATCGGAGATACATTTGATATTTCTAAACTTCGTTATCATAAAGTTATAATCGCAACTGATGCGGACGTTGACGGAGCTCACATTCGAACACTTATACTCACTCTACTTTATAGATATTTCAAACCGCTTTTGGACGGAGGATTTATTTATATTGCTCAACCGCCTCTATATAAGATCAAAAAAGGAAAAGAAGTTTTCTATGCATATTCCGAAGAAGAAAAAGTTGCTTTTGCGGGTTCGAGTGAAAATATAGATGAAAGCACAGAGGAAGATGAAACCGAAGAATCTGGAGACACTGAAATTACTGCTGATGCAAAGGAAGTAAAAGCTAGAGTTCAGAAAATATCAGTACAGCGATATAAAGGTCTCGGAGAAATGAACGCAGACGAGCTATGGGAGACAACTATGGATCACACACGTCGTATCTTGAAACAAGTTACTATAAACGACGCAGAAGAAGCTGATAAAGTTTTTGATATGCTTATGGGGTCTGATGTTGCGCCTCGTAAGAGCTTTATTCAAACACATGCCAAAATGGCAGAGTTAGATATATAAAACATGTTTGCGCTCTATATTGCCATAGGCTTAGTAGCTGGAACTTTGAGTGGTCTTGTTGGTATAGGTGGAGGGATTATTGTGGTGCCAGCACTTATGTTGCTTGCAAATATTCCTCAGCTTACAGCCCAGGGTACAAGTCTCGCATTGTTTGTGGTGCCACTTTCTATATTTGCTTTTATGAATTATTATCGAGCGGGACACGTAGATCTAACTATCGCGCTATTACTTGCTCTGGGTTTTATAGTAGGGAGTATATCTGGATCAAAACTTGCCTTTATAGTAGATCATGATATTCTCACTAAAATCTTTGCAGTAGTGCTGGTGCTCATAGCAATACGATTATTTTTTAAATAAATTATAAATATAAAATCCCCTGCGGCCTGCAGGGGATTTTATATTATTTATTGAATTTTTGTTTTTTACCACACCATGGACAGAACCAATCTAGAATCTTTTTCTTGGCAATTTTTGGATCTCCAACACTCCACCATTTGTCGCACGCTCCACAACGGAAATGGTGCAAGTGTTCTACAGATACAGTGCCTCTAAGATTTTCTTGTACTGATTTCTTCATTTAGTATTTCTACAAAATTTTCTACACTTATATTTTCTATTTTATCACCAGAACGTTTCTCTATAGTTAGAGAGTTTGCAGTAACTTCTTTTTCACCAATTACAACTACATAAGGAACCTTTTCAGTCTTCGCATTTCTGATACGCTTGCCGCGTGTGTCACTAGCACCATCTAGGTCTGCACGTACTCCAGCTGATTTTAAGCTACTCAATACACTCATAGAAAAATCGTTGAACTTTTCACTTACCGGAACGATGCGTACCTGAACTGGTGCAAGCCATGTTGGCCATATACCAGCGTAGTGTTCGATCAAGAATGCTGTGAAGCGTTCATGTGTAGAGAGTGGCGCGCGATGGATTACAAATATTTCGTCATTTACTTTTCCAGTTTCATCTACATATGAAAGTTCAAAACGTTTCTTTGCGATGAAGTCTAGTTGGACTGTGGACATACTTTCAGTGCGTCCGATTACAGATTTGAATTGGATATCGACTTTTGGTCCATAGAAAGCAGCTTCATCTTTTACTTCGATGAATTTTACTCCTAGTTCTACAAGCACATCACGTAATACTCCTTCTGTATAATTCCAGTTTTCTGGTTCATCTACATACTTGTCTTTTCTTTCTGGGTCCCAAAGTGAGAGTCTGAACCAATAATCTTTGAGTCCGAATATTTCGAAATATTTCATTGTGAGTGCAAGAGCATTTTTGAACTCATCGCGTATCTGATCTTTACGGCAGTATATATGTGCATCGTTCATAGCAAGACATCGTACACGTAGTAGTCCTGCTAGAGTTCCAGAGAGTTCGTTTCTGTATACTGTTCCGTATTCGGCCAGGCGTACAGGCAGGTCACGATAGCTTCTGTGTTCATGGCGGAAGATTATATGGTGGTGCGGACAGTTCATAGCTTTTAGATAGTATGTTCCGTCATCCATAACCATTGCTGGGTACATATCATCTTTGTAATAAGGAAGGTGCCCAGAGGTTAGGAATAGCTCTTCTTTGGCTAAGTGGGGAGTCACAACGCGCACATACCCAGCATCACTTTCCATTGCTCGAGCAAATTTCTCGATTTCATCTCGGATGATTGTACCGTTTGGTTGCCACATTATGAGACCTTTTCCTACCATCTCGTCGACAAAGAAAAGTTTTTGTTCTTGGCCAATTTTTCTGTGATCACGTTTTTGCGCTTCTTCACGCATGTTTAGATACTCATCGATTTTTTCTTTTGATTCAAATGCGAGTCCGTATATACGAGTAAGCATTTTATTTTTTTCGCTTCCACGCCAGTATGCGCCTGCAACACGGTCGAGCTTCCAAGACCCTTCTGTTATATCTACGCTAGGATTTTCTACGTGACCACCACGGCAAAGGTCTGTAAAAGTTCCTGAAGTATACAAAGTTATATCTTCGCCCTTTGCTGCGATCTCGTCTATTAGCTCTGATTTGTATTCATTGCCTGCAAATACATTTTTTGCTTCTTCGGGAGTATTTTTTTTATGTGAAAAGCTTGTCCAAGTAGGAAGTAGTTCGCGCATTTTATCTTCAATTTTTGATAGATCTCCTTCACTTATTTTTCCTGAAACATCTATATCATAGTAGAAACCATCTTCTATTGAAGGTCCTAGTGTTAGTTTTGATCCTGGGTATATTTCTAATACAGCCGCTCCTAAAAGGTGGGCTAGTGTATGTCTTTTTGGGTGCAATTGTTCTTCATTCATATGGGTTACTATATCATTTTAAAATTATAATTTCGAGCGTTTTTTAATAAAAAATACCCCTATTTGGGGGCTATGTTTCGCAGTATGACGAATACAAACCCCCTTAGGTGGTGGTAGTTGTAGTCGTTGTGTTTATTTGCATAGATTAAGTATGCACCTAGCTTAATAGTTTGGCAAGTTATTCTGCCAATTTCACTGCTTCAAGCAAGATGCTTTTTTCATTGTTTCTAATGGATACTTTTCCTTTGAAGACCAGGCACTTATCTTCTAGAAGCAATGGAGAATATTGTTCAAAAGTCCGACTAAATACAACAGCTTCAATACTTCCAGTCAGGTCTATTATTTTCATGAATGCCATTTTCTCGTTTTTCTTTGTAATAATTGTTTTTATACTACTTGGCATACCAACAAAAGTAACAGGGAATCCATTTGCAGTTTTTTCTATAATTTCTTTTATATTTGTTCCACTCTTTTCAATTAAGTGAGAACATTTTTCCAAAGGGTGTCCAGAAATATATAGGCCTAAAAATTCTTTTTCCCAAGCCAGCTTGTCTACTTCTTCTATTTTAGATGCTTCGTGTAGATTTAACTTTGCACTACTGTTGTAGTCCATTCCGCCAAACAGAGATTCTTGGCCTTTGTTACTTTCTGTTTGTTTGTTGTATGCAAGCAAAATTTCCATATTACCTAGAAGTTCTCCTCTGTCTCCATATATATCCATAGCCCCAGATTTGATTAGGGCCTCTAGAGATTTTTTGTTTAGACTGCGATGATGAACACGTTCCAAGAAGTTGGCCAAGCTTGTAAAAGGTCCCTTTTCTTTTCTGTCGTGAATAATTGCTTTGCCTATTTCTTCTCCAAAGTTTTTTATACTATTTAGACCAAAACGAATTTTGTTACTTATTTTTCCGTTTTCCATTACAACAGTGAAGTCAGAAAAACTTTCATTTATATCTGGAGGGAGTACTACGAATCCCATTCTTTTACATTCGTCGATAACTTCCGCTACTTTTTCTAAGTCATCACTTTCTGCGGTTAGGATAGAAGACATGTATTCAGCAGGGTAGTTGGCTTTCATATAAGCTGTTTGATATGCAACTTTCCCATAACTTGCAGCATGAGCTTTGTTGAATCCATACGCCTGGAATGGTTCAAAAAGTTTCCATAGGGTTTCAGCAAATTTTTGTGTTTGACCGTTAGCAACGATACCTTTTATAAGTTTTTGTTTTTGGGCCGCCATCTCTGCGGGAATTTTTTTACCCACAGCTTTGCGGAATTTATCAGCTTCTTCCCAGTTGTATCCAGCAAGTTCGAGCGCAGAGAAGAGAAGGTCGTCTTGGTAAACTATCAATCCATAAGATGCCTTTAGATATTTTTCCATTCTAGGATCAGGGTATGAAATAAGCTCAGGATTATTTTTGCGTTTAATGTATTCTGGAATTGTTTCCATCGGGCCTGGTCGATACAGGGCCACCATTGCGTTAAGATCGTCTACGCAAGTTGGTTTTAGATCTTTTACATACACTGTCATACCATCTCCAGATAACTGGAAAACTCCGACTGTTTCTCCGCGGGCTAGCATTTCAAAAGTTTTTTTATCGTCGTAAGGTATTTTTTCGAGATCTATAGTTATCCCACGTATTTTTTTTATACGTTCTATTGCATCTCCTAAAATTGCCAGGTTTCTAATACCCAAGAAATCCAATTTCAGTAGACCTGCTTCTTCGATAGAGTACATGTCGTATTGTGTGATAATTTTGTCGCCTTTTGGATCAAATTGTATTGGTGAAAAATCTTCGACTGGAGTTGGTGCAACGACCACACCTGCAGCATGCACTGATATATGCCTTGCGCAGCCTTCCATTTTTTTTGCTAAGTCGATTATTTCTTTTGTTTCTCTTTCGTTTTCATATGCAGATTTTAATTCAGGTACTAGCTCAAAAGCCTTGTCTATTGTCATAGGCATACCCTGGGAGCCCATAGGGATCATTTTAGACAGTCTGTCACCGATGGAATATGAATATCCCAATGCGCGTGCCACATCGCGCACAGATCCGCGTGCCATCATGGTTCCAAATGTACCAATTTGCGCAACATTTGCAGTTCCGTATTTTTGTTTTGCGTAGCTAATCATGTCATCGCGTCTGTTGTCGGCGATATCCATATCAATATCGGGAGGGGAAGGACGGAAGGGATTTAAAAATCTCTCAAAGGGTAATTTGAAGTGAATTGGATCTACTGTGGTAATGAAATTTAGATAAGACACAAAAGATCCAGCAGCAGATCCTCTGGTTGTAGATATAATATTGTTTTCTCGAGCATAGCGAAGTAGGTCAGACACAACCAAAAAGTATGGTGAATAACCTTTGTTTTTTATTATTTCAAGTTCATACTCTACGCGCTCTACCATCTCTGGAGTCTGTTCGATGTTACGTGAAGCGAAGCCTTCATATGTAACTCTTCTAAGTTCTTCGTCATATGTTGTTCCTTCTGGGATTTCATATTTTGGGAAAACCCATTCACCAAGAGATATTTCTATGTCTACCATGTCAGCTACTTTTGCAGTATTATCATAAGCTCCTGGTATATCGCGAAATATTTCTCTTGCTCTCGAATCAGAAATAAAAGAATAATCCCCGTTCTTCATACTCATGGAACTATCTCCAACTTCACTTCCAGTGTTTATTGCTACCAATGTGTCTTGGGCTTCGGCATCATCTTGGTGTAAATAATGTGAATCCCATGTACCGACAATTGGTAAATCCATATCTTCTGCTATTTGCACAATGTCTTTTATTAGTGGTGTGTACCATTCAACATCATCATGTTTCATCACTTCAACAAAAACATTTTCTCTACCGAAAGTATCTATATAGTATTTTAAAAGATCCTTAGCTCTATCTAAGTGTTTATTTTTTATTAAATTTACGAATTCACTTCCTGGGCAGCCAGATAGGCAGATTATTCCTTCTCCAAATTCTTTTAGAAGATCTTTGTCCATTCGAGGCTTGTAATAAAAACCTTCCAGGTTTGCGCGAGATACAAGCTTCATCAAGTTTCGATAACCTTTTTCGTTTTTAGCAAGAAGAGTCAGATGATATCGCTTACTATCAAGACCCGGATCTTTGTCGAAGCGTGTGCGCTCAGCGATGTATGCCTCTACTCCAATAATGGGTTTGATACCTTCCTTTTTACAAGCTTTATAGAATTCTATTGCGCCATACATACTTCCGTGATCAGTAAGTGCAACAGCATTCATCCCATGTGCTTTTGCGGTTTTTACTAGATCATCTATTTTTGTTAGGCCGTCGAGTAGGGAATAGTGTGAGTGTGTATGCAGATGGACGAATGACATGCGTAGATTATAACAGATGTCTTTAATTTTTGACAAAATATATATTTCTGTTATAATAAAGTAAATTGTAATTTATGTCAGAAAGACGAGATATAGGAATTATTGTATGTGGCCACATTGGTACAGGGACCACCACTGCTGCTCTTATAGAAATGATGCACAGAGAAGTGGGGGTAGAAATGATTGTTATCGACAACACTCAAGAAGTGTCGAAAAAGGAATTTGAATTTAGAAATAAAATTCCTATTGAAATTATTCAGGTTCCTGAACTGTTGATAGGTTTTTTTGACCGCGAGCCTAGGTTTTACGGCAAGCAGACGAAGTTTAGAAACAATTACTTGAATCATAAAAAGAAATATAAAACTCTACGTAGAAACGATAGAGTTATAAAGTGAAAATCACCCTGCGACTGTAGGGTGATTTATATTTGACAATATTGATATCTAAGAGTATAGTTCGAAAAATAATTTCACCTAAAAATAAATATACTAAATGGAAGCTAAAGTAAAAACAGCCTCAGATATCCGAAAGGAAATTAATCGACTTAAAAAGCTTGTGCTGCGAGCCTTGGCAAATGAAAAGCCTGAGGAAGTAGAAGGTTTCGAAAAAGAAATCTCTATCTTAGGGTTAGATCTCGATAAGCTGAAAGAAGCAGAAAAAATTGAATCTGATAACAATCGAAAAAAGAAGGAAGAAGAAAATTCGATAGCGGAAAAAGCAAGGTTGGCCAAGAAAGAAGGTTTTCGCAAAAGAGCGGAAAATGAAATTCATGTGTTAGATATGGCAAATATTACAGTAAATGTTTTTCCGGAAAAGGGAGGAATTATTGAAATGCCATGCGCCAAAATACTTCCAAAGCTGCAAAAGTTACTCAAAAGCGTTGATACTTTTAGTCATGAGGGGCTTACGGTTGAAAAGGAAACTGATGGAGCTATAACCATGTCATACAGTTTTTATAGTAGAGACAATGGTTCATGCGAAATCGTGGTAGGAGATATAACTTCGCCACAAGCATTCGTTTTATCAGTGAAAGTTGTCTCGAACAGCTATCAGCCGGAAATCGAGCCATGGACTACTATTACTGAGGATTCTTACTTTTATTCTGGTAGAAGTATCATAAGGGATATTTTTATGAAGCTAGGGAGTCTTTTCTTTGAATAGATTCGTAATTGATAATTTTAAAATCAGGTAAAAACCTGATTTTTTATTTTGCTATAATAAACTACATGCAATCTATTTTCGGCATCGATGAAGTAGGGAGAGGGCCGATAGCAGGACCAGTAGCAGTTGGAGTATTTCGGCTTGATATTGAAAACAAGAATTTTAAAATTTTAGTTAAAAAAACCAATTTAAAACTACGAGACTCAAAAAAGTTGTCTCACGCAGAACGGGAAAAATGGTTTGAAGTAATTAAAAAATGGAAAAAAGAAGGGAAGTGTGACTATAAGGTAACGCTCGTATCTGCGGCTAAAATTGATTCTATAGGTATAGTTCCTGCCATCAAAAGAGCTCTTTCAAATTCTATTTATAAACTAAAGACTTCAGATTATAAGATAGTATTACTCGATGGTGGCCTCAAGGCGCCAAAAGAGTTTGCCCGTCAGAAAACAATTATAAAAGGGGACGAAAAAGAGCCGGCAATTGCTCTAGCTTCCATATGTGCCAAGGTCACACGTGATAGATATATGGATAGGGTTTCAAAAATATACCCAAAATACAATTTTTATATGCATAAAGGGTATGGGACAAAAGCTCACTATGAGGCTATATATAGATATGGTATTACAGACATACACAGGAAGACATTTTTGAAAAAAGTCTTGTAATTTATATACCCCTATGCTATACTCGTCCACATGGTAGTCCGAATGAGACATACGCGGTCACATACCGCCAACAGACGTTCACATCACGCTTTAAAAGCGCGCATTTTCTCTGTTGATACAGAAACTGGAGTTCCTCACCTTCGTCACCATGTATGCACCACAACTGGTATGTACAGAGGTAGAAAGGTACTAGAGGTTAACAAAAAATCCATAAAGAAAGCCGAGAAAATGGCAAAAACAAAGAAAGCATAGTAATTTGATTTACTGTGTTCTTTCGTTCATATAAAAATTAAAAAAAGTTGTAAACAACAAAATGGCAAACAGGCACCTTTCAAGATCAATAGTTCTCCAATCACTCTTTGAGTGGGATTTCAACGGTAAACAAGACGACATAATCGTCCCTATATTGAAGCGCAATGAAAGCGAATTTGGTCCAGGCTTAGATGATTTTACTTTTATTGAAAATCTAGCTGAACTTGTGCTAAAGAAGCGTTCAATAATAGATGAAATAATTACTAAAGCTGCTCCAGATTGGCCTATTGATAAAATATCAGTTGTGGATAGAAATATTCTAAGACTTGGTTTAGCTGAGCTCTTATTTGGTAACAGAGAAGAAGTCCCGCCTAAAGTAGCAATCAATGAAGCAATTGAACTTGCGAAAGCTTTTGGAGGTGAAACATCTAGTAAATTTGTAAACGGAGTTTTAGGTGCTGTATACAAAGAAATAGGAGAACCGGGAAAGGATCAAACTTCTAAAAAGAAAAAAGATGACACACCTGTTGATATAACAAAATTACCTACTGAAAAAAAGGCAGGTGCTGTTATATATGCTCGCCACGAAGGTGCAGTATATTTTGCACTTGTACATGATGTTTTTGGTTACTGGACTCTATCTAAGGGTGGTGTAGAGGACGGTGAAGACGAGGCTGTTGCTGTTGTTCGAGAAATTAAAGACGAGGTAGGATTGCCTATAGTAGTCAAAGAAAAGCTAGGGCAAAATGAGTATATTGCTTCGCATCCTGAGAAAGGAAAGATCAGAAAAGAAGTTCATTACTTCTTGGTTGAAGCACCGTATCAGGAGCTTGCGCTGACTTCAAGTGGTGGACTTGATGATGCAAAATGGTTTAGTTTAAGTCAGATAGGAGATATCAAAACATATGATGATATCCTGCCTCTACTTGCTAAGTCTATTGAAAAAATTACAAAATAAATTTTAGTTTAAAAACTATGAGTTAAGAATTAGGAATGAAGCCAAAAACGCTTGATTCATAATTCATACTTCAATAAATATATGGTTGACTTCTCTCTTTTTGAAAAGAAAGTCGGAATGACTTTCAAAGATAAAAATTTGCTAATGCAGGCTTTTGTCCATCGCTCATATCTAAATGAAAATCCAAATCTAAGTTTTTCTCACAATGAAAGGTTGGAGTTTTTAGGCGACGCAGTACTCGAGCTTATCATTACAGATTATTTGTATAAAAAGTTTTCACAACACAACGAAGGGGAGCTAACAGCTTTTAGGGCGGCTTTGGTGAATGCTGTGACAATTGCTGAGGTTGCTACTTCGATAGGTATGGGAGAATTTCTATTGTTATCTAAAGGTGAAGCAAAAGATATCGGTAAGGCTAGACAATACATATTGGCAAACACATATGAGGCTTTTTTAGGTGCGGTATACTTAGACCAAGGATACGAAAAATCTGAATTATTTGTCTCTAAGACACTATTTCCTTTGACTGATGAGATTGTAAAAAATAAATCCTGGAGAGATCCTAAGAGTCTTGTCCAAGAAAAAGCCCAAGAATTTGTAGGAGTTACGCCTTCTTATAAGGTATTATCAGAAGCAGGCCCAGATCACGACAAGCATTTTACTACTGGTATATTTTTTGGAGCAGATTTGATAGCCCAAGGTAAAGGTAAGTCTAAACAAGAAGCAGAACAAAAAGCAGCAACTGAAGCATTGAAAGTTAAGAATTGGCTTGATTAAAATATTTTAAAAAATTGATTTTAAAAAATGTATCTTAAACGTATTGAATTAACTGGATTTAAATCTTTTGCCAAGAAAACAGTTCTTGAGTTTTCGGCGCCAGTTACAGCCATAGTTGGACCAAACGGATCAGGTAAGTCAAACGTAGTTGAATCTCTTCGCTTCGTTTTAGGTGAACAATCTATAAAATCAATGCGCGGAAAATCTGGCACAGATTTGATTTTCAAGGGATCGAAAGGTCTCTCTGCCCCAAATCGTGCTTCTGTAGAGATTGTTTTTGATAATACTAAAAAAATATTTTCTTTTGCAAACAAAGAAGGTGCGCCAGAGCTGCTTTTTGATGAAGTCTCTATATCTCGTGAAGTATATTCTGATGGGCAGAATGTATACAAGATAAATGGTACAGATGTAAGACTGAAAGATATAGTTGAATTGCTCTCTAGTGTGCACATAGGTAGCTCGGGTCACCACATGATCTCACAAGGTGAGGCTGATCGAATACTTAACTCTTCTTCAAAAGACAGAAGGGCAATGATTGAAGATGCTCTTGGTTTAAAAATATATCAATACCGCATAAGAGAAAGTGAAAGAAAATTAGAAAGAACTTCTCTTAATATGAAGGAGATAGCAACATTGCGTCGCGAGATAGGTCCGCACTTACATTTTCTTAAGAAACAAGTTGAAAAAATTGAAAAAGCAAAAGAAATGCGCGTAGAACTTTCTGGTTTATATGCAGAGTATTTTGCAAATGAAGCTTTTTACCTAGACAGAGAAAGAAGCAGGGTTCAAATAAAAAAATCTACAATAGCTGCTGAGCTAGATAAGATTACACATTCTCTCGGGCTACTTAGTACTCCAGATAGTAAGAAAACAAACGATGATGAGATTGCTGTAAGAGAAGCACAGAAAGCTTTACTTGATATAAATACAGAGAGAGATGAAATAATTAGAAAGATTGCTCGACTAGAGGGACTACTTGAAGCAAAGAAATCTTTATCACAAACAAAAGAGAACACAGAAGATTTGTTGATATCACAATCTGAGGTTAGAAAAATGCTCGATGAGGTTTCTAGTTCTATTGATGAAGCTATACAAAGACAATCCAGAGAAGAGATTGTCGAAGCTTTGCTGTCTTTAAAAAATCGACTCCAGTCTTTTGTTTCTTCTGGTGAAAATACAAATACAAAAAACAATGATTTGATTGAGGAGATAAAAATTTTGGAAATTTCTTATGATGAACTGTCTGTCTTAGAGAAGAATTTATCCGAAGAGAGATCTAAAAAAGAATCTATCTTAGAAGAAGCGCGTAATATACTTAGAAACAAAGAAAGAGAAGATAGGGAAGGTGAAAAAGAACGCTATGAATTAAAACAAAAAGAAACTGAATTGATAGGAGCTCGAGATATACTTTTGGTACAAGAAGAAACACTAAAGAGTCAGGAGGTTTCTTTTCAAGATGAATTAAAAGAAGCTGAGGTTTTGATTGGTTTTGGAGCTAGTGCTTATGATCCATCTATCGGTAGAGAGGTTAGTAGGATAGACCAAGAAGATGTACGAAGGAGAATAGAGAGACTAAAGATAAAAATAGAAGACGTTGGCGGTGGAGCTGGTGGAGATATTTTGAAAGAATATGAAGAAACAGTTTCTAGGGATCAATTTTTAGCAAAAGAATTGGCTGACCTAGAAAGTAGTATTTTAGAATTAAAGACTCTAATACGTGATTTACGTGATACTTTGGATGAAGAGTTTAATTCCGGAATTGAGAAGATAAATGAACAATTTCAAAAGTTTTTTGCATTAATGTTCGGCGGAGGAACTGCTTTCTTGCGTATAATGGTCGAACACAAAGGTGTTCGTGAATCTGAAGATGAATACAAGGAAGAGGTTGTAGGTGAAGATTCTAGCTCTGAGCTTTTGTTTGAGAGGGGAATCGAGATAAACGTAGCATTGCCACATAAAAAAGTTAAAGACCTTCATATGCTCTCAGGAGGAGAAAGATCACTCACTTCTATCGCGCTCTTGTTTGCGATGTCTCAAGTTAACCCACCGCCATTCTTGGTACTGGACGAAACAGATGCAGCGCTCGATGAAGCAAATAGTAGAAAATATGGTGACATGATTGAGTCCTTGGCCAAGTATTCTCAGTTGATTGTTGTTACTCACAACAGAGAGACGATGTCTCGTGCAAATATACTCTATGGAGTTACGATTGGGTCTGACGGAGGATCAAAATTACTTTCTATAAAATTTGACGAAGCGTTAAAAGTTGCTAAATAAAAAAACGGAATTTTAAAAAATTCCGTTTTTATTTTTTTATTGTTTTTTTACTGTCACATAATTACTGAAAGTGGTATTTCCAGAAGTGTCGTAAGCTTTTGCTCCAACTCTATATGTACCTACAGGTAATTGGGCTGTATTCCACGTAGATTTGTAAGGAGCTGTATCATCTGTTGCAATTAGATTTTTCATATCCGCTGTACTGCCATAATAGAACTCTACCTTCTGTATACCGATGTTGTCTGCTGCGCTTGCTGCTACTACTGTTGTAGCTCCGTTTAGGATGAATTTATCTGCAGGTCCAGCTAATTCAATAGTAGGTGCTTCTGTATCGTTTTCTGGTTCATTGATATCTTCATCACAGTTTCCAGTTATATTTTCCAGTATAGTACAACCAGGATTATCTTCTACGATATCTGTGTTTATAGTTACTGTAGATATTCCAAAAGATGGTATATAAAGATTTGTGATACTTGAATAGAAGTCATTTTCTCTTATTGTAACCTCATGTCCAGGATTTACAGCGAACTCAGTCTTTCCTCTACTTGCGTAATTGGCGTCTCCGTCGATTGAATATAGATTTGCACTAGAGCTATTTAAGTCCACGGCGTCTCCGTCGATTGTGAGTTCATCTATGTGTAAAGTTTTACTTGTGAGATTTGTAAACGCCAATGCTATGTCTCCATTATCTTTTTTATATCCATATATTGTTACGTCATTTGGGTCTAATCCCGGAGTATTTATTGTAAATGTAGTTTCAAGTGGTTTGTAGTCGTCTTGAAATATTTCTTTCATAGACATATAAGCAAAGTACGGTGTTCGTCTTACAAATTCACCAGTATCCTCTGGTTCGCTGTTACCAACTCCTTTTGATACATGTAGATTTATCATTGCGTTTCCGCCATCGGTTACATATGTATGTAAGTTTGCAAATGGAATAAAGTTTCCATTATATGCATTTTGCATATTTATAATATTCATTACATTCGTAACAAAAGCAGCATGAAGTATTGAGTTTGCGTATTTTGCATCTGTTCCATTTAGAGGATCTTGGTTTATGTTCCATTCAGTAAACCACATATCTTTTCCTGGGAAATTTTCTTTATACCAACTAAATATTACAGGTAATCTTACTGTTCCATTTGGTCCCTCTACTGTATTTCGTAGATCGCGTATTTCTTCGAGTCCACATGTAAATATAGAATCTCTATCTCCTGTGGCGACTTCATCTTCACAGCTATTGAAAGGTGCGTAGAAGTGAACGGTGTAATTGTCATACCCATGCTCGTTCATTTTTGTTGCCAGGGAAATATTCCATTCTGTATTGAAGTCACTAGCTTCCCATTCTGCTCCTTCTTCAAAATTCTTTTTTGGAGCAGCTGAAACTGCAAACGGTATGCCAGGGTGTGAAGCAAGTATTAGATCTCTATAAGTATCACAAGTATCTAAGTATTCCTCTACAGATAGAGGAGCATTTATCGTTGGGTTGCCTGTGTTGTACCAAGGGTGAGTTTTTGCGTATGCTTCATTGCCGCATTCGATGCCTATTATTTCTACACCCTCTTCTATCAAGAAATCTATTTTCTCCAATTCTGCTTGTGGTGTTGAATATCTTAGGTTTAGAACAAACATAGATTTAGAATTTCCTGCATCTAATATATCAACGTAATCTCTAATAAAATTACGAGATTTTGTATTTTGGAATCCTTCTAAATAAGATAGATTTCCATATCTAGGTTTTGTTGCTAGAAGCTGGTCTAGTTCTCCAGTGTTCCCATTAGCTTCTTCGTCCTCTCTGTCCGCAATAATAAATCCATTTCCGCGGATTTCGTTTCCAGGAGCAAGACTTGCTATCTCAGCTGCAGAGAGTCTGCCTGTCTCTAGGTATGTAGTCTTAAAATGATAGTAACTCACTTCGCCTCCGGCAAAAAATCTGGCATAGTGAGGCTCTAAGTCACTAGTGAAGTCTTCTATAGTAGATAACCATCCATCAGCAACACCGGCTTCATCTAAGAGCTTTGCCATATGAATACCATATATCCCTGGTTCTACAGAATCAGCTCCTCCAATTGAATTTAAATTTATACTTATTGTGGCTACGTCTTCTGGGTTTACTAGTGCTTTTAGGTAATTGCTTCTGTTTATTGCAAATTGACCTATAAAATAACCTACTCCAATCACAAACACAACCAGAAAAATACTTTTGATTGAGTTATATTCTGGATCTTTTAAAAAATTTTTCATATAGAGTTAAAACACGTTTCTAAACGAGTAATGCGACGGACTAATTATACCAGATAAAAGTATCTTTATGGGTAATCCAAGATTTCTTGGGGTTGGAAATAAGAATTCAATTTAACAAGTTTTTTTTGGTAACTTTCTAGTTTGTCTCCAGAGAAGCTGACTTCCACTATTAAGCCTTGCATTGTTTCCTCTGAGAAGTATTGATCAAATATTAGGTTTCCAAGACTGTACATTATGAGTGCTCCTTTGTATTCCTCTGTATCTTGTATGACATGAGGATGGTGTCCTACAACTAACTCAGCACCGTTTTCTACTGCTTTGTAAGCTAGAGTTTTTTGTCGCGCGTTATGTTCTGAATATTCAGTACCCCAGTGAAAAGACACAGCTAGTATATCTACTTTTTGATTTGCGTTTCTTATTATATTTTCCAAATCTGGATCGCTTGCTATCAATATTCCAGATGAAGTATCTGTAGCCTTTACCCAATCTGGGCCAACATCAGAGAATCCCAAGAATCCGATTTTCAATCCATTTTTTTCTATTATTGTTGGCTCTATTGCGACAGATCGGTTGCTTCCAGCACCTGTGTATTTTATTCCAGATTCTCTTAGTCTTGATAGAGTGTCATTGAAAGCGCTTTTATTCCAGTCGCCGACATGGTTGTTTGCAAAAGATACAATATCTATGCCCGCATACCTCATAACATCTAAAACTTTAGGATCCATACGAAAAGAATATTTACTTCCTACATTGTTGCCGGTGTCTGAAACTGGTCCTTCAAGATTTATGAAACTTATATCCGCTTCTTTTAAGGGAATTAGATTTTCGAACAATCTAGAATAATCTCCTGCAAAATTTCTATCTACAGAACTTCTTACACCTCTGTCGAGCATTACATCTCCACCAAAAGCTAAGCTGACTTTTCTGCTTGGTTCTTCTGTATTTTCAACTATCTCAATTGGTCTGTTGGCTCCTCTGTATACATTTTTTCTTAAGTAACTAATTAGCTCATTTGTATCTCCATATCTGTCTGAACTTTGCAATAATATTATTGCAATTGTTCTATTTTCAAATTCTGATATAGGTACATCAAATAGTGCAACAATCGTTTCTTTTGCAGGATTTGTGTAACCAGTTTTTCCTCCAGCATAATTTTCTTCTCCCAGGTATCTATTTGTGTTTACCCATGTATGAGTTCCGTTGGAATATTTTTCTAACTTGGTTATGTCGTATACATAGTGCTTGAACTCGTGTATATATCTAGCCATCTTAAACAAATCTCTAGCTGTTGATATGTTGTTTTCTGACAATCCACTTGGGTCATCAAAATTTGTTTGTATTAGACCAATAGAAGAAGCTTTGGTGTTCATTGCGCGCATAAAATAATTGCGCCCGACTTGTTCAGCAATTATTTCTGCAGAATCGTTCGAAGATTCTAAAAGAAGAGGGAACAGGAGATCGCTATTTTTTATTTTTTCTCCTATATAAAAACCACCATTTTCTCCATAAGTAGAAAGAGCTTTTTTTGATACAGTAGATGTTCCGCGTTGATGAACTACGTCTAGTGCTGTTAGTGCAGTCATGAGTTTTGATACAGATGCAATAGGGTGGACTTCATCCATATTTTTTTCCAAGATAATATCTCCCGAAGAAACATCTCCTACTATATATGCACTAGCCGAGACTTTTGGTAGTAGTTTTGGATTTTTCAAAAAGTAAGGAGATGATTCTCCTACGGAAGTTGGTTCTTCGCTCGTGGTGCTGTATATAGAAACAGTTGTCCCTATGTCTGCCCATTCATACAAAGCTTTTGCATCTGATGTGTCTAGTCTTATACATCCACCTGAATATCCTATGTCTGCTAGAGGTTTGCCTGAATTATCCACTGGCCATCCGTGGATAAAGTAGTTTCCAAAAAATTGCATGCTCCATGGCATCCATACTTTACCAAAACTTGAAAGATGACTTTCTTCTTTATATAAAACACTATACTTTCCTCCTGGTGTCTCCCAATAAGAACCTGTTTTTCCTTTTGATAGAACTGGAATATTTTTTATTATTTTTCCGTCTTCATATTGAGTAAGCTCCATACTCTCAAGATTTATGCGGATTACTTTTCCTGTTTCCGGAGGTGTGTACATTCCATCACTTATATTTCCAAGCGTTATTTCTACTGGCGATAGTTCTTCCGTAGATAGAGTGTCTTTATTTATAAAATTTTCACTGAGTACATCGTTGTCTATACCGCGTATCCTGTCTCCTAAAATACTAAGCTGTTCACCAAAAGCCTTAGCTGATGTGAAAGCCCTTACAGATCCTTGAAATATAAAAATAGCTACAAATATTCCAAACAAAACAGACCCGATTGTTAATCCGGATACCAGAAAAACTTGTTTTATTCTTCTTTTTTGCATTTATTTTTATTTTGATTATGCAACTAGTGCGTAATCAATTATTTTTTTCTCGAGGTTTGCGTTTACAACTTTGATTTTTATACTATTCCCAATGCGGTAGCGCTTCTTGGTTTTAGTACCAACTATAGCCATGTGTTTTTCGTCGAATATAAATATATCTCCCTCAAGATCTCTCAATTTTACCATACCTTCGCACTTTGTTTCCTTTTCTTCTACATATAGACCCCATTCTGTAACTCCAGAAATTATACCTTCAAATATTTCTCCTACATGTGAAGACATATATTCAACTTGTTTGTATTTTATAGATGAACGTTCTGCATCTGTAGCATGTTTTTCACGTTCGGAAGCATAGAGTGCGCTCTCTTGATAAGTTTGCCAAGAATCTTTTTTGATTTCTCTATTTGCCAAATACTCCATAAGCAGTCTGTGAACTATGACATCTGGATAACGTCTGATAGGTGAAGTAAAGTGAGTATAGAAATCAAAAGCAAGACCGTAGTGGCCGATATTTTTTGTAGAATAAACAGCCTTGGCCATAGATCGAATAATCGCAGTTTGAATCGTATTTTTTTCAGGATGACCATCCAGTTCCTCGAGTAATTTGTTTAACGCTTCTGGTTTTGGAAGTCCTTCATGAAGTGGAAGTTTATAACCAAGTGATTTCAAAAAGAATGCTAGGTCTGCAATTCTCATTTTATCTGGGACATCATGAACTCTGTACACAAAAACTCTGTCTTTACGTTTTCCGCTTCCAGATATAAATTCAGCAACTTTTCTGTTTGCGAGCAACATAAATTCCTCGATTAGTTTGTGAGAATCTGTACGAACCTTACGTACGACTGATATAGGCACACCTTTTTCATCGAGCTTGAATTTTACTTCTTCTTGATCAAGAGACATCGCTCCCTTGTCGTAGCGAGCTTTTAGTAGCTTCTTTGCAATACTATTCATAATTTCAAGCTCACGAGCAAAATCTCCTTTTTTTGTATTTAAAACTTCTTGAGCCTCTTCGTATGTGAAGCGTCTAATAGAATGTATAATAGTGCGTCCATACCATTCATTTAGAACAGCTCCACTTTTGTTCATTATAAAAATCGCACTCATAGAAAGTCTGTCCACATTTGGCTTAAGACTACATAAGTCGTTTGATAAAACATCAGGAAGCATGGGGATTGTGCGATCGACTAGATACACAGAAGTTCCGCGTTTATATGCTTCTTCATCTAGAGCTGTTCCTGGTCGGACAAAATGTGATACGTCTGCAATATGAATTCCTATTTCGTATGTTCCATCAGGTAGTTCTACAAAAGAAAGAGCGTCGTCAAAGTCTTTTGCGTCATACGGATCAATAGTAAAGGTTGGAACTTTTCGCATATCGCGACGAACTCCCTCGTCATGCGTAGATTTGTCATAGAGGTGCTTTGCTTCGTTTGTAACTTCGATAGGGAAGTCACTGTCAAAACCGCGCTCAAGTGCGATTCCTTGCATCTCTGCATTGTTTTCATATGGTCTACCCAAGACTTTTTCAATTTTTCCTATCGGAGATTTTTTTGGATCTTCCCATGAACTAATAACTCCAAAAACCTTGTCTCCATTTTTTGCTCCATTTAATTTTTCTTTCGGGATTATTATGTCTGTATACATTTTTGTATCAGAAGGAACCAGGAAGAACATGCCCTCACTTTCTTCTAGCACCCCAGAAAAGCCAGGTCGTCCGCGAGAGATAATCTTTTCGACTTCACCCATACGAGAACCTTTTTGGCGCATAGGCAATACGCGGACACTCACTAGATCTCCGTGTAGGGCAGTGTTTAGTCCTCCTCGGATGATAGCTATGTCTTCTTTTGGTTCACGAATACGCAAATACCCATCTCCTCGAGAAGATACTGATATTACCCCTTCTATAATCTCTGTTTTTGGAGATTTTTTAGTGTGAATTGGTTTTTTTGGATCTGAAGCCGATTTAGCTTGGAAACGGGTAACTTGCTTATTTTTTGGATTTTTCATTATTTTTGAATACTAAAAAGGTTAGAAACCCTTATGTTTAGATTGATTTTAAGATTGTACCACATATTTTAGTACTTGACAAATTAGTTTGTATGGTATATAATACTACCAGAATAGTCATATTAAAGGATTGTTTTATAAATGAGGGAAAAGTCTTGCGCTGAAAACAAATAGATTGCTTTTAAGTGCAATCAACGCAAAACTTTTTCTTCATTTAAAATCCGATATATGGCAAAAAGTAAAATCGACCAATTCAAAGAAACAAACAAAAAAAATAACGCCGAAGACAAAGCATTCCGCTTTGGTGGGGGCGAAAACTCCGTTGATATGAAGCTTTTAAGCGGCTTCAATATGTTGAACGAAGACGAAGACCTTCGTGACTCTAACTCCTTTAAAAGAGGCTTTAGAATCACAAAGAATCTGCGTAGTCTCGGGATTACCGGGATTTAGTTATTTTTTTATTTTTAAATTTGTATCTGTGAGATGAGAAAACGAGTCTAAAAAATCATGTCTCTTATGGCAGAAAAACTAGTCCTGATCGTAGGTCAGAAAAGTTAAACCTGCAAATCATTGAGCGTCCACTTGAAAAGGTGGGCGTTTTTTTTATTTTTCAATTTTAAACAAAACAAAAACCGGACTAGATCCGGTTTTTGTTTTTTGTGACTTTATTTGTCATCAATCATTCCATCTCTCTTGTCTTGTAGGTAAGCATCGCGCTCTTCCTTTGTCATAAGCATAGCAGTGTCTCCCACCATAACTTCAACTACTTCAGTAGGCTCATCTTTTTTAATTTCTGGTTCGTGATTATCCATATATTTGTATTTTATTTATTAAAAATAAAATCTATTGACATGTTAGATCTTATGGGTTATATTATATACTAGAAAGTTTAAAAAGTCAAATAAAAGGAGGTTGAAATTGTCAGTTAAAAAACAACTTACAGAAGACATCCTCCTTACTAGGCGTATAATATACATCGAGAATAAAGAGGATTTAAAAGTAAAAAACAAAATTACCCTTGAATACGCAAGTCGTATAATCAAGAGCATTCAGTATCTTAATTCTAAGTCTAGCAGGCCTATATATCTGATACTGGAGAGTGACGGTGGAAGCGTTGAGGCCGGAATGAAGATTAAAGACGCGATTGAAAGTTCACGCAGTAAGATTATAGGTGTAGCAACAGGCGACGTGATGTCTATCGCAAGCTATATCTTTGAAGTATGTTCGGAGCGGTGGATTGTAGATAGCTCTCATGTCTTCTTGCATCCAATGTGGGTAGAGATGGAGTTTAAAATACGATTAACTCCTCACACGAATTTGTCCGATGTTTCTACGGCTATAATAGACAGGGCTAAAGAACAACGCGATAAGATGCGTAAAGAACAGAGGGAAATTTACAATCAATACGCAACCCGCATAGGTTCTAAAATGACCCAAATGCAGGTAAAGCGTTTGTTTTTGGCAAAAAGAGCACTGACTGCTAAAAGTGTCCTAGAAAATGCTTTAGCAGACAAGATAATTAAAGAGTTCAATTTTGATAAACCCGGGCAATCTATATAAATAGATTGAACGGGTTTTTATTTGACCTACAGAGAACTTTCTGGTAAGATAGCCAACACATGTTAATGATTAGATTACAACGCATAGGTCGCAAAAACGAAGCGCATTTCCGCGTGGTTTTGACTGACTCAAAAAATAGTGCAAAAAGTGGTAAGTTTTTAGAAATCTTGGGTACTTACAACCCGCATGAATCAACTATAAATTTGAAGCAAGATCGTATTGCTCACTGGGTTTCAAATGGTGCGCAAGTATCAGACACAGTGCACAATTTTCTTGTTAAGGAAGGTGCTCTAAAGACAAAGAAGAAAAACGTTTTGTCAAAGAAATCTCCAACAAAGAAGCGCAAAGAATTAAAAGCTGCAAAATAAAAATACCCCTGTGGGTATTTTTTGTTGACTGTATTTTATACTTTAGTTACAATTATATCGAAGCAGTCAGTTTGTCGAAGTACTGCGGATTATGAATAGATATAGATTATATATGCAAGACGATAAAGCATTCTTAGAGTACGTAGTAAAAGCATTAGTAGACAATCCAGACGATGTAAAGATTGATCGTGGAGTAGATGAAATGGGAGTACTTGTTACTCTAACAGTAAACCAAGCAGATATGGGTAAGATAATTGGCCGCCAAGGTAATACTGCAAAAGCTATCCGAACACTACTACGCGTGATTGGTATGAAGAACAAGGCTCGTGTAAACCTAAAAATCAATGAACCAGAAGGTGGTATGCCAAGACAAGCCCCACAAGCTTCCTCAGTAGACCAAGCAATGGATGATCTAAAGGGAATATAAATTAAATTTTCAAAACAAGAAACACCTGGAAGGTGTTTTTTGTTTTGTTTGACAAAGTTAATATTATATAGTATGCTTTAGGTAGAAATATTTTGTAACTTAAACTTTTGAAAATGGAAGTAGTAACTAGTGAAGTTAAAAAATCGATCAGACTAAGTATAGCTGATGTTCTTGATCAAAAAGGTTATCTCTTTGGTAATTCTCTGGGATTACTTGAGAGTTGCGATAAAACCATCGACACTAAAATGGTCTACATACTGAGAAAAACAAGAGAAAATAATGAAAAATTTTTCGGTATAGATTGGAATAAATTTTTTGGTCTTGAAAAATATTTATACAGGACAGAACTTATATGTTCGATACAGTTAAATTTATGGGACAGTAAGCTTGGAGGATGGCATATTAATATATGCGGTGAGAGCAATTTCGAGGAAGTAAAAAAACTTACCTGCGATATTGCGCAGGCTCTTGGTATTGAAACAAAAGATTTTCAATTCACTCTAGTGTCTTACAAGACAACTATTCGGTATATTGAGAATTCTGTAGTCGAAAGTTATTTTAAATAAATTGTGCGCAGAACACCTACTCCTTGGGTGTTTTTTTTGTTTGACAATAGATAAATAGATAAGTAGACTCAAGAAAAAGTTACTTTTATGGAAGAACAAAAAGATTTTCTGCCGATACTCGGCACAGACCACATTGAGTTTTATGTTGGCAATGCTAAGCAGGCGGCATATTACTATAAAAATGCTTTTGGATTTGAAATTGTTGCATATGCTGGGCTTGAAACCGGCGTTCGTGACAAGGCAAGTTATGTTTTGAAGCAGAATAAAATCGTCCTGGTTTTTACAACTTCATTTGATCCTGAAAGCGAAATCTCACAGCATGTGAGGATCCATGGTGATGGAGTGAAGGTTATTGCTCTTAAGGTACCAAATGCCGTAAAAAGTTTTGAAGAAACTATTGCACGAGGTGCGATCAAGTTCATGTCTCCTACAGAATTTTGTGATGTAAGCGAGGGAAGTGTTTCAGTTTCTGGCATCAAAACATATGGAGATACAATTCACAAATTTGTTGACCGAAGTAAATACAAGGGCATTTTTATGCCGGGGTATAAACCAATTGATCGCAACGGTGTTGTATCAACAGTAGGTCTTCAATATGTAGATCATTGTGTGGGGAACGTAGAGCTCGGAAAAATGAATGAGTGGGTTAAGTTCTACGAGGATGTAATGGGTTTTAAATTACTTGTTACATACGACGACAATGACATCTCAACTGAGTATTCTGCGCTTATGAGCAAGGTTGTTGCAAATGGCAATGGATATATAAAATTTCCAATCAATGAGCCGGCCGAAAGCAGGAAAAATAAATCTCAAATTCAAGAATACTTGGATTTCTATCATGGTTCCGGAGTGCAACATATCGCACTAGCAACAGATGACATTCTGTATACCGTATCTCAATTACGAAGAAGAGGAGTTGAGTTTTTACATGTACCAGAAACATATTATGAAGACGTCCTTGAGAGGGTAAAATTCCCAATAGAGGAGGATTTCGAGATGATCAAGAAGCTCAATATCCTTGTAGATCATGATGATGAAGGGTATATGCTCCAGCTTTTTACAAAGCCAGTGACAGACAGGCCAACGCTTTTCTTCGAAATTATCCAGCGCCGTGGAGCAAAGACTTTTGGTAAAGGGAATTTCAAAGCTCTTTTTGAAGCAATCGAGAGAGAGCAGGCAACAAGAGGTAATCTGTAAAATTGAATAATAAAAAAGCGGTCTTTCGACCGCTTTTATTTGTATCAACTTTTTTATAATAGAGTTAACACTTTGACCTCTCTCGTGTGAAGATCCTGGAATTCTCCTTCGACCCTCACCTCCATATTTTTTTCCAGGAGTTCCTGTATTTTTGAGCTGGTCTCAGGATCGGCTCGCAAGAATACTTTGTTGTCTGGGTATCCTATGTATCCTACATACTTGCCTTCTTTCCCGAAGTCCATTTTTGTGATCGTTACAATCAACTTTGGCTCTTCCGCTTTCTGGCATCCACCAAACAATACTCCCATTCCCAAGACAAAGGACAACAGCAAATTTTTCATCTGATTTTTTTTGATTCATCAATATAATAACACAAATTTTATATTTTGCAAGTTTTTTGTATGTACAGATTTGCATTTTTTCACTATTGCCTATAACCTTTAAGCTATAACCTAATTTATGACTTTTCCCGCCAGAGGCGGGCAGGCACGTTATTGCAAATGACATTTCATATTATTACACTTTTTCCTGAGAGCTTCGATTCATATTTAAAAGAATCGATTATTGGACGTGCAATAAAAGAGAAAAAGATAAAAGTAAATTTCTATAATCCTCGTAAGTTTGTAACCGGAAAATACAAGAAAGTCTGGCCTGATGGGAATGTGTCACAGGTTGTCGACGATAGACCATATGGCGGTGGGCCAGGTATGATAATCCGCGCAGAGCCTGTTGTGAAAGCAGTGGAGAGTGCTTTAAAAAAAACTAAAAAGGGAGGGAAGACAAAAATAATAAATTTTGTTCCGAGTGGTAAAAAATTTACTACAGCTTATGCGAAAGATTCAGTTAAAAAATATTCAGATATAATTTTGATTTGCGGACGTTATGAAGGTATAGATGCTCGTGTGGATAAGATACTGAAGACAGATAAAATTTCGATTGGGGACTATGTACTGACTGGTGGGGAGTTGCCAGCAATGATACTTGTCGATTGTATTTCCCGACAGATTCCAGGAGTACTAGGTAAACATGACTCTTTGGAGGAGGAAAGGGTGTCTTCGAGCGAATTCTATACTAGACCAGAAATCTTGGAATTCAAGGGTAAAAAATACAGGGTCCCAAAGGTGCTTATGTCAGGGGATCACAAGAAAATAGAAGAGTGGAAAAAGGGTAAATAAATCCCAAAATTGGGTCATTTTGTAATATTTGACAAGGTATTGCGGCTAGAGTATACTGATTTTGATTGAAAAGATTGAGTTACGACAGGCTTCAATCTACTTTACTAGCCAAAAGCAATTTATAAATTTGCTGAAACAAACCAATAAAAAGCGTTAGCCTTACACAAAAGGTACTTTTTAGTGCCCTGAGTTTTTATTTTTTTACTCATTAAGCAAAAACACCACATGTCGACAAAAACAAAAATCGAGAAGAAGTATTTTTCAAAATACAAAAAACCACTGGTCGAATTTCCAAACTTACTTGAGACACAACTTGCCTCATACAAATGGCTCATAGAACACGGCCTAAAAGAAGTGTTCAAAGAATTTTCTCCGATAAACGATTACTCAGAGAAAAAATTCATGCTTGAGTTCACATCATTTTCTCTTGGTGAACCAAAGTTTGATGAATATTATGCAAAAGCAAACAAGCTTACTTACGATGCTCAACTAAAAGCACGAGTAAAGCTTATGAACAAAACTCTAGGTGGATCATCAAAGGAACAAGAAATTTTCCTTGCTGATATACCACTCATGACAGATCATGGGACTTTTATAATAAACGGAGTAGAACGCGTTATAGTTTCTCAGCTTGCAAGAAGTTTCGGTGTATTTTTCACAGACCTTGATCTAAAAGGTAAAAAACTTTTTGGTGCAAAAATAATCCCAGCTCGTGGTGTATGGATTGAGATTGAATCTGATTCAGATGGTGTTTTATATGTGCGTATTGATAAAAAGCGAAAGTTCTCGATTACTTCGCTTCTTCGTGTTTTAGGTTTTACTGATGAGTCAATGCTCGCTGCTGCAGCTACTGACGAAGTTCGTCATATATTGAAACTCTCAATAGAAAAAGATCCAGCAAAGACATCTGATGAATCTTTTATAGAAATATACAAGCGTCTTAGAGATGGAGACCTAGCTACTACAGAAAATGCAAAAGAATTCATAAATTCTCTGTTTTCATCTGAACGCTACGACCTATCTCCAGTTGGAAGATTTAGATTCAACAAGCGTTTTGGTAAGCCAATGACAGACAAAGACCTAGAACGCCGAACAATCTCAAAAGAAGATTTGATGGTAATTGTTGAACACATAATATCTCTAAATAATACTCCAAACTCTAAAGCAGATGATATCGACCACTTGGGTCAACGTCGTGTTAGATATGTTGGTGAATTGCTCCAGCAAAAAATTCGTGTTGGTATGACACAGATCAAGAGAAATATTCAGGATCGTATGTCTACAATCGACGTTGCTACAGCTTTGCCGATAAACATAATCAACCAACGCCCACTTCAGGCACGCATAAAAGAATTTTTCACAACGAACCAACTTTCTCAGTTCATGTCACAAGAAAACGTACTAAACGAGATTGAACACTTGCGTATTTTATCTGCACTTGGACCCGGAGGACTAACACGTGAACGCGCAGGACTAGAGGTTCGTGACGTGCACACATCTCACTACGGTCGTGTTTGTCCTATTCACACTCCAGAAGGTCCGAACATCGGTCTCATACTTCACTTGTCTACTTATGCTCGAGTGAATGATTTCGGTATTATTGAAACACCTTACGCGAAAGTAAAAAATGGTGTAATCACAAAAGAAATAGTTTATCTAAATGCTCTAGAAGAAGAGCAATACAACATTGCTCACTCTGGTATTAAATACACAGAAGACGGAAAGATAGTAGAAGACATGGTAGAAGCTCGTGTAAAAACTGAGCCAGGACTTATCGCGCGCGCAGAAGTAGATTATATAGACGTATCAACAAACCAAGCTTTCTCTATTGCTACTTCTATGATTCCTTTCTTGGAAAACGATGACGCTAACCGTGCACTCATGGGAAGTAATATGCAGAAACAAGCTATGGCATGTGTTCGCCCAGAAGCTCCACTTGTGGCTACAGGTATGGAAGAACTCGCTTCACGATATTCAGGAAGACTAATAGTTGCAAAAGAAGACGGAGAAGTTACATATGTTGACGCAAAAAAAATAACTGTTGAAAATTCTAAGGGTAAAAAAGAAGACTACAATCTTATGTCTTTCCAGAGAACAAACAACTTTAGTTCATTCCATCAGCGCCCTAGTGTTTCTATAGGAGACAAGGTGAAGAAGGGTATGATTTTGGCTGATACTTCAACAACAGCACATGGACAAATTGCTTTAGGACAAAATGCATTGATTGCTTTCATGTCATGGAACGGATCTAACTACGAAGATGCGATTATTCTATCTGAGCGTCTTGTAAAAGAAAGTAAGTTCACTTCTATATATATTGAAGAGTTCGTTTGTATAGTTCGTGATACAAAACTCGGACCAGAAATAACAACTCGTGATATTCCAAACGTTGGAGAAATAAAACTAAAAGATCTAGACGAAGACGGTATAGTTCGTGTTGGAGCGGAAGTTCGTGAAAATGATATTCTTGTTGGAAAAATTACTCCAAAAGGTGAGACAGAGCTTACTGCAGAAGAGCGCTTGCTAAGATCTATCTTTGCTGAAAAAGCTCGTGATGTAAAAGACACTTCACTTCGTATGGAACACGGAAAACGTGGACGTATTATAGGAGTAAAAATCTTTTCTCGTGATCAAGGACACAACTTGGAAAGTGGAATCATTAAAAAAGTTGTAATTGAAATTGCACAAATCCGAAACATCTCAGTTGGAGACAAACTTGCAGGACGTCACGGTAACAAAGGTGTTATCTCAATTATCTTACCAGAAGAAGAAATGCCATTTATGGCTGACGGTACTCCTATAGATATAGTGCTTACGCCACTTGGAGTTCCATCTCGTATGAACTTGGGACAAATCCTAGAGATGCACTTGGGTTATGCCGCTAACGCACTTGGATACCAAGCTGTTGTACCATCGTTTTGTGGAGCAACTATTCAAGAAATCAAAGGCGAACTTGTAAAAGCTGGAATGCCAGAAAGTGGAAAAATGAAACTCTTTGATGGAAGAACTGGGGAAGAATTTGAGCAAGATATTGCTGTCGGTTACATGTATATTTTGAAACTTCACCACATGGTTGAAGACAAGATTCACATGCGTTCTATTGGAGCATACTCACTTATTACACAACAGCCGCTTGGAGGTAAAGCTCAAGGTGGAGGACAAAGATTCGGAGAGATGGAAGTCTGGGCACTGGAAGGTTACGGAGCATCACACATACTTCGTGAGATGATCACTATAAAATCTGACGATATCATGGGACGTTCTGCAACATTCGATTCGATTATCAAGGGTGAAGAAATACTACCGCCGAACGCTCCAGCATCATTCAATGTATTGTTAAATTACTTGAGAGGGTTGTCACTCAATGTAGATCTTAAAAAGAAGGGTCGAACTAAAGAAAAATTAAACGGCGCTTAGTAATCTAAAAAATAAAAATTATGAAAACAATTGATACAAGTGACTTTGACTACATAACACTCAAACTGGCTTCACCTGAAAATATACGCGATTGGTCTTATGGAGAGGTTACAAAACCTGAAACTATAAACTACCGAACTGGACGTTCAGAACGTGGAGGTCTTTTCGATGAGCGAGTTTTCGGTCCAGAAAAAGACTATGAATGTTACTGTGGTAAATACAGACGTATTCGTTACAAGGATATTATATGTGAAAAGTGTGGAGTTGAAGTTACAAAGTCTATAGTTCGACGTGAACGTATGGGACATATTGAGCTTGCAAGTCCAGTTGCTCATATTTGGTTCTTGCGTGGAGTTCCATCTCGTATGTCTATACTTCTAAATATCCCAGTTTCTGACTTAGAAAAAGTAATTTACTTTGCTGGATATATCATCACTAAAGTTCATGAAGAAGAAAAGGCTAAAATCATAAAAAATATAGAAAGTGAATACAAGGCAAAGGTTAAGAGTATTGAAGATGAGGAGACTCGTGAAAAACTTAAAAATCTTCTTGTAAATACAAAGAAAGAAATTGCTGAAATTCATACTGGTAAAGTATTGAACGAAATATCTTACCACCACTTCTCATTGAAGTACGGTATCTGTTTTGAAGCAGCTATTGGAGCTGAGGCTATTTTCAATATATTTAAATCTCTTGATTTAGAAAAATTGAAAAAGCAAACAGAAGAGATGTCTGAAAAGGCAAGTACTATCGATAAAGAAAAGCTAGAGCGCCGTATGTCACTACTTCGTTCAATGATCTATTCAAAGATTCGTCCAGAGTGGATGTTCCTCTCTGTTATACCTGTTATTCCACCAGCATTGCGACCAATGGTTGCTCTTGATGGAGGTAGGCATGCAACTAGTGATCTAAACGATCTATATCGTCGCGTTATAAACCGAAACAATCGTCTAAAGAAACTAAAAGAGATTGGAGCACCAGATGTTATCTTGCGTAACGAAAAACGTATTCTACAAGAAGCAGTAGATGCGCTTATAGATAACTCAATTGCAAAACAAAATGATTCTCAGGCAGTTTCTCAGTCTCAAAAACGAGCACTTAAATCTCTTTCTGATAACCTAAAAAGTAAACAAGGTCTATTTCGTCAAAACCTTCTTGGTAAGCGCGTAGACTATTCAGGACGCTCAGTTATCGTTGTGGGTCCTCAGCTTAAACTAAACCAGTGTGGTCTACCAAAGCACATGGCACTTGAGCTATTCAGACCATTCATAATTTCAAAAATTCTAAAAAATGAACTTGCTTTCAACATACGTGGAGCAAACAAATTGATTGAAGAAGGAGTTCCAGAAGTTTGGGCAATTCTAGAAGAGGCAATTCAAGGTAAATATGTGATGTTGAACCGCGCTCCTACACTTCACAGACTTGGTATTCAAGCTTTCAATCCAGTTCTAATCGAAGGTAATGCTATTCAAGTTCACCCACTTGTTTGTACAGGATTCAACGCTGACTTCGACGGAGACCAGATGGCTGTTTACTTACCTCTTTCAAATGATGCTCAAAACGAGGCTCGTGACTTGATGGCTTCAAATAAAAATCTATTGAAACCTCAAAACGGAGATCCTATCGTATCTGCGAAGCTTCTTGATATCGTGCTTGGTTGTTACTGGATGACAAAGTCAGTTGATGGAGAGATTGGTGAAGGTACATATTTTTCTAGTCCAAACCAAGCAATCACAGCATATGACTACGGAATGATTTCATACAGATCAAAAGTTTTCGTACTTCCTACTAATACAGAAAAGTATAAAGACTTACAAGGAAAACCTTTTGAAACTTCTGTTGGAAGACTATTGTTCAACAGTTGCCTACCAAATGACTTCATGTTCGTAAATGAAGAAGTAAACCAAAAGAAAATGTCTAGTATTCTAGACCAGGTAATTATGCGCTACGGTATCGATGCTACTCCAGCTATTCTAGACAAGATAAAGGACTTCGGATACAAGTACGCTACACGCTCTGGTGTTACTTGGAGTATTGACAATGTACGTGTGCCTGTAGAGAAGCCTGAAATTATTGCACGTGGAAGAAAAGAAGAAGAAACAATTATAGGTCAGTACAACGACGGTCTTCTTTCTCATGAAGAAAAGTACCAAAAAGTAATTGAAATTTGGGAACGTATCAAAAAAGAACTTGAAAAGATAATGCCTTCTACTCTAGATAAAAACGGATCTGTTTATGATCTTGTTATGTCTGGAGCTCGAGGATCTATCGCGCAGGTTACTCAGATGGCTGGTATGAAAGGTTTGATTCAAAATACTACTGGTAAAATTATTGATTTCCCAATCGTGCCTTCATATATAGAAGGTCTATCACCTCTAGAATATTTCATTACTACTCACGGATCACGTAAAGGTCTAGCTGACACTGCTCTAAACACAGCTAAAGCTGGTTACCTAACAAGACGTCTTGTTGATGTTGCTCAGGATGTGATGATTTCTGAAGATGATTGTGGAACAAAAGAAGGAAAGAGATTGGTAAAGGAAACAATCGCAGGTATGGAAATATCTCTTGCGAAAAATATTCGTGGACGCATATTGTTTGCTGATATAAAAGATGCAAATGGAGAAGTGATGTTCAAAAAAGGACATTTGATATCAAAAGAAGAATCACAAATGATTGAGAAAGCTGGAATATCAGAAGTTACAGTACGATCACCACTTACATGTAAAACTCTACACGGTATTTGTCAAAAATGTTACGGACTTGATTTGGGAAGAAATAAGCTTGTTGATATAGGAGAGGCTGTAGGTATTGTGGCTGCACAAGCTATTGGAGAACCTGGTACTCAGCTAACACTTCGAACATTCCACGCCGGAGGTGTGGCGGGTGTCGACATCACTCAAGGTTTGCCTCGTATTGAAGAAATCTTTGAAAGACGTGTTCCTAAGAACCCAGCTGTTGTATCAGAAACTGATGCATTGGTATCTGAGGTTGTAGACAAAGGCGCTGAAAGATTTATAAAAGTTCTATCAGATACAAAAGTTGACGGAAAATCAAATGAGATTGTTTACGAAGTATTACCACGTAGAAACATATTGGTTAAGGTTGGAGAAAAAGTAAAGAAAGGTGAACTTCTAACTGACGGTTCTGCTGATATAAATGAAATATTCAAATACGGTAATATCGAACTTGCTGAAGAATATATCGTTCAAGAAATAAATAAAGTTTATGAATTACAAGGAGCTTCAATTTCTCGTAAGCATATCGAAATAATAATTCGTCAAATGTTCTCAAGAAAGAAAATCAGACACTCAGGTGATACTACATTTTCTCCTGGAGAAATAGTAGAAAATGTTGAGCTTATAGAGGAAAATGAGCGCGTAGAGAGTACTGGAGGAGAACCTGCAAAAGCTGAAAATATAATTCTTGGAATTACAGAAACGTCACTTACTACTAAGAGTTGGCTGTCAGCTGCTTCATTCCAAAACACAAACCGTGTGCTTATAAATAACGCTGTAAGAGGTGGTGTAGATACATTACGCGGACTAAAAGAGAATGTTATCATCGGAAGACTTATTCCTGCAGGAACAGGATTTCGTGAGAGACAAAAAAGAGAGATTGATGCTCTAGAATAAAATTCTTTAGAACAGTTTTTGATTGTGCGTTTAAACTTAAAAAGCGTGAACTTAGGTGAACTATGATATCACCAGTTGAACAAATAAAAGAAAGGCTTTCCATAGTAGATGTTGTGTCTTCTTATGTAAAGCTAGAAAAAGCCGGTACGTACTTTAAAGCGAGATGTCCTTTTCACAACGAAAAGACTGCTTCGTTTTTCGTGTCGCCCGGCAGAGGGACTTATCATTGTTTTGGATGTGCAAAAGGAGGAGATATATTTACTTTTACCGAAGAGATAGAAGGATTTGATTTTTCTCATGCTCTAACATATCTTGCTGAAAAAGCTGGGGTTACTCTTGTTCGTGAATCTGATTCCGAAAAAACAAAACGCTCAAAATTATATAGCGTTATGAATGAGGCCGCGCTTTTTTATGAAAAAAATCGTAAAAATAATGCGGATGTAAATAAATACTTGTATGATCGCGGTTTGAGTGAAGATACTTTAGTACTTTTTTCTGTTGGATATGCTCTTCCTAATTGGGATTCTTTGGTTAAGTACCTTAGATCAAAAGGATATGATGAAAACACAATGGAAGAGGTTGGGTTGGTTCTAAAATCTGAGCATGGTTATATTGATAGATTTAGAGGGAGAATTATGTTTCCTATAACTGATTCTCAAGGGCGCACCGTGGCTTTTACTGGACGTATATTCGTACCACCAAATACTAAAGAGCCAGAAAATGTGGGCAAGTACGTGAACTCACCAGAAACGGTTTTATACAACAAATCTCGTATATTGTATGGCTATAGTAAGGCAAAACAGGCAATTTTACGTCAGGGGTATGTTGTTGTGGTAGAAGGTCAGGTAGACCTATTAGCTGCAGTACAGGCTGGTACAGAGAATATAGTGGCTGTTAGTGGTACTGCTATGACAAAGGATCACTTGGATCTACTAAATAGGTTTACAGATAAAATATATTTTTCATTTGATTCTGATAATGCAGGATTGAAAGCTGGTGCGCGCGGGATTGAGCTTGCGATAGAATTGGGACTAGAAGTTAAATTACTAACACTTCCAAAAGGAGATGATCCTGCTAGTTTGATAAAAGATAAGGGCGTAGATGCTTGGCAGGAGATTATAAAATCTGCTAAACATCCGGTAGATTTTTTCTTGGAGTCAATAATTGAAAATACAAAAGATGAAAGAGATAGATTGAAAAGAGTAAAAAATGAAGTGATTCCATATTTGGTTATGATCGGAAGTGATTTAGAGCGTGGTCATTTTATACAAAAAATGTCACAGGCTTTGAATGCAAAAGAGGATGATATTAGATCAGAAGTTGAATCTTTACTTAAAAATAAAAACAAGGACAAAGTTAGTGCGAATACTGTCCTTGTGCAGAAAATTTCGGTAAAATCAAACAAAGACCGCATAGTGGATCGATTGATGGGTATATATATAATGGGTAAAATCAGAAAAGATGTTAGGGTAGATATAGGAGAGCTGGAGACAGAATGGCAAAGAATACTAGTCACGTCCCTTTCAGAAGAGTTAGATAAAATACCAGAAAATAAAAGAGAAGATATATTATTTGAGTCGGACATATTCTATCAAACAAAGGAGTCATTGAAAGACGATATAAAAATCCTTTGTCTGGAATTAGAAAAGGTTTTACTAGAAGAAAGATTTCAAGCATTACTTATAGTTTTAAAGAAAAGTGAGATAGACAAGGATTCAGTTTTAGCGCTAGAAACATTGGGAGAGTGTCAAAAGATATCAAAACGTATAGATGAGATTAAGAGTCAATTATAATTAATTTAAATAAACATGAGTAAAAAAACTGCCAAAAAGAAGAAAAAAGTTGCTCCGGTTAAAAAACCAAAAGCAAAAAAACCAGCTCCAAAGAAGAAAAAAACTGCGAAAAAATCTGAACCAGTTGTTTCTACGCCTGCAACTCGTAAAGCTGCTTACGCTAAAGCAAATGCGGCTAAAAAACCAAAAGAACGTCCAGCTGGAACGAAGCTCAATTCTGCTGAAAAGAAAGCTCTAGTACTAGAACAAAAATCTAGTTTACTTATAGAAAAAGGTAGAAAGAGAGGTTTTATAACTTACGATGAGATATTACAGGTTTTTCCAGATATAGAGAACAATATTCTCTTTTTAGATGAGCTGTATGATAAATTCACAGTAGCGGGGATTGATATTTTAGAAGGTGGAAATTTACTTGATGTAGATGGTCCAAAAGATAAGAATGAATATAAGCATGGGAAGGATCATGCTTCTTATGACTCTATTCAGATATACCTAAAAGAAATTGGTCAGTATCCATTGATTCAAGCAAATGAAGAAAAAGAATTAGCTAAAAGAATTGAGCAAGGCGATCTTGAGGCTAAGAATTTACTTGCTCGAGCAAACCTGCGTCTTGTTGTTTCTATTGCAAAAAAATATGTTGGTCGTAGTTCAGACCTCACTCTACTAGACTTGATCCAAGAAGGTAACCTAGGGCTTTTCAAGGCAGTTGAAAAGTTCGATTGGACCAAAGGATATAAGTTTTCTACTTATGCGACTTGGTGGATTCGTCAGTCAATAACTCGTGCTCTTGCAGACCAATCTCGAACTATTCGTATTCCAGTGCATATGGTTGAAACAATTTCAAAATACAAACAAGTTGTAAGAAGATTGTCTCAAGACTTGGGTCGTGAACCTCTTGCAGAAGAAATTGCAACAGAAATGGGTATTGATGTTGAGAAGATTCATATTATTGAAAATATAAACCAAGAAACTATTTCTCTAGAACAACCAATAGGGGACGATGATGAAAAATCTACTAGAGGAGAATTTATTCCAGATGATAAAATATTGCGCCCAGATCAAGAGTCTTCTCGTAGAATATTGTCAGATAAAATTCGCGAAGTACTAGATGAGCTTTCTCCGAAAGAGAAAAAGATTCTGGAGATGCGTTATGGACTTACAGATGGGGTACAGCACACTTTAGAAGAGGTGGGGCAAGAGTTTGGGGTAACTCGTGAGCGTATTCGTCAGATTGAAGCAAAGGTTCATGAGAAGTTACGTCAAAACGATAAAATACTTAGACTTAAAAACTATTTCGATTAATAAGATAAAAAATATCCCGCATCAAGCGGGATATTTTTTATTTTCAATTATATTAACTTGTCTATCAATTGTTCCATCATATCAAGTGGTAGCGCTCCAGAGACTGGATATGTCTTACCTTTTACCACAAGAACATTGTAAGGCGTTCCTTTTGCTCCAGCATTTTCACCTTCCTTACGATTTTCTTCTACATATGAAGCATATCTGCCAGTGTCTAAACATTCTGTAAATGCTGCTTTATCTAAACCAATATCTTCTGCAATTGTGTAAAGCATTTTAGATTCTAAGCCGTCGTTTGATGGTGTTATTCTGTAAACTTCGTCGATATATTTCCAAAACATATCATTACCGCCTTGCTCCCATGCGCATTCAGTAGCTTCCGCTTCTTTTGCTGCTTTTGCATGAAGAGATTCGATAGGGAAATGCCTATAAACCCAAGCTACATCTTCTCCGTATTTTTCTACAACCTGTTGAAGTGTGCCGTGGAATCTCTTACAGAACGGACATTCTGTGTCTGAATACTCAAATATAACTATTTTTGCGTCAGGGCTTCCGATTATGTGGTCTCTTTCAGTTATGGGGGCAACCTCCACAGTGTTTTTGTCATTTATAATATTTTCTAAAAATGCTTGTTCTGGATCTGGGTTTGTACTTGTTTTTGGACCGCTTGAATTTGAGGCAAATATAGCTATGGCTATCAGGAAGCCAGCCAAAACTATAGCACTAGGTAAAGTTAGTAAATTTTTCTTATTTTGTGGTGTATTTTCGTTTGTCATAGGTATAATTGTAGCCTATTATTATGCAAACGTCTAACCAATAAAATATGTTGAAAAAACTGTGTTTTTATGTTAATATTAGCCCACATGTTTGATTCAATTCCAAGTCTCCAAACTATCATAATTTACACCCTTTCTTTCGCCTCTTTGTTCGTGCAGGTGTTTTTTCTGGTTACATACATAGAAAGACGCAAGGATATTGTTATTCGCAGAAAAGATATTGCCCTAAAAAGATATCCTTCGGTCAGTATTGTTGTACCTTGTTACAACGAAGAAAAAACTCTATACAAAACAGTTAGATCTCTTTTGGCTTTAGATTATCCAAAAAATAAATTAACTATTATTCTTGTGGACGATGGAAGTATAGATAGTACTTGGTCTATAATGCAGAAATTTTCAAAGAACAGTCAGATACAAATTCACCGTAAAGTTAATGGTGGAAAACATACTGCTATGAACTGGGGTATAGAAAATTCAGACTCTGAGTTGATTGGAGGTTTAGACGCAGATTCTTTTGTAGACAAAGAAGCATTGAAGCGTATAGTTACGTATTTTAATGATCCAGCGACCATGGCTGTTGCACCTTCAATACTTGTCTATCAGCCAAACAATATTCTCCAGAAAGCTCAAAAGGCAGAATACGATATGGCAATATATACGAAAAAAATGCTCGGCTTTTTAGGTGGTATACATGTTACACCTGGCCCTTTTTCTATTTTTAGAAAAAAAGTATTCAATGAAATTGGTCCTTATAAAAAAGCTCACAACACAGAAGATCAAGAGATTGCTCTACGTATGCATGAGTTTGGTTACAAGATAGAACATTGTCCAGATGCTTATGTGTATACAGTGAGCCCAAGGTCTGTGAAGGCTTTGTACAAACAAAGACTTCGTTGGATATATGGTTTTATAAAAAATACTCTTGATTATAGAAGACTTTTCTTTAAGAAGAAATATGGAAATTTGGGCTTCTTCACTCTACCTGCGGGTGCTATATCTATAATGTCAGTTATAGCTCTAGCTAGTATCTGGATTTCATACTTAATTAAATTTATAAATAAGAAGCTTGTTATGTGGAATACTGTTGGCTTTGAAAGTGCGGTATCACCTAGATCTTTTGATTGGTTTTTTATAAATACAGAAGGTATAGTTTTTATGTCTTTTGTTCTATACAGCCTTATAGTTATGGCTCTTATATTAGGACGTAGAATGGGTGCTGGTAAGAAAGGTTTGTCTTTGGATGTATTTTATTTTGTTACTGTGTACAGTATTATTGCTCCGTTTTGGATATTGAAAGCTATATGGAACGCAATAGTATCTAAAGAATCTAATTGGATAGGCGAACGTAAGCCAGGTAGAGCTATATAAAATTATGAACAATAAACTTGATTGGAAAAAATATTTACTCGTTTTTTTTATAACCCTAACTATATTTATAGTTGCGGTATCTTTGAGTAATTATTTTACAAATAAAAAAATAAACCAGATAAAATCTATTCAAGATAGTATATCAATAGATATATTATCTTCTGAAACACAGTTCTCATTGCTCGAAGAGCTTGCTTGTAGTGATGTAGATGAAACAGTTTTATCTCAAGAGTTGAACTCTTTAGCAGAAAAAATAACTTATACAGAGAATAATTTTAGTGAATCAGAAGAGCTTGATCGTCTTAAAAAATATTATGCTTTGCTTGAGATAAAAGATTATCTTTTGATGAAGAAGATTTCTGAAAGATGTGGCACAGAAGCTGTATTCGTATTGTATTTTTATACAACTAGTGAGAATTGTAGTGAGTGTGTAAGACAAGGTTATGTCCTAACATCACTACGAGAGTCTTATCCTGGACTTCGTGTCTATTCTTTTGACTACAATACTGACCTATCCGCACTAAGAGCCTTGGTGTCGATTTATAAAGTCGAGGATACAAAGCTCCCGGCACTTGTTGTAAATGGAAAACTCTATACTGGATACAGAAGTGTAGAAGATATAGAAAAAGCTATACCAGAATTAGTGCAAATGAAGATAGATCAAGAAAAGGATATAGACAAAGATTCACAAGAGGATAAAGAAAATAATTAAAACCAATAAAAAAACGAGGCTAAAGCCTCGTTTTTTTATTGATCTGAACCACATTCACGACATTTTGTAGCCTTTAAAGGGATACTAGATATACAGAAAGGGCACTCTTTTGTTGTAACCTCAGATTCTTGCTTCCTTTTAAATCTATTTATTTGTTTTATGATTATAAAAATTGAAAATGCGATTATTATAAAATCTAAACAGTTGTTTATAAATAATCCATAATTCAATGTTACAGCTCCTAGGTCTCCAGATGCTTCTCTGAGTACCAATACTTTTTTTGAAAAATCTACGTTTCCTATAAGTAATCCGAGTGGGGGCATAATAACGTCACTCACTAAAGAGCTAACAATTTTACCAAACGCGCTACCTATAACCACACCAACAGCCAAATCCAGCATGTTTCCTTTTATTGCAAATTCTTTGAATTCTTTGATCATAAAAATTATCTAAATACTAATATATCTATTATACCAAAATATGTATGGTATATTTATATATATGAAAAATAAGATATTTTTACCAATATTTTTTATACTTTTTTTAGGCCTATTTATATTTGGTCTTGTTGAATTCGGCCCTGATCTTACAGATAATAGTACTCCTGTGATAGAAAATACAGAAGAACAAATGGGCGAGACTGTCCCAAAGGTCTTTTTGGAGGATGGTGAAACTTACTCTATTAAAGCTAATTATCCAGAAACAGACAGCCAAGACATCACTATATACATAGATGACGCAATAGCCGCATTTAAAGTGCTTGTAGCGCCAGTTTCAGTCGGTTTATCAAGTGGGGAATACATCTTGGATATAAATTACTCTGTTATAGAATCTGCAAAAATAAATACTTATATTGTTAAAAATTATACATATACTGGTGGAGCTCATGGTTTTGAAGATACTAAAACTTTTTCTTATAAGAAAGACGACAATAAAACAGTAACGTTGGATGATTTGTTTAAAAAAGATGGATATATCCCCGCTCTTTCTGAAGTTGTTAAGGATGCTGTATTAGATTTGCTAGGAGAAGACGCTAATATAGATATGGTAGAAGCAGGTACTAGTCAAGCAATAGAAAATTTTGAACGTTTTTATGTAACTGATGATAGTATTGTATTCATATTTCCTCCATATGCGGTTGCCCCGTATTCAGAAGGTACTGTTGAGGTAAGTATATCTGTTAATACTCTTGGAGGGATGATTGATTTGGATTACTTTTCAATCTAGTTTTTTGTGGACAATAGATCTGAAAAATTTAAAGATAGGGTTTATAGGGTAGTTAAAAATATTCCAAAAGGAAAAGTATTAACCTACAAGCAAGTTGCAGAACTTTCTGGTAGTCCTCTTGCTTATAGGGCGGTTGGTACTATTTTGTCCAATAACTACAATCCTCTGGTGCCATGTCATAGGGTCATAAAATCCAATGGAGATCTAGGTGAATATAATCGAGGTAAGAACAAGAAGGTATCTCTCTTGAAGAAAGAAGGATATATTCATACAAAAAAACAAAAAAACCTCGTAAATTAATTTACGAGGTTTTTTTGTTTAGAATACTTCACTCCCTATGAGCCGGCTCCCGGGCTTGAACCGGGGACCTACGGTTTACAAAACCGTTGCTCTACCAACTGAGCTAAGCCGGCTCGCAGGGAATCAAGTATTTCTATTTTGACTTCTATATACTACAGGTTTAATTTTTATTTTTCAAGTGCTGTATCACTTCGTACTTTCAGGCGTCTTTTTTTTCGGTTCTTCTGTTGCAAATCTAGCTCTTAGAACAGGTGTTACAATTCTAGTGATTGAAGTGTCTGAAATTTCGCTTCTAGTTTCTCCGTTTGCAGTTTTTATCGTTTCTCTATGTTCTCTTATGTTTGCGATAAAGCTTGATGCGGGTGCTGTGTCGTTTATATTTTGTATTTTTGGTTTTTCACCCAATACATAAGCGACTTCAGGGAACCTTCTCTTTATTGATCTGTAAAGTTTTCTATTTATTCTTACCCAGTTTTTAAAAAACCAGACCAATATACTGAACAATATATCAGAAATTACAATCGAAGTTATTTTAATATATTTTTTTGTGCGTTGTTTTAGCCACCCGTCTTTGTCGCCAAATTCGTGCTTTTTTTCCATAGGTAAAGCACCATTTCTGATTTGGCCTGTCTTGTACATTAGGAATACAAGACTAGTAACTAAAAGTACAAAAAATATTATAACCAATGCAATCATTTCTTTATATTACACTATTTCTATCAAACCCAAGAATTTTTATATCCCCAGATTCTTTTAGAAGTTGACCAATTGTTTTTTCAGGATTTTTAACAAATGTTTGATCCACAAGAGTTAGATCTTTGAAGTAAGCATCAACCTTGCCTTCTAGGATTTTTGCTTTCATATCTTCTGGTTTGTTGCTCTCTTCGACTTCTTTTGTGAAAAGTTCTCTAGCGAGCTCAATCTTTTCTTCTGGAATACTTTCTCGGTCTGTGTATTCTGGCTTCATTGCTGCTATGTGCATAGCTATATCGCGCGCTAGGTCTTCTGTACCTCCTGATAGTGTCACTACAACTCCAGCCTTGCCGTTATGAGTGTATGAACCTATGATACCCCCTGCATATTCTTTTATTCCACCAAGTTTGATGTTTTCACCAATCTTTTGAACTACTGGACTGATTTCAGATTCAGATTTTGCTACCACAGATTCTGTTCCTTCGTTGATTGCCATGTCAGCCAATTTATTTGCTAGTGCTATGAAGTCATCGTTTTTTGCTACGAAATCAGTCTCGCAGTTAAGTGTAAGCATGATAGCTTTACCGCTAGTCTGCTTGATAACCACGATTCCAGCAAGCGCTTCACGGTCAGATTTTTTACTTGCAATATCACTAGACTTCTTCTTGAGAAGCATTATTGCCTTCTCCATATCACCCTCAGTTTCTTCGAGAGCTTTTTTGCATTGCATAACAGATACTCCTGTTGCGTCACGTAATTTTTTAACTTCTTCGGTTGTTATTTGTATAGACATATTTTATTTATTCTAAAAAGATCTACTAATTATTTTTTTAATCAATTAAGGCTTCCTTTAGAGTGTTTACTATGTATTCAATACTTCCTCGTGATCCATCGTTTGCAATAATAGGGAAGTTTACAGCTTTTAGATTACAGTCAGTGTTTGCTATAGCTACAACTGGGATACCACTTTTTAGAGCCTCTGTAACTGCTATGTGCTCTTTTTTAGGGTCAACTACAAACATTGCATCTGGAACTCTTTTGATATTTGCTACACCACCAAAGTTGTGAGTCATGCGTTCCAAATCTTTTTCGATTAGAAGACGTTCTTTTTTTGTGAACATATCTAGTTCACCTTTTTCTTTCTTTGTGCGGATATCTTCAAAATATGCGATGCGCTTCTTTACTTCAGGGAAGTTTGTAAGAAGTCCTCCAACCCAACGATCTGCTACATATGGCATACCGAGTGAGCTAGCAGTAGAACGGATAATCTCGCGAGCCTCAGGCTTTGTTCCTACGAAAAGAATTATCTTTCCACCAGCCTTTAGGTCATGCATGACTTTCTTTGCATCCTCGAGCATTACGTATGTTTTCTCAAGGTCAATAATGTCGACTTTGTTTTTTGTTCCGAAGATAAACTTCTTCGCAGATGAGTGTCGTCTCGTCTTTGAGTATCCAAAGTGTGCGCCAACTTTAAACAACGCATCAATGGTGTCTTTTTGATTTTGCATAGTTAATTCTATGGTTAATTATAAATGTCTTGCGACTGCTCCGTTTTTAAGCATTCCCAGCTTATTTACAAAGGGTGCTTTGGACTTTTAAATGAAAAAGCCCCCTCCACGGAACCCCTTGATAATACAGTATTTTGTACAAAAAGGGAAGGGTTGACAATAATCCTAAAATATGATAAAATACTTATAAATATTGTTTTTTATTTGGTTCTCAAAGCTTCCTTTTTGGGATTTTTGAGAACCAAATAAAAAAATTATGACGTTATTTGAATTTGCAGTAATAAACAATCTTATAAAGACAAACTATAGACAGAGAATGAATATTTTCTGGGTAAACTTGTTTTTTATTTTTATGCCGGGATTTTTGCTGATATCCCAAAAACCTGATGATATCTTTTTTATTTTGTTATCGGTTACTGGTTTAGTGTTTTCCGTATATTTTTTATTCAAGTATTTCATCTCTACAGATGACGGTGAAACCGCTTTACCTTGGGAGATATACAAGAAACAAAGTAAGACATTATACGCTGCCAAGAGGAATGATACTCCTTTTGAAGAATTGAGTTCATACCCTATACTATCTGAATATTTTTAAAACAAAAAATATATTCACAATTTAAAGCCCCCAATTCGGGGGCTTTTTTTATTGGCGATTTTAAGGTAAGATGGCTCTTATATGAAGCAATCACAACTATTCACTAAAACTAAAAAGGAAAGCCCTGCGGACGAGGTTGCAAAGAACGCAGAGCTTCTTATCAAGGGCGGTTTTGTAGAAAAAGTAATGGCCGGTGTTTACGGCTACTTACCACTCGGACTTCGTGTTTTGAAGAAGATTGAAAATATAATCCGTGAAGAAATGAATGCAATTGGGGGTCAAGAAATTACTCTTACTGCGCTTCAAGAGAAGTCTACATGGGAACCTACGAACCAGTGGGCAGATGATCAGGTTGATGTCTGGTTTAAAACAAAACTGAAAAACGAAACAGAGCTCGGGCTTGGTGTTACTCACGAAGCGCCGATGACTATCATGATGAAAGATTTTGTTCAGTCATATCGAGATCTGCCTAGATATGTGTATCAGTTCCAAACAAAGTTTCGAAATGAAACTCGTGCTAAAAGTGGAATTATGCGTACACGTGAATTTGTGATGAAGGATCTATATTCTTTTTCAAAAGACGAAGCTGAGCACAATGAATTCTATGAGCGCTCGAAAGTTGCTTACAAGAATATTTTCAATCGCACAGGAATCGGACATCTTACATATATGACTTTTGCATCAGGAGGAATGTTCTCGAAGTTTTCTCATGAGTTCCAGACTATTACAGGGGCGGGCGAAGACACTATATATGTAGACGAAAGCAAAGGTATTGCTATAAACAAAGAAGTTTACACTGATGAGATTATAGAAAGCCTTGGTCTATCAAAAGACACCTTGGTTGAAAATAGGGCTGTAGAAGTAGGAAACATCTTCACTTTAGGCACTCGCTTCTCCGATGCTTTAGGTTTGAAGTATCAAACAGAAACAGGTGAAAGCAAGTCTGCATTTATGGGTTCATACGGCATTGGTCCAGCTCGTCTAATGGGGACTGTCGTTGAAGTATTGTCTGATGATAGAGGAATTATCTGGCCAGAATCAATCGCGCCATTTCGTGTGCACCTACTAGTACTTGGAGATAGTGAGGATGCGAGAGCGCAGGCAGAAAATTTGTATCAAATTTTAAATAAAAACAATGTAGAGGTTTTATTTGATGATAGAAGCGGTGTTTCTGCGGGTGAAAAATTTGCAGATGCAGACTTGATTGGTATTCCATATAGACTTGTTGTATCAGATAGGAGTATCAAAGATGGTGGAGTGGAGATTAAAAAAAGAAATGAAGAAAAGGGAAGCGTGGTCGCATTTTCAGAAGTGATAGAAAAAATAAAATAATATGTTTGAAAAGTTTCAAAACTCACTTTCAAACGATATCGGTATTGATCTCGGTACCGCCAATACTCTCGTATATCTAAAAGGTCACGGGATTGTTATCAATGAGCCTTCAGTCGTTGCTGTAAATACAAAAACAAATCAGATTGTTGCTGTGGGTACTGAAGCAAAAGAAATGTTGGGCCGTACGCCGGGACATATCCGAGCTATAAGGCCACTTATAGATGGTGTTATTTCTGATTTTGAAATTACAGAAGAAATGCTTTCTTATCACATAGGTAAGGCTGAAAAAATTTCAAAGAAGTTTTTGCGTCCACGTGTGGTGATTGGGGTTCCTTCGGGAATTACAAATGTTGAGACTAGAGCAGTATATGACGCGGCTCGTTCTGCTGGTGCGCGTGAGGTCCATATAATCGAAGAGCCTATGGCTGCAGCTATAGGGATTAGATTACCGATCATGGACCCTGTAGGTTCTATGGTGATAGATATTGGTGGAGGTACTACAGATATCGCGGTTATTGCTCTTGGTGGAATCGTAAAATCCAAGAATCTTCATGTGGCTGGAGATAGACTGAACAATGATATTGTTACTTATCTAAAAGATGAATTTAAATTACTGATCGGAGAAAAAACTGCTGAAAGTGTAAAAATAGCTATTGGTTCAGTTATGCCAGGAAAATTTATGGAAATAACTGTTCGAGGTAGAGACTTGGTTACAGGATTGCCTCGTGAAGTTGTTGTTACTGATACAGATGTCCGTGAGGCAATAGCAGTATCTATTAGAGCACTGATTGATGGGATAAAAGAAGTTTTAGAAACTACCCCTCCGGAAGTTTTGTCAGATATTATGAACAGAGGAATTATTCTCGTAGGAGGCGGTGCGCTAATACAAGGTCTCGATACACTACTTCAGACAGTTTTGAAAATGCCAGTTTATACTGCAGAAGACCCTCTATCTGCTGTTGCAATAGGCGCTGGGATTGTACTTGAAGATTTGTCTTTATATAACCAGGTATTAGTAAATTCACAAAAGGATGAATTACCTCCTAAATAAAAGAAAAAGAAACAAGAAGATTGCTCTTGCATCAGGTGTTTTTATATTTATTTTGGTTTTTATTTTATCTACAACCAGAACACTGTCTCCGCTAGGAGGGATTTTTGATTGGGTGGCTACTCCTTTTTGGAGGACAGGGAATTGGGTGAGCTCATCAGTAAATAATTTTAGAGATTCAAAAGTAAATAAAAATAAATTAATTGAAGAAAATGAAATTTTGAATTCCCAGATTCTTTCAATGCAGGCAACTATGATTGAACTTGAAGCAAAGGCAAAAGAGACCGATTCACTCCTTGAAATTTTTGGACGTTCTAGTCAGTCAAATATTGGCTTGCTTGCTGTCATACTTTCGAGACCACCACAGAGTCCATACGATACACTTGTAATTGATCAGGGACAAAACAATGGCGTAGTTGTCGGAGATAAAGTTTTTGCCTATGGAAACATACCGATTGGTTTTGTTGCAGAAGTTTACAATTCTACATCTAAAGTTACTTTATATTCACAATCAAAAAATTTAACCAATGTCGTTTTATCTGATTCTAATTTGTCTGTAGATTTAGTGGGTCGTGGAGGACAGAATTTTGAAGCAATATTACCAAGAGATGTTTCTATTCCAATTGGGACATTTGCGTCGCTCCCCTCAATTAGTAGCATTCCTGTTGCTGTTGTATCTAGTGTTATATCTGACCCGAGAGATCCTTTTCAAAGAATTCTATTAACCAGTCCGGTAAACGTACGATATTTGAAATATATTGAAATAAAAAAATAAATTATGAACGGATTTTCATTTTCCATAGAAACTCGAAGTAAAAATGGTCTTGCGCGCGCAGGTGTTATAAAGACTCCGCACGGGGAAATAAAAACCCCGGCTTTTGTTACAGTGGCAACAAAAGGTACTGCAAAAGCATTAACACCAGAAATGTTGATTGATGCAGGTGTGCAGGTGGCACTCGCAAACACTTATCACATGTATCTGCAACCAGGAGACGAGCTTGTAGAAAAAGCTGGAGGCTTGGGTAAGTTTATGAATTGGTCCTTACCTACAATGACAGATTCTGGGGGATTCCAAGTTTTCTCACTTGGAGCTGCGTATGGAAAAGATATTTCAAAGATTACTAAAATCACTGATCCAAATTTACAAATAGCAGAACGTTCTATAGATTCTGAATTACCAAGATTGGCTTCTATTGGAAACGATGGAGTTTCTTTTAGATCACACTTGGACGGATCGCTCCACTACATTACACCAGAGCGCTCAATCGAAATCCAACACAATCTGGGAGCAGATATGATATTTGCTTTTGATGAATGCACGTCTCCAACAGAGACTGAAAGGTATCAAGAAGAGTCTTTAGACAGAACTCATGCTTGGGCAAAGCGTTCACTGATTCATCATCACAAGCTCCTAGCTGAAAATAAAAAACAAATAGCTCTGTTTGGGATTGTTCAAGGTGCGCGTTTTGAAAATCTACGTAAAAAATCTGCACAAGTTTTAAGTGAAATGAAAACAGAAGAAGGTTGTGAATTTGATGGATTTGGGATTGGTGGATCTTTTGCAAAAGTAGATATGGAAAGTGCTGTAGAATGGACGACAAAAATTTTACCAGAACATAAACCAAGACACTTGCTCGGTATAGGTGAGCCAGAAGATTTACTCATGGGAATTGAGCGTGGAATAGACTTGTTTGACTGCGTGTTGCCGACTCGTAACGGGCGAAATGGTACCTTGTACACACGGAAAGGTAAGATCAATATTATGAACGCTCAGTTTGTAGAAGATTTTACCTCTATAGATAATAAATGTGATTGCTATACTTGTAAAAATTATACACGTGCCTACGTATCACATCTTTTTCGTGCAAAGGAAATGCTAGCAGCAACACTAGCATCTATACACAATATTTATTTTTTGACACACTTGGTAATAGGTGCGCGTGAAGCTTTGGTTGAGGGTAGATTTGAAGAGTATAAAGATGTTTTTCTAAAAGAATACCTAAGTTAGGTCTTGGCTTTACAATTCTACCTTCTGGGGCTAATATAGGTTGTTCTAAGTTCATTCTAAAAAATAATATACTATGTCAGCAGCAACAAACGTTTTAACAAAAAGTACTTTTGCAGCCAAGAGGCTCATGGTAGTCTCAAAAAAAATGAGACACGGATCTGTCAGTGTTTTTACTCACGACAAAGGGTGGAACAATGAGGAGGTCCCTTTTTTTATTGACCCTAGGGCGATAGACTTTGACCTCCTAGTTGTTTTGAATAAAAACATCAAGGACTTGTTGACGACCAATCAACAGGCCACTTTTTCTTTCAAATTTGGAGACAAGGAGTACTTGGCCACAATTATCTCTTATCGTCTTCAGGTAACTGAGAGACTTATCGCCGAAATACTTCCGATATTCAAAAAATATCATGACGACAATGGTCTGATTGATAGAATAAAAATAAGAGAGTCTGTGTTTGTTCAGATCCGACTGGCAGATTTGGAGCGTTTATAAAATATACAAAAGCGGAAAATTCCGCTTTTTATTTTTGCATTCTTAGTATATACTCTCAAAAAAACAACATATGGAAAAACCAAAATTAGTTCGCCCTGCGGACGCTCCAGAGAACGGTTTCTACAGACACTGTAAAAGGACAGATGATATGCCAGAAGGTGAGTATGTGTACGAAGTTATCGGCGTTGGTCCGCATACTGAAACAGGTGAAATTTTTGTGACCTATAGACCTCTTTATCAATCTAATGTTTATCTGGCTGGTATGATGGTTGATAATCGGTCATTACATGATTTAGACGGAAACGGATTTATGGACCCCAAGATTACACCTGATGGATCAGTAGAAAGATTTGTTCGTGTGATAGATGAGGAAGAGATAAAAAGACTCTCGTATATTAGAGACAAAATGTACAAATGATTTTCAAAAGCCGTGTTACATACACGGCTTTTTATTTTTTCTTAAATAGCGTAAAGTGTAAATACATATATGGCAGACAATATTTTTAAATTAAAAAGTGACTGGGATCCGTCGGGTGATCAACCCAAAGCAATAAAAGAGCTTATGACTGGATTGGATAAGGGTATGCAGAAGCAGACCCTTTTGGGTGCGACTGGAACAGGTAAGACATTTACGATTGCAAATGTAATTGCAAAAAACAACAAACCCACACTTGTTATTGCTCACAATAAGACCCTTGCTGCGCAGCTTGCTCAGGAGTATCGTGAATTTTTCCCCGATGCAGCAGTGCACTACTTTGTCTCATATTACGACTTCTACCAACCAGAAGCGTATTTGCCGACTACTGATACATATATTGAAAAAGATGCTCAAATAAATGAAGAGATTGATCGCCTTCGTCATGCTTCTACTCAAGCCCTACTTACTCGAAAGGATGTAATTATAGTTGCGTCAGTGTCTTGTATCTACGGACTCGGCTCCCCAGAGCAATACCAAAAAGAGCATTTGATGTTATCAGTTGGAGATAAAGCTGTGCGCAATGACCTGCTTCGTAGTCTCGTCGGGATTCACTATACTCGTACAAATGCAGATCTAAATTCTGGACAATTCCGATCTCTCGGCAATCGTATAGATATCATGCCCGTGTCTGAGACTTTTATGTATCAGATTTTTGTCGATAAAAATAAAATTTCTGAGATATTGATTGTTGATCCAGTTTCTTCTCATGTTTTAGAAAAACCGAAAAGTATGTTTCTTTTTCCAGCAAAGCACTTTCTCACTGATCCAAAGCAGAAAGATATTGCCATAAAAGCAATTCAGAAAGAATTAAAAGATCAATTAAAATATTTTGAAAAAGAGGGCAAGCTTCTAGAAGCAGAGCGTATAAAACGTCGAACTACATATGACCTTGCGATGATAAAAGAGGTCGGGTATTGTTCTGGTATTGAAAACTATTCTAGACATTTGTCTGGTAAGTCGGCAGGTGAGCCACCAGAGACACTGCTCTCATATTTTCCTCATGATAAAAAAGGTAAGCCAGAATTTTTGACTGTGATAGACGAATCTCATGTAACACTTCCACAACTACGCGGAATGTATGCAGGTGATGCTTCTAGAAAAGGCACCTTGGTTGAATTCGGGTTTCGATTGCCTTCTGCAAAAGACAACCGTCCACTGCGCTACGAAGAATTTAGTGAACGAATTGGACAGGTGATATATACATCTGCAACTCCAAGTCTTATAGAGCGTGAAGAGTCTGTTCAGATAGTAGAGCAGATTATTCGCCCAACAGGATTGCTCGATCCAGAAATTATTCTAAAGCCGATTCTAGAAAAAAATGGATATGGTGGACAGATACAAGATTTTATAAATGAATCAGAAGTCACAATAAAGCGTGGTTTTAGAGTTATTGCTACAACCCTTACTAAAAAGATGGCGGAAGATTTGTCTGTATACCTAAAAGACAAAAAGATAAAAGCTGAGTATCTTCATAGTGAGGTAAAAACTATAGATCGTATCCGCATCCTTACCCAATTCCGTAAAGGAGATTTTGATGTACTCGTAGGAGTAAACTTGCTTCGCGAAGGTCTAGATCTTCCTGAAGTTGCGCTTATTGGAATTCTCGATGCTGACAAAGAGGGCTTTTTGCGTAGTGATGTATCACTTATACAGACGATCGGCCGTGCGGCTCGTAATGCCGAAGGTAGAGTAATTCTCTATGCGGATAGACTCACAGACTCAATGAAAAGAGCTATTGATGAGACAACTCGTCGTAGAAATATTCAAATTGCGTATAACAAAAAACATGGCATTACTCCAAAAACTATAATGAAGCGCATAAAAGATATTACCGAGGAGATGGATAGCAAGCATGATAAAGCTGTGATGGGTGAGCTTGCACTCGATATAGATTTGTTCAAAAAAGTATATGCAAAAGAGTTGAATAAAAAAGAGAAGAATGAGTCCAAGACTATAAAGAAACTTCTACTCTCAGATGAAGAGCGCGAGAAGCTTGTATATGACAAGATTATAAAAATCAAAGAGCGCGATATGAACAAGGCTGTAAAAGAGCTCGATTTTGAGACCGCAGCAATACTCCGTGATGAGATAATAGTTTTGAACAAAAGATTGACTGCATCTCATGCTCCAAAAATTGAGGAAAATAAAAAAGCAGAAAATTAATTCTGCTTTTTTTAATATATACTCTTTTCTATATATTCAAAGTAATGATTGTCTATCGCCTTTAGTATTTTTTCACGAACAGGGTTCGTTTCTTTTTTATCCTCATTTTCTCTCCATATTTGCGATACGCTTATGAATTCTGATTTCTGTACGTATCTGAAGTGGATTTCCTTTATTGTATCCACTATTGCAACCAAGACTCTGTCGTCAGTTAAATCTTTTTTAGATAAAAGACTTATGACCAATGAAAGTGCTTCAAGCTGTAAAGCAAGAGAGTTTGGATAATTTCTTACTTTAATTGATATGTATCCAATCCAGAAAAACTCATCTTGAATCTTTTTAGATAACATGCGGATTGCATAATTCTCTATTTTTTTCAATTTTTCAAGAGATATGTTTTGGTTGGATAGTATAGACAGCAGTTCACTCTTAAGAGAGTCTCTAGATGTTCTAGTGGAGTCAAATTTTTCAGAAGTTAAGATATCTATAAAATATTCCTCATCCAAAAATTTTTCCCACGTTATAGAACCTAGAGATTCAAAAAGTCTTTCAAGATAATTTATATTTGTTATTTCTCCAGAATTTAGATCGATTTGGTTTTTTATATGCCAGATTAGAGCTTTTTGGTATTCTGTGGTTTCTATTTTACTTTCTACCAACCATTCTGGCATATCCATCAAAACATTGTCGCTTTCTCGATTTATTGTATATATAGGGTATGCTACTTCATATTTTAATATATCACTTAGCCAGTCTACCCAATCATCTTTTGTGTAAGACCATACGATATCCTCTACTTTATGTTGTTTTCTCTTTCCCATTTTTACTATATTTCGCTCATCGTACTACTCATAGACGCTTACGTCAAATAAGCTTTTATGATACAATCTGCCTGTAATTGAATAGAGATACACACCCATAAGCGATACTCATGGGTGCGCTTATGTTATTGAAATATGAAAAAAGGACAGCCATCAGAAAAAATAATAGTTAAAGGTGCCAGGACTCATAACCTGAAAAATATCACCGTTGAAATGCCACGAAACAAAATGGTGGTTATTACTGGTATGTCAGGCTCTGGAAAGAGTTCACTTGCTTTTGATACTATCTTCGCCGAAGGCCAGCGCCGGTATGTCGAGAGTCTTTCTGCATACGCGCGACAATTCTTGAACCAAATGCCGAAGCCAGATGTAGACGAGATCTCTGGACTATCTCCTGCAATTTCAATTGACCAAAAATCCCGCTCAAATAACCCACGTTCAACCGTGGCGACTATTACTGAAATATACGATTATCTACGTGTTCTATATGCACGTGTCGGAAGACCACACTGTCCAGAATGCGGCGATGAGATTAAAAAACTTTCCAATGAAGAAATATTAAATTTTGTACTAGAAAAAGTTTCTGTGTATTCAAAGAGCAAGAAGAATAAAAAAGAAGTAATGGGAGTAGAGTGGAGTGAAATTCCAGTTCAAGTTTTTGCACCAGTTGTGCGAGGTAGAAAAGGGGAATACTACCAACTTCTATATGATTTGCTCGGCAAGGGTTTCAACAGAGTTCGTATAGACGGAAAAATTTTAAATCTCCGTGATCGAATAGATATATCTAAAAATAAAGCACACAACATAGATATATTTATTGATGAGCTCGCACTACATGAATTCAAAGATGGTCCACAAGATGCACGAATGCGACTCTCTGAAGCGGTAGAGCGCTCAATACTTGAATCTGATGGGCTAGTAGTAATAAAAATCGCAGATGAAGAGACGTTACTTTCTACAAAGTTTTCTTGTCCTCGCGATGGCTTCTCTTTTCCAGAAGTAGAACCTAGACTCTTCTCTTTCAACTCGCCTTATGGAGCATGTCCAGAATGTAATGGTCTTGGAAGCAAATTCTTTGGTGGTACAGAGCCTTGTGATGTTTGTCACGGAGCAAGACTTCGCATAGAAGCGCTCAACGTTTTTCTGTCGACAAATGAATCCAAAAAACGGGTTAATATTGTTGAACTAACTAAGCTTTCTATAAGCAATGCTGCGGATTTATTTGTAGATTTGAAACTTACAGAACAAGAAAAAGAAATTTCAAAAGTAATTATAAAAGAGATAGAGTCACGTCTAGAGTTCTTGCTAAACGTTGGGCTCGAATATCTATCGCTTGATCGCAGGGCTAGTACTCTTTCGGGAGGAGAGAGTCAGCGTATTCGTCTCGCGTCACAACTCGGCTCACGACTTGTGGGTGCGATGTATGTGCTCGATGAGCCAACAATTGGTTTGCATCAACGCGATAATGACAAGCTTATAAAAACTCTTGAAAATCTACGTGACATAGGCAACACAATAATTGTAGTAGAGCACGATGAAGATACAATATATGCATCTGATTATATTATTGATATCGGACCAAAAGCTGGCGTGCACGGAGGAAAGGTTGTTGTCTCTGGTGATTTAGAAGAATTACTTGCTGCAAAAACTAATCCATCTAAGTCTCGTACTCTTGCATACTTGCGAAACGAAGAAGTGATTCCAGTTCCAGAAAAACGCCGTACTCAAGACAAGGGGTCACTCAAAATTGCTGGAGGGAAAATTTTCAATATTAAAAATCTAAATGTAGAAGTTCCGTTGGGGAAAATGGTTTGTATTACTGGAGTGTCAGGGTCTGGGAAAAGTTCTTTTATGTACGAGATCTTGCACAAGAACTTGCAAGCTCGTTATGAACGCAAATTTCGAAGCGCGCAGACTTATAACTGCACAAGTTTTACAGGAACAGAGTATGTTTCTCGAGTGATACTTATCGACCAGTCTCCGATAGGTCGTACACCACGATCGAACTTGGCGACATACACCGGAGCCTTTACACACATTCGTGACTTATTTGCCGCTACGGATGAAGCGCGTTTTCGTGGATGGAAATCAAACAGATTTTCTTTCAATGTGAAAGGCGGTCGCTGTGAAGCTTGTGAGGGGAACGGCGAGATTGCAGTTGAGATGCACTTTTTGCCGACAGTGTATGTGACTTGTGATGTTTGTAATGGAAAACGTTTCGACAAGGAAACTCTCACGGTCAAATACAAAAATAAAAATATTTATGATGTACTCCAGATGACAGTCGAGGAGGCAATTGTGTTTTTCGAAGATATTCCTGCTGTGTATGACAGAGTGCGGACACTTATGGATGTGGGCCTAGGTTATGTAGCACTCGGTCAGTCTGCGACTACACTCTCAGGAGGGGAAGCACAGCGCGTAAAAATATCTAGTGAACTTTACCGAACAAATATCGAGAAGACTATATATCTGCTCGATGAGCCAACTGTTGGGCTTCACTATGATGATGTTGCGAATCTACTTTCAGTTTTGAATCAGCTTGTACAAAAGGGGAACTCGGTAGTATTGATTGAACATAACTTGGATATTGTAAAATCTGCTGACTATATTATAGACATCGGTCCAGAAGGTGGAATCGGTGGGGGAGAAATAATTGCAAAGGGCACTCCAGAGGAGGTGGCAAATACTCCAAAATCCCATACTGGTAAATATCTAAAAAAGGTTTTAAGAAAATAAAAAGACCTTGTAGTTCAACAAGGTCTTTTTCTGTGCTATCTACTGGTAAATAAGTTTCCAGAGACTCTTTTTTACCGTGTCTTTCTTTGCAGTAGCGCTTGCAGATTATTTTTTTCTATTTTGATTTCTTATATTTTCTGACAACTTTTTTGCCTTCTTTTTTGTAAAGAACTTTTCCTTTTATTTCAAATCTCTGTCCGATCCTCTTTTGTTTTTTTGGTCTTTTTTCACCAGTTTCTTTATAGAATCGTTTCCAAAGTTCTTTGAAGTCAATTCCATCTCCTTTTGTTAAGATTTGGCCTTTTAGCTTGAAATTCATTTCATCTGAATTTGCCACAGCGGAACTAGTAAAAAAAATTTTTTCGATTTTCTTCTTCTTGCCTTTGTAAATAAGGTAGCCAGCTTTTTCATTGAGCCAATGCTTAAAGGTTGTGTCGAATCCACTCATATTTTTTACATTTTTCTTAACTTTATACCTACCAATAATGCTTGTCAAATAAAAAAAACGAGGGGACAGTCCCCTCGTTTTGCACTTTTATTTTGTTATCTTTTTTGCAAAAAATAGAATATTTTTGCGATAGATACGTAATCTCCTTTGTTGAAAATATTCCCCATTGTTCCCAAGATATCCGACCGGGAAATATTAATCTTTCTATTTTCTGGGAAATATCTCCAAAAGAGTATTTCATATTTTAATAAATCAAACACTTCTTTTGGTGTGTCGGTAAGAGCGTTTTTCATTTCTTCAATAAGGAATTCTATTCTCTTTATTGATACTTCCTTGTTCTCTTCTATTTTATAGATGAGAACGCTAAATTTTTTGAATATTTTACCTCTGGTTTTTGTTCCTGCCAGATCGAGTGCCAGTTTTTGTACATCAGGATATCCGTTACTTAACCTGAAATACTTTAGTGGGTGTTTTGGATCCATTTTTTATTTTTGCTCACTCTACACTCTTCTGGTATACTTGTCAAACATGAAAATATCTGACTTAAAAAAACTAAAAATACCAAACACTCCAGGTTGCTATTTCTTTCGTGACAGCAAAGGTATTTTGTATATTGGCAAGGCTACTTCGCTCCGTTCTCGTGTACGAAGCTATTTCGGCAAGGATGTGATCAATACTCGTGGGTCACATATTGTGGACATGGTTTTCAAAGCGCGTACACTGACTTTTCAGGAAACTGAATCAGTTTTAGAAGCCTTGATTCTAGAGGCAAATCTGATCAAGAAATATAAGCCATATTACAATACAAAAGAGAAGGATGATAAAAGTTGGAACTATGTGTGCATCACCGACGAAGAGTTACCGAAAGTAATAATCGAGCGCGGTAAAAATATAGATTTCAAGAATCTAAAAACTGAAAACAATAAGCTAAAATCTATTTATGGTCCTTATACAAATGGTAGTGCACTCAAAGAGGCTCTAAAAATAGTTCGCCGTATTTTTCCTTTTATAGACAATAGTTCTATCCATAAAGATAAATATGAATTTTATCGTCAACTAGGTTTAACTCCTGATATGGCAAACAAAGAAGTTTCAAAGGAGTATAAAAAAACAATTAAAAATCTAGAACTTTTCTTTTCTGGTAAAAAAGCGCAAATTATTTTAAATCTAAAAAAAGAGATGCTTGCGTATGCAAAGAAACGTGAATTTGAAAAAGCTGGAGAAATAAAGAAAACTATTTTTGCATTGGAACATATTCATGATGTATCGCTTATAAAAAACGAAAACATAGAGGAAGGTAGAATAAACAAATTCCGTATTGAGGCATATGATATTGCGCATATGTCTGGGAAAAATATGGTGGGTGTGATGACTGTGGTGGAGAATGGTTTGCCGATAAAATCTGAATACAAAAAGTTTATTATCCGTACTCAGTCAAACGCAAACGATACAGGGGCGCTTGAAGAGGTGCTTTCTCGCAGGTTTAGGCATACAGAGTGGGGAGTTCCGGATCTTGTAGTATTAGATGGAGGAATAGCTCAACTCAATGTTGGTAAGCAAGTTCTCAAAAGGTATCAGTTTAAAATTCCGATTGTTTCTGTGGTTAAAAATGAAAAACATAAGGCGAAAGACATACTAGGTGAAAAAGAAAATATAAAAGGCAATGAGACGGGGATAGTACTCGCAAACTCTGAAGCGCACAGATTCTCGATTACATTTCATAAGCTTCGTAGAGGAAATGCATTTTTGGGAAAATAAATACTTTAGTCCTAAACAAAAAGACGCTATACTGTTTACATGATTCGCGTTGGAATACTTCGAGGTGGAAATAGCAACGAATATGAAGTTTCGCTCAAGAGTGGCGAGATGTTACTTACGCATTTACCTCGCGATAGATATGAACCGGTAGATATACTTGTAGATCGAGACGGTGTGTGGCACATGCGTGGACTTCCTGTCGAGAAAGATAAACTCAGTAGGCATGTAGATGTAATTTGGAACGCACTCCATGGTGGCGCAGGAGAGGACGGTAAGATTGCTCAGGAACTTGAGGCGTTAGGGATTCCATATACTGGTTCAGGTCCTTTTGCAGGGGCGCTCGGTATGCATAAAAGATTTTCAAAAGAGGTTGCAGAAAAAGCAGGACTGAATATCGCAAATGATATTTTGATACCCAACTTCAATTCTCAGGATGAGCTGAGTTTCGAAGATTATATGAGCGAAGCTGCAAAATATATTTTCAAGACACTTCCACCTCCTTGGATAATAAAGCCGGTTAGTGGTGGTTCCTCGATTGGCATCAAGCTTGCAAGGACCTATGATGATTTACTAGAAACATTACTAGGCCAGCTAGAAACAGAAGGCGATATATTGGTAGAAGAATATATTCACGGCAAGGAGGCGACTGTAACTACGCTCGAAGGTTTTCGCGGGGAAGATATATATTCTTTCTTGCCAATTGAAATCAGAAAACCATCTGGAGATATATTTGATTACGACACAAAATACAATGGACAAGCTCTTGAAATATCCCCAGGTAAGTTTAGCTCTACTGAACAGAAGCTCTTGCAAGACTATGCACGTGCAATGCACAAAGCTCTTGGTGCGCGCCACTACACACGTAGTGATTTTATAGTTTCAAAAAACGGAATCTATTTTATTGAAATAAATACCTTACCTGGCCTTACCAAAGAATCTCTTGTACCAAAATCACTAGAGCCAGTGGGATCAAATTTTAAAGAATTTATAGATCATGTTTTAAAACTCGTGACAGACAAAAAATAAAACTCAAATTGACTATGCTCATGAGCATGTTAGTATAAGAAAAAAAGTTTCTTATGAACGGAAAGTTTACTGTGGTACAGGTATCACTAAAAGACATTTTTAATTTACGTCACGACATATTGCGACCAGGTTTACCAAAGGAGACTGCTTTGTTTGATGGTGATTATGAATTATTCACATATCATTTTGCAGTGTACAAGACCAGAAATGGCCGTATTGTTGGAAAACCTCTTTGTTGTGCAAGTTTCAAATTGGACACTTTAAACAAAAGAGATTCTTATCGGTTACGTGGAATGGCGACTGATAAAAATTGGCAAGGTAGGGGACTTGGGTCTTTGCTCATTTCCCATGCAGAAAGTTTTATTGCCAATAAAACCGGTGTAAAACTTTTTTGGTGTAATGCCAGGTCCAGTGCGGTTAAGTTTTACTATGATCGTGGGTGGCGAGCCTTTTCTGATGAGTTTGAAATCAAAGGTGTCGGTCCACACCACAAGATGAAGAAAGAATTAGTATGAGAAAAATCCCGATTTTATCGGGATTTAAATTTTGTAAGCTTAACTTGCACTTGTTCTAAAATAAGGTAAAATAGCCTTTGTATTACTCGAGCCCCTTGCTTGGTAGGCTTGTGTAGTTTATATATCAAATATTTGGGCCCTTAGCTTAGTTGGCAAGTAGACGATAGTCGCCTCATTTGCAAGCAAGCTTGGACTTGTGTAGTTTATATATCAAATATTTGGGCCCTTAGCTTAGTTGGTAGAGCGCCTCATTTGCAATGAGGAGGTCACCGGTTCGAATCCGGTAGGGTCCACCAAACATAAAAAATCTCCACTGCTGGAGATTTTTTAGTGTGTGGAAGACGCAGGTATATTTTGTATAGCAATACGAAATACCGAGTCAGGGTCGTGAAAATTTTCGAACGACGACGAGAAAATTATTCCTGACCACCAATGAGTCGAAGGAGAAACTCCGGCAGGGTCCACAAAATAAAAATGCCTGAAAGGGTATTTTTATTTTTAACATATCTATATAGTTCATTTTATTTTCAATCTGATATAATTCATATATATGAAACAAGCAAGACTAGACCAGCTCGCAGATGGCATATTTGCTATCGTTATGACTATTTTAGTTTTTGAGATACGTGTACCAGAATTTACTGGGCCGGTCACGGATGCTTTGCTACTGGAGTTATTTTATGAAATATATCCTCTGTTTTTGAGTTACTTACTTTCCTTTGCACTACTTTTTACTTATTGGAGATCACATCATTTTATAGTTTCTGTCTTTGCAAAAAATATAGACATGACCCTTACAAATATAAACGCCGTATTCTTTTTCTTCGTAGGGCTTGTTCCTTTCTCTGCGCATTTTTTGGGAAAATACAGTACTCATAACTTGGCTATTATATTTTTTGCAACAAATATATTTCTGATTAGTCTTATTTTGTTCATAATGCGTAGACATGTAGAGAAATCTGAATCTATAGAGAACATGAGAGTTACTCATATAGAAAATATGCACGCTTATACAAGAATACTTTTTCCCTTAGTGTGTGCAGTTATTGCGGTATTAGTTTCTTTTTATAACACTAGATTAGCACTGTTCTTATTTACTATAGGTATACTGTTCAACATCTTGCCTGGTAGTACTAGTGCAATGTTTAGTATTTTTGAGTTTTTTATTGGTAAGAAAATAAAATAAATATATGCATCCAAAATCAGTTCAAAGACATTTTTTCTACGGTTTGTTATTTTTAGTTTTCGTTCTAACTGTTTTTATATTTGTGCCGTTTATATCATCTCTGATTGTTGCGGCTACTTTTGCTGTGGTTATGCAGCCTGTTTATAAAAAATTCGTTAAAACTTTTAAACACAGAGGAATTTCAGCATTTTTAGCTAGTTTTGTGCTGATAATTCTTTTGTCAGTGCCACTATCTTTTATAGGAAGAGAAGTTATTATTCAGACAAAAAATTTTACTAATCCAGATCAAGGAGTCAGTCCTGTTGCAAGTTTGATTTCTGAAATTGAAGCTCCTCTTGAAAAGATTCTGCCGGGCGGTGCAGAACAGATTAGTGAATATATAGTTAAATTTTCTGGAACACTAGGAGATAATCTAGGAGCAATTTTTAGTGGAACCTTTCATACTTTTGTGTTTTTTGGAATTACACTTTTTGCACTGTTCTTCTTTTTCAAAGATGGGGAGCAGTTTGAAAAAACTTTGGTTAAACTAAGTCCTCTTGGAGACACTTATGACAATGAAATATTGGGTAGACTCAAGCGTGCTGTGAATTCTGTTATTAGAGGTTCTCTCACAATTGCTTTAATCCAAGGGGTTCTAACTGGAGTGGGTTTGGCAATATTTGGAGTGCCTAATCCAGCTCTGTGGGGGTCACTCGCTTTTTTTACAGCTCTTGTACCAAGTGTAGGCACATCTTTGGTTCTTGGTCCTTCTATACTATTTTTGTTTATAAATGAACAATTTTTCCCTGCTCTTGGTTTGACTATATGGTCTATGCTTATAGTTGGATTGATAGACAACGTATTGAATCCGTATTTGGTCGGTCGTGGTGTAAACATACACCCTTTGTTTGTCTTGTTGTCAGTACTTGGAGGTCTTTCTGTTTTTGGGCCAATAGGATTTATTGTTGGACCACTTACAATAAGTCTTCTATACGCGCTGCTCGATATATATAAAATAGGTTTTAAGATTGAATAATACTGTATTTTTCAGTTTCTTTCGTGTTATAATATAAAAATCAATGATCTCTTCATCGCACTATACAATCACAAAAAGTAATAGAAATTTTTTACTAACATCTGTTTGGATAAGTGTATTTTTTATTGCATTAGGTATTTTTGCAACTGTTATTATAGGTAGCAAGGTAGATGAGAATGAGCGAGAGAGACTTCTAATTAGGGCTAAAAATGCAGCAATCCTAATTGAACCTGGTGACGTTAAAGCTCTTTCTGGTGGAGAAGCGGACCTAGAAAATCCTACATATCAAAAATTAAAAGATCAGATGTCTGAATTGAAGAGCACAAATCCAGACGCAAACTTTACTTATTTGATGGGATTGAACGGAGAAAAATTATTCTTCTTTGTTGATTCTGAATCTCCTGGTACAGAAGATTATTCTGCACCTGGAGATGTGTACGAGGAGACACTTCCAATTGAAGTTGAAAATTTCAAGAAAGGACTTGCTTTTGTTGAGGGTCCTTATTCTGATAAATGGGGTGATTGGGTTTCAGCTTATGCACCTATAATTGATAGCGAAAGTAGAGAGACCCTTGCGATAATTGGAATAGATGTTGATGCTTTATATTGGTCTGATAAAATACTTTCTGTTCGATTGATAGTTGGCTTCGTGACTTTGCTCATGTGTGCCTTCTTGATTGTCCTTATGCTCTATCTGAAAAATTCGGTAGGGAACATAGAGCTACTTCACAAAGACAATGAAAGCTTGCGTGCAAGTCAGGAGTATCTACTTGAAACAGAAGGAATAGTTCACTTGGGTAGATGGAATTTAAATATATCTTCCAATGAGCTTGCCTGGAATGATCAAATGTTCAGTATATTTGAGGTAGACCAAAACTCTAAGATCGTTCCTGATACTTTTTGGAATTCTATACATCCAGAAGATTTACAGGAAGTAAAAATTGCTTTTAATAAAGCTATTGCTGGGCAGTTAGATTCTTTTGATATTTTATATAGAATATTGATCTCAGGTACAAAATCTAAAAAAATTCTTTCCATATGTTCAGTACGAAAAACTTCTAGAGGTGAGGTGTTCCGCATAATTGGTACAGCTCAAGATATGTCAAAATTTTCAATAACACGTACATAAAGCATGAATCCTGAAGATAAAATAACTTATTTCGGAGAAACAGATTATCGTAACAAACGAACGCGTTTTGGTATTAAGGCTACAGACAGAGCTCGTCATATGTATGTTATAGGAAAGACGGGTATGGGAAAGTCTACTCTGCTTGAAAATATGGCTATCCAAGATATCCAAAACGGTGAAGGTATGGCTTTTATAGATCCACACGGAGGAACAGCAGAAAAATTGCTTGATTATGTTCCAGAGAGTCGTTTAAAAGATGTGGTATATTTTGCTCCTTTTGATATAGACTATCCGATATCCTTCAATGTTATGGAAGATATTGGTGCAGACAAGCGCCATCTAGTGGCAAGTGGACTCATGAGTTCTTTCAAAAAGATTTGGGTGGACGCTTGGAGTGCACGTATGGAATACATATTGAACAATATACTCCTTGCTCTACTTGAATATCCAGAATCAACATTACTTGGAGTTAACAGAATGCTTGCTGATAAAGATTTTCGAAAAAAAGTTGTTGAAAATATATCTGATCCATCAGTGAAATCTTTTTGGGTAGATGAATTTGCAAAATACGGTGATCGTTATATGCAAGAAGCTGGTGCTGCAATTCAAAACAAAATAGGTCAATTTACCGCAAACCCAATAATTCGTAACATCATAGGCCAACCACATTCGTCTTTTGATATTCGTAAATTAATGGATGAAAAGAAAATATTGATAATGAACCTCTCAAAAGGACGTGTCGGTGAACAAAATGCTGCACTACTCGGAGGTATGCTTATTACCAAGATATACTTGGCGGCCATGTCACGCGCTGATGCGAGCCCAGATGCACTAAAAAAACTTCCACACTTCTATTTTTATGTTGACGAGTTTCAGTCTTTTGCTAGTGATAGTTTTGCCGATATTTTGTCTGAGGCTCGTAAATATAAACTTAGTCTCACAATCGCTCACCAGTATATAGAGCAGATGTCTGACGAGGTTCGCGCAGCTGTTTTTGGAAACGTAGGTACTATGGTTATTTTTAGAGTCGGTGCTACGGATGCAGAAGTTTTTGAAAAAGAATTCTCTCCTGTTTTTACAGCAGAAGATATAGTCAACTTAGGTTTTATCCAGATATACTTGAGACTAATGATAAATGGTATAGGCTCAAAACCTTTCTCTGCGCTCTCAATGCCTCCAATTGAAAAACCAGCAATATCTTATACCAAAGAGATAATTGAAAATTCTAGAAAATCCAACGCACGTCCAAGATCTAATATTGAAGAAAATATAAAGGAATGGCATGCACCAGTCGTAATTGAAAAACCAAAAAGAGACTTTCCTGTTGATGGAGCTCCTCGGCCGAGTGTGAACGGTGCGATTGAAAATAATCGTAGTAGTCAGAATTTTAGTCAAAATCAAAATACAAGCACTTTTTCTCCAAAGCCAGTTTTCAATAGACCTCAAACTGCTCCAGTTCAAAGTACTTCAAGACCAGCTTTCAATAAACCTGCTTCTCCAAAACCATCTAATTTAGTTCAAAAATCCAGCTACCCACCAGCTGATAGAAGACCAGAAGAGAAGAAGCCTTTTTCTGGGTTGAAGGATTTAGTAAGTCGTATAGATACAGATGATCTGCCAAAAGAAAATCAAAATCAGACTACTATTGTAAATCCAAATATTGGAGCTGTGTCTAAAAATCCAATATCTCTGGAGGGCTTGAAAAAGAAACCTATACCTCAAAAAGAACCCACTGTCGAAAATAGAAATGCATTAAAAAATGTTCTTGCGCAAGTTATTGCCGAAAACAAAAACAACACACCTCCACCACCTCCTCCTGTTAAAAAAGTAGAAGCTACACCTACACCAGCTCCTATTTCTACGACACAAAAACAAGTTGTATTACCTAGAATGGTAAATAGTTCAATCGAGAGCAATGATTCATCATCTGATACAGTGCCTGTATCGAAAGATCCGGCGAACACTACAGTTTCAAAAAAGCCTAGAGAAATCCCAGAAGATATATTGAGAAAAGTATTAGAGTAAAAAAGTCATGAGATTTTTTAGAGTTTTACTATATTTTGTATTATTTTTTACTACACACCATTTTGTGTTGGCTGAAGTCTCTGTAACTGAGATTATGTACGATCATTCTGGTGCGGACACTGATCTTGAATGGGTAGAATTTTATAATTCCGGTTCTGATTCCGTGAATTTGTCTGGTTGGAAATTCAACGATGGAGCAAATCATACTCTGAATGAGCCTCCTGCAAATGGAGGAATGGGTTCTTTAGAGATAGGTCCTTCTGAATACATAGTCTTTGCTGCAAATGCCAACGTATTCCTCGGGGAATATCCAAGTTATAGTGGCAATCTTATAGATACGGTCATGTCTCTTACAAATACTTCAGACACTGTTTCGCTTGTGGATGCGAATAGTGCAACTATTGCTTCTTATACTTATGATTCTACGACAGGAGGTGCGGGTGATGGATCTAGTTTGGCAAAAATAAATGGCACATGGACAAGCGGAGATCCGAGTCCTGGAGAATCTAATTCTTCATTTTCAGATAGTGATAATACATCTTCTGATGAGGGTGGTGATACAGACGAATTTGTAAGCTATAGTTCAACAGAAGAAGATGCAGATATATTAGATTTTATTCCACCAGAAGAAGACGTGGAGATATTATCAGATATTGTTATTGTTTCTGGATTACCATCAACATTTGACTCTCTATTACAGAAAAATAATGGAGATTTAAGTCGTGGTGGATATTATATATGGAATATGGGAGATGGAACTGAGTATACTTTTAAGCCGGCTAAAAAATTTGAACACATATATTATTATCCTGGTGAATATGTTGTTACACTCGATTATTACAATGTAGACAGTATCGAAAAAGATGATACAGATAGATTGGTTGTAAAAGTAGTAGATTCCTCTATCGTTTTAAAAATACTAGAAGATGGTGCAATAGAAGTATCTAATACTTCCAAATTTGAACAAGATCTAAATGGCTGGGTAATTGAAAGCGATAATATTTCGTATAGATTTTCGAAAAACTCTATTCTTTTGGCTGGGAAAAAGATAATTCTTTCTCCAAAAGCTACACATTTTAAATCAAATATTTCTAGAGTATTGCTTAGATACCCAACTGGGGAAGTTGCATATGAATATCCCAAGTCTCAGATTCAGGAAGAAGGCACCATTAGTAGAATATTGCCTATTTCTACTAGTAAAAAGTGTATTCAAATTATGAAAGTATAGATACACAAAGTACTATTGATAACAGAAATATATCTGCAAATTCAGCCAATCTTCCCATACCAAAAAATACTTATATTTATCTAAGTCTTGCGGGTTTGATTATTTTGGGTGTAGGAAGTATTTTTTATACTAAAAGGGTTTTGAAACAAGATAAAAATAATACAAAAACTGAAGCCGATGAGTTCGAGCTTATTGAAGAATAGATTTTGTTTTATTTGTATCTATATTTATCTCTATAACAGTAGCTTTTTCTAAAGTTATCTCTACTTCAAGTGGCATATTTACAGCCGTCTCGTTTTCAGAAAGACTTGTTGTGTCTAAAATATATTTCCCAATAGGAAGTTCTGTGTCGAATGTACCTTTTTCTGTTATTGGGAGAATAGATATAACTTCAGTTTTGTCGTAATTGTATATTATTACAGATCTATTTATATAAAGACTTGTATCTGTATCGCAAGTTTTAAGTATGTTACCAAGAGGGCAATTTGTATCCAGAACAATTTCTCCAGATAAAGTATTTTTTTGAATTTCCACAGAAGATATTTCTGCTATAGAACTATCTTGATCTACGGCTTCAAATTTTATAACTCCATTTATAACCCCAAATGTTAGAGGTGTTGATCCTGCTTCGTCTGTTTTTGCTATCTTTGTTACTACGATAGAACTTGCTCCTGTTTCAGTAGAATTTTCTTCTGTTACCTCTGTGCCTATATTTGTCTCTAGAGCAATTGCTTTTTCATCTATAACAGCCATAGATTCAGTAGCTTGAGCTTGGATTTTTTGAGTCTCGATCATGACTATCTCTGAAAGATTAGAGGTTAAGTCTTGAAATTCGATAGCAAATGTGTCTCCAGCTTCTGGCTCAGTTATTTCGCTTAGTGTACTTACTTCAGTAGAATCGATCTGAGTAACTTCTGTTGCAATAGAAATATCCTCCGGTAGAGCTTCTTCTATTGATGAATCTGTATTTTGGGATTCAGTGGTATTGATTTTTGATGCTTCGGCTTCAAATTCTACTAAAGTTGGGAGTAGGTCTTCTGCTACTGCTACTACCACTTCTTCTTGACCACTAGCTTGTAGTTCATCAAAACTGTCGTTTAGATCTTTGGCTTGGTCTACAAAAGCTTCTTTTATTGTCTCAGTTTGTTTTTCTGTTAGTTCTCCTGTTTTTTGTATTTCTTTTACCTCTTCAATTCTCTTTTCAATTCTTTCCTTCTGAACGTTTACTTTCTTTACTGCGGTAGAAGCCAGAGAAACTTCGATTTCTTCTTTTACATGTATTTTAATAGGGTAGAGAAGATCTCCTGGTAGAGTTTGTTCAGATGCGTAAGTTAAAGATCCTGCGCCGATTAATATTACAATCAACGCAGATGCTGTAACTTTTGCGAATCCTTGAAAGTTCCAGACACTTTTTATATTTTGCAGATAAGGTGAGAGTACAGAAGATTTATAGTGTTTATATGTATTTGTATATGATAAAACGCGAAAACGCATCAGATCTTTTTCTTCTGGTGTCATTTTTGAATCTTTTGCTTTTTTGAAAATCGATTCTATGTCTTTCATAAATTAATTTTATTGAATTTCTCTTTTACCTTTGCTATTCCTCTGTGAATTTTTACTGAAATATTATTTTCTGTTTCGCCAAGTATTTTGGCTATTTCTTTTACCGTCATGTCTTCTATATATCTCATAATAATCACGTCTTTGTAACTTTCATCTAGATCTTGAAGTAGTGATTTTACGAGATTTGTATCGTATTCATCAACCTTGTCCTTATAGCTTTCGTCTTTAAAATCTACATCCCCTTCAATTATCTTATCGAGGGATAAGGTCTTCTTCTTCCTATAGAAATCTATTATCAGGTTGTTGGCTATTGTGAAAAGTAAAGATTTTAGGTTTTTTACTTGATTGCCTTCTTCTATATACTCCCATGTCTTCATAAAAGCGTCTTGGGTTAAATCCAGGGCTTTTTCTCTATCACTAGTCTTATATAGACAGTAACGGAAAAGACTATCGCTATGGTTTTCATAGCATTCCATGAAGGTTTTTTGGTAATTTTCAGGGTTCTTTTCGTTCATTATATATGACGTAAAGATACCTCTCATCTTACGTCACTTTCTACATTATATGCCTTTGGTACTAATCGAGCTAGCAAAATAAGCCGACTTGCTGATGTTGGCTTATTTTATGGCTTATTTTCCTCTCTTGCCTTTACCCTCTCAGTTTTCAAGAGACTAAACATAACTGCCTCGAGTATTGCGATACTCATGAAAAAAGCAGATATTAGTAGGATTATTGTAAAAAGTGAATTTATGTTCATGGTATTTTATCTAACTACTTTTTATGACGCATGGATATTTATAATCTTACATTTTTTATTAAACACATATTTCTGTTACAATAGCGTAATGAAAATAAATGATTCCACTGTTTCTCAAAAGAGGGTTGTAATTGTAGGGGGTGGTTTTGGTGGCATAAGAACCGCCATGGATTTGCGAAGGCAGAATTCTAGAGAAAGGCTCCATATAACCCTAGTAAATAACAAACCATATTTTGAGTATTATCCTGCATTGTACCGTCTGGTCACAGGAGCTTCTCCGATTGAAGCACTGGTTCCATTGTCTGATATTTTTAATGATAAATCTGTAGATGTTGTCGTTGATAAAATAATAGAAGTTAATTTAGACTCTAAAACAGTTGTTGGTGAGAGTGGTTCTATATATAGTGCAGACTATATAGTTTTAGCGGTGGGTAGCGAAACATCTTATTTTGATGTGCCAGGTTTACCTGAGCTATCTTTCGGCTTTAAGTCAGTAAGCGAGGCATTAAGACTTAAAAAACATCTTCATGATCTTTTTTCTCCACATGAACATCCAACTCCGACAGAGTGCGTGTCGCATTTTCATGTAGTTATTGTTGGTGCGGGCCCATCGGGTGTTGAAATTGCAGGAGACCTTTCTGCATTCATGAAAAAGCTAACAAAGAATCATTCTGTAGATCCATCTCTTGTTACTATAGACATAATACAGTCAGGGTCGCGCGTTCTACCTACTTTACCTGAGAATGTATCAAGACGTGTTGAGGCTAGACTTCGAAAATTAGGTATGAACTTATTTTTGAATAGAACCTTGGTAAAGGAGGAAGTTGAGCAGGTTTATTTGAAAGATATGTCTATGCAGGCAAAGACGGTCATATGGACAGCGGGCACAAAAGTAAATCCTTTGGTTAAAAATATATCAGGACTAGAACTTAATCCAAGAGGCAGGGTTGTTGTAGATGAGTACCTACAGGCAAAAGGTCAGAGTGAAATATTTGTAATAGGTGATATTGCTGACACAAAACTTTCTGGACTAGCACAAACTGCTTTGTCCGACGGGTCTTATGTAGCAAAAGCGATTTCAAGATTAATTAGAGGCAAATCTCTACAGAGATACAATCAAAAGAAAGTCTCTTATTCGATTCCAGTGGGGGATAATTGGGGAGCTTTAGTTTTAGGTAGATTTGCATTTTACGGTAAAATACCTTATTTCATAAGACACTTTATAGACTTCCTATTCTTCGCTGAAATAGTCTCGGTTCCTAAGCTCTTCGGAATGTTTATAGATGGATATAAATATCGGTCCATAGATTCAAATTGCCGAGAATGTAACTAATATATTACAAAAAGCCTCCTTGACAAGAAGGCTTTTTACGTGTAAAAAGTATATATAAGTTCATTTAAAAAACCAATACAGTTATGGCAAATACAAATACACAAGTTCAACCAACTTTACTTAATGAAGAGAAGATTGGGAGCATAAAAAAACGGATTCGAAAAACGTTTTCAAATGTTGACCTTTCTATGGTTAAAAACCCAGTGACAAACATGGTGAGTTTGAAGGTTAAATATAACTTCAAAGACGCGGCAAGAGTAAAGAAGGCTTGCGATGATTTGATGCTCCAATACAAGGAAGAACACAATGCAATGATTGAAGTGATTGGATATTTTGAAAATCCGGAGGTAAATAAAATGAAAGTAGTTTCTTCAAAAGAAGAAGATACTATTCTCGATGAAATTATTTTACCGGAAATTCAAGATGAATCAGTCGAAACTGTAGCTGCTGAAGAAGTGGAGATAGAAGAGGTTGGTTCTTCTGATGTTAACCAGGTGCTCGAAATTCCCGAAGTTGCGTCAGATCTTTTGAAGGTATTTTATATACCAAAAGAGAATGTTTGCGATTGCGATCAGGTAACACTCCGTCTATCTTTTGATTTAACAAAAAGAGCAGATAGTGTAAAGTTCACAGAACTTACATTGTTTTGTAGTCTTATCAATGGTGATGGCAGTGCTTTTCTGGTGGAAAAGAACGATAACTTTGGTGAAGTTATCGTAGATTGCGATAAGCTTCGTATTCCAGTTTCAGCGACTTTTCGTCCAATACGCAAAAAGGCTCTTGAGTGTTTACTTGAAGAGCAAGGAATTTTCTTTAACCGAAAAAATGGGAACCTTGAGTCAAAACCGATTTCTGATGATAATAATATGAGGATGGTTTTGAACTTCAAGTCAGACAGGATTACCTTGCTCGATAAATTCAAGAAGCGTTTACAAGAAAGCGGCTTTAGACTCTCGTTCGTAAACGAGAATGCCCAGAGTATCCTAATTATTAACTATAGATTCGTAGAAAAGTCTATAACATACTTTGAGCTAATCGAAAGATCAGAGCCAGGATATTTGAAAGGCAGATTTCTCGGAGCGCTCGGTTTAAAACCACACAGGTTTTATGTGAATGATAAAATGTGGTACATAACTATTGAACGCGGAGCCAATTATGAGGACCTTGCATTAAAGCTGATGGATGCTGGGTACAAGTATGTCACAGCAAACAAAAAACACCTTATGTTGCCGTCATTAAATCCGGTTTCTGATGAAATCATGCCTCGTGAGATCCCTGATTCACAGAAAAGTATTCATAAAGAGGGAGAAAAAACTGACATGCTTGTTGTGAGGACGGTTTTGCAAAATCAGACAAAACTAGAAGCAGAAGAAAAACCTACTTCAATAGCTCGAATTGCGAGATTGATGAAAGGTTTGACTGAAGACGAAGCTCACAAAGCTATCGACAGGCTTGAGGATATAATCTCCAATAAAAAGGAGGTTATAGTAAGAACGGAAAAAGATCCGGTAGAGGAGAGAAGGATGCTCAAAAGACTCATCCATCAGATCGTTGAAAGTGGTCTTGTTGTAATAGACAAGACAGGTCATGTCGGAGTTCCTTACAGCAATGTAAAGATGCTCCCTGGTAATCGCTGGAAAGTGAGCCTGGAGACTTTTAAGTCTATGTCTACGACCGATATCCTGAGGTTTTTGGGAATTACTGATTGAAAATAACCCCGCAATTTTGCGGGGTTTTATATTTGACATTTTTGTAATATGTGATATACAGAATACATAAGTTCACAAAAAAAGAATATGAATTATAGCTACTACCGTAAAAACCTCCCCCAAGGAAATCAAAATTGAAGACATTATTACGACAAGAAATTTTCGTAAAAAGCTTGATCAGGCATGGGTTGAGCAATTAGCTGCTCTGTATGCCAATAATGTTGATGTTGATCCTATTACTGTAACACCATTTGGTGAAGAAAAGCCTGGTAAATACAAATTGGTAAAGGGTCGTCACCGTATTCAGGGACGATTACTAGCTGATTTTCAGACCATCAAGTGTCATATCAAGACATACGACAATGAGGCGGACATGATTATCGACGCTATCTCTGAAGATGTTAAATCTTCAAAGCCGATGACCCACGAAGATTTTCTGTATACAGCTAAACAGCTTTATGAAGTTACTGGATATAAAAAACGTGAAGTTGTAGCAAGGTTGAGTGAAGTCATGCCTCCTAAAATGGCAAAAAATTATGCCGATATGGTTGTTCAAAAACATAAAGAGCGACAGATAGTAAAAGCTCTGGATGCAATGGGTACTCAAAAAATCAATGTATCAGAAGCTGCTACCCAGTTTGGTGTGGATGAAAACCAGCTCGCCTTGATGTTGAAAGACAGAAAAGGAGTAAAGAGGAAGAAGCATTACTCAATTAGAAATTTCAAGGGTAATATCAAGCAAAGGTTCAACGCCTACAATAAGGCGATGATAAAAAGCATTGAAGATGCTTTTGCTGGATACGAGAACAATGAATTTAGTGAGGTTGAAGTTCAGACCGTACTTGATTTCATTGAAGCGACTGGTCAGGAATTTTTAAAGACCGTTGTGGAAAAGAAGAAAAGATTCAAAACTCTCTCTGGTCAATAAAAACAAACCCGCTATTTTAGCGGGTTTTAATTTTGTCTAAAATTTTTGGGATTTTGCGAAAGTCTTTTATCAAGGTTTCTCTCATACTTCCGTTGTAGAGCGCAGCAGCTGGGTGATAGAGAGGTAGGAAATTTTCAGTAGGGAAGTCGGCGAATTTTTTATGAATTAGTTTTCCGTGAGCGTCAGATATTTTTAAGTCTGGGAAAAAGTCGTTCATTGAGTGGCGACCCAAGAAGACTATTAGTTCTGGTTTTATAAATTTTAGTTCCTCGTATAACCACTCACGACAATCTTCTTTTTCTTTTGAGGTCGGATCGCGATTTTCTGGTGGGCGATATTTTACGATGTTTGTAATATATACATCATCACGTTTCATTTTTATAGACTCAAGCATCTCACTCAAAAATTTTCCTGCAGACCCAACAAAAGGGACTCCAGTTCCATCTTCTTTCTTGCCAGGAGCTTCGCCTATGAAAACTATTTTTGCACTACTATTTCCATCACCAAATACTGCTTGTTTTGCAGTTTTTTTAAGACCACATTTACATTTCGCAGACCATTTTTTATGAATTTGATTTAATTCTTCTGCTCGTGACATAAACGAAGTATAACAAAACCCTCTCGTTTTCGAGAGGGTTATATATTTACGTAGAGGCTTATCAGAATGTATATCCGATTCCTGCTACGATTTTTTGATCGTAGGCGGTAGATGTTGACCATACGAACCACGGCTTGAAATAAAACTTTTCAAACAAAGTTATTTTTACTACCGGCCCGGTTTCTATCCAATGGTACGCGAGCGGTGAACCTTCGTCGGTCCCTGTCGTGCTTATGGCCTGCCCTGCATATCCGATTTTTAAATAATCGGTCGGCTCCCAAAACATCTCGAGGTATCCATAAAAGAAGCTGGCTTCATCACAACTCGTATGAGCGTATTGGCCGAGTCCATAAAAAGAATACTGTAAACCACTCGAGTCTACGTTTTCACCACCAAATTCTACTTCCGGGCCAAAACCATTGAACCCACTCGGATCTGCTGAATAAAGTAATCCAATCTGGGGTGATGCCCACAGGCTCGCAGATTCGTTTTGCAGATTTGGACCTACATATAAGCCCATGGTGTTGTTCCAGTCGAATCCATAACGGAGGTCGATGAACAAGTTTTCGCTTGTAACTGCTTCATACCAGATAAATGGTGAAGCTGTAGCCTCAGGTGTTGAAAGAGGTCTTGATACCCATGCGGATATGTCAGACCATTGAGAAAAAATAGGGGATGCAAATAGAGATTGCCATCAATAAGGTAGTTACGATTTTCTTCATATTTTTTGTACGTTTTCTGTATAATATCACGTAAATCCATTTTAGTCAAATAGAATCAAAAAGTGGGTTGTGGTATAGTACGTCCATGTCAATCAAAACTTTTTTTGTGCGCAAAATGTTAAAAGCAAAAGGTGTTTCCGATGATCAGATAGATATGATTATGACAATCATGGAAAAAAACCCTGAGCTTTTCAAAAAAATCCAAAGTGAGGTTGAAGCTCACACAAAGAGCGGTATGAATGAAACTATGGCTTCTATGGTGGTTATGAAAAAATATCAGTCTGAGCTGAGAGACTTACTTACAAAACAATAATTGTAAAATTATCTAAACATGAGCTTATCTATCGGAATTGTTGGTTTACCCAACGTCGGAAAGTCGACGCTTTTTAACGCGCTGACTAAAAAAGGTGTCCCAGCAGAAAACTATCCATTTTGCACAATCGATCCGTCTGTTGGAATCGTAGCTGTTCCAGATGAGCGCATTTGGAAACTTTCAGAATTTTCAAAATCTAAAAAAACTATTCCCGGTGCGATAGAATTCGTAGACATCGCAGGACTTGTGGCAGGTGCAAGTAAGGGTGAAGGCTTGGGCAACCAATTCCTTTCTCATATAAGAGAAGTAGATGCCATATTTGAAATGGTGCGTATTTTTCCGCTCAAGAGTGACAACAAAGAAATCATGCATGTGTATGGAAACATTGATCCATTGCGCGATATCAAGGTTATAAACTATGAGCTTATACTTGCTGATTTGGAAACTGCATCAAAGAGACTTAGTAATATCGGAAAAGATGTAAAGAAGGGAGATAAAGAAGCTATTTTAGAAGAAAGTATTTTGAAAAAAATTATCGAAACTCTTGAGGCGGAAAAAATGGTAAACACAATTTCATTTGACGAAAAAGAGATTGTAAAAGTTCGTCAGTTGAATTTACTAACTTTCAAGCCAATACTATATGGTTTCAATAAACGCGCTGGAGCAGAAAATTTGGATAAAATGAATCCGGAACTTTTCAAAGAAGTTACAGATTTTGTTGAGTCTACTGGCGCTCGATGGGTTTTAGTAGATGCAAAGATAGAAGACGAACTCAAAGATTTTGAAGGTGAAGAAAAAGCAATGTTTCGTGCAGAGCTTGGTGGGGAGCATGATGGAATAAACGACCTGATTACTGAAGGATACAAGCTACTTAACCTGATGAGTTACTTTACTACAGGAGAGGATGAAACTCGTGCATGGACAATAAAACAAAATTCAACTGCACCAGTTGCAGGCCAGGCAATACATACAGACTTTAAAGATAAGTTTATCCGTGCAGAGGTGGTGTATTGGCAGGATTTGCTTGATGCAGGTTCATATGGAGAGGCGAGAGCGAAGGGAAAAGTTAGAACAGAAGGGAAGGAATACATCGTAAAAGACGGGGATGTGATTGAGTTTAAAATATAAAAGACTATGTTGCTTGTTAAAAATAAGATTGCTCAAAGCAAAATTCACGGGATCGGTCTTTTTGCAGATGAGTTTATTCCAAAGGGAACTGAAATTTGGAGGTTTACTCCAGGTTTTGATCAAAAGTTTACACGAGAGCAGATTTTAAACTTTCCAGATTTGCTCCAAATTTATGCATACAAATATTGCTGGAGAAGTAAGAAGAGTGGCTTATATTGCTTGTCTTCCGATAATGGTAAATATTTCAATCACTCAGACGATCCGAATGCTTTATCGGAATATAGAGACAATGAAGAAGAGGTGGTTACAGTTGCGGTAAGAGATATTCAAATTGGAGAAGAAATCTTAGATAATTATAATTCTTTTGACGATGATAAAAATGAGAGTAATGTTTTTAATGATATTGTAGAAAATTTCGATTAGAAGATGAGCTCGACCCCCGTCTTAAAAGCCTTTCTTGATTTAAAATATAAAATCCCGACATAGTCGGGATTTTATATTTTTATTCTTTTTTCTTCTTTATATCTGCGAGATGAACCGATAGTTCACGAAGTCTTTCCTCAATATTTTTTAGAATCTCTATATCTTTTGCAATACGTTCTGTTTTTTGGTCTAGGGTCAGGTTTGAATCTCCGCTTATCTCATCCACATCTTCTCCCAAGTCTTCCACATCCTCTTGGATTTCATCGACATCTTTTTGAATCTCTTCCACATCCTCTTGGATTTCATCGACATCTTTTTGAATCTCTTCCACATCCTCTGACACATCATGAAGCTCTTCTGTATGGCGGTTCACTGTCATCTGGATGAATATAGACAGGTATATTGCTTCAAGTGAGACGATGGTAGTAACAACTAGAAGTATGGTGTCACGTTCGAAACCAACTAGAATAAGCAAAAAAGCACCAATAAAAAGTATAGTGTGTACTACAAGTGAAGCAACGGAGCCAATCCATTTTGTAGCTTTGACAGAAGCACCTTCTATCAAGTCTGAACCCTTTTTTTGTAGTCTTTCTCGGTTAGACATAATTTATATATAAAAATTTTTTATAAGCATGTATAGTATACCTTTTTGACTTGTTTATACAAAATATTCTTATGTGGTATACTTTTTTAAATTTCATTTATATGGAGGATAATCAAAATCAAATCGTCCTATCTAGACCAGTTGGTAAGATGGGGCAAGCCGCAAAAATATTGCTTGACGAATCAGGTGTAGAATACACCACGATTTACAATGAAGACGAAGAGGTGGTACTACACGATCCCGCTTCTATATATCCATGGAAAGGAATCGCTGGTGTTCAATCTTTTTTAGCTGCCAGACCAAAATAAAATAATTTTAAAACCCTCGAAATTTCGAGGGTTTTTTTGTTGCAAGTTGAACATTTATTCAACTTTTCTTTTTTCTACAAATACAACAAGTATAAACAAAACAATCGGTGGTGTAAGAATAAGACTTGCCAACCACCACGCAAAACTTGTCCTGTTTTTACCCTGTGCAATTCCAGCAACTACAAGGGTCATGAAAAAATAAGTCACACCATAAAGGCCGTTATCTTCTAAAATTTCTTTCATATCAGTTTTTTTATATTATAACAAAAATACTGATATTGTCAACTCTCTATTAAATTAAAATCGCATAAAATATATTTTTCTGATATATTTTATAGACGAATGGCTGAAAATTACAACCACAAAGATATAGAGAAAAAATGGCAGGATAAATGGGAAGCTGACGGGATTTACAGTGTCCCAAATCAAATGCCTGGTAAGGAAAATTTTTACCAACTCGTAGAGTTCTCATATCCTTCGGGCAATCTACATGTAGGACACTGGTACGCTTTTTCCGTGCCGGATATTTTTGCGAGATATAAGAGAATGCAAGGATTCAACGTGCTCTATCCGATGGGTTTCGATGCCTTTGGTCTTCCTGCAGAAAACGCTGCGATCAAGCTCGGTGCTGATCCTAAAGTTTGGACATACGAACAAATGGAAAAGATGCGCGCTCAACTCCGCACTATGGGCGCTAGTTTTCCATGGGACAGAGAAGTCGTAACTTGTGATCCAGAGTACTACAGATGGACACAGTGGATATTCAATCAGTTTTTGAAAAATGATCTTGTGTACAGAGCGATAACAAAAGTGAATTGGTGTCCGAAAGATCAGACTATACTTGCAAACGAGCAAGTCGTAGACAATAAATGTGAGCGTTGTGGAAGTGAAGTAATTCAGCGTGACCAACCACAATGGATGCTTCGTATTACAAAATACGCAGATAGACTAATCGACGATTTAGACAAACTCGCATGGCCCGAGAATATCAAAGAATCACAAAAAAACTGGATTAGCAGAAGCGAGGGAAGTGAAATTGAATTTGGTATTGCAAATACCCCGACTGAATGGCCGAATGGTAGAAGTGAGCCTTTTGAAAAGGTTTCAGTTTTTACAACACGCGCAGACACGCTTTTTGGAGTTACTTATATAGTTCTCTCTCCTGAACATGAATTAATTTCAAAAATAAAAGAAAAGATCTGGAACTTAGAAGAGGTAGAAAAATATATTGCAGATACAAAAAAGAAATCAGAGCTTGATCGTCAACAATCAAAAAACAAAACGGGTGTTCAGGTTGGGGGTGTTATGGCAATAAATCCTGCAAACGGAGAATGGGTTCCGGTCTGGATTGCAGACTATGTACTCGCGGGTTATGGGACTGGTGCTGTTATGGCAGTACCTGCACACGATGAGAGAGATTTTGAATTTGCAAAGAAATACAATTTGTCGATGCGGCAAGTGATTGAGCCGATTGATGTGAACACTGGGCCTGGCAAAGATGCATATCAAGACGGGATAGAAGAAGTTTCAAGAGAAAATATAGTTTGTATTATTGAGCATCCAACCGAAGATAAATTTTTGTGTGCAGTTTGGAAACAAGTAGACTGGAAAGGTTTTGTAACTGGTGGGATAGAAGAGGGTCACACTACAGAAGAAACAGCGCGTCGGGAAATACCAGAAGAAACTGGATACAAAAATATTGCATCAATCAAAGTTTTCGACAAATCCTCTCATGGACTTTTCTATCATGTATTTAAAAAACACAATCGATTTGCACATTATAAAATTGTGCATGTAAAACTTGCTGATTTAGATAGAGACGAAGTATCTCCAGAAGAAAAATCTATAGCGGATTTTGTATGGGTAGATGGCGAAAAAGTTCATGATTTTATTATGCGTGAAGATATGCGTTATCCGTGGAGAGTTTTTAGAAACAATACAGAAGAATGCATTACTTCATATGGAGTGTTAGTAGATTCTGGAGATTTCAGTAATCTAAGGTCCGAAGAAGCTCGTATAAAAATCACAGAATTTGTTGGTGGAAAAATACTAAAGACTTATCGGCTTCGCGATTGGGGTATTAGTCGTCAGCGGTATTGGGGTTGTCCGATCCCGATAGTATATGATCCGGAAGGTAATGCACATCCTGTACCAGACGAACACTTGCCTTGGATTCTTCCGACAGATGTAGATCATACACCAGACGGGACTGCACCACTTGCAAGAAGCAAGGAACTATTTGAACGAACAGAAAAAATATTTGGTGCTGGCTGGAAACCAGAAGTAGAAACTATGGATACCTTCGTAGATTCTTCATGGTACTTCTATAGATACCTAGACAACAAAAATGAAAAAGAATTTGCGAGCATGGACAGTATGGATGCATGGATGCCTATAGATTTGTATATGGGAGGAGCAGAGCATACAACTATGCACTTGCTGTATTCTCGTTTTTGGACAAAGGCACTATATGACCTGGGTCTTGTAAAAGACAGTGAAGCTTATACAGTACGTCGCAATCGTGGGCTTATACTAGGGCCTGACGGAGAGAAGATGAGTAAGAGTCGTGGAAACGTTATAAATCCAGACGAAATAGTGGAGCGTCTTGGTGCAGACACTGTTAGACTTTACCTAGCATTCATGGGTCCCTATGGTATTACTACAAATTATCCATGGGATCCAAATGGGGTTGTAGGGGTGCGAAGATTTATTGAGCGTGTATGGAAATTAAAAGAAAAAATTTCAGACAATGCAAATGATATAGGAACACTTCTACATAAAGTTATAAAGAAAATTACAGAAGATATAGAAGAATTCAAATTCAATACTGCAATATCTCAAATGATGATATTAATAAATGATTTGGACAAGAAAGATTCAATATCAAAAGATGATTATAAAATTTTATTGAAACTTCTTGCACCTTTTGCTCCACACATAGCTGAAGAGTTGTGGAACGAAATGGGGGAGAGTTCTTCTATCCACCTTACCGATTGGCCAAAATGGGATGATTCAAAAATAGTAGACAATGAAAATCTGATAATAATTCAGGTAAATGGAAAAGTTCGTGCAGAAATAACTATGCCAAGCGGCATATCTGAAGATGAAGCTGTGTCTATGGCAAAAGACAATGAAAAAGTTAAAAATTGGATTTCAGACAAAGATATAAAACGCGTGATATATGTACCAGGTAGGATAATAAACTTTGTTATATAAATCCCCATATTACACCTGGGTCTTTTTGCTAGATTTGTACTATAATTAACCGCATGGATACTATAAATACAAGCATCCGCTCAGTAGAAACAAGTAAAGCAAAATTATTTGCAAAAATTTCATATTACGCATATTTGATAACCATTGCGCTTGTACCGATTTTTTTTATACCGTTTACAACTATAGCTTTTGATATATCAAAAAGTTATCTAATATCTATAGGTATATGCACTTCCTTTACTTTTTGGTTGCTTGCTAAATTGTTAGACGGGAATATTTCTTTACCAAAAACCCCTCTGATTTTTGCATTTCTAGGCACACTATTTTTTACTGTATTGTCTTCTCTTTTTTCTGTTGCACCGAACGTCTCTTTTATAGGAACGGGTTTTGATATAGGTACTACTAGTAGTATTTTGTTGATGTTCCTCACTCTATTTTTAGGTAGTGTGCTTATCGGTGGTCCAAGTAGAAAATCATCAGTATATTTTTTAATATTGGGAGTATCAATAATCTCTATATTATGGCAGCTAGTTTTAATTATTGTTGGACCAAATACTTTAGGTATAGGTATTTTTTCATCTAAGACAATAAATCTTATCGGCAAATGGAGTGATTTCTCTGTATTTTTAGGAGCAATTATATTACTTGCTGTTGCTATGGTTGAATTGCTCAAAATTGGTAAGGTTCAAAAAATATTTACACTGGTTTTAATTGGAGCCTGTTTATTTTTCTTAATGCTTATAAACTCTATAAGCGCTTGGGTATTGGTCGGTCTGTTTTCTTTGATAATTTTCATATACGCAATGACAGTTATTAGAAATGGAAATGCCACACAAGATACCAATAATATTTTAGAAAAAAGATTTTTCCCTGCTATTTCATTTAGTGTGGTTATGGTATCTCTTGTGTTTGTGTTAGCAAATCCTTTAGTTGGTCAGATTTTTTCCAACAATTTGGGCGTTTACAATGTAGAATTCAGGCCCTCTGTTAGTACTACTTTTGAGGTGGCTAAACAGGTTTTGGCTCAAGATCCAGTTTTTGGTTTTGGGGCCAATCGTTTTGAAAATGCTTGGGCGCAGTTTCGTCCTGTAAAAGTGTTGCAGACAACATTTTGGGATACAAACTTTTCTCAAGGATTTGGTTTTATTCCAACATTTTTAGTTACATCAGGTCCGCTTGTATTTTTATCCTTACTATTTTTCTTGGTGTATTTTTTCTACTTTGGTATAAAAAAAGTTTTTTCATTCTCCGTAGAGCCAATGGCAAATTTCTTTTTATTGAGTTCATTTATACTAGCTGCATACTTTTTGATTTTTTTATGGATTTCTGTACCGAACATAACTATTATATTCTTAACTTTTGTAATGATAGGTATTTTTATAAACACTCTAGAAGAGCGTAAACTTATCGGTCAATATAAAATATCTTTTCTTAAAGATCCTAGAAAAAGCTTTTTCTCAATACTGACCATATCTGTCTTGTTTATAGCCACTTTATCTATGGGTTATATATATACTAAAAAATTTGTAGCTGTGGCATATACTGACCAAGGTTTTCGCAGGACTCAAAACGTAGATACTTTCAATAAAGCTGAAAAGTCTTTTGTGTCATCTGCTAGAAATAATTCGAAAGCAGACTTTGCCTATCAGAATTTGGCCAATTACTATTATTCAAAATTAAATATATTAATGAATTCCTCTGGGTTGTCCGACGAATTCGTAGGGTCTCAATTTCAGAGTTATTTCTTGAATGCTGAAAATAGTGCAAAGCTGGCAATTTCCAAAGACAGAACCAATTTTTTCAATTGGGTATTGCTTGGAAATATATACAAAGGTGTCGTACCTCTTGATATAGAAGGTTCTTATGAGAGTGCAAAAGCATCTTATGAAAGTGCGTTAGTTTTGAATCCAAATTCTCCTTCTATATATCTTCTACTCGCTCGACTAGAACTTGCAAATGATAATATTCCACAAGCTAAGATCAATATAGATAAAGCGCTTGCTCTTAAGCAAAATTATGGTGAGGCTTTGTTTCTAACTTCTCAGATCTATCTGGAAGAGGGAGATAACGATGAAGCTTTGAACAGAATCGTTCAGGCTTTGTTTGCCGATCCTTCAAATATAGAATATGAATATTTACTTGGTGTTGTATACGAAAAACTTGGAAGAGAAAAAGATGCAATTGTAGTTTTCAAAGATATCAATAATAAAATTCCTGGAAACAAACAGATAGAAAGTATATTGGAGAAATTAGAAAAAGGGCAAAACATAGACGCTTATACTGAAAATTTAGAAATAGATACGATAGATAGCGCAGAATCACAATAGGTCTATGGTTAAGAAGATTTTCTCTCTATTAAATAAAGAATTTGCTGTAAATGAAGCCGCATTGATATTGGGTGCTTTTGCTTTTTTGTCTCAAATCTTAGGATTGTTTAGAGATAGGGCACTGGCGCATTATCTCGGTCCGTCCACAAACCTGGATGTATATTATGCTGCTTTTCGAATACCTGATTTTCTATATATATCAATTGCCTCACTTGCTTCAGTTACAATCCTCTTACCTTTTTTACTGGAACGCATGGATGATCCAACATATATTAAAGCTAGGAAATTTTTTAGTGATGTTTTTACATCTTTTCTTGTAGTAATAGCTTTTGCAAGTGTCCTTATTGCTATTTTTATGCCACGCATAGCTCCTATAATTGCACCAGGCTTTGGTCCAGAAAGTTTAGATAAATTAATAGAGGTTAGTAGAATAATGCTACTGTCTCCTATACTTTTAGGTGCTTCAAATATTTTGGGTTCAGTAACTCAAATGTTTAATAAATTTTTCGTGTATTCGCTTTCTCCTGTTTTTTACAATCTAGGAATTCTTTTAGGGATATTTTTCTTATACCCAACTTTTGGAGTAAATGGCCTAGCTTTGGGTGTAGTGTTGGGAGGATTGTTGCATTTGGGAATACAACTTCCTGTGTTACTTTCTCATACTTTTTTCCCAAAATTTTCTATACATATAAATTGGTCTGACATAAGAAGTGTTGTGACACTCTCTTTGCCGAGAACATTGGGATTGTCTTTAAACAACATATCAATTCTTGTTTTGGTGGCTATGATTTCAAAACTGGGCGATGGCGCAATTTCCATGTTCACTTTCTCTTATAATCTTCAGTCTGTTCCAATAGGGATTATCGGTATAAGCTATTCAGTTGCGTCTTTTCCAACCCTCGTAAGATTCTTTACGACAAACGAACAAACTCTTTTTGTTGACCATATACTAGAAGCTTCAAAGAAGATTATTTTCTGGTCTTTGCCAATCGTATTTTTGTTCATAGTTCTACGTGCTCAAATAGTACGTGTAATACTTGGAACGGGATCTTTTTCTTGGACAGATACACGTATTACTGCTGCAGCCCTAGCTTTGTTTTCTATATCACTCGTGGCACAGAGTTTGGTGCATTTATTTGTTAGAGGATATTACGCAGCGGGGAATACCAAGAAGCCCCTATTGATAAATATTTTTTCAGCCCTTTTTACTATTATTATTGCTCATGTGCTTATAAATATTTTTAATTCACACGTAGCATTTAGATATTTTGTGGAAAATCTTATGCGAGTAGAAGGCTTAGACAAGACACAGGTATTGATGTTACCACTGGCTTATTCTTTGGGAACAATTCTAAACTTCACTTTACTCTGGCATCTGTTCAGGAAGGATTTTTGCAAAAAGGCTACGATTAAAATTTCACGTGTATTTTTACAGAGTTTCGCCGGAGCATTTTTTATGGGTTTTGTTGCGTACAAGTGTCTAGATATCTTCGATACTATTTTTTCAATGGAAACATTTTGGGGTATCTTGCTCCAAGGGCTAGTGTCTGGGGTAATTGGTATTGCAGCGGGGGTCTTGGTGCTCTATTTACTTAAAAGTCAGGAGCTCCGAGCTCTTACAAACTCTGTTTCAGCAAAGTTTTGGAAGGCTCCAATTATTGCCCCAGAACAATCCGATTTATAATAAAAAGCTTTTTCTTAACGAATTTTCTGTTAATATACACGCATGTCTATAAAGAACATCCGAAACTTCAGTATCATAGCCCATATCGATCACGGCAAGTCCACTCTTGCCGATAGAATGCTTGAAATTACAGGCACAATCGAGGCTCGCAAAATGAAAGATCAAGTCTTGGATTCTATGGAGCTCGAAAGAGAGAGGGGTATAACAATCAAAATGCAGCCTGTTCGCATGGATTTTACTAGTGGTGGCGAGAAATATATTTTGAATCTAATTGATACTCCTGGGCACATAGACTTCTCATATGAGGTCTCAAGAGCTCTAAAAGCGGTAGAGGGGTCTATACTCTTGGTGGATGCTACACAAGGTGTTCAGGCTCAAACTTTGACCACTCTCGCGATGGCTAGAGAATCTGGATTGAAGATTATTCCTGTTGTCTCAAAAATAGATTCTCCACTTGCTAGAGTAGACGAGGTAAAACTAGAACTAGCTCTCCTTTTAGAAATTGATCCAGATACTGTTTTAGGTGTGTCTGGTAGAACAGGTGAAGGTGTAAAGGAATTACTGGATCAAATCATAGAAAGAATCCCTTCTCCAAACGAATCCAAGAGTAATGTCCCAAGTTCATTGGTCTTCGATTTTAAATATTCAAACCACGAAGGAGTTATAGTGTATGTTCGAGTTTTTGATGGTGAGATAGCTAGACATGATGAACTAATTTTCAGAGTTGCAAACGAAAAATTTATATCGCTGGAAGTCGGAACTTTTTCTCCAGAAGAAACTCCAAAACCAAAATTGGTTCCAGGTGAAATTGGCTATATTGTAACTGGTATTAAAAAGCCAGGTATTGCTTCGGTGGGAGATACTATTACTACTTTTAAAAATTCTGGAAATGCGTTGCCGGGTTATATGCAACCAAGACCAGTAGTCTGGGCATCTATATATCCAGAAAGTCAGGATGATTTTCCTGCTTTAAAAACTGCACTTGGTAGACTACGTTTGTCTGATTCCGCTTTTTCTTTTGAAGAAGAAACTTCTGGAACATTGGGACGGGGATTTAGAGCTGGCTTCTTGGGTATGTTGCATTTGGAGATAATTACCGAAAGATTGCGCAGAGAATTCAATCTAGATCTTGTTATAACAACTCCAGGGGTTACTTACGAAGTAACTGATAAAAATGAAAAAGTTATAACAGTATATTCGCCACATCTTTTTCCAGATGATGGACAGATTTTAAAAATACGTGAGCCTTGGGTAAATATCACCCTGATTACTCCACTAGAATACTTGGGTCCAATAATGACATTGCTCTATGACCATGAGGCAGAAATAGGTGATACTGAAAACTTTGGAGACAAGAGGACATCGCTATCACTAACTATGCCACTTCGAGAGATGATGAGAAATTTCTTTGACGAACTAAAGAGTGTTTCTAGTGGCTATGCTTCGATTTCATACGAGATTTCAGGTATGCGTGATGCAGATGTAACCCGAATGGATATTCTTATCGCTGACGAGCCTGTAGTGGCCTTTACGAGGGTTGTATCGCGCAAAAGAGCATATGATGAAGCAGAGAAAGCCGTGGAGAAATTGTCCAACATCTTACCTAGACAAATGTTCGTAGCAAAAATACAAGGCAAGGCATTGGGTAGAATATTGGCTTCTAGAACATTGAAAGCATTTAGAAAGGATGTGACTGGATACTTGTACGGTGGAGATATTACCCGAAAGATGAAGCTATTGGAGAAACAAAAGAAAGGAAAGAAGAAAATGAAAGAGCGCGGAAAGGTAAATATTCCACACGATGTTTTCTTGAAAATGATGCGCAATACTACTGATTCTCAGTAAGATCTAATAGTTTGATGTAACACTAGGCATATATAGCATGATCATACTTATGATTACTAGGCAGCATAGTATAGCCCAAATTAGAGCGACTTTCTTCTTGTGTTTTTTATTGAATAGCATTGTGTAATGTATACTGAATAATATAATAATATTGGCCCTGATTATACATAGATTATGAGTAGTTATCAAGATAAGCAAAAAATAAGAAAATTCTTACACTCCCGAGGCATGCTTTTGGCTCTTTTTATAATTTGTATAATTTTGATTAAATCTACTTTTGATATGTATATGAAAAGTAGAGAGGCGATAGAGAACAAAGAACAAGCAATGGCCGAGTACAATGAGCTTTTGGATAGGGAGGAAAAATTGACAGACAGTATTGAGAGTTTCGAGACAAAAGAAGGTGTAGAAAAAAGTCTTCGTGATACTTACCGTGTGGCAAAAGAGGGAGAGGGTTTGGTAGTTATAACAGACGATGACCTAGACACAGAAAGCCAAGAAACGAAAACAATAGGACAAAGGTTCAATACCTTCTTCGGTAACTTTTTCGCCCCTAGGAATTAGGCCACTTGACTCATATGTTATAATAGAAATATAAAAATTAATTTGAGCTTCTGCTCCAAAAAATATATGAAACCAGTAACAATATACAGCACACCAACATGTCACTTTTGCCAAATGGCAAAGGAATACTTCAAGGCAGAAGGTATCGACTATACAGAATTTGACGTTGCTAGTGATTTAGAAAAACGTAAAGAGATGGTGGCTAGAAGTGGGCAAATGGGTGTTCCAGTAATCAGTATAGGCAATGATTTTATAGTAGGCTTCAACAAGCCAAAAATAATGGAACTCTTGGGTCTAAGTTAAAATGTAAAAATATGGTATAAAAGCACCGAGAGAGGTGTTTTTATATTTGCCCCCGTAGTTCAATGGATAGAACAGTCCCGTCCTAAGGGATAGATGTACGTTCGATTCGTGCCGGGGGCACAATGGAGGACAATGGAATTATCTGTAAGCACCCCTTTGAAAAAGAAACTATTTTATGATATTGTTTCTCTGTGACCCCAGAAGAAAGCAAAAAACTCGATGAGGTTTATGAGCTTACGCGTGAAAATCACGCTATGCTCAAAAAGGTACGAAGAGTACAAAAAAATACTATGACTATGCGAGTCATATATTGGTTGATTATCGTAGCTATGGCTTTTGGGGCATTTTACTACATAAAGCCTTATGTAGAGAGCCTTGTGTCTGTTTATACCAATACAACAAACACAATTGGTAATATAGAAGAAAGTATTCCTGATATAGGAAGTGTAAGTGAGATTTTGAGACAGATTCAGTCCAATTAATCATTTGCTCAGGTAGCTCAGTTGGTAGAGCGCTCCCCTGAAGAGGGAGATGTCACCAGTTCAACTCTGGTCCTGAGCACAACTAAAATATCTATGACATTCGCAGAAAATTTATTTATAATTGTTAGTGTCATAGTTTTTATAATCTTAGTGATTTCAGTTAAAAAAATTAATTGGGATAAACTAGGCTTTTCTCCAAAACCACTTTTTAATGGATGGTGGCAAATAATACTGTTTAACGCCAGTATTTTTGCTTTAGTGCAATTCACAATTGTGAATAAGTTTTTAGAACTTCCTAGTTGGATGGTAGACAAGGATCCATTATTTGGATTATTACTTATAACCTTTATTCAAGAGATTGTATTTAGAAGCATAACAATAAGTTCTCTAGAGCGCTTTGGTAAGCAAAAAGCGCTATGGGGGGAGTATTTTAATTTTTGTTTTGTTTCATTTGATAGCTCCATATGCATGGTCTAGTGCAGGTATTATTTTCGCTGCACTAACATTTGTTGGTGGATATTTCTGGGGCTGGCATTTCTTGAAATTCAGAAATATTTATTTATTGGGTATTTCTCATTTCTTGGTAAATTTAAGTTTTAACTTTTTTATAATTCAATTTTTAATAAAATAATAAATTTACCCCAAATTTTCTACCAAAATAAAAACACCCTTGCAGGGTGTTTTTATTTATTATATCGATTTAACCTTGAGTGATGTCTGTCTGCCTTTATCAATCTTTGGTAGTCTTATCATAAGTAGTCCGTGGCGCTCTATAGCCTCAGATTCTTCAGGTTCAATTTCTTGTGGAAGAAGTATTGTTCTAGAGAAAGCTCCCCAATACAGTTCTTTTGTAAAATAGTTTTCTGGGGCGATCATCTTGTTTTCTTCACGCTTGCCCTTGATGGTGATCATATCGCGAGTGATATTGATCTGGAGATCTTCTGGGCGCACACCGGCAACCATAGTCTGAACTATTATTTCTGTTTGAGTTTGGTATACATCAACAGTTAGCTGAGCCTCTTCATTTTCCTCTTCTATCCAAGCAGTCTCTTTGCTCTTGTCGACCTTTTGGGTTAGATTTACATTTCTATCGTCTTCTGGTGCGTCGTATTCAGGAGACTCGTTTTCGTCGAGTCTTATACCTCCTGTGAGTCTCTCAAAGAATGATTTCTTTTTAAACATAATTTTTTTCTAGCGTCGAAGTAGTAGTTCATTGACTGGTCCATGTATTACTACATTTTTCATATACAATGATTCACTCATACGTCGCAATTTTTCAAACACAAGCATACTAATAATAGTTACCACCCACAGAAAACCAAACACCTTGAGTACTTCGCCCCCTGCAGACTTCATTATAAAAAAGTTAAACGCTGTATGCAAGGCTATTGCAATGAAAAGTCCAAAAAGTAATGCAATTATTTTTATAAATTTATTTTGAAAGAAGGCAAGTCCAAGCATCAAGCCCATCATTCCACTAGCAACAGAATGCAAAAGTGTTGCTCCTAGGAATCGTAAGTTTCCAGTTAGTAATCCAACAGTTGGGTCGTTTATTCCAATTGGGTATGCCAAGAAAAGTGCATTTTCTAGAGCTGCAAAACCAAGTCCTCCAGCCATAAAATATATAGGGAAGCCAACAGGCTTTTTTATGTGTCTAACAGATATAGCTACAGCAAAAACCGCAACTAGCTTAAGAAACTCCTCACTAGCTACCCATAATATGAGAAGAGTATTTTCATCATAAAAAATATTGTTTATGAATCTTTGAATAGGAAGTACCAGTATCACAGCTAACATTCCTGATAGAAAAGTTAGGAATATGAGCCCTCGTGGCTCTGGATCTTCTTTGTCTTCTCGGAGCCAGAACAACAACCACAGAAAAGACGGTATGATTCCAAAAAATAAAGACAGTAAAAGTGTATTGGGGTCTGTGTTTATTTGTGTAGCTATATTTGTAATACTTTGCATTATTTTTATTTTTTACTTGGCCACTTTTCTACCATTAACATGTTTTTACTATCTCCAATTAGGTTCCAGATTTCCTCTGTTACATATGGCATAAATGGATGTAGTATTTTTAGTATATCAGTAAAAATTAAACGAAGTAGGACTTTGCGAGATTTTTTTGCTTGTTCGTCATCTCCAGACAATATTGTTTTACTCTCTTCGATTAGAGTACTAGCAAATGTATTCCATACATATCCATATATTTTTTCAGCGCTAACATGATACAGGTGGTCATCCATCTCTTTTGAGATCTCTGTAACCAGGATATCGAATTCTTCTCTTATTTTTTTATCTTGGTCATTTAGTACTTCACTTATGTCTTCGGTATTTGTATTAGATAGAACAAATCTAGCAATATTCCACACTTTGTTTGCGAAGTTTCTTTGACCTTTGATTTTGTCGTCGCTTATACGTGAGTCTATACCTGGAGCTGATCCGAATATGAGAGCCATACGACCAGCATCTGCACCAAATTTATCAGCAACTTCTACTGGATCTATTCCATTTCCAAGAGACTTACTCATCTTGCGTCCTTGTCCGTCACGAACAGTTCCGTTTAGGTAAACTGTGTGGAATGGAATAGTGTTGAGTGTATATCCTGTCATCATGATCATACGAGCAACCCAGAAGAATAGGATTTCATATCCAGTCTCTAGAACATCTGTCGGATGATAAATTTCTAGATCTTTTGTTTTTTCAGGCCATCCGAGAGTTGAGAAAGTCCACATACCAGAAGAGAACCATGTGTCGAGAGTGTCGGGATCTTGTACCCATTTATTTTCTGTACCATCAGTTTTTCCAGGATTTTCAGAAGAAACAATAAATGTTGGATGTGTGATACTTTTACTATTTTGCAAACTCTCTGCTAAATCAGAACCAACAGGGTACCAAACAGGCACTCTGTGTCCGTACCAGATTTGTCTCGATATGCACCAGTCGCGTAGATTGTCGATCCAGTTGAAATATGTCTTGTCGAAATACTCTGGGATTATTTTTACACCACCGCCTGCGACTGCTTCACGCATAATCTCTTTTAGTGTTTTATTTTCTCGCGCAGGGATTGGTTTATTTACGTTTATAAACCATTGAAGTTTTGGAAGTGGTTCTACTACTCCACCAGTTCGCTCTGCTGTTCCGATATTTTGGTTTACATCTTCTTCTTTTTCTAAAAGATTGTTTTCGCGTAGCCAAGACACAACAATTTCGCGCGCTTCGGCAACTTTCTTTCCATTTAGAAGTTCGCTTTCTGTTACCATTTTTGCGTATTCGTTTATAACTTGTGGGCGAGGTAGGTCGTGGCGGTCGGCTATTTCCCAGTCGATCATAGAGTGAGCAGGGGTTACTCCGAGCGCTCCAGTTCCAAAATCTTTTTCTACAGATTCGTCTGCAATAACTTTTATATTTATTTTTGCACCACAAAATTCTATGTTCTCGAAAGTTTTTCCAACATATTCTTTGTATCGTTCATCACTTGGATGTACAGCAACGGCAACGTCTCCAACTTTTGTTTCTGGGCGAGTTGTAGATATTGCAATAGGGAAGTCAGGAGAATATTTGAAAGTATAAAGTTTTCCTTTACGTTCCTCATAAACTATTTCATCATCAGCAATAGTTGTCTGTCCTTTTGGATCCCAGTTTACTATTCTGTGTCCACGATATATGAGTCCGTCATCATACATCATTTTGAAAACAGTGTTTACCGCCTTGTTTCGAGTTGAATCAAGAGTAAAAGCTTCTCGTGACCAGTCACAAGAGGAACCCATTTTTCTAACTTGGGAAACTATAGTGTCGTGAGAATCTTGAGCAAATTCATTTACTCTTCGGAGTAGTTCATCACGCCCTAGATCGTGGCGAGAAAGACCTTCTTTTTTTTGAATTTCTTTTTCTACTTTTGATTGTGTTGCAATAGCTGCGTGGTCAGTTCCAGGAATCCAGAGAGTTCTAAATCCGTTCATTCTTTTGTAGCGGATCATAATATCCTGAACTGTAAGCATGAGTCCGTGACCCATGTGTAGTACTCCAGTAACGTTTGGTGGAGGCATAACTATTGTGAAAGGTTTTGCATCGGGAGAGGTGAGTCCAGTTTCAATCATTTTGTCTGGATTGAAAAAACCACTCTCTTCCCAAGCTTTATATATTCGAGATTCTGTCTCTTTGTGTTCGTAGGGTTTTAGTAGTTTTTCGGGGATGTTATTTTCAGGATTCATTTGTAAAATATAGCATTTTGGAGCGTTTTTGAGAAGATTTAGAGCTTCAGTATCCCGTTCGCCTTGATGCTTTTAGGATTTACTCCTTTTTTCTTTTTATTGAAAGTTATATATCCTGCGATTGCAATCATGAGGGAGTTGTCTGTCGATAGTTCTCGTGTAGGGAAGTGTACATCAATTTTTTTATCTACTTCACCCACTTTTTCTTTTAAAACTTCTCGAAGTCTAATATTTGCTGCAACACCTCCTCCGACTATGAGAGTTTTGATTTTATATTTTTCTATTGCCTTTATAGTTTTATGAGTGAGTACATCTATTACTGCGTCTTCAAAAGCTAGAGCGATTTCTTCTTTTGTGAGCTGATCTAGTTTGCCTATATCGCGTATTTTGTATAGCACTGCAGTTTTTAGTCCCGAAAATGAAAAATTAAAATCGGGTGTTCCTTTCATCGGCCTAGGAAATACCAAAGTGTTTGCACTCTTACCTCTTGCTAGTTTCGCAAGTCTTGAGATTTCCGGTCCTCCTGGATATGGTAGGTCGAGCATACGTGCTACTTTGTCGAAAGCTTCACCTGCGGCGTCGTCTCTTGTCGCACCGAGAATTTTATATTTACCAATATCTTTTATGAGTACGATTTCAGTATGTCCTCCTGAAACAAGTAGGGACAGGGCGGGCAATTTTATATTATCGATTTTAAATTTTTTACCTTTTTCTTTTGGAAAAACTGAAAGTATGTGTCCCTCCATGTGGTTTACGGGTACGATTGGAAGATCCCATAGTTCAACTAAAGCTTTTGCGGCAGATATTCCCACCCAAAGTGTTGGCTCTAGTCCAGGTCCGACAGTTACAGCAACTGCATCTATTTTAGGATTAGAATATTTTTCATAGAAATCTTTTATTTCACCAAACATTTCGCCTTCTCGTTCCAGAAGTTTTTCTACTTTTGCGAGTTTCTTTGTATTTATAGATTTTTTATTAGTTCGTTTTTTTAGAAGTTTTGATTCTTTTAGAACCTGTAGTAGCAAGGGGGTGAAATTTTTTGCATGTTCACGTTTTGCCATCATAGGGAAAACACCGCCATATTGTGCGTGTAGAGCTATTTGTGAGGCGACTTCGTTACCCAGTATCTTGAATATTGGATTTTTCCCTGGTTTTACATCTACTATAGATATAGCAGTCTCGTCGCAAGATGTTTCGATTGATAATATTTTCATACAAATATGATACTAGCAGAATATTGTCAAATTGAGAATCTGTTGTTGACTTTGGTCATTTTATACGTAGAATCTAGAAAAACTAGTTCATATGGAAGCAGTAAAAATACAGGACACAGAAACACTTAGAAAAATATTTTCAACCGAGCGGACCATAGTACTTATCGGTCAGTCAGCTTGTGGAAAGGAAACTCAAGCGAAAATTCTTCTTGAAATGTTTCAGAAATACAGCCCAGAGGATTTTCAAAAACTTTATTTGGAAACTGGAGGTCTCTTTAGGCAAAATATTCCAAAGTACTCTGATTATATGCGTCAAAAACTTGCTGATATAAACGACACAGGAGGGTTACAATCTCCAGCCTTTGGAATTACTCAATGGACAGGTGCAGTTTTAGAGCAATGGCAAGGCAAGGGGCATATACTGATTGATGGATCGCCGAGAAGTGAAGAGGAGGCTAGGTCTATGTTTAGCATGTACACAGATTGTATTGGGAGAGAGATGACAGTATTTCACATCAAAGTTAGTGATGAAGTTGCAGAAGAGAGAATGGTTCGCAGAAATCTAGAGTTGCTGTCAGAGGGTAAGGTTCCAAGGAAAGACTCTGCAACTCCAGAATCTCGTAAAAGAAAACTTTCTTTTTATCATGAGCATGTGAGAGATGCTGTTTTGTTTTTAGAAGAAATTGGCGTATGTGTCCATAAAATAGATGGAGAGAAAACCGTCGAGGAAATTTCGGAAGAGATTTTACTTAAATTGTTATAAACAAAAATCCCTTAGGGGATTTTTTTTATTTTAGTATACATTTACTATTTCTGGATTTGTGTTAAAGTACAATATGGAACAAACATATTTCAGAATGAAAGAAAATAAAGCAGTCGTAATCACTGCACCGTCTGGGGCGGGTAAGACAACTATTGCCAAAGCCCTGCGAACAGCTTTCCCTAATTTAATTTTTTCTGTGTCTTCTACAACTAGAAATATTCGTGGCCAAGAAATTGACGGGCGCGAGTATTTTTTTATTTCACCCGAAGAATTCAGAGAAATGATAAAAAACGATGAATTTTTTGAATGGGAAGAGGTCTACCAGGACAGGTATTATGGTACTTCAAAAAATGAACTTGCTCGGATATCTGGGCTCGGGGGAGTAGCATTGCTTGATATTGATGTAAAAGGTGCTTTAAAGGTAAAAAGAGAATTGGGTAAAAATGTACTGACCTTGTTCGTAAGACCACCTTCTCCTGAGATGAAAATATTGGAAGATAGAATTCGTTTTAGAAATACTGAAACAGAAAAAGAAATACTCACGCGTCTTGCAAAGGCAGAAGAAGAGTTGTCTTTTTCAAATGAATTTGATGTCGTGATTTTAAATGACAATCTCGAAAATGCAATTCACGAAGCTTGTTTGAAAGTAGGTGAATTCATGAAATAAAAAAACTCGCTATATAGCGAGTTTTAATTTTGGGGTCAGGAATAATTTTGTTTTCGTCAAAACAAAATTTTCACGACCCTGTCTCGTCTATTTTTTCTGCTGAAAAAATATGACTCCGGCTCGCACAGCTAAAAAATCTGCAGAAATGCAGATTTTTCTTTACGCTGTGCGCGATAGAGGATTCTCCCTCGACTAAAACTTTTTCGTCAAAAAGTTTTGTCTGGGCACCAGCTCGCTTATTTTTCTTGCTAGAAAAATATAGCTCCGCTGTTTGAATCCTCACGTGAGCAAAGCAGTTTGCTCACTTATCTTGCAAAAATATTCCTTCGGAAATTTTGTGCGCGATAGAGGATTCGAACCTCTGACCTACCCCACGTCAAGGGGTCGCTCTACCAACTGAGCTAACCGCGCAAATATAATTGGTTGTGTAGCTATAACTTACTATATATTTAGGTTCAATTCAATACGAATCCTTCGCTTGAATAAAAAACTATATGTGGTATAGTGATAAAAAAGTTATTTATGGAAAGAGAAGTACAAACCACTAAAAAAACAAAAAAGCTTATCTTTATCAAAGCAGCTTCATTTGCTGAGGTAACGACCGATTACAAACTTACAGACAAGATTCACAGTGAACTTCGGGTGAAGTTCTCAATGAAGGAATTCTCAGAAAAACTTACCCAGTCTTTGAAGGATTGTGGAGTAGACTTATCTGCTGGATTTGTAGATTCAGGGAGTATAACTTCAAGAGAAACCCTGCGTGTATGCATGCAAAACATGGGAGCAAATGGGGAAGCTCCTAGAAGCCTCATGAGGAGATTTGATAACTCAGATGGGCCAGCCTTCAACCTTGCGTTCGTTGATGAACTAAGTAAGGTTATGTATTTTGAAGAGAAGGAGATAGTGTGTGTATTCGTCCATGAAAGTGGAACACCACACAAGATGCTCCATCATGTGGATCTGTCCACAGCTCAAAAACTGTGGAATGCTGGATATGCAGAACTGGAGAATTCCGGCGACATGCTTGTCGTCGAGTACACTCCAAAAGGTCCGGCATTTGAATATAAAGTGTTTAAAGAAATATAAAAACAAAAAACCGCTCAAGTGAGCGGTTTTAATTTTTGTGTTAAAATATAGATATGAAAAAAATATTTTTAGTTTCTCTTTTGGGTGTTTTTGTTTTTTTTAGCAAAGCCGCCGCCCATGTAGGTTATGTGCTGACAGAAGAAGAATTTATTGCCAATTCAGGAGAAGATGCTTTGTATGTTCTAAAAGCTCTCTCATCACAGACAACTATAAATATAACTCTTTCTATAATACTTGCAGTAGTATTGATTGCTTTTATATATCGTAAAAGTATTTTTCTGAAATCTTGGGCAGGGCGTGTTGTGGATAGACTGAAGACATACGACGAGTTCTTGCCTTGGGCGATACGACTTTCACTCGGTATTGCTCTTATTGGAGCGGGGACAGCTCAGGTTCTAGTTTCTCCTATAGAGATTGCCACAGGCAGTATTGCTTTTATTGAAATTCTATTAGGGTTCTTCTTCATGGCAGGCTTCTTGTTGATACCTACCACACTACTTACAATTGGTTTGTATATATTTGGTTTATCTGGAAACTTCTATCTACTTGGTAATTTAGATTTTCTAGTACTAGCTATCGCATTCCTCGCTCTGCACAACGAGCGTCCGGGGTTTGATGATATTTTCAATTTCAAAATTCTACATTCACTCAAAATAAAAAGATCACTAGCTTCACCAATCTTGCGTTTGGGGATCGGCGGAGCGATGATGTTTTTAGCTTTGTACGAAAAGATACTGAATCCACATCTATCAGAACTTGTCGTAAATAATTTTCATCTAACATCTGTAATCCCAGTTGACCCAAGTCTTTGGGTTGTTGGTTCGGGTATAGTTGAATTTGTTATAGGATTGATGTTGATTTTAGGTCTATTTACTAGACTCTCTTCAATAATTGCATTTGGAGTTTTGTCCCTATCGTTTTTCTTCTTCAAAGAAGCTGTGTATTCACATATAACACTTTTTGGACTTCTATCAATCCTATTTGTCCTTGGTGGAGGAGTATGGTCTTTGGATTCTATAATATTTGGTAAGAAGAGCCCAAGTGTTGAAGCTCCAAACCTTTGATTTTATTGATTTAAATGTTATAATCGCTCCGTGATTTTAAACCCTATTTACTTAGGGTTTAAAAGTATATGGCCCTATCGTCTAACGGTTAGGACGGAAGCTTTTCAAGCTTTAAATCGGGGTTCGATTCCCGGTAGGGTCACAATAGAGAGCTAGTTCGAGCACTCGACAAGGGTCGAAACTAGCAAACAAAAGCAAGTCAGAAATGACTTGCTTTTGTTGTAGTTTAATACAACGATTTATGCTATACTCTTTTTATGAAAGATGACGCCAAAAAGTTGGGAGAAAATCTCAAAAAGATTAGATCGAAGAAAAACATTACTCAAACAGAGTTAGCTCAAACTCTTAATGTTGATAAATCTTTTATTAGTAATATTGAAAACGGAAAAAATAATCCGACTCTTTCAACTATTACTAATCTAGCAAAAGCTCTTAAGGTTCAGGTAGAGGAGCTCTTTAAATAAATTTATGATCAACTTAGTAAACCTACAAGAAAATTTAGAAAATCCAGTCAAAACTTTCTGTATAAACGTTTATTTTTGATTTGCTTCAGTATATGATGGCCTAAAAGTACCATTTCTTTACTTAAAATCCATACAAACTATCTGGTAGAGATGATCTTTCAGATTATTTTAAAGAACAAAGTACTTTTTCATATAACAACACTTGAGGAAGATGAGCATGTTGCGATTGATGCACTGCAAAGATA